>CAZVYQ010000047.1:0-19185 GCA_964631375.1 uncultured Lachnospiraceae bacterium | reverse complement strand
GCGTATATCATATTCCGCATGTGGAAATCATAAGAATAGGTACAAGGGTTCCGGTAACAATGCCTCAGCGTATTACAGACGATCTGGTGAATATGCTGAAGAAATATCATCCTTTGTTTGTCAATGTACAGTTCAATCATCCGGGAGAGATTACCGAGGAATCCAGCGCAGCCTGCAACAAACTCGCAGATGCAGGCATTCCTTTAGGCAATCAAATGGTATTTTTACGTGGAATCAACGATAATAAATATGTTGTGCAGTTGTTGAACGAAGAATTGCTGCAGGTACGTGTCAGACCATACTATATATTCCATCCGAAACAGGTAATTGGCACAAAGCATTTTCAGATTACAGTGGATGAAGGGTTACGCATCATGAAGTATCTGCGCGGACATACCTCAGGACTGGCGATACCTCAGTATATCCTCAATTCACCTGAGGGACTTGGTAAGGTTCCGCTACTGCCTAAGTACATTACGGAGAGCGATGAAACTCATGTGAAGCTGAAAACATGGGAAGGAAAGGAAGTTTGTATCTATTATTAAAATGGAAAATAGTGTGAATACATTTATAAAAATGCCATAAAATCAGACAATAGTATTGCATTATTTAATATAAACAGTTATAATAAAGATAGATTTCCTGGGGTGTTCGATAATTCTTGTATTTTGAACCTACATTTACTTTAAACGGGATTCCTATATTACCGTATCCTATGTCAGGCCTCATTTGCAGTGGAAGACAGAAGTGCGGCTGCGGTCACCCACCTAGCGTTAGCTAGGAGTCAAAAAACAAGAACCGGCATCTCTGGGATGATCACAAAAGAGGAAAAGCAGTCTCTACGGAGGCTGCCTTTTATTATGTTTCACATTCAGCTGATAGAGGGGGAGCATATGCATAAACTCAAAGTGATACTAATGATGGCGGGCTTGGTTATTTTATTTATCATACTATCGAAAAAGGAGGATCAAAAGAAGGAGGAGATACAGGAAGATGAATCACCGAAGATCGTTATCACCGAGACTTCTGACGATACCAAAAGGATTCGGGTGGTATTGAAAACGAATGACGGAACAGGGATACATCATGATCGTGTGACACTGATACCGGATACAGATTATGAGGTCATCTGTCACAATCAAAGTAAGATTTATCATGCAGGAGAGGAATTCTCTGTTTCAGGTATCGGCAATGAATATTTTGATAGCAAGCATGAGAAGATACTCATCATTCCACTGTCTGTGTCTGCAAAAACAGCAGTTTTGACTTTGAAACGTGGACAGGATGCACCGGTATACAGAGGTGCCTTTGAACTGCAGTGTAATGAGGGAGGTCTGGTCATCATCAATGATCTTCCGGTCGAAGAATACTTATATGCGGTTGTACCAAGTGAGATGCCTTCTGATTATCCAATAGAAGCGTTAAAGGCTCAGGCAATCTGTGCCAGAACTTATGCCCTCAAACAGATGCAGTATTCCAAATATACAGAGATTGGAGCCAATGTAGATGATTCCACTAGCTTTCAGGTATACAATTACATAGGCGAATGTAGTGCTGTTAATCAGGCAGTGGATGCTACAAACGGAAAGGTGGTCACATATGGTGGCAAGGTAAAGGATACTTATTATTTTTCAACTTCCTGTGGATATACAACAGATGGGGGAGCTTGGAAAACCGATACTGACGAGGATATGGATTATCTGAAGGGGAAAAAACTGTCCGAGGAGGCAGTAGAAGCATGGAACGTTGTACATGAGGATGAGTCAGTAATCGAAAAAGAATTTGACTCATTTATACGTGGAATCGATGATACAGATTATGAAAGTCAAGAACCGTGGTATCGTTGGAATGTCAATATTGTGAGTGCAGCATTGGCGGGAATTGATACAAAAATATCGGAACGTTTTATGGTTAATCCGAATAAGATACTGACAAGGGATGAGGATGGCATCTATCATTCAACAGAACCTCCTGCGATTGGTGAGATCAGGGATATCAGTATTGCATCAAGAGGAGAGGGTGGTGTGATAGAAAGTTTGATTGTTGAAGGGAGTAATGCTACAATACAGATACTGACAGAATATAATATCCGTTATATTCTATCTGCTGAAGGGGCTTCGATTCAGAGGCAAAACGGCGAGACTGTGGTTTGTGGGAAGCTACTTCCAAGTGCTTTTTTTTCAATCGAACCAACCTATCAGGATGAGAAGCTTGAGACTATGACACTGTATGGTGGGGGCTATGGACACGGTACAGGGATGTCTCAGAATTGTGCAAAAAATATGGCACTCAGAGGTATGCAGGCAGAACACATTATAAAAAGTTTCTTTGAAAATATCGAAATCACAGATTTTTCAGCTGAGATGTTATAAACAGAAGGAATCACAGGGAGGGAAACTATGAAGGGAAAAATAAAGCGTGCTTATGATGTGTTACATGGATTTTCGGTTGAAATGCAGGAGGACCATGTACGGGCATTTGCCTCCAGTGCAGCCTTTTTTGTGTTCTTATCCCTGATACCATATATTATCCTAATCCTTGCGATCATCCCATATACCCCGCTGACAAAGGCGGATGTATTGGCGGCAGTCGTGAATGTTCTGCCAAACACATTGGATGGATATGCAATCATGATCATTGATCAGTTATATGCAAATACATTTGCTGCTCTGTCTTTTTCGATCATTGCAGTGATTTGGTCCTCTGCACAGGGATTTCTGTCGATCACCAATGGACTGAATACTATTTTCGAAATACATGAAAAGAGAAATTATTTTGTAATGCGGGCAAGAGCCGGATTATATACAGTGGTTCTGGCGGTGGTGATGGTGACATCGTTAGTACTGTCGGGATTCGGACGATCATTGAGACTGTTTGCCGAACAGAAATTGATCCATCTGCCTGTTCCGTTTCAGGTAATACTTGATTTTCGAATCTTGCTGACACTGGCGATTCTGTCACTTGTATTTACCTTAATCTATACCACACTTCCATATCAAAAGCAGAAATTTCGTCAACAGATACCCGGAGCAATATTTACGTCTGTTGTATGGACATTGTATTCATGGGCATTTTCAGTTTATCTCAGTAATTTCAATGCATTCAGCATGTATGGCAGCCTGGCAACTGTCGTGATTATTATGCTGTGGCTGTATATGTGTATGTATATTATGTTTGTTGGAGCACAGATCAATGATTATCTGAAAGGATTTTTTTGACTTGACATTCGGCAAATATTTGCCTAGAATGGATACAGTTAGTTATGAATGTGAAATGCAATGATGGTGCAGGCGAGATATGCCGCAGAATATGATTTTCTTTCAGAGAGAGGAAGCCATCGGCTGTAAGCTTCCTTAAGTTCAGATGATATTCGATTTTCACACCGGAGCAGCTTCCTTGAAGATTTGTTACTGTTTTGTATAAGTAACGATTGTGTAGATCAAGCCGTAGATGCACGTTACGCTGTCAAGTGTCCGAAGAATACTTCGGGAAACTGGGTGGTACCGCGAATCAATTCGTCCCTCTATTATGATATAGAGGGATTTTTTTGTGATACAGGAGAACTGTATTACATCCTAAGAATGGAAAGGAGAAATGTTATGAATGACAAGCTGAAACAGATCAAAGAAGAAGCATTTAAGCAGATACAGGCTTCGGATGCACTTGAGAAATTAAACGAGGTCAGAGTGAATTTCCTTGGTAAAAAGGGTCAATTGACTGAGGTGCTCAAGGGCATGAAAGATGTGGCTCCGGAGGATAGACCAAAGATTGGTCAGATGGTCAATGATGCTCGTGCTGAGATCGAAAATGCTCTTGAGGAGACAAAACTCAAGATGGAACGTGCAGTACGTGAACAACAGATGAAAATGGAAACGATTGATGTAACGTTGCCAGCAAAGAAGGAAAAACTGGGACATCGCCATCCTGATACGATCATACTCGAGGAAGTAGAACGTATTTTTATCGGTATGGGTTATGAGGTTGTCGAGGGTCCTGAGGTAGAAACGGACTATTATAATTTTGAAGCCTTGAATATACCGGCAGATCATCCTGCAAAGGATGAACAGGATACATTTTATATCAGTGGAGATTTTCTGTTGCGTACCCAGACCTCAGGTGTACAGGTACATGAGATGGAAAAAGGTAAGCTACCGATCCGTATGATTGCACCGGGACGTGTATTTCGTTCCGACGAGGTAGATGCAACACACTCACCTTCATTCCATCAGATTGAAGGTCTGGTTGTAGACAAGCACATAACATTTACTGACTTGAAAGGCACATTGGCCGAATTTGCAAAAGAATTGTTTGGAGAAGATACAAAAGTACGATTCAGACCACATCATTTTAACTTTACAGAACCCAGTGCAGAAGTGGATGTATCTTGTTTCAAGTGTGGGGGAAAAGGATGCCGTTTCTGCAAAGGAACCGGATGGATTGAAATCCTTGGCTGTGGTATGGTACATCCAAACGTACTTCGCATGAGCAACATAGATCCGGAAGAATACTCTGGATTCGCCTTCGGAGTAGGACTCGAGCGCATTGCCCTCTTAAAATATGAAATCGATGACATGCGCCTTCTCTACGAGAACGATATCCGATTCTTAGAGCAATTTTAAAACGAAAGGAGACAAATCCATGAATACTTCAATTAGCTGGATCAAAGCATATGTCCCAGACCTGTCCTGTACCAATCAGGAATACACTGATGCTATGACCCTCACAGGAACAAAGGTAGAAACCTTCGAGTGTTTAGATCAAAACCTCGAAAAAATATATGTAGGACAGATTTTGTCCATAGAAAAACATCCTGACGCAGATAAACTGATCATATGTCAGGTGGATTTAGGCAGTCAGAAACTGCAGATAGTAACAGGAGCTCACAATGTAAAGGTGGGAGATAAAGTCCCCGTAGTCATTGACGGCGGAAAGGTAGCCGGAGGTCATGATGGCGGCCCGCTTCCTGAGGACGGAATTGTAATCAAAAACGGAAAACTAAGAGGTGTTGAATCCTTTGGTATGATGTGTTCTGTTGAAGAACTCGGTACATCAAGAGAGATGTACCCGGACGCACCGGAGGATGGTATCTATATTTTCCCGGAGGATACAGAGATAGGAAGTGATGCAGTCGAGGCTATGGGATTGCATGACGCTGTATTTGAATATGAGATCACATCGAACCGTGTAGACTGCTACAGCGTACTCGGTATTGCCAGAGAAGCAGCAGTTACATTTCAAAAGGAGTTCCATGCACCAAAGGTAGAAGTAAAGGAAAACAATGAAAAAGTAGAAGACTATATTTCGGTAGAGGTAAAGGATCAGGATCTGTGCTCCAGATATTGTGCAAGAGTTTGTACGAATATTAAAATAGCTCCGTCACCGAAGTGGATGCAACGCAGACTTGCTTCCAGCGGGATCAGACCGATCAACAATCTGGTAGATATAACAAACTATGTTATGCAGGAATATGGTCAACCGATGCATGCATTCGATCTGGATACAATTGCAGGACATAAAATCATAGTAAAGCGTGCTAAAGATGGTGAGGAATTCCAGACACTGGATGAGCAGATACGAAAAATGGATTCGGAAATGCTGATGATCTGTGATGCAGAAAAATCAATTGGCATCGCCGGAATCATGGGTGGACAGAATTCGAAGATTACAGAAGATGTGAAGACAGTCGTATTTGAATCTGCAACATTTAACGGAGCCAATATTAGAAAATCAGCAAAGAGATTGGGACTTAGAACAGATGCTTCAGGCATTTTTGAAAAAGGACTGGATCCCAATAATGCAATATTAGCAATCAATCGTGCATGTCAGTTGATTCAGGAACTGGGCTGCGGTGATGTGGTGGGTGGCATTGTCGATGTATGTGAGCCATTACCGCCTAAGAGAGTGATTAAAATGGATGCAGAACGCATCAACGATCTACTTGGGACAGAGATCTCTCTCGAGGATATGTTGGTAATTCTTAAAAAACTGGAGTTATCCTATGACCCACAAACAGGTAATCTGGAGATTCCGACATTTCGTCAGGATCTCGAAGGGATTGCAGATATTGCAGAAGAGGTTGCCAGATTTTATGGATATGACAAGATCGGATCCACACTTCCGAATGGTGAAGCCACTACCGGGAAAATGCCAATGAAACTTCGTCTTGAAGAAAAAGCAAGAACGATTGCAGAGTATTGTGGATTTTCACAGGGCATGAGTTATTCATTCGAGAGTCCAAAGGTGTTTGATAAGTTATTGATACCTGAGGGTGATTCGCTTCGTAATGCAATTGAGATTGCAAATCCTCTCGGTGAAGACTTTTCGATTATGAGGACAATATCCATCAATGGTATGCTAACCTCACTTGCAACCAATTATAACAGACGTAACAAAAATGTAAGACTCTATGAACAGGGTAATATTTATCTGCCAAAGAGTTTACCGTTGCAGGAACTGCCGGATGAAAGAATGCAGTTTACACTTGGTTTCTACGGAGAAGGCGATTTCTTTACTTTGAAAGGTGTGATTGAGGAATTCTTTGAATCCATCGGTATGTCAAAGAAGCCTGTCTATGATCCCAAAGCAGGTAAACCGTTCCTACATCCCGGTCGTCAGGCAAACATTATTTATGATCAGATGGTTGTGGGATATCTGGGTGAGGTTCATCCGGAGGTATGTGACCATTATGACATGAAGACAAAAGCATATCTTGCAGTAATCGATATGCCGACTATAGAGCCATTTGCGACATTTGATCGTAAATATACGGGAATTGCAAAGTACCCGTCAGTCAATCGTGATATTTCCATGGTCGTACCAAAGGAGATTATGGTAGGTCAGATTGAGACCATTATTGCACAGCGTGGTGGCAAGATATTGGAGAGTTACCAATTGTTTGATATCTATGAGGGCGAACAGATCAAGGAAGGATTTAAATCCATCGCATATTCAATCACCTTCCGTGATAAAGAACGAACACTTGCCGATCAGGATGTCAATGCGGCTATGAAGAAGATCCTAAATGGATTGGAGAGCCTTGGAATAGAGTTAAGACAATGATGGGTGATCAATATGAAAACAAGTGATTTCTATTATGACCTGCCACAGGAATTGATTGCACAGGATCCATTAACAGACAGAGCAGGCTCACGTTTGTTGGTATTGGATAAACTGACTGGCTCATATGAACATCATCAATTCCGAGAGGTGAAACAATATCTGCAGCCGGGTGACTGTCTGGTGCTGAATAATACAAAAGTGATTCCTGCAAGACTCCTTGGAATCAAGGAGGATACTGGTGCAAATGTAGAGGTTTTATTGCTCAAGCGAAAGGAACATGATGTCTGGGAAACACTTGTCAAACCGGGAAAGAAAATGAAGCCGGGGGCAAGGTTATCCTTTGGTGATGGCTTGCTTAAGGCACAGGTGCTGGAGGTCGTAGAAGAAGGTAATAGACTGGTAAGGTTTGAGTATGATGGTATCTTTGAGGAGGTTCTGGATCGACTTGGAGAGATGCCACTTCCCCCTTATATAACACATAAACTACAAGATAAAAATCGTTACCAGACGGTCTATGCAAAATATGAAGGTTCAGCTGCCGCACCAACGGCGGGACTGCATTTTACAAAGGAACTGCTACAGGAGCTCGAAGCATCAGGTATTCAGTTAGCATATGTCACATTGCATGTGGGACTTGGGACATTTCGACCGGTCAAGGTGGAGGATGTCACAAAACATCATATGCATACTGAGTTTTATGTGGTACCACAGGAAACCGCAGATATCGTCAACCGAACCAAGGAGAATGGACATCGTATCATTTCAGTCGGAACAACGAGCTGCCGTACGCTTGAGTCTGCAACGAATGAACAGGGTTTATTGGAGGCAAAAAGCGCAGATACAGATATCTTTATCTATCCGGGATATCAATTTAAAATGATCGATGCACTGATCACAAATTTTCATCTGCCGGAGTCTACACTGTTAATGCTTGTATCGGCACTTGCAGGAAAAGAACACATCATGAATGCTTATGCAGAAGCTGTAAGAGAGAAGTACCGATTCTTTTCATTTGGAGATGCAATGTTCATACATTGATTGGATTTTGCATTGACAACATGAGGAAATGTATTATATGATGATACATAGACAAATGAGCATGATAATATGCGAAAGGGGTACCGTATGAGTCAGGATAGAAGAAGAAACAGAAGACTGGATCTTGATGCAACTCTGATTATGAAACGTCTGGATAACAATATGCAGGATAAGGTGCGAGTGGATGTCGTCGATTTGTCAAAGGGTGGTATCGGATTTAAATGCAAGGAATCATTAGAACTAAATTCCGTATATCAGGCCGAACTGACAATCTGGACAAAGGAAATCATTCATACGTTCGTCAATATAACGCGTATTGATAACAGCAAACCTGAGACGATATACGGAGCTACATTTGTAGGCATGCCTGAGAGTGATGCGTGCAAGATCAGTATCTATGAAATGTTTGATGATGCTGAGCATGGTAATCTGTAATTAAAGTAGATATTAGGTATGTGCGTGTTATGATAACACGTACATACTTTTTTTATTCCTCTGTACAGAGTTGCCAGAAAGAGATAAAAAGTGTATAATTCGAGAGAAAATGATATCCTGTAATGGGTCATAATAAAATAAAAGTGAGGAAATGTAAATGAGTAAGAAAACAACAGTATTGATGATTCTGGATGGCTATGGACTCAACAGTCATCATGACGGAAATGCAGTATATGAGGCAAAAACACCTGTAATGGATGCTTTGATGAAGGAATATCCGTTCGTAGAGGGAAAAGCAAGCGGTATGGCAGTCGGACTCCCTGAGGGACAGATGGGCAATTCAGAGGTCGGACATTTGAATATGGGTGCCGGACGTATTGTGTATCAGGAACTGACCAGAATCACAAAGGAAATTCAGGATGGTACTTTTTTTGAGAATAAGGCTTTGCTGGATGCAGTGAACAACTGCAAGAAGAATGATTCAGCATTGCATATGTTTGGATTGGTATCTGATGGTGGTGTGCATAGTCATAATACACATATTTATGGATTGTTGGAACTTGCAAAGAGGAATGGTCTGCAGAAAGTATATGTACACTGCTTTTTAGACGGTCGAGATACACCTCCTGCATCTGGCAAAGGCTATGTTGAAGAACTGGAAGCTAAAATGAAGGAGTTAGGTGTCGGCGAAGTGGCAACCGTTATGGGACGCTATTATGCAATGGACAGAGATAACAATTATGACAGAGTGGAGAAGGCATATAATGCTCTGACAAAGGGAATCGGTGAGACAGCAGTGTCAGGACCTGCCGGAATTCAGAATTCCTATGATACAGAAAAGACAGATGAGTTTGTACTTCCGACTGTTGTCATGAAGGATGGACAGCCTGTTGCAACGATTGGGGATCAGGATTCTGTTATTTTCTTTAATTTCAGACCGGATCGTGCGAGGGAGATTACACATGCATTCTGTGATGATGATTTCAAAGGCTTTGCAAGAGACAGGCGTTTGGATCTGACTTATGTGTGCTTTTCAGATTATGATCCTACCATACCGAATAAAGAGGTTGCTTTTGAAAAGATTGCGGTAACCAATACCTTTGGAGAATGGTTGGCTGCAAATCACATGACACAGGCAAGAATTGCCGAGACTGAAAAATATGCACATGTTACATTTTTCTTTAATGGTGGTGTAGAGGAACCAAATCAGGGTGAAGACAGAATATTGGTTAATTCACCAAAGGAAGTTGCAACCTATGATCTGAAGCCTGAAATGAGTGCTTATGAAGTATGTGACAAGCTTGTAGGTGCAATCAAGTCAGAAAAGTATGATGTGATCATTATTAATTTTGCAAATCCTGATATGGTAGGTCATACAGGTGTAGAGTCAGCAGCTATCAAAGCAGTAGAAGCAGTTGATGAGTGTGTCGGTAAGGCAGTAGAAGCAATTCAATCTGTAGATGGAGTGATGTTCATTTGTGCTGATCACGGAAATGCAGAGCAGCTCGTGGATTATACGACTGGAGAACCATTTACGGCACATACAACTAACCCTGTACCATTTATTCTGGTGAATTACAAGAAGGATTATACACTGCGTGAGGGCGGATGCCTTGCAGATATCGTACCGACACTGATAGAAACGATGGGGATGGAACAGCCAAAGGAAATGACAGGAAAGTCATTACTGATTCAAAAATAATTTCTGCTGATTACAAGCATAGTTGGAGATACAGCATGACAAAACAGGAATTTAGAGAACTGACAAAACAAAATCTTCTATATCTAGATGGGGCAACGGGATCGAATCTGATCAAACGCGGAATGCCGGCAGGAGTATGTCCGGAAAAATGGATTCTTGAACATCCAAAGATCATGGTGGATTTACAGTCAGAATATTTAGAAGCAGGCACTCAGGTAGTGCTTGCTCCTACTTTTACAAGCAACAGAATCAAGCTTACAGAATACGGACTGGAGCAGGAGATCGAACGGATCAATCATGAACTGGTCAGTCTGTCAAGAAGGGCTGTAGACGACTATCAAAATCTTCATCAGGGTAAAAAAGCCTATGTAGCGGCAGATCTGTCTATGACAGGACAACAATTGATGCCTATGGGGAAATTGGATTTTGAAATGTTGGTAGAGGTATATAAGGAACAGCTTCGATACGTGACTGCTGCCGGTGTTGACATGATTATCATTGAAACCATGATGAGTTTGCAGGAATGCAGAGCAGGTCTGATTGCCGCAAAGGAAGTGTGCCCTAATATACCTGTATTGGTGTCCATGACTTTTGAAGCAGATGGAAAGGCACTGTATGGAACCAGACCAGAGGTTGCAATGGCAGTTTTGCAAAGCCTGGGAGCCGATGCTGTCGGAGCCAACTGTTCTACTGGACCGGATAAGATGGCTGAAGGAATCCGTGCCATGAGTGAGGTTGCGGTGATACCAATCATTGCAAAACCGAATGCAGGAATGCCAAAGCTTGCACAGGACGGATCGACCTACTATGATATGCCGACCGATGAATTCGCAGAGGGGATCCTGACTTTGATCGATGCAGGTGCTACGATCTTAGGTGGGTGCTGCGGAACCTCTCCTGATTATATCAGAGCAATGTGTGATGAGATAAAATCGCATCAAGATCAATTATCTATGGCACTACATGACCAAAGCAATCTGTTGAAGACCCATAAACGATATTTGGCTTCAGAACGCAGCTTAAAGATCTTTGATCTAAACAGTCCTTTTATGATTGTTGGTGAACGGATCAATCCAACAGGCAAAAAAGCATTACAGGAACAGCTGCGTAATCATTCCTTTGATATGGTCAATGATTTTGCATCCGAACAAGAGGAGCAGGGAGCTTCCTTTTTAGACATCAATATGGGAATGAGCGGTATTGATGAAAGGGAAATGATGTTAAAAGCCATCGAGGAGGTCACGCAGACGGTCAGCCTGCCACTCGTCATTGATTCCAGCCATATTGATGTGATGGAACAGGCACTCAGAAGATATCCCGGCAGAGCATTAATCAATTCTATATCACTGGAAAAGGTGAAGTTTGATCATTTGCTTCCCATGGCAGCAAAGTACGGAGCAATGTTTATACTACTGCCATTATCAGATGAGGGACTTCCAAAGAATCTGCAGGAAAAGAAACAGATCATCCATACAATTATGGAACGCGCTCTGGAGCTTGGCCTAAAAAAGGAAGATATCATTGTAGACGGTTTGGTACAGACAGTCGGAGCGAATCAACAGGCAGGACTGGAGACATTAGAAACCATTCGTTACTGTAAAGAAGAACTTGGACTGCCGACCATTGTTGGATTGTCTAATATTTCATTCGGACTTCCGGAGAGAGCCAATATCAACAGTAGTTTTTTGACGATGGCGATACAGGCAGGACTGACGATGGCGATTGCGAATCCGTCACAGAGGCTGTTGGTCAGCAATGCTTTAGCGGCAGATCTGTTATTAAGTAAAGAAGGTGCAGATATCAGATACATTGATTATATCAATGATTTGAAGGAAAAGTATCCGGATATGGCTCCAATGGGAACCATCGCATATAAAACCTGCAATACAGGTGTTGAACAGGCAAGGAAAAACAAAGCCGAAGTCAAGGAGGGAGCAGGAAGTACAGAAACAGAGAATCAAATGACTGTTGTTAAAAACCAGATTTATCAAGGCATATTAAAGGGCAGACAGAATACCATCGTAGATCTGACCAAGGCAGGTGTCAATGAGGGATTACAGCCACAAGAGATCTTAAATCAACTCCTAATGCCTGCGATCAATGAAGTCGGTGACCTGTTTGAAAAGGGAAAGTATTTTCTGCCGCAGTTGATTGCAAGTGCAGAAACGATGCGAAAGGCAATTGAATATTTGGAACCGATGTTGGCTGCAGAAAATCAAGGAGAACAGATGCCTACGATCATCATAGCGACTGTTGCCGGAGATATTCATGACATTGGTAAAAATCTGGTAGCACTGATGCTAAAGAATCATGGCTTTCAGGTAGTAGATCTGGGAAAGGATGTATCTAAGGAAAGAATCATAGAAGCTGCAAAGGAGCATCAGGCTCAGATCATTGCCCTGTCTGCACTGATGACCACTACGATGCAGGAGATGCGTCATGTTGTTACCTATGCGAAGGAACAGGGAGTTGATGCAAAGATCATCATAGGCGGTGCTGTAATCACACAGGAGTACGCCGATGAAATAGGAGCACAGGGTTATTCCAGGGATGCCGCAGATGCCGTCAAACTGGCACAGAGGCTGCTGGGATTACTGTAATCCAAACTTTTCACGAAAGAAACGGAGGGTATACAAAATGGCAAGAGCGAAAAAGGCAGAGACAACAGTCGATGTAACAGAAAACACATCTATAACAGAGGAACAACAGGCTGAACAGAAAACAGAGGTAAATGTAGAGCAGACGGAGATCAAAGCTCCGATTGAAGCTATGGCAGAAAGAATCGTTGACAAAAAGTCTGAAAAGAAGCTTTCTAAAAAGGAACTTGAAGAGGCAGAGGATCAGGCACAGCTAGATTCACTCAAGGATACAGATTTTCGAGTGGTAGCAAAGCTATTGCAGGATATCAGGGATGATAATGAAAAACAAATGAGATATGTAAGGACTCAGTTGAGATTTACGCAGTTCTTTACAGTATTCCTTGTCATGATCATTGTATGTATGTCCATTGGTATCATTTCCTATGTACCGACCATTAACAAACTGATCCATGATTCCAATGGAGTGATTGAACAGACAAATACATTGATGCAGCAGGCATCCGGAGTTCTGGCTAATCTGGATACTGTTACAGAAGAATTGGCTAAGACAGATATTACAGGAATGATGGAGGATGTAGATTCCCTGGTTGTATCCAGTGAAGAAAACATGGCAACGGCAATCGGTAAGATTGAGGCAATTGATATTGAAAGCTTAAATAAGGCCATCAAGGATCTGCAGTCTGTAGTCAGTCCTTTGGCAAAATTGTTTGGAAGACGATAAGATCATGATACAGGAGGGTAATTGACATGATAGGTGCAGATGCAATGGTAAAATGCTTGGAAAATGAGGGTGTCAGAGCATTGTTTGGATATCCGGGCGTTGCGATATGTCCATTTTTCAATAGCATATTAAATTCAGATATTGAGAGTATCCTGGTACGTACGGAACAGAATGCAGGTCATGCTGCAAGCGGATATGCAAGAGTAACAGGAGAAGTCGGTGTCTGTGTAGCTACCTCAGGACCGGGTGCAACAAACCTGATCACTGGAATTGCAACTGCATTTGCAGACAGTATTCCATTAGTATGTATTACTGGTCAGGTCAAATCCTCACTACTTGGGAGCGATGTGTTTCAAGAGGCAGATATCACCGGAGCTGCAGAGTCTTTTGTAAAATACAGTTATCTCGTCAAGAATGTGGAAGATATTCCAAGGATTTTTAAGGAAGCATTTCATATTGCTTCTACCGGCAGAAAAGGCCCGGTCTTGATTGATGTACCAATTGATATTCAAAATGCATTTATTTCAAAGTTTAAATACCCTGAGGAGGTTTCTCTGAGAACCTATAAACCTACCATTGAGGGTAATATTGTACAGATCAAGAAGGTTGTAAAGGAACTGGAAAAGGCAGAAAGACCGATTATCTGTGCAGGTGGTGGAGTTTTGTTGAGCCAGGCGGAAAAGGAACTGCGTGATTTCTCTGAAAAGTACAAGATACCGGTTGTCTCAACGATGATGGGGATTGGTGCCATGCCGACAGAGCACTCTATGTATTATGGAATGGTAGGTAATAATGGGAAGCCATATGCAAATCGTGCCATGAATGAATCGGATTTACTGATAGTTGTAGGGGCAAGAGTCGCAGACAGAGCAATGTCACAGCCGGATTTGATTACAGAAAACAAGGTTATGATTCACATAGATGTGGATCCTGCAGAGATCGGCAAAAATGTAGGCCCGACCATTCCGTTGGTTGGTGATATCAAACATATCTTTCGGGCAATTGATAAACAGCAGTTTACATGTGAACATGATCTGTGGGTTAATACTCTGGATCTGTATCGTGAAACGATGAGTATCAATCGAAAGCCTGATCGTAATTATGTAGATCCGGAGAGACTGATTCGAATCCTCTCAGAGGAATTAGATGACAATGCCATCTATGTAGCAGATGTTGGACAAAATCAGATATGGTCATGTGCATATCATATTGTAAAAAACGGCAGATTCCTGACATCAGGTGGAATGGGGACAATGGGATATTCCATTCCGGCTGCAATGGGAGCAAAGAAAGCACTTGGAGACAAACAACAGGTGGTTGCTGTATGCGGAGATGGATCTTTTCAAATGTCTATGATGGAGCTGGCCACAATCAGACAGCATAATATACCGATCAAGATTATTGTGTTTAATAATCATTACCTTGGAATGGTTAGAGAATATCAGCATTATACTTATCATGATCATTATTCAGTCGTAGATCTGACAGGAAGTCCGGATTTAGAAAAACTGTCCTCTGCATATGACGTGAATTATACGAGAATTGAGACAATGGCTGATGCACAAATAAAAATCAGATCATTTTTGGATGAACCAGGAACGAGTCTGTTAGAATGTATGATTGATCCGATGGATCTGGTAAAATAGGAGAAGGGCGGAAAACAATGAAAAGAATATACTCAGTTTTAGTAGAAAACAGATCAGGTGTTTTATGTAAGGTATCCGGCCTTTTTTCCAGAAGGTGCTTTAACATTGACTCACTGGCTGTTGGTGAAACAGATGACCCGAATGTTTCCTGTATTACAATTGTATCCTCTGGTGACAAAAGGACAATTGAACAGATTGAGAAACAACTGAATAAGAAAATAGATGTTATTAAGATTAAAACATTTGATGAGGAGGCCAGCATCAGCAGAGAATTGTTGATGGTCAAGGTAAGATATAATAAATCAAATCGAAAGGACATTATGGAGATCTGTGATGTACTGAGGGCATCCATTGAAGACATGTCTAAGAATTATATGCTGATACAAATGTGTGATACACCGGAAAGAACTGCTCTGTTAATCCAAATGTTAAAATCGGTAAGTATAGTGGAAATTGCAAGAACAGGAACACTTGCATTACCAAAATGCAGTGAGACAGAAGCGTGATATAACCATCGGTTATATTTAATATGAACGCGAAGCATACATTGACATTCTAAACGAATATTGCTAGAATTGATTTTAATCGTTTCATACGTTTAAAGGGCAGAAAATGATCGGATAGCAAAGGAGTTATATGATGCAGAAAAAAGTATTTCAGTTGATTGTTGATAATACATCGGGTGTACTGAGTCGTATATCCGGTCTGTTTAGTCGCCGTGGATACAATATTGAAAGTATTACAGCAGGTGTTACCGCTGATCCAAGATTTACGCGTATTACGATTGTGACATCAGGCGATGAGGATATTCTTGATCAGATTGAAAAACAGGTATCAAAGCTTGTAGATGTACGGAACATCAAAGAGTTAAAGCCGGATGAGTCAGTGTACAGAGAATTGATTATGCTGAAGGTTCAGGCCGATGCAGACCAGAGACAGAGCATTATTGCTTTGGCTGATATATTCAGAGCCAAGATCGTAGATGTTGCCATTGACTCTCTGATCATCGAATTGACCGGTAATCAGGCAAAAATCGAAGCGTTTATCAGTCTGTTAAACGGACATCAGATACTGGAGCTTGCCAGAACCGGAATCGCTGGACTATCTCGTGGAAGCGAGGGTGTCATTAATTTTGATTAGTAGTTATTACTACCAATAAATCATATTTCATAGGAGGAAGTAGAAATGGCAAATATTTATTACCAGGAAGATTGTAATCTTTCATTACTGGAAGGAAAGACAATCGCAGTCATTGGTTATGGTAGCCAAGGACATGCACACGCATTAAATGCAAAGGAATCAGGCTGCAACGTCATTATCGGTCTTTACGAAGGCTCTAAATCCTGGGCTAAAGCAGAAGCACAGGGTTTTCAAGTATATACAGCTGCAGAAGCTGCAAAAAAAGCTGATATTATCATGATTTTAATTAATGATGAAAAACAGGCGGCAATGTACAAAAAGGACATCGAGCCGAATCTGGAAGCGGGCAATATGCTGATGTTTGCACATGGTTTTGCAATTCACTTCAACCAGATTATCCCGCCTAAGGATGTTGATGTTACAATGATCGCACCTAAGGGCCCGGGACATACCGTAAGAAGCGAGTATCAGGCAGGTAAAGGTGTTCCGTGTCTCGTAGCTGTACATCAGGATGCAACAGGCAAGGCACTTGATAAAGCACTTGCATATGGTCTTGCAATTGGTGGAGCAAGAGCAGGCGTTTTGGAAACTACCTTCAGAACAGAGACAGAGACAGACCTCTTTGGTGAGCAGGCAGTTCTTTGCGGTGGTGTATGTGCATTGATGCAGGCTGGCTTTGAGACTCTTGTAGAAGCAGGTTATGATCCAAGAAATGCATACTTTGAGTGTATCCATGAGATGAAACTGATCGTAGATCTGATCTATCAGTCAGGTTTTGAAGGAATGAGATACTCAATCTCCAACACAGCAGAGTATGGTGATTACATCACTGGCCCTAAGATCATCACAGAAGAAACCAAGAAGACCATGAAGAAGATTCTATCTGATATTCAAGATGGCTCCTTTGCAAAAGAGTTCCTCTTAGATATGTCACCAGCAGGCGGTCAGGCACACTTCAAAGCCATGAAGAAACTCGCAACAGAACATCCTTCAGAAGCAGTAGGAAAAGAAATCCGCAAACTCTACAGCTGGAACAACGAAGAAAGCAAATTCATCAACAACTAATCCGATAGTGGAAGAGGATGCATAAATACAAGAAGACAGCCCTTTTCATGCTTGCATGAAAAGGGCTGTCTTCTTGTATTTATATAGCCGCCCGTAAGGGCGGCAACTGAAAAGAGAGGCAAAGCCTCTCTTTTCAGTTGCATCCACTTCCACGTAGCTCATCTAAATCTGAGGCAAAGCCTCTCTTTTCAGTTGCATCCACTTCCACATTCTATATATCTATCACATAGATTAGATTGCAGTTTCGACATATTTCGACTAAAATATATTTATAGATTATAATTCAATCCAATTTTATGAGAGGATACAAAAAAATGAAAAATCATATACTTAAAGCATCATTGAAATTATTTATTATAGCGATATTGATTGCATTCTCACCAGTCATGACAGAAAAGGTTCATGCTGAAACTCCCGAAGAACAAGCCCTGCAGTTTCAGGAACAATATCAGCAAGTTCTTCTTTTGCAGGCTCAATACCAGCAAGCATTGCAAATACAACTCTTACAGGCAAATCTTCTTCAGGCGCAATATATACAGGCGCAGATGCTGCATACACAAGGTCTTCAAAATGCACAGGTACAGGCAGAACAATACATGCAATACCAAATGGCAATGAATGCACAAATCTATCATCAGGCAAACGCAATCTATCAGTATAATGCTCTGAAGGATGCCCGCAATATTCAACTTGACAATATCTATTCTTTGGCACATGCCAATAAAGATAATTATATCTTTGGCTACACAGTAGACTACAGAGCAGAACTACAAAAAGCCACGGAAGCATATCTACGTTATTGGGGGCTAAAATAGTTGACTCTTGTGAATTTCCTGTGAAGTAACTTGTGATCTGAAATCATAGGTATTATAATTTGAGAAGGATACAACAGAAACGGAGGAACTTACATATGAATAAAATAATTAGATTTTCTTTGACAATCGTAGCGGTATTTGCGATCACTTGTTTCGTTACAACACCTGCAAAGGCAGCGACTTACGCTGAAATGCAGCAAGCAGCAATCAATCAGTATAATGCAGCATTAGCAGCACAATATCAGTCTGCCTTGTATCAACAGACCCTACAGGCACAGGCAGTGCAGGCAGCCCAAATACAGGCATTACAGGCAGCACAGGTGCAAGCGGTTCAGGCGGCATTGCAGGCACAGTATAACGCAATAGCCAATGCACAGGCATTACAGGCAGCTCAGGTACAGATGGTTGCAAACGGAGCAGCTGCGACACAGGCAAATGCAGTTGCACAGTATAACGCAGTAAAAGCAGCACAAGCAATGCAGCTGGCACAATATTACTCCATGATGCAGGCTCAAGCATCTAATCAGACTGCTGTATTCACAGAGGCTTATAAACAGGAACAGCAGAGAGCAATGAATGCATACTTAGGTTATTGGGGGTTAAAATAAAGAGGTCATTTTTGGGTGTGTTCTGCAATGAATGAGGCAAAACGCTCAGTAGCACCGGCAGCAACACTCGATTTTGGAATGGCAAAACCAATACTACGTTTTGGTATGGATACTTTTAAAGGAACTTGAATCAATTCTTTGGATTCGAGTTCTTTTTTTACAAAGTCTTTGATGACACAAGCCACACCCAGACCAATCTTTGCAAAATCGATAAGCAGATCCATAGTTGTCACCTCAATGAGCTGTCCGGGTTCAAAATGATGTTCTGCAAAGTAAGCGTCAATGTATTGTCTGGTCATATTGGGCTTATCAAGCAGCATTAATGTGGCATTTTGTAGGATTGATGGGTGTGAGTG
>CAZVYQ010000046.1:0-20112 GCA_964631375.1 uncultured Lachnospiraceae bacterium | reverse complement strand
TTCAGTATGGTGGTAGAGAAGAATCCGTCACAGCCGGAATTCCACCAGGCAGTCAAAGAGGTTTTGGAATCACTGAGAGTCGTGATTGAAGCAAACGAGGAAGCGTACAAAAAGGATGCATTACTTGAAAGGATTGTTACACCGGAGAGACAGTTATTGTTCAGAGTACCTTGGGTAGATGACAAGGGACAGGTACAGGTAAACAATGGTTTCCGTGTACAGTTTAACTCAGCGATCGGACCATATAAGGGAGGTCTCAGACTTCATCCTTCAGTCAATCTGGGTATCATTAAATTCTTAGGTTTTGAGCAGATCTTCAAGAATTCCTTGACAGGACTTCCGATCGGTGGTGGTAAGGGTGGTTCTGATTTTGATCCTAAGGGTAAATCAGATAGAGAAGTAATGGCATTTTGCCAGAGCTTTATGACAGAACTTTGTAAATATATTGGTGCTGATACAGATGTGCCTGCCGGTGATATCGGAACAGGTGCTAGGGAAATCGGTTACTTATTCGGACAGTACAAGAGAATCCGTGGTTTATATGAAGGCGTTTTAACAGGAAAGGGACTTACTTATGGTGGTTCACTTGCAAGAACCGAAGCAACAGGCTATGGTCTGTTATACTTAACAGAGGAAATGTTAAAGTGCAATGGTTCAGATATCAAGGGCAAGACAGTTTCTGTTTCGGGATCAGGCAACGTGGCAATCTATGCTACACAGAAGGCTGAACAGTTAGGTGCCAAGGTGGTGACGGTATCTGATTCAACAGGATGGATCTATGATCCGGAGGGAATCGATGTAGCACTCCTGAAGGAAGTTAAGGAAGTAAAACGTGCAAGACTGACAGAGTATGCAGCAGCAAGAAAGAGTGCTCAGTATCATGAAGGCAAGGGCGTTTGGACAGTCAAGGTAGATGTTGCTCTGCCTTGTGCAACACAGAATGAGTTGAATCTGGACGATGCCAAGACACTCGTAGCAAATGGTGTGAAAGCTGTTTGTGAGGGAGCCAATATGCCTACCACCCTAGAAGCTACACAGTACTTGCAGGAGAATGGTGTATGGTTTGTACCGGGCAAGGCTGCTAATGCAGGCGGTGTTGCTACAAGTGCACTGGAAATGAGCCAGAACTCAGAGAGATTGAGTTGGACATTTGAAGAGGTTGATGCTAAGCTTAAGACAATCATGGTCAACATATTCCACAATCTTGATGATGCAGCTAAGAAGTATGGTATGGAAGGCAACTACGTGGCAGGTGCGAATATTGCAGGCTTCCTGAAGGTGGCGTCGGCTATGACCGCGCAGGGCATTGTATAGTCACATAGCTTTATGATATGAGTCAACGAATCCGGAAGGGTAAACCTTTCGGATTTTTTGTATTCATTTCTTCCCTAATTTGTTATAATTAGTATATAGAAGGTATATCTATTAGGAAAGGGGTGATAGAAATGTATCAATATGTGACGATAGAACGACAATACTGTAGCGGTGGTAATGAAATAGGACGCAGACTTGCAAAGACTTTAGATTTTAAACTGTATGACCACAATATTTTGGTGATGGCGGCGAAGAAACTGGATATTCCACACATCTATATTTCTGAACTGGAGGAGACGGGACCTAATAGCATCATATTCAATCTGTCTCAAACGGCAATCGGCGGATCTACACGTAATATTAACAATATGCCTCTTGTTGATCGTTTGTTTTACGAAGAAAAGAATATCATAGAGGAAGTTGTGTCGAACGGACCTTGTGTGATCGTAGGCAGATGTGCGGGGTATATCCTAAAGGATCATCCAGATTGTCTCAAGGTGTTTATCCATGCAGATACAGAATATCGCATTAATCGAGCGATTGAGAATGAGAAGCTGACCAGAGAGGAAGCAGTGGAGACTCTGAAAAAGACAGATAAAAGAAGAAGTGGTTTTTATACAACGCATTCAGGATATAAATGGGGAGACGGCACACATTTTGACATCTGTCTTGACAGCAGTACGCTCGGGATAGAGAACTGCGTGAAGATATTGGCTGGGATAATAGAATAGTATATGTTAAACAGTTTCACAAAAAGGACTTAGGATATTGTATCATTCCTAAGTCCTTTCTGTTTGATTTTTATCACCTACAGATTAGGTTTATACATCCGCATAGCACGAAGTACCATGGCAGCCCATTCCTGAGAAGCTTTTGCAAAGTTGTTGATCACTCGTTGAATAATATCTTTTTTGCATGTACAAAGTTCTACAGCAATATTGTCGGCCAGATGAGCACGTTCTTCATGTGAATAAGACATAAACTGTTGACCGGCCTGATAGAAATCATTTTGCTTTGCAATCGGTGTTCTTCCAATATACCCCTCAACGTATTCTGGTTTTGCTTCCGGAAGAGCTGCTGGACATGGACGATTGTGGTTTAATGAGTTTGGAGAATAATTAACAGACTCCGGATTGAACAGATAGGTCATGTTGCCATCTCGCTGGTTGTTATCAACCGGTGATATAGACCGATTTACCGGTAACTGAGCAAAGTTTGCACCAATACGATACCGTTGGGTATCGAGGTAAGAGAAGGAACGTCCCTGTAACATTTTATCAGCAGAAAGTGCGATTCCGGGTACGATGTTTCCGGGACAGAAAGCGGACTGTTCCACTTCTGCAAAGAAATTCTCGGGGTTTTGATTCAGTGTCATCATTCCGACTCTGATCAGAGGAAACTGATCTTCCGGCCAAGTTTTTGTATCATCCAGAGGATCAAACGGCAATGTATCCAGATCACTTGGTTGCATGATCTGCACACATAACTCATAACGGGGATATTTGCCACATTTAATCGCTTCATACAGGTTTCGGACTGCAATATCAGGATCCGTGCCTGCCAGACGTTCTGCCTCCTGGCGCGTTATGGTCTCGATTCCCTGCATGGTCTTCCAATGATATTTAATATAGCAGCGTTCTCCTTTTGCATTAATCCAAATGTAAGTATTTACCCCAAATCCATCTACGTGAGCATAATCCTTAATTGTTCCTCTGTCAGAATAGAGCCATGCTATCATATGGGTAGATTCCGGTGTCAGGGATATAAAATCCCAGAAGCGTTCGGGATCTCGCAGGTTGGTATTGGGTGCCGGTTTCAGCGAGTGGATAACGTCCGGAAACTGAATGGCATCACGTATGAAGAAGACTGGCAGATTGTTTCCTACAAGATCATAAATCCCCTGATTCGTATAGAATTTGACGGCAAAACCACGTGGGTCGCGAACGGTGTCTGCAGAGCCTTTGGAACCGATGACGGTTGAAAAACGTACAAATACTTTTGTTGTATGATTTGCTCCCTGAAGAAAATCTGCAAAGGTGTATTGGCTCATACATTGATAGGTGGTAAATTGACCAAAAGCTCCGGCGCCCTTCGCATGAACAACACGTTCGGGCACCCTCTCTCTGTCAAAGTGTGCAATTTTATCGATTAGCTGTACATCTTCGATCAGGCCGGGACCATCCGGTCCTACAGTCAGAGAATCGGTATCATTTGTAATAGGACGTCCTAGTGAATCTGTTAACATGTAGGTGATATCCTTTTTATGTTATCTTATGAGAATCATGGAAAAGAGTTCTAAAATCTACGTGATAAATTCGGATTGTGAAACCCCTATATTCATGCTAAAATTAGGGGAGAGTTAGGGGAGAGCTAGGGGAGAGAATGGGGAATCTTCATGGAACAGATACAGGACGAATTGATACGGCTAAATAAGTACATTGCTGAGACGGGCTATTGTTCAAGACGAGAAGCGGATCGTCTGATCGAGAGCGGGAGAGTCAATGTGGACGGAATACAGGCGGTACAGGGGATGAAGATTCATAAGGATCAGTCTGTCATGATTGATCAGAAAATGATTTCTACGAAGGATGAAAAGGTTTATCTGGCATTCTACAAGCCACGTGGGATCGTGTGTACCTCTGAAAAACGGGAAAAGAATAATATCATAGATTATTTACATTATCCGGTCAGAATCACTTACAGTGGCAGACTTGATAAGGAGTCAGAGGGTCTGATGATCATGACCAATGACGGAGATATGATACAGAGAATGATGCGTGCAGCCAACAGACATGAAAAGGAATACATTGTATCATTGGATCGACCGATTACACAGATGTTTATAGACAGCATGAAAAAGGGCGTTTATCTGCCGGAGTTGGATGTGACAACGAGAAGATGTAGTGTGGAGATATTAAATGAGACATCCTTTCGCATTATCTTGACGCAGGGTTTGAACAGGCAGATTCGACGTATGTGTGATGAACTGGGTTATAAGGTGATGAAACTAAAGCGAGTGCGTATCATGAACATCCGGTTAGAACCGTTGAAGGTTGGATGCCATAGAGAATTAACACAGGATGAATTGAAGATACTAAAAAAATCTTTACAAATAGAATCAGCAGATATGGAGTTATCATCATGAAAAATGAAAAAGTAGCACCGGACAGAATGCGTGAACTGATCGAAATCCTGCAACAGGCTTCCAAGGCTTATTATCAGGAAGATACTGAGATTATGAGCAATCTGGAATACGATAAACTGTATGATGAATTGCAGGAGTTGGAGAAACAGACAGGGATGATTCTGTCAGACAGTCCCAGCATACAGATTGGATATGAGGCAGTAGACGGATTACCTAAGGAACAACATGAGAGTCCTATGCTTTCTCTGGACAAAACCAAGAACAGAGAGGAACTGAGAGAGTGGCTGAATGGAAGAGAAGCACTGTTATCATGGAAACTGGATGGCTTGACGATCGTTCTGACCTATCGCAACGGAGAATTATATAAGGCGGTTACCAGAGGCAACGGAGAGATTGGCGAAGTTGTAACAAATAACGCAAAGGTATTTAAAAATCTTCCGTTACACATTCCCTATTCAGGTGAAATGATCTTGCGAGGTGAGGCGGTGATTACTTATCACGATTTTGAAGAGATCAATGAAGAGATAGAGGAAACTGAGGCAAAGTATAAGAATCCCAGAAATCTTTGCAGTGGTTCAGTCAGACAGTTGAACAATGAGATCACAGCACAGAGGAATGTACAGTTTTATGCTTTTGCCCTTGTAAAGGCTGATGGAGTAGAGTTTCATAATTCCAGAAATGAGCAGTTTGTGTTTATGGAATCACAGGGCTTTACAGTTGTAGAACATCATCTTGTTTCTGAAAAGACAATACTTGATACGATACAGGATTTTGCTGACAGAATCGCAGAGAATGAAGTTCCATCTGATGGATTGGTGCTTCAGTATGAGGATATGGAGTATGGTAGATCGCTTGGGAGAACAGCAAAATTTCCCCGTGATGCCATTGCATTTAAATGGCAGGATGAATTGCGAGAAACGACTCTGTTGGAAATTGAATGGAGTCCGAGCAGAACAGGTTTGATTAATCCTGTAGCAATCTTTGAGCCTGTAGAATTAGAGGGGACAACTGTTAGTCGGGCATCGGTTCATAATATTAGCATTATGAGGGCATTGGAGCTTGGAATCGGGGACGAGATAACAGTTTATAAGGCGAACATGATCATTCCGCAGATCGCAGACAATCTGACCCGAAGCGGATCGATAGATATCCCTGAGCGCTGTCCGGCATGCTGTGGAGAAACACAGATCAAACAGGTGTCAGATGTACAGACGCTTTATTGTATCAATCCGAACTGTCCTGCAAAGAAAATCAAGGCATTTACACTGTTAGTCAGCAGAAATGCCTTGAATATAGACGGATTATCAGAGGCAACCCTGGAGAAATTCATTGGTATGGGACTGATTCATGAATTTGCCGATGTATTTAAGCTTTTCAAGCATCGTGAACAGATCATTGCAACAGAAGGTTTTGGAGAAAAATCTTATGAGAATCTGATGAACAGCATTGATAAAGCACGAAAAACGACATTACCCAGAGTGGTTTATGGAGTCGGCATCTTGAATGTCGGTTTGGCGAATGCTAAAATGATATGTAAGGAACTGCATTATGACATAGAACGCCTCAAGCAAGCGACGGTTGAGGAACTTAGTATGATCGATAAGGTGGGAGAGGTAATTGCCAGTGCGGTGGTCGATTATTATCATAATCCAACACATCTTGAGGAATTTGAACACCTGTGTGAAGAACTGATGATTGAGATACCAGAGGAAAATAGTAGTGTACAATCACTTCACAATCTGACCTTTGTGATTACCGGAAGTGTGGAACAGTTTCAAAATCGCGATGAACTGAAAGAAGTGATTGAGAAGGCCGGTGGAAAGACAACAGGTTCTGTGACGGCAAAAACAAATTATTTGATCAACAATGATATGACATCTCAGTCTTCCAAGAACAAAAAAGCCAAGGAGTTAGGCATACCCATTATCTCAGAGAGTGATTTTATCAACATGCTGCATCAGAGTTAGATCAGCAGAGGAGGAACAACGGATGATATCTATAATTGTATGCGGAATATTGTTGTGTACAAGTGTTATGATCGTTTCTCAAGGTAGAGATATCCTTAGGAGTATTGAAGTCAGGGATATCAATACCAGATTGTTTTTCTATTTATGTCTCAATGGAATGATTAATAATATCTGCTTTTCCGGTATGATGGTTATGAAGCCAAGTGTCGCCCGTGGATGTTTAAATGCCGTTGCGTGGTGCAGTAATGTGGCATTTATCGGAATTACAGTTTGTCTGCTTGCATATCTTCTGGATACAGAACGTAAAAAAACAGAGCTGTATACATCTGTCATTCTTTATTTTGGAATTATTTTTTATATTGTTGATATTATGCTGCAGGGTGGAATACAGCATGTTGTAGCACTTCATGTGATATCGAAGTATGAAGCAATTTTCAGAAGCATTTTCATCATAGTATTAAGTCTGTTGTATATCTATTTTGTTGTTTCCATGATTTATTCCTATCGCAGCAGAAGGTACAGAAAACGTGAACGTTTTATATTCCGGCTTGTAAATACATTATGTGGGATTACAGTGATAGGAATATTATTGGAGATTGCGTCCAGTATGATACCTCATTCTACTTTTATTCCATTTCAGTCTGTTTTTATGGTGGCTACTGTATTCTGTTTAAAGAAGGCATATCTGGGACATCAGCTACTTGCCATACGGCGTGAGGATTACGAAGAAGTATTAGAATCCAATCATCATGAACCCGTGGTTATATGTGATGATGAAGGAACTGTGGTCTTTATTAATAAATGTGCGATGATCTCTATCATTGATGAGAAGGAATCCGTAATTGGTAAAAAGTTAGTAGATTTGTTTGATTTCTCAGAAAACGGTGATTTTTTTACTGCACATACAGGTGTGTTTACAGTATCCGGGATCTATCATGCAACAGGCAGACGGTGCAATCTGACCATTCAAAACGAATATGATACATACGGAGAGGTGTTTACTAACATTGTAACAATCTATCGTTTGGAGTATACCAATCCTGTTACAACAAAAGAAACTGTAATCAGGGATAATCAAAATGGAATGGATGCTTCTGAGGCAGTCGATGTGACGAGTGGTGCATTGATTCTGCTGGTAGATGACAGCCCATCTGCACTCGCATTACTGGAAGGGGCAATGAAGCCTTATCAAATGAATATTGAGAAAGCTTTTTCAGGCAGTGAAGCCATTCATTTGTTAACAGAAGGAAAGCGATATGATATGTTGTTTATTGACCATCTGATGCCTAATATGGATGGGATCGAGACTGCAAAACAAATCAGGAGTCTGGAGGGAGACTATTTCAGTCAGGTTCCGATTGTGTTTTGTTCAGCAACCAATATCGAGGAAAATCTTTCGGAATTTTTAAAGGTCAGATTTAATGATTTCTTATCAAAGCCGGTATCTATCAAGGAATTAAGTGATATTTTGACGAGGTGGTTATGGAACAGAGCCAGTATGATCGGCTTACCAAAAGAAGAACCACAAGAAGTGTTACATATGTCTGCCGGTCTCGATATTGAAGGAATTGATGAAGGATTGGCTGCAAAGTATATCGGGGATAACAAGGAGATGTACTTTACATTGCTTAAGAATTTCTTAAATGACATGAAAGAGATGATTACAGATTTGGAGAGAAATTATGAACATTATGACAGAATGCGGTTCAGAATCCTGACACATGCAATGTTCAGTGCCTGTAAAGGAATCGGAGCACTTGAACTATCAGAACGTGCTGACAGATTGGAACAGGCCTGCATTCAGGAGGATAACCAATATATATCAGATCAGATAGAGCATTATGTGAAGGATTTTAGAGATTTGCTCAAACACATTGCTTCATACTTACAAACATCTGCCGGTTAGGGCAGATGTTTTTTTGATCAATCAGTTGTGTGACGCTATAGATTTTTGTGTGCAGTGGACAGCATCAGCTTGATGCGGTTCAATTGATTGACTTCACTGGCACCGGGATCATAATCAATCGCAACGACATTGGATTTCGGATAGTTACGTCTCAGCTCCTTGATGACACCCTTGCCAACAACATGATTGGGCAGACAGCCAAATGGCTGTGCACAAACAATATTGTTTACTCCTGCATGTATCAATTCGATCATTTCTCCGGTTAAAAACCAGCCCTCACCGGTCTGATTTCCAATGGAAACAGTAGAGGAGGCATGCTTAGATGTCTCATAGATCGTTGAAGTAGGACTGAAATGTTTGCTTTTCTGATATGCTTTTGTTGCAGAAACGCGGAAACGTTCCAATGCCCAGATATAAATTTTGCTGTTACGGGCATCCTTTTTTTCGGTTCCAAAGTTTTCAGCCTTGTAGATCTGATTGTAAAAACAGTACAGTAAGAAATCAATCAGCTCGGGAACAACGGCTTCAGCACCCTCTGATTCCAACAGATTAACCAGATCATTGTTTGCAGTCGGGGAAAACTTTACAAGAATTTCACCGACAATGCCCACACGAGGTTTCTTTAAAGTCTCATCAATGGGGAGAGCATCAAAATCACGAATGATCTGTCTGCACATCCTGCCATATTTTAGTAAACTGAATTGTTTTCCACCTACAAATTTACGGCACTTTTCCTGCCATTTCATATGGAGAGCATCTGCAGAACCGGGAACTTTCTCATAGGGTCTCATACGATACAGACAGTGCATGAATATATCTCCAAACTCAACAGCACAAAGTGCACGACTTAACAGTTTAGGCGTGATTCGAAAGCCGGAATTATGCTCCAGACCTACAAAACTTAATGAAATGACGGGGATTTGTGGATGCCCTGCCATTGCAAGTGCACGTCTGATAAATGAGATATAATTGGTAGCACGACAACCACCACCGGTCTGCGACATCATAACAGCGGTATGATCCAGATCATACTCGCCGGAAAGGATTGCTTCCATGATCTGGCCGACCACCAGCAGAGAGGGATAGCAGGCATCATTATTTACATATTTTAAGCCGATATTGATGGCTTCTTTTGTGGTATTCTGTAATAATACAAAATGATATCCGGAAGCTTCAAATGCAGGCTGCATAACATCAAAATGAATCGGAGACATTTGAGGACACAAAATGGTATGGGTTATTCGCATCTCCTCAGTAAAGAATTGACGATGGTATGCAGATGAATGAATCTCGCGTTGAATATGCTTTCGTTCACGTACCTTGATCGCCGAAAGCAGAGAGCGTATACGAATGCGTGCTGCTCCTAGATTGTTGACTTCATCAATTTTCAGACAGGTATAGATTTTATCTGAGCCGGTCAGAATCTCCGAAACCTGATCGGTTGTAACAGCATCCAGACCACAGCCAAACGAATTCAGTTGAACCAGTTCCAGATTATCGCGCATCTTTACGAAGTTTGCAGCATTATACAATCTGGAGTGATACATCCATTGATCCGATACACGAAGAGGACGATCCACAGGTGCAAGATGTGCAACTGAATCTTCAGTCAATACCGCAACATCATAGGAATTGATCAGCTCGGGAATGCCGTGATTAATCTCAGGATCAATGTGATATGGTCTGCCGGCCAAAACAATGCCGCGTTTGCCTGTTTGATCGAGATAGTTAAGAACCTCTTCCCCTTTTTTCTGGATATCCAGATGTGCACGTTCCTGTTCCAGCCAGCCTTCATGCACAGCCGCAACGATCTCAGTATCTGCAATATCGGGAAAAGCTTCGACCAGACGTTCTGCAATCACCACTTCGTCACGGAAGGACATAAATGGATTGATCAGTTTTACCGTTCCGTAATGGAATTCATCCATATTATTTTTAATATTCTCAGGATAGGAGGTGACGATTGGACAATTATAATGGTTGTTGGCTTCCGGAGTCTCATTGCGTTCATAAAACAAAGAGGGATAAAATATAGCCGGAACCCCTTGACCAATCAGCCATGCAATATGCCCATGTACCAGTTTGGCAGGGTAACATTCCGATTCACTCGGAATAGACTCAATTCCAAGTTCATAGATTTTATGTGTTGAAGCCGGAGATAGTACAACCTGATACCCGAGGGCAGTCAGGAATGTGAACCAGAACGGATAATTCTCATACATATTCAATGCTCTTGGTACACCAATCCTGCCACGAGGTGCCTCATTGATCGGTAGCGGTTCATAGGAAAAGAGTCGTTGCTCTTTATATTCAAACAGGTTTGGAACATGATTCTCGTTTTTAATCTTTCCGATTCCACGTTCACAACGATTTCCGGAAATGTATTGACGTCCTCCGGTAAATTTATTCACTGTGAGTCGACAATGATTGATACAACCCTTACATTTTGCCATACTTGTAGTAAATTCCAGCGTATTTATTTTCTCAATGGAGAGCATTGTGGATACATAATCCTTGGTATGACGTTCACGTGCAATCAAGGCGGCACCAAAGGCTCCCATGATTCCGGCAATATCAGGGCGGATCACATCACATCCTGCTATTTTCTCAAAACTGCGAAGAACGGCATCATTATAGAAGGTTCCGCCCTGCACAACGATTTTTGATCCAAGTTGAGAGGCATCGGAAACCTTAATAACCTTAAATAACGCATTTTTTATGACAGAGTATGCAAGACCGGCAGAAATGTCATCTACACCGGCACCTTCCTTTTGAGCCTGTTTTACCTTGGAATTCATAAAAACGGTACAACGGGTTCCGAGGTCAATTGGATGCTTTGCAAAAAGAGCAGCCTGAGCAAAATCCTCTACACTGTAATTCAGGGATTTTGCAAAGGTTTCGATAAAGGAACCACAGCCCGAGGAACAGGCCTCATTCAATTGGACACTGTCAACTGTATGGTTCTTGATCTTGATACATTTCATATCCTGCCCGCCGATGTCGAGGATACAGTCAACCTCAGGTTCAAAGAAAGCAGCAGCATAGTAGTGGGCAACTGTCTCAACCTCACCCTCATCAAGCATGAGTGCAGCCTTGATCAAGGCCTCACCATATCCTGTGGAACAGGAGTGGACGATGTTGGCACTGGGAGGCAGCAAATGATAGATTTCCTTGATGGCACGTATCGTGGTAGCTAATGGACTTCCATTGTTATTGCTGTAAAAGGAATGAAGAAGTGCACCATCTTCACCGACCAGTGCAACCTTTGTCGTTGTGGATCCGGCATCTATACCTAAAAAGCAATTGCCTTCGTAGTTTTTCAGTGGGGCAGTTACAACACAGTGGGCATTGTGACGTTCTTCAAAAGAAGAAAACTCCTTTTTTGATGCAAACAGAGGCTCCATACGAGCAACCTCAAATTCCATTTTTATACCACCGGAGAGTCTATCGATCATTCCTGACAGAGTGGTCAATACATCAGCATGATAGTTTAAAGCAGACCCGATTGCAGCAAAGAGATGAGAGTGTTCAGGGGCAATGGTATGTTCCTCATCCAGTTTTAATGTGCGGATAAATGCAGCCTTTAATTCTGAAAGGAAATGAAGAGGACCACCCAAAAAAGCAACATGTCCTCGAATTGGTTTGCCGCAGGCCAAGCCGCTGATGGTTTGATTGACTACTGCCTGAAAGATAGAAGCAGACAGATCTTCCTTGGTAGCCCCATCATTGATCAGTGGCTGAATGTCTGATTTGGCAAACACACCACAACGTGCGGCTATCGTATAGAGTGACTGATATCCCTTTGCATACTCGTTTAATCCAATGGCATCGGTTTGCAACAAAGAAGCCATCTGGTCTATAAATGAACCTGTACCACCGGCACAGATTCCATTCATACGTTGTTCCACATTGCCACCTTCAAAATAGATAATTTTTGCATCTTCGCCGCCCAATTCGATGGCAACATCAGTTTGAGGTGCATAATCAGTCAACGCTGTGGAAACAGCAATAACCTCCTGCACAAAAGGTACCTGCAGATGATTCGCTAACGTGAGCCCACCAGATCCGGTGATCATTGGAGCAATTTCTAATTCTCCAAAATTTTCATATGCTTTTTTGAGCAGAGAAGTCAATGTTTCACGTATATTAGCAAAATGCCGCTCATAATCCGAGAAAATGAGGGTATTTTGTTCATCGATTACAGCTATTTTGACGGTGGTAGACCCTATATCAATACCTAATTTATGTAAGGCCATTTCCGTGCCTCCTTTATGATCGTTCTTTCAGTCTGCATCAAAAGCAAACCATTTTACATTATACGACAAGGTTTTTAAAAGTGCAATCGGAAGTCTGAACCAAAATCTAAAAAAAGTGTGTAGGAAAGATAAATTTTAACAGGGTCGTGTTTACATTTCTACCCTGCGATGGTACAATACCAAGAGGCGAAATACGCAAAAACAGATCGTATCACACGAAACATAATGAGGTGTAAAGAGTTGAATCATTTCCTGAATCGTTTAGAAAAAAAATTAGGGCGGTATGCCATCAGTAATCTTTCTTTATATATTATAGCAGGCTATGCAATCGGTTATGTCATGCAGCTGCTTGCTCCATCCATTTCACAATTGCTCAGTCTGAATCCATACTATATTATGCATGGTCAGGTATGGAGGCTGATTACGTGGATGCTGATTCCACCGAGTGGCTATAATATACTGTTTTTGATCATCATGCTATATTTCTATTATTCTATAGGAACCACCTTGGAACAGACATGGGGTGCTTTTCGGTATAATGTATATATTCTGTCGGGAATGCTGTTTACGATCATTGGTGCATTTGTTCTGTACTTTGTCAAGTGTGCTATGATTCCGGGAGATCAAAATGCATATGCCTTTGGACTGATCATTAGTTTGATGATTTCTACTTATTACGTTAATATGTCTATTTTCCTTGCTTTTGCAGCGAATTATCCGGATATGCAGGTACTGCTGTGGTTTATCATACCAATCAAGATGAAATGGATGGCATATGTATATGGAGCCATTTTGCTGTTTGGTTTTATCACAGGAGGAGCAGAGACCAGAGTAGCTATTGTGGCCTCATTATTGAACTTTATTCTGTTCTTTTTATCAACTCGAAATTTAAAAAGGATTACGCCTAAGGAACTCCATCGCAAGAGAGTTTATCACCAGCAGGTAAAAAGTGCCAGAGGTGTAACTAAGCATAAATGTGCGATCTGTGGCAGAACAGAAGAGGATGATCCAAATCTGGAATTTAGGTTTTGTTCCAAATGCAATGGCAACTATGAGTATTGTCAGGAGCACCTGTTTACACATAAGCATGTGCAATAATTATAAAGAGAGGTCTTATTATCTATGAATCTAAATCATCTGAATGCGTACGAAATGATAGAAGAAAGAACAATAACGGATCTGAATTCAAAAGGATATCTGATGCGGCATAAAAAAACAGGAGCAAATGTATTGCTGTTGTCTAATGATGACCGCAATAAGGTCTTTTCCATAGGCTTTCGTACACCGCCTTATGACAGTACTGGTTTACCTCATATACTGGAACACTCAGTCCTCTGCGGTTCCAGAAGATTTCCGGCCAAGGATCCGTTTGTTGAACTTGTCAAGGGCTCTCTGAATACATTTTTAAATGCAATGACCTATCCGGATAAAACAGTCTATCCGGTTGCAAGCTGTAATGATAAGGACTTTCAGAATCTGATGCATGTGTATCTGGATGCAGTTTTTTATCCCAACATCTATCAAAGAGAAGAGATCTTTCGTCAAGAGGGATGGCATTATGAGATTGAGGATGCAGATGCACCAATAGAGATCAATGGTGTAGTTTATAATGAAATGAAGGGCGCATTTTCTTCACCGGATGATATGCTTGATCGAGAAGTATTTAACACTTTGTTTCCGGACACAGCTTATTCGTATGAATCAGGAGGAGACCCGGAGGATATTCCTAAATTGACTTATGAAAAATTCCTAGAGTTTCATAAGACCTATTATCATCCATCCAATTCTTATATTTATCTGTATGGTGATATGGATATGGAGGAGAAACTCAATTGGATTGATCAGGAATATCTGAGCCACTTTGAGAGGATCAGAATAGATTCCTCCATAGCGTTACAAAAGGGCTTTTCCGAGGTTGTCAAGAAAACAAAGGAGTATTCCATTACCAACGAAGAACCACTGGAGGATAACACATATCTGTCTTATAATCTGGTCATTGATACCAGTCTGAATCGTGAATTGTATTTGGCCTTTCAGATCATAGAATATGCACTTTTAGCAGCACCGGGAGCACCGTTGAAGCAGGCACTTTTAGACAGAAAAATAGGAAAGGATATTATGAGTACGTATGAAAATGGCGTATATCAGCCCTATTTTTCAATCATTGCCAAGAACGCAAATGAGTCGGAGCTGGAAGTATTCCTTGCAACCATTCAAGAGGTATTGACGAATATCGTCAAGAACGGTATGGATCAGAAGGCTTTGCTTGCAGGCATCAATTATTACGAGTTTAGATACAGAGAAGCAGATTATGGTTCCTATCCGAAGGGGCTGATGTATGGGCTGCAGGCATTTGACAGTTGGCTTTATGACGAAACAAAGCCATTTATCCACATTGAAGCTCTGGACACCTTTGCAATTATGAAGGAGAGGGCAGGCAGTGGCTATTTTGAAGAACTGATTCAAAAATATCTGATAGACAATACGCATGCTTCGATTGTCATTGTGAAGCCAAAGCGTTCTCTCACGGCACAACTGGATCAGAAGGAAGCAAAGAGACTTGCAGATTATAAAGCAGGTTTATCAAAAGAACAGATTGACAAGATGGTTGAAAACACAAAAGCTTTGATCAGATATCAGGAGGAGCCGAGTACTAAGGAAGAACTGGAGTCCATTCCGTTGTTGCAAAGAGAGGATATTGATCCAAAGGCACAGCCCTTCATCATACATGAACATTATGTAGCTGATACATTGGTCTTGCAGCATGAGCTGTTCACAAACGGAATCGGATATCTGAATCTGCTCTTTGATACCCAATCGGTTCCTTGCGAACTGTTGCCATATCTTGGGATATTGAAAAATGTGCTTGGTTTTATCAGTACCGAAAATTATAGTTATGGTGATTTGTTCAATGAGATCAATCAGAACAGCGGTGGTATTGTAACCGGTGTGACCTCCTATGCAGATGCAAAGGTAGATGGCAGATATCAGTTAAAATATGAAGTCAAGGCAAAGGTTTTGTATGACAAACTGGATTTTGCATTCAGGATGATCAGTGAAATTCTGTTTACTTCCAATTTCTCAGATGAGAAGAGATTATATGAGATCCTTGCCATGTTAAAGAGCAGATTGCAGATGAGCATGACATCCTCCGGACATTCTACAGCCGTACTCAGAGCTATGTCCTATTGTTCTGAAACAGCAAAACTGTCCGATATGATGGGAGGATTGGAATTTTATCGATTGGTTGACAGACTGGAAAGTCACTTTGAAGAAGAAAAAGCCGATTTGATCAGCAAGCTTCAGAGATTGATGCATATGATATTCCGCCCTGAGAATCTAATGGCAGATTATACTGCTGATACAGAAGGCTTGGCAGGATTGGATCACGAGATCGAACCATTTAAAAAGAAATTGTATACTGATCAGGTGGGAGTAGAACCGTATCAGATACAGACCGAAAAGAAAAATGAAGGATTTAAAACAGCATCAAAGGTACAGTATGTTGCAATTGCCGGGAACTATAAAAAAGCAGGACTTTCCTATACTGGAGCACTGAAGGTCATGAAGGTAATCATGGGTTATGATTATCTGTGGAACAATGTCCGTGTCAAGGGTGGTGCATACGGGTGTATGAACTCTTTTTCCAAGGTGGGAGATTGTTATTTTGTATCCTATCGAGATCCGAATCTGGAAAAAACATTAGAGGTTTATCACGGGGCAGTACAGTTTTTGAAGGATTTTACGGCTGATGAAAGAACAATGACGAAGTATATCATAGGTGCAATCAGTGATATGGACCTGCCACTCAGTCCTTCGGCACAGGGGGCAAGGGCACTGACCTCCTATCTGGCACATGAAACCTACGCGGACATTCAAAAGGAGAGAGATGATGTCTTACAGGCGGATGAAGCAGGAATCAGGAAACTGGCTGCCTATGTGGAAGCACTTGTATCACAGGATATGTTGTGTGTTTTAGGTGGAGAAGAAAAGATTGATGAGCAGAAAAAACTGTTTATGAAGACAGAGAATTTATTTTAATATAGTCATCTGAACAAAGGAGGAAGTTATGAGAAAAGGGTTGGTATTGAGTGTTTTAGCAGGACTATTAGCAACAGGACTTTTAGCAGGCTGTGGCAGTAATAAGGCAGAGGCAACGGCAATGACAGATGGAGCCTATACCACTGCAGAGGCTCCGGCATCTGAAGAAGCAATGTATGATTATGCAGCTGAGGATGTTTATACAGAGGAGTATAACGGTGACGAGCCTATGAATGCCACCGATACAGGCACGGCTAAGACAGAATCTGTTTCTGTTGCAGATAACAGAAAACTGATCCGTAATGTTGATATGAGTGTGGAAACGGAAAATATGGAGGAAATGCTACAGAACGTAAACAGCAGGATCACTGAATGTGGTGGTTATGCCGAATATGCTACGATAGATGCAGGATATGCTAATATCAAGGCCAGGATTCCGAGTGCAAAGCTGGACGCATTTGTAAATCATGTCTCACAAATATCAAATGTAACAAGCAAGACAGAGTCAGCAGAGGATATTACATTACAATATGTAGATACCAAATCAAGAGTTGAATCATTGCGGATCGAACAGGAACGCTTAAATGAGCTGCTTGCGGAGGCAGATACAGTTGATACCATCATTACACTTGAGAGCAGATTGTCAGAGGTTAGATATGAATTGCAGTCGCATGAATCACAGCTTCGTACCTATGATAATCTGGTGGATTACAGTACTGTTCAGATCAATATCAATGAAGTACATAGTTATACTCCACCGGAAGAAGCGAGCAGATGGGAGAAGATGACGACAGGATTTATGGATAGCCTATACGGAGTAGGAGAAGGATTCCTGAACTTTATTGTGGGATTTATCATTGCCCTTCCGTTCCTGATCGTATGGACAATCATCATTCTGCTGATCATTCTGATTGTAAAGACAATTATAAAGCTAAGTAATAAGAAGAAACAAAAGAAACTGGAACGGGAACAGAAACAAGAACAGAAACAGAAACAGGAACAGGATCAACCAAATGAATGAAACATATAAATCAGGTTTTGTAACATTGATAGGACGTCCGAATGTAGGAAAATCAACACTGATGAATCAACTGATCGGACAAAAGATTGCGATTACATCAGATAAGCCACAGACTACTAGAAATCGAATACAGACTGTTTACACTAGTGCTGAGGGCCAAATTGTATTTGTAGATACACCGGGAATTCATAAATCGAAAAACAGACTTGGTGATTATATGGTGTCCATGGCTACTCGTTCAATCAATGATGTGGACGTGATCTGTTGGCTGGTAGAGCCGACCACCTTTATTGGGGCAGGGGAGCGTATGATTGCTGAGAAACTTAGTCATGTAAAGCTGCCAGTTATTTTGATCATCAATAAGACCGATACAGTAAAGAGTGACGAGGTGTTACGGGCAATCGATGCATACAGGAATGTTTGTGATTTTGCAGAAATTGTTCCGGTATCAGCACTTAAGGGAAAGAATACAGAGGAACTGATTCGAGTAATCATGCAGTATCTTCCATATGGGGTCCCGTTTTATGACGAGGATACCATTACTGATCAGCCGGAACGTCAGATCGTTGCAGAGTTGATCCGTGAAAAGGCGTTAAAATGTCTGGATGAGGAGGTTCCGCACGGAATAGCTGTTTGTATTGAAGGCATGAAATATCGTAAAGACATTGTCGATATCGAGGCAACGATTATCTGCGAACGTGATTCACATAAAGGAATCATCATAGGAAAGGGTGGCACGATGCTTAAGAGGATTGGCTCAAATGCACGGCGTGACATCGAAGAACTTCTGGAGAGCAAGGTTAATCTACAACTCTGGGTAAAGGTCAAAAAGGATTGGAGAGACAGTGATTTTTTATTGAAAAACTTCGGTTATAACCAAAAAGATACAGAGTAATAATTGAAAAAAAGTACACCCTATATTGTGAACCATACGAAAAAATAAGCAATAGAAGGAGTACTGAAATGGACGAGAATTGGATGAGATTTGAGAATACCGGGAGTGTAAATGATTATCTGAATTACAGGAACCGCGTTGAAGAGGAGGCACTTCAGGCAATTAACAGCCGAGAAGAGGAAAACAATCGTGAGAGATTACATCCTGTTGACGGGAATGGTGCTACAGTCCGGACCTATTGGTGAATATGACAAGCGAATCGTTCTGTTAACGAAAGAAAGAGGAAAGATTACTGCTTTTGCTAAGGGTGCAAGACGCCAGAACAGCAGACTGATGGCAGGAACCGATCCTTTTTCTTTCGGTGTATTTAAGGTATATGAAGGTAAATTCTATACCATCTTGGAAGCTGATATCAGTCATTATTTTGAAGAACTGCGAACTGATTTTGAAGGTGCCTGTCTGGGCATGTATTTTATGGAGTTTGCAGACTATTATGCCAGAGAGAATAACGACGAATGTGAGCTGCTCAAGCTTGTCTTCCAGTCATTGCGGGCAATTGCACTGCCTGCGATACCAAATGATCTTGTAAAGACTGTTTTTGAGATCAAGGCAATGGTGGTCAATGGAGAATTTCCGGGGTTACCGGTTGATCATCAATTGAGTGAAGGATCCGTTTATACGATTCAATATATCGTCAATTCATCGATCGAAAAACTCTATACCTTTCAGGTTTCGCAAGAGGTATTGTCCCAGATTTCCATTTTAGCAACCCAATATCGAAAAAAATACATAGATCGGGATTTTAAAAGTCTTGGAATCTTGGAAAATTGTATGTTGAAAAACTAAGATATCTTCGATATAATAACGAAAGAGTGTCTACAGAGGAGGGTACAGACTATTATGAACATAAAAAAGATCGGTGTTATACTGATCATGTGCATTTCAGTGCTGTGCGGATGTACTGAGCAAAAGGTCAGTGCAGATACAACGACGATATTTGTGCATAAGGATGGTAAGATCACAGATGCAATTGTAGAGGATTTCGGACAGAACTATTACGATGCCACAGAATTGCAGACTATGACCAATCAGGAAATTACTGAGTTTAACCAAATAAATGGGAATAACAGTGCGGTTCTGTCTAATTACGAAGTGAAGGATAACATTGCAAAGGTTTACATTGATTTTAAAACAGTAGAGGATTATGGAATCTTTAATCAGACAGAGTGTTATTTCGGAACTGTGGCAGATGCTTTCAAAGACGGATATGATATGGATGTTCCCTTGAAAAGCGTTTCAGGAGATGAAACGTTAGACCAGACAGCCCTTCTAGAAAAGGGAAAATATAAAATACTGATTCTGCAGGATCATGTAGATGTCAGATTATATAAAAAGATTCAATATACAAGTGCCAATGTAGAGATCATCGGTGAGAACCATGCAAAGATTTCTGATGAAAGTACAGGTTTGGCATATATACTTATTAAATGATGAAAGAGGAAAACAAAATGGAAAAAACAATGGAGAAAATCGTAGCACTGGCCAAAGCAAGAGGATTTGTATATCC
>CAZVYQ010000045.1:0-20470 GCA_964631375.1 uncultured Lachnospiraceae bacterium | reverse complement strand
GTTTTGAAAATTTGTAGGCTTGCATTTGTAGGCTTGACATTGGGTTTTAAAAGTATAATAATAAAAAAATAATGTTCTAAATTGAAAGGAAGGTAAGTAATCATGTTAAACATCAGAATTGAAAAAACAACAAATCCCAAACCACTTCCGACAGCAGATAATCCGCTGACTTTCGGAACCATTTTCACAGATCATATGTTTGAGATGGATTATGAAACAGGGAAGGGTTGGCATGATCCACGAGTCATTCCTTATCAGCCGATCACATTAGAACCTTCAGCCATGGTATTTCACTATGGACAGGAGATGTTTGAGGGATTAAAGGCATATAAAGCAGACGATGGAAGAATTCTGCTGTTCCGTCCCGATATGAATGCTAAGAGAACGAACAATACAAATAGAAGAATCTGTGTACCCGAGATACCGGAGGAGGATTTTGTACAGGCTGTTAAAGCTGTCGTATCCACTGATAAGGCATGGATTCCTACAAAACCGGGTACATCACTCTATATCAGACCTTTTATTATAGCAACAGATCCGTTTTTGGGTGTCAGACCATCTGATACATATAAGTTTCTGATCATTCTTTCACCTGTCGGAGCATATTATCCGGAAGGCTTGAATCCGGTTAAGATCTGGATTGAGGATGATTATGTCAGGGCAGTTAAAGGCGGCGTAGGAGAGGCAAAGACCGGAGCAAACTATGTGGCGAGCATGGCGGCACAGATGAAGGCTCATGATGATGGATATTCACAGGTATTGTGGTTGGATGGAGTGGAGAGAAAGTACATCGAGGAAGTTGGTGCGATGAATATTTTCTTCAAGATTAATGGAACGGTAGTTACTCCTATGTTGAATGGTTCTATTTTGCCGGGTATTACACGTAATTCATGTATTGAACTATGCAAGTCATGGGGAATTCCTGTTGAAGAGAGAAGAATTTCTGTTCAGGAGCTCTTTGCAGCAGCAGAGGATGGTACACTCGAAGAAGTATGGGGCAGCGGTACAGCAGCAGTTATCTCACCTGTAGGACATCTTCGTTGGGAAGACAAAGTGGTTCAGATTAAGGATGGCGGAATCGGTGAATTGAGCCAGAAGCTATATGATACAGTAACAGGCATCCAGTTGGGCAGAATAGAGGGTCCTAAGGGCTGGGTTGTTGTAGTAGAGTAGTAATAACAGAATCATTTATGATACAAAAAGTACTGCGGATTGATGCAGTACTTTTTTTGTACTTTTTCTTGACAATCAAACATACATCTGATATCATTGCTTTAATGCGTTACGCGTCAACGCGTTAAAGCGTCCAAGCGATAAACTGCAAACTAAAGATTTGGAGAGGAAATTGATTATGTTACTTAAGTTTATTTTACTAATTGTCTTTTTTGCTGTTATGGTTGGAGTGGGGTTTTATTCCAGAAAACATGCCACAAATGTGAATGACTTTGTACTTGGAGGTCGTACAGTAGGGCCGTGGTTGACGGCGTTTGCGTTTGGTACATCATATTTTTCATCGGTTGTATTTGTTGGTTATGCCGGACAGTTTGGATGGAAATACGGAATGTCTGCAACCTGGATCGGTATCGGAAATGCCCTGATCGGAAGTCTGCTGGCCTGGATCGTACTTGGAAGAAGAACCAGAGTTATGACAAAGCATTTATCATCGGCAACCATGCCCGAATTTTTCAGTAAACGTTTTGAAAGTCATGCATTGAAAATAGCGGCTTCTGCCATTATTTTTGTTTTTCTGATACCATATACGGCATCTGTTTACAATGGCTTGTCACGCCTGTTTAGTATGGCATTTGATATACCCTATAAAACATGTATCGTTGTCATGGCATTGCTGACAGCAGTGTATGTAATTGCAGGTGGCTATATGGCTACAGCAATCAATGATTTTATTCAAGGAATCATCATGATCATCGGTATCATTGCTGTGATTGCTGCTGTTCTCAATGGGCAGGGTGGCTTCATTGATGCGATTGGAAAACTTGCTCAGTTTGAAAGTGATATTGAACCGACACTGGGGCAGCCGGGAGCGTTTACGTCCTTTTTTGGACCGGATCCGATCAACTTGTTAAGTGTTGTGGTTTTAACCTCTCTTGGTACATGGGGGCTTCCTCAAATGGTTCATAAATTTTATGCAATTAAGGATGAGGAATCCATTAAAACAGGAACTATTATTTCTACTGTATTTGCAGTAATTGTAGCAGGTGGTTCTTACTTCTTGGGAAGCTTTGTGAGATTGTTTGATAATCCATCCGTACATAATGAGACAGGTGGTATGATTTATGATGCATTGATGCCGTATATGCTTTCCACATTGCCTGATATTCTGGTTGGTGTTGTGGTAGTACTTGTATTATCAGCTTCCATGTCTACGCTATCATCACTTGTATTAACCTCTAGTTCAACATTGACACTTGACATGATCAAGGATAATATCATCAAGGATATGAGTGATAAGAAGCAGTTAGATTGTATGAGAATCTTTATTGGATTTTTCATTGTTTTGTCTGTTGCAATTGCCCTGAATCCTCCCACATTTATCGCCCAGCTTATGGGTATTTCATGGGGAGCACTTGCCGGAGCATTTTTAGGACCTTTTATCTATGGATTGTATTGGAGGAAGACTACAAAAGCAGCAGTATGGATCAGTTTTATCGTAGGAATTGGTATTACGGTTGCTAATATGCTGATCAATTTTACATCGCCGATCACAGCAGGAGCTCTTGCCATGGTTGCTTCTTTGGTTGTTGTACCGATTGTCAGTCTGGTAACACCAAAACTGACAATAGAGTCGACAGATGCTATATTTGAGTGTTATACTGAGACAGTCATCGTATCCAAGAAGAAATCTTTGGAGCCATAATCTGTCGTGTGAGGAACAAACGTGGAACCGCTATCTACATATGATAAATTTAATGAACTTTCATTGCCATTTTGTGAATATCATGGAGATCAGTTTGATAACAGAGATGCTCTGGGACTCAGACTGACCTTTTTGATGGTTGAAAAAGGATCAGGAATTATACAGATCAATGATACTGCTGCTTCCTACATTGCTCCCTGTGCATTTTGTCTAAATGAGACGGAGCACTGCAGGATTACAAAGGAGCAAAATAGTGAGATCAGAGCTGTTGTATTTCATCCGAGTATTGTCAACAGTTATATAAATCTGGAGAATATCCGGGATTGGAACGAAGAAGTGCCATTAACAGTCAATCAGGATAAACAGATGTTTAAATTCTTCTATTTTAGAGAAGATAATTTTATTGGAAAGTTTAATTTCGGTCCGTTGACAGTCAAGAAGTTTTTGGCACAGTTTGAAGAACTGCACAAACAGGTAGTTGAACAAAATACGGATCTGGCCTATCGCAGCCGCTCTTATATTATGGCCTTTTTATTTCTCTTAGATAATCTGTATGAGGCTAATTTATTTGAAAACAAGTCCTGTCATGAGATGCTGCAGGAGGATTTTTATCCGATTCTCATGTATCTCTATCAGAATTATGACAAAAAGATCACAGTACAGGAGATCACAAAGGAGTTCCATATCAATAGGACAACATTGGCACAAATGTTTCGTAAAAATCTGGGAGATACGTTTCTGACCTGCCTAAATCGGCTGAGGGTGACGATGGCGGCAACCATGTTGCGTGATACGATACTACCGGTCAATGAAATTATGTTCCGTGTCGGGTTTACAGATCAGGTTCATTTTTTACGGACATTCAAAAAGTATGTTGATATGTCTCCGACCATGTACAGAGAGAAATATAACTGGATTTTATAAGTCAAATAAAGTGTTGAAGAGTGACAAATGTCAATTGACAGGCGAACGATTGATAGCTATAATTTTGGCTATCGATTGTTCGCCTGTTTTGAGCAAAGAGAAAGGAGCGGTAAATTGCATACAAAAGAAATCATTATCGAGAAAAGTTTGATCTTGTTTTCACAAAATGGATATTCAGGCACATCGATTCGTGATATTGCAAAGGTTGTAGGCATACGTGAAAGTTCAATTTATAAGCATTTTGACAGTAAACAAAGTATCTTAGACCAGATTATAAAGGAAATGCAAAACAGGATCCGTGAGACCTTTTATCTGGAGAGAGATACTCCTGAGTCGGATGGATACATGAATCGATATCGGAATCTGACATATGAGCAGACATGCAGCATTGCATGGAGAATGTTTGAACTGTTTACAAAAGACTATTATATCAGCGCATATCGCAGGCTGTTAATGCGTGAGCAATTTAACAATGAAGTCTTGGCAGAGCAATACGACAGATATTTCCTGACTGGCGTAATAGAGAATCAGACGAAGATTTTTAAGAAACTGATTGATGAGAAGGTTTTCCGAGATGAGGATCCCAAGTTGATTGCCATACAGTTTTATGGAGTGATATTTTCACTGTTTCAGGTATATGACAGCCATTCACAGAAGGATGAAGAGATCAAAGGACTTCTCTTTCATCACATTAAAACATTGAGAGATTATTATATCGTGCATGATTGAAAGGAACGAAAGAGTAATGAAAAAAAGTATCATAATGATGTTGGCAATGACGGCCGTTTTATCCTTGATCGGTTGTGGAAAAAAGGAAAAGGCGGGATTGTATTCCGGAGCAGAATTGACTAAGACATGGCAGGAGTTATTGGATGAGGGTGTGATTCAGGTAAATAACGGGGAATTGTCCTCCGGTTTCTATGAAAATGAAACTGATGGAATCGGTAATACCAGCAGCGACGCGTTAGCAGGAAAACTTGTATTGGATGAGAGTGTTACATCCATCGCTCATTCAGGATTAAGATATTGCGAGAAGCTGGAAGAGGTAGTATTTACTGATAAATTGAAAACAATTAATAAATATGCTTTTCAGACAGATCCTATGCTAAAGGGCTTTACGATTCCAAAGAATCTGGAAACACTCGGTGACTTCTGTATTGAGTATTGCTATAATTTTGAAGAGTTTCAGATTGATAAGAAAAACAAGACATATACCGTCATAGACGGAGTTGTGTTTACAAAGGATAAAAAGACATTGGTTCAGTATCCTGTTGGCTCAAAGGTCAGTGAATATGCCATACCGGACAAGGTGACTACGATTAGTACAGGAGGGTTTTGCCTCTGCCAATACCTAAATAAAGTCTATATCCCTAAGGGGGTTAAAGAAATAGGAAACAGTGCATTCTGGGGCTGTACGGCACTTGAAACAATCAGATATGCCGGAAGTGAAGAAAAATGGGAGAAGATCCCCAAAGGAACCGAGTGGATGGCATACTGTGAGGCAGAAATAGAGTTTAAATAGATCATATGAAATACTTCGTTCAGTTTTGAACGGAGTATTTTTTACAACCATCTTTTTTTATGTTACAATTAAAGGAAAGAACTTTGAGAAACAATTAAGGGAGAGTAAGAAGGGAGAATGATATAATGGAGGGAAGAAAAAAACGACACATTATAATAGCCACGATTCTGACATTACTGGTTGCCATCTCTTTGTTTGCGGGGTGTAAGCCAGCAGATACTCAGATTGATAATGAACCCACTGTAGAAGACAGTAAAGCAACACAGATTACAGAGACGCCAGAGGATGCTGAAGAGAAAAATTCGGATGATATGAATCTTACTTCAGAAGTAAACAGAAATTTTCTGATCAAGGATCTGGGAGATTCTTTACCGGAGTACGTTCCGTCAGTGGCTGATTATCAGGTCTCAGCGGATCTTTCCGGCATTGATAATATGGATCAGGTATACCTGCAGGATCAGATGAAGGAGAAGCTGGCTAAAAATCTGTTTGTTGTAACAGAACCGTACGGCAATGAATTCTTTGATGTATACGAGGTTAATCGTTATTGTCAGAGACCCAATTTTATTACCGTAGATTCTATGATGCATACTTATCATCTGTATTTCGCCATGTTGCAAAAAAATATCGAACAGGAGTATCTGATTGAAGCAGTCAAACAGATGAGTCTTGATATGCAGAAAAGTGCTGTTGATCAGTTTGAGGAATTACGTGGATCAGAGTGGGAGGATGCAGCAAAAACTAATATGGCTTTCTTTTCTGTTGCGGCAACTCTGGTTGGAGAGGATGTTCAGATTCCGAATGAGGTAAAGGAAATCGTAACACAGGAATTGAAGCTCATACAGGAAGCAAATGCAGTTACCTTATCTCCCATGGACAATCGAGATGAGGATTACTCTCAGTATAAACCCAGAGGTTATTATGAGGGTGATGAGGCACTGGAAAGCTATTTTCGTACAATGATGTGGTACGGAAGGCGTAATTTTGCCCAGAAGAATGAAACGATGGACAGATGTGCTCTGTTGATGACACTGGCGTTGCAACAGACTTCCATGGAGAATTGGGAAAAGATTTATTCTGTCACTTCATTTTTCGCGGGAGCCAGTGATGATTCGGGCGTATATGAATATCTGCCGTTGATCCAACAGGCATATGGAGAAAAGATAACAATGGCAGCATTAATTGAAAATGAACAGGCATTTGATGTGTATCATAAGCTGACCGGAGAATTAGATCCGCCGCAGATTAACTCTGTTGTATTTCAGGATGATGAGGGAAAAACGGATAAAACAGAAGAAGCAAAGGGCTATCGTTTCATGGGGCAGAGGTTTACGCTCGATGCAGCTGTCTTCACACAGCTTTGCTATAGTAAGGTCAAGGAAAATCCGCAGGGAGATAAACGTATGCTGCCGGATTCTCTGGATATTCCGGCTGCAATGGGTTCGGATATGGCACTTGAGTTATTAAAAGAGAATGGAAACTTTGAGTATCAGGGTTATCCTGAGAATATGGAGCAGGTAAAGGCGCAGATATCCAATGCCCCGGATACATTATGGCAGGCCAGTCTTTACGGAGAATGGCTTTATACATTAAGTCCGCTTCTGAAGCAGAAGGAGAAGGGCTATCCATCCTTCATGCAGAGCAATGAATGGACAAAAAAGAATCTGGAAGCCTATCTGTCCAGCTTTACAGAATTAAAGCATGATACCATTTTATATTCCAAACAGTTCATGGCAGAGATGGGCGGCGGAGATGAAGTGATTGATGATCGAGGTTATGTGGAGCCTGAGCCGGAGGTATTTGCACGTTTATCTGCTCTGACCCAAAACATGGCAGATGGTTTGAAGAGCTACGATATGATCCGTTCGGCAGATCAGGAGAATCTTGAACGTTTAAGCCAGTTATCTGATCGTCTCAAGGAGATTTCTTTGAAAGAATTAACCGGTGAGGAGATCACTGAGGATGATTATGAGTTGATCCGCTCCTATGGTGGAAGTATTGAGCATTTTTGGACAGAAGCAGTCAAGGATTATTCCAAGGATGAAGCACCTGACAGTAGTATGGTTCCTGCAGCACTTGTGGTTGATGTGGCGACGGATCCAAATGGCTCAGTCTTGGAACAGGCTATCGGAGGAATTTCAGATATATATGTGATCGTGCCTGTTGATGGAGGTCTGAGGGTCGCAAAGGGAGCTGTGTTCAGCTACTATCAATTCATACAGCCATTAGAGGAACGTATGACAGATTCAGAGTGGAGAAGAAAGATCGGTTTGGAATTAAATGACGAAATGGATTATGAACCGGATGAGAACATCAAACAGCCTGAATGGACAGACAGCTACAGAAGCAGCTGGAACTATGATGAATAAGGAATCATGTCGCAATCATCCGATCAAAAACGTAATGATAGGAACAGCAGCAGTCTTCATATTGGCTGCTGTTCTCTTCTTATTGTGGTGGTTCGGTATGTTTTTGCCACATTGGATCGGATGGCAGGAATTAAGTTTTCCTTATGAGGATGCAACTGTCCGGCTAGAGGATCGTTGTATGAAACTTTTGGTGAATGAGCGAACTTGCTTTGTAACAAACCGGGACTGGTTTGTACAGGATGTGCTGTGTCAGGATATCAACTGTGACGGTATGGATGAACTCGTTTTGTTGGTCTGGAAACATGGCAGTTATGGTGATCATCTTCCTTTATGGGTGAAACATAACGATATTAGACTGGAGCAGCATATCTTTATCTATCAGTGGGATTCTTCCAGAGAGAATAGACTAAAGCCGGTCTGGATGTCTTCGACTCTCGGGTATGAGGTCTCCACCATTGCAAGAGGAACAGATGATGGGCTGATTGTGACAGATCGCGAAGACAAAAGTCTGCTATGGAGATGGGAAGATTTTGGATTGAAGCTCGTAGGCAAGGCAGACGAGGAAACAGTTAGTTTTCTATGTGCAGGTGATAATCTTCTCCATTTATCGGTTTTAAATGATGGAGCTTCAAACCATCAATATCATTATCTCTATGAAGGGATACAAGATGAGATACGGCAGGCAGATCTGGCTTCGCTCAATCAGGAAACCATCTTTGTAAAGGATCAAGGACTGGTCAGCGATTATCCTCGTTTCGGAACTCCTGTGGAGGTGGGAGATGCAATTGTTGATGCAGGCTTTGATATCATTTCACTAGCCAATAACCATGTTTTGGATAAAGGAAAGTATGGGATAGACACTACGATCTCGTTTTATGAAAATCAACAGGACATTAGCTGCGTTGGTGTACATTCCTCTCACGAGTCAGTCGAGAAACCGTCAGAGTCAGTTTGCTTTCGGGAGAAAAATGGGATCTGCTTTGCATTGCTGAGTTATACTTATGGAACCAACGGTATTGCCTCTCCCAAGGACTATCCAAACATGGTAGAACGATTTACGGATGAGAAAAGGATGATTGCTCAGTTAGATTATGCCAGAGCAAAGGCAGATGTCTTAATCGTCTATATGCACTGGGGAACAGAATTCAGCACGGAGCCGGATGAGGAGCAACATCGTCTCAGCGATCTCTTGCAGGAACATGGTGTTGATGTGGTCATAGGAACACATCCTCATGTGTTGCAGCCTTATGAGATAAAAACCAGCAAAAACGGACATCAAATGCTGATTTACTATTCTCTGGGCAATCTGATCTCAGGACAGGATCAGAAAGAGTGCAGGACTGGTGGACTGGCAAGGTTTACAGTGGTCAAGGCTCCTAAGGGAGAGATATCCATCCGGGACGAGTCTCTCGAGAAGGTGATCACAGAGTGGGAGTCAGGACATCCGTATTTACAATATGCAGAATAAATGACTGATTGAAATCTTATAAACTTTTTATAAATTGAAACAATTTGCTTGACAAATGGGTAATATGTTACTATTATTAGGTAATGTATTACATATATATTTTACCATTTGGATGGAGGAATTCGACTATGAAAACATTAGTGATTTACAATTCTCAGACAGGATTTACAAAACAATATGCAGAATGGATATCAGAAGCAGTTGGGGGCAGCAGCGTGACATTGAAACAGGCATCCGATATGGATTTATCGGTATACGATGCAGTGGTATTCGGTAGCTGGATCCATGCCGGAAGAGTTCAAAAATTAAACTGGTTCCAGGAGAAAAAGGCAGGTCTTTCAAAACAGAAAAAGATTGTTTATGTAGTTGGTGCCAGCCCGGCAGGATCTCCTGATTCACAAAACAATATGAAAAACAATTTTCCGCAAAAGGACTGGGGAGATGTTGCAACCTTTTATTGTCCCGGCGGTCTGTGTTATGAGAAGATGAATGGCAGATCAAAATTTATGATGAAGATGTTATGCAAAATCATGGACAGTAAAAAGGATAAAACAGAGGATGAACAGGTTATGGCAAATCAGATCAGAAATTCCTATGATGAATCTGACAAGTCCTATATAGAGCCAATTCTTGAGTGCCTGAAATAGCCATCTTCATATTATGACAATGAAAACAGGACTTCATCTGCTTACGAGTGGTCGAAGTCCTGTTTGAGATTCAGTATTGTACAACAGAATAGAATTTGATAGAATATACGATATACTCCAAGCATATCAAGAGTACCTGCAATCAATTATGCGTGTTCGTTTATGAATGGGGGAAATCTATGTTCTGGCATATTGATACTGATATTGTTGGCTTGTGTGTGATGTGTGCTCTATATTATTACACTGCGAAAATGCTGCCCGATGATACATACACTGCAAGAAATAAATGCTTCGTATGGTGTCTTCGTGTCGGTATTGTTATGACGCTCATTGATATTGCGGCAAGCGTGATCATGGATATTCCCATATCACGGATTATCTATCACATCATCATGATTCTTTATATGCTTACACAGAATTTGGTCAACCTTGCATGGATTATGTATGCACTGACGATTTTGTATGAAAAGGATCATGTCGGAAGAAAACACATTGAAATTGGCTGCTGGACGGCGTACTCACTGGTGGCTGTGTTGATGTTGAGCAATCCTTGGTCAGGATTCTTTTTCACACTGGGACCGAATATGGAGTATACACGTGGTCCGTTGTTTCTTCCTTGTCTGGAGTGGTTCAATTATGCTTTATCAGCATTCTTATTAATCATTATTTATCTGCGTCGCAAACATATTCCATCAAATTATCCCAAAACGGTTTTGATCATACAACCTATTATTTTGTGTCTGGCCATTCATGTACAACTCATGATTCCAGGCTGGCTTATGATTTATCCGGCATATATGTTTTGTCTGGTGCTGGCTTTTCTGTTCTTTCAAAATGTCCGTGTCAGGAGTGAGCGATCCCAGCTTCGCAATCTTACGGAGATCGTCAATCATTTTACAAGTGGAATGTCTATTTGTAAGGTACAGAGTGATGGACGATTGGATATACAATACATTTCTGATGGATATGCAGCAATCTGCGAGACAGATGCCAGGACACTACAGGAACGCCTGCAGGAGAATATCCTGATGGGTGTGTACCCGGAGGATCGGGAACTTGTGGCTTCCAAGATTCAGGACATGGTAGAACATAGTATAGATCATGAATTGACCTATCGATATATCACAGATGCAGGATTTATAAAGAGAATCAATTTAAACTCAAGAGCAGTTACAAATGATGATGGTACAGTTACGGTATATGCCACCTATACAGATGTTACAAAACTAACTGCTGCAGAGCACCTGCTGGATGTGGCTTTGAAAAACAGTGGAGTCAGTGTCTGGGAATATGATTTCAAGAGACGTTGTATCATTCAATATCAGAACTCTACACAGATGCATGGATTTGAACAGATCGTTGAAAATGTTCCGTGGAGTCTCGTTGAAAATGGTTTTGTTCATCCAGACAGTGTAGATGCATTTTATGCAATGTATGATAAACTGTTTCAGGGAGCACCCTTTGCAGAGGGAGTATTTAAGGTACAGACATCTGATCGGAAGGGGTATTGGTATGAGCATATACGATATACCAATGCATTTGATGGTGATGGTAATCCCTATCGTGCAGTAGGTATGTCCACAGATGAAACGGATCATCAGGAAGCTGTGATGAAGTATCAGCGGGAACTGGAGAAGGAACGTGGCTTTATGACAGAGGAGAACCTGATTGTACATGCCACATTTGATCTGACGTCAGGTGAGACGCTTGATTACTGTTATCAGGATGGTTCTGTTGTTCCACAAGAGGATCGGACGGCCTTCTCTTATGGAATAGCCAATGCCGTATTGCTGATTGATGATGAAGAACGTTCCCGTTTTCTGGAGTTGAATAATATTGAACGACTCCTAAAACGATTTGCTGATGGTGAGAGAGAATTCAGGATAGAGTATCGAAGAACACTTGCAGATGGAACGATCATTTGGGTACGCAATACAATGAGATTACTTCAGGATCCAAACACGAGTCATATTCTGTTGTTTGAATATTGGTACAATATTGAAGCAGAGAAGATGATGGAACTGATGTATCGCAGTATTGCCATATTGAACTATGATTTTGTTGCACGAATTGATGGGAAAAGCAGGCATTTCAGAACACTGTCCAATGAAGCCGTTGCCCATCATATGCCGCCACAGAGCGGTGAAGATGCCGATTTGATCACATATTCTGAATTTAATGACTGTATTTTTGATGAGGACAAGGAAACAGTTATACATAATTCGCTTGTGCATAATATAATCCAACATTTGAAGGATCATACACGCTTTGTGTTTACATATCGGATGAGACGTCCGGATGGTTCTGTAAGATATAAAAAGATCACACAGTACTTTATTGATCCACAACGTGAGATCATTGCAGTGATGCGTGAGGATATTACTGATCTGATGTGTGAGGAAAATGAAAAGAAGCAGGTATTATTTGAGGCACTGGGGGCCGCAAATCAGGCAAGCTATGCGAAAAGTCAATTTCTATCCCGTGTCAGCCATGAACTACGGACACCGCTGAATGCGATTATAGGTTTTTTAAATCTGGCAAAGGATGCAGATCAGGAGCAGATCGCTTCTTATCTTGCCAACTCCGATGCGGCGGCAAAGCAACTGTTATCGGTTATTAATGACGTATTAGATATGTCATCGATTGAGTCCGGTAAAATGAAGATTGCACATACTCTATTTGATGTCACGCACTTCATTTCAAATATCACCAATCTATATGAACCACAGTTTAGACAAAAAGGAATAGAGTATCAGACAATCAAACTGAATTCAATTGATGAATGGTTGTTTGGAGATCCGCTTCGCGTCAATCAGATACTGTTTAACTTACTAAACAATGCACTTAAATTTACAGAAGAAGGAAGAGTAAGTTTGCAGATCAGTCAGCATAAATCAAAACGAAGTGATCAGGTAGTCATACGCTTTGAGGTCACTGACACCGGATGTGGAATGAGTGAAGAGATGCAGAGCCGGTTATTCAAGGCATTTGAACAGGAGAGTGCGGTAACTGCACAGAAGTATGGTGGAAATGGTCTGGGGCTGTCTATTGTTGGTAATCTTGTAGGTATGATGGGAGGAGTCATCAAGGTCAAAAGCTGTCAAAATGAAGGCTCCACATTTTCAGTCGATCTTCCGTTTACGAAGGGAAAAGCAGAAAGGACAATCGGAATCCTTGAAGGTGCAGAGAGTATTCATGTGTTAGTAGCAGATGATACAGATACAGAGAGAGAATATATGTCAGCCATTCTACAGCGGTTATCAGTACGACATACATGTGTGAGGAACAGTACAGATACAATACAGGAACTTGAACGGGCCCGAAAGGAAAGCGATGATTACAATGTATGCATCATCGATTGGAAAATGGCAGAGGAAAGCGGACTCGATATTTCACGTCAAATACGCAGGCAGTTTGGTCAGGATATTGTAATCATCGTTGTATCGGCATATGATCATTATCAGGCTGATGAGAGTGTTAAGACAGCCGGAGCAAATATGTTTGTAGCAAAGCCGATGTTCCAGTCTGCTTTGTACAATCTGTTTGTAACTATGACAGGTGGACGTTTTGCCGAGCAGGAAAACTTACAGGAGGATGTGGATCTCAGTCATATGCACGTACTTTTAGCAGAGGATAATGCAATGAACCGCATGATGATGGAGAAGACGCTCAGTAAAATGTTTGGAATCAAGTGTGATAGTGTAGTGGATGGAAGGATGGCACTTGACAAATTCTTAGCTTCACCAGAGGGAGGATATGACGTAATCCTAATGGATGTACAAATGCCTAATATGGATGGGTATGAAGCTACGAGACTGATACGTGCTTCTTCACATCCGGACGCTGAAAGGATACAGATCATTGCAGTCACTGCAAATGCGTTCAGCGAAGACATTACGAAATCATTATCCTATGGCATGAATGATCATGTGTCAAAGCCTCTGGATCAGGAAGCACTGGAGTCTGCCTTGAAAAAGGTATATATGAAAATGTGTCATCTGACATTAAGACAACATGTGGATGGTGAGTCAGAAATCGTAGAACCGATTGGTTTTTAATGTAAGAACAATGTCAAGTGATTAGGAGAAGCGGATGGAACGGACATTTGCAAGTGATAAATTTTTTGGGAATATGAAAATAGCTGTTTTATCTATGGTTGTAACCTACGTTTCTTCATTGCTAGATTTTTTTCTCGTCGGGCAGGTTATGGGAGAGGAGGCACTACAGGCGTTTACACTACTGTCGCCATACCTCTCTATTATATTTTTTGTCTCCTGTCTGATTTCTTCAGGAACGTCAGTCATGATTGCTTTTGAAGTAGGAAAGGGCAACAGAGAAGAGGGAAATGGGTTGCTTACACAAGGACTCATAATAGCTATAGTAGTTGGAGTGTTAATGAGCTTTCTCTTGTATTTTGGCAAGAGCATTTTGCTGGGAAATGTCTATATAGCAGATGAGATTAAGGGATTGATGAATGAATATTATAAATATGTCTGTCTGCTCCCTTTGAGCCATATCGTTGGAGAATTGCTCTTTTCTGTGATCTGGAATGCTGGCGGCGATCTGTATTGTGCAATATCACTTGCCATCAAGTTGTTTGTAAATGTATTTGCTTCTGTGATATTGATGGAATATATCGGAATTGGAGGAACAGGTCTTGGAACAATTCTTGGATGTATTGCAGCAATTGCGGTTTTGCTTTTCTATATGAGATCAGAGAACTGTGTCCTAAAATGGAAACGATATTTTGATATCAAGTCTGCCGTTAAGGTATTTCGTTATGGAACGCGAGATGCCATGATTTATCTGTATATGGCATTGCTACAGTTTATTATGAATACATATCTTTTGTATAAGTTTGGTGGTAGTGCGATCTTGATCTTTTCTGTGATCATGAATATTGCCAATCTGTATCTGACAGTGTTTAATGCCCCATCAAATGCCGTATCTGTGCTGCTCACAGTGTTTGTTGGCGAAGAAAACCGACATGGCGTACTAAAATCAATGAAAACTGCCGAGAGAACAGCCACGCTCGAAGGAATACTGACAATACTTTTATTAGTTGTTTTTGCCCGTTGGATTCCGGCTATGTTCGGAATTAATGAGGTGCCGGATATAGAAGCAGTCAAAAGAGCCATTCGTCTGTATGCTCTTGGAGCATTGGTATATCCGTATATCATGCTCTATTCTACATACTATCTTGCAATTCAGAGGGTGTTTTTATCGATGCGGATGATGACTATGCAGGTTTTGATTATGCCGATCTTATTCGGAATTTTATTGTCTCAGTATCTTGGAGTCAATGGTGTTTGGATCGGCCTCTCGCTTGGGACAATTATTACTTTTTTAATTGATGCACTTATTCTAAGATTTCGTCATCAGGATAAATCCTTTCCACATTTGTTGAATCTGGATAAATTGAACAGGCAATTGTCTTACGATGTGCCAATTACAGAGGAGGGAGTTATGCTGCTGGTCAATCAGGTAGAATCAGATCTGAAGGAGAGGAAGATAGAATCAAAGAAAATCTATCGTATTATGCTTATGATCGAGGAGACAGAAATGCTGGTGGTTGAGAGAAATGCAGGTAGAGGAGGGATCATTCAGTGTGATATCTTTTTAGAGAATCCAATCCGCCTGATTCTAAGAGACAGTGGCCCTTATAGTGACGTGACAGATCAAAACAGCGAGGCAGAGTCCTTCCGTGCTTATGCTGCAACAATGATAGGGGGTAGCTTTGGAGCAAATAAATATGTCATTGCATGGGGAAATAACCGGACAGTCTGCAAATTTTAATAAGTCAGACCATAGCCCTGTTTTAGCCAGCAATCATTCGTTCCGATCTGATCAATGGAGCTGTACCAAGGGCTTGGCAGTTTTCCCGTAAAATCAGATTTTCCACAAAGAACATTCACAACACCGGTGCCCTCTGAACCGGGTAGATAACACATCACAACCGCATCCCAATCATCAAAATAGTCCTCAATGATGACCTGTCGACCTGCCAGAATGCAGGCAACAGTTGGCTTATTGAGTGTCTTCACATCATCGATGGCTTTCTGATTATCATCCAGTCCCAACATACCACATAACTGCAGATCTTCTGTATCTCCGAGCCATTCGGCATAGGACTTCTCACCTACAACGAGTAATACTGCATCGGCATTTTGTGCTTCAGCAGGGTCTGTGATCAGGGTGATGCCATAAGAATCTGCCAATTCTTCAAAAGCATTTAAAATGGTGGTAACTCCATTAATATCGATCGAAGGACTACTGTTCCAGTCGACAGTCCAACCGCCACACTGAGTCTGAGCGTGATCCAGAGCAGGACCTGTCAGATAAATCTTTTTACCGCTTGTAAAGGGCAATACATTATCCTCATTTTTTAATAAAACCAGGCTTTTTTCTACCAGTTGTTCAGCGAGATTGCGATAGGTCTCACTTCCTGTCGTTTTCTGAGCCAGTTCTATCTTTTCACAGAAAGGATCATCAAAGATGCCTTCATTTTGCTTTACCTGTATGATGCGTGTAACGGCATCGTTGACACGATCTTCTGAGATTCTTCCATTCGTTACTGCAGAGACTATGATTTGTCTGGCCGATTCATAGAGCTCGGGTTCCATTAGCATATCGATACCGGCGTTGATGGCAGTGATGACCTGCTCTTCATAAGACTCCGCAGAAATGTTTTGAATGGAGTTCCAATCGCTCACGATAAAGCCCTTGAAGTTCATGTGATCTTTGATATATTGAATGTATTTTGCATTTTCATGCATCTTCACTCCATTAACAGAAGAATGACTGATCATGATGGTCTGTACGCCGGCGTCGATCTGTGCCTGATAAACGGCAAGCAGTTTGTTGATTTCTTCATCTGTAAGTATCGCATCGCCACGATCGATGAGCCTCGGATAATCGGATTTTTCGCCGGTTCCGTACTCAACATTACCATCTGCAAAGAAATGCTTGGCACAGGCTATGACACCGCTATCAACCAACCCCTTTGTATAAGATGTACTGAGAGAAGTGATGATGTCAAGGTCTGCTCCATAACTTTCATAGGTTCGTCCCCATCTGGGATCCACAGATTGTGCAACACAGGGAGCAAAATTCCAGAGCATATGACACATTTTAGCTTCATCACCGGTAGCAAGCCCCATCTGATAAGTGAGTTCAGGATCATTTGCAGCACCAATGCCGATGTTATGCGGAAAGATGACAGCACCGTCACAATAATTCACCCCATGTACATCATCATTACCATATAAATAGGGGATTCCAGCATCGGAATCGAGAGCGGCCTGCTGAAATCGATCTACAACAGTACACCATGATGATGCATCTAGAGGTTGCATTTTTGAAAGAATACTGCCATAACAGTTTTCCTGCATCTGACTCTCATCCATCATATATACTGCACCCTGTACCATTTGTGCCGCTTTTTGCTCAAGAGTCAGTGAGGCAGTAATTTCCTCGGGACTCATGGATACATATTGCTGCAAGCTGCTTTCGTCGACAGCACTGGTCTTTTCGACTTCGGTTACAGTACGAGTGGTATCTTCCGCTGCATGCATTGTAGGGGGCTCTGCGATTGTACCACATGCTGTAGATGAGCAGATCAGGGTGAGAATTATCATAAAGGTTATTATTTTTTTCATAGGGTATCTCCTTGGCAGATGATATAGCAGATTAGTTATCAGGGGTATTTTCCTTAATTGTAACATTTCAGCAATCGTAGTACAATCATGATTGTAAAGATATTTGACAGGCTGATAGGAGGAATTTAGATGAATCATTATGAAGTGATTGATGAACATAATTGGAAGCGGGCAATGCACTGTATGGTTTTTCGAAACAGTATAGAACCGGCATTTTGCGTGACAGTGGAGTTAGATATCACAGATTTTCTTCTGAAAATTAGGAAGGAACAATTGTCATTTACCTTAGCACTTGTTTATGCGGTGTCTATGTGTGCCAATCAGATCGAGGAATTCCGGTATCGTTTTGTAGACGAAAAGGTGGTCTTATTTGATAAGATTGATACTGCATTTACTTATCTTAATCCGGAAACAGAATTGTTTAAGGTCGTGAATGTTCCATTAGCAGGCTCATTAGTTGAATATGTTGCAGCTGCATCCAAGGCAGCAAAGGAACAGAAGGAGTATTTCACAGGGCCTCTCGGTACAGATGTCTTTCAATTCTCCGCTATGCCTTGGGTGACTTATACCCATATTTCACATACCAACTCAGGGAAAAAGGATAATGCTACACCTCTGTTTGATTGGGGAAAGTATTTTGAACGTGAGGGGAGAGTGTATCTGCCATTTTCCATTCAGGCACATCACTCATTTGTGGATGGGATACATATTGGGAAATTGGTAGATTTGATTCAGGAGTATTTGGATCAAAGTTAAAGTAATTTATGATAATTGACATAGAAAGGTTGTAAAAACAGTATATACAGGACATTTGTGAGATGGATAATAAAATGGTCTAGCAGTTTACCTCAGATTTAATTGATTGATTACGAAGTGATAAACGGTTGAGGAGAGATGTGAATGTCACGTTATAGGATCGCATATTATTCAGGAACAGGTGGCACAGAGAAGGCGGCGAGATTGCTCTGTGATGATCTTTCTGCTTTTGGAACTGTTTCAATAGAAGAAATAACCCATAGGAACAGTGCGAATACAGAAAATGTTGACATGCTGTTTTTATTATATCCAGTACATGCCTTTCATGCACCAAGTGAAGTATATAGATGGATTCTGGATTTGCCTTTGGTTACAAAACTTCCAACGGTTGTCATTTCTATATCAGGTGGTGGTGAGATTTCGCCTAATACAGCTTGCAGGGTTTCCTGTATTAAAAAACTTGAGAAAAGAGGATATGCTGTATTTTATGAAAATATGATCGTAATGCCATCTAATTTTTTAACTACAACAGATGACAGATTATCATTTTTATTACTGAAAACATTGCCCAAAAAGACAGAACAAATTGTAAAGGATGTGACATCCGGTGTCAGATGCAGAACAAAACCGTTTTTAAAAGATCGAATGCTTTCATATTGTGCTGAAATAGAGAGACCAATGGCGAGATTGTGGGGAAGACATATTAAAGTACAGGACAGGTGTGTAGGTTGTGGAATTTGCAGCACAGGCTGCCCATCAGGTAATATCACCATGCAATCAGACAAGCCTGTTTTTGGACATAACTGTCAGTTGTGTTTGAAATGTATCTATCAATGCCCGTTAAAGGCATTGACCCCCGGCTTTGCTAAAATGATTATTCTCGAAGAAGGATATAACTTAAGCTGTATAGAGCAGAAGATGAAGATTATGGATACAGAACTTCAGTTACAAGATTATGCAAAAAGCCATGCATGGAGTGGAGTTTTAGATTACTTAGAAAAGAATCTTACCACATGAATAATCAAGACGGTATGAGTGTTGATTATATTGTTCATGAGATCGGATTGTTAGAGGAGGTATTTATGCAGATCGGAGATAAGATAAGTTTTGGAAAATATGAATGGCGTGTACTTGATATAAAAACTCATTCGGCTTTGATGATAACGGAAGATATTGTAGAACTTCGTGCCTATCATAATAAACCCGGAGATATTACATGGGCAGACTGTGAATTACGAACTTATCTTAATAGTGATTTCTATGATATTTTTACGGAAGAAGAACAACAAAAAATCATACCGACTACGATTGTAAACAACGATAATCCGTGGTTTGATACGATTGGTGGAAAGGACACAACAGATAAGATATTTTTATTAAGCATAGAAGAAGTAGTGTGTCTATATTTTGGCGATAGCAGTGAAAATCTGAAGGTACCAAGTGGAAAGTATAAATACTGGTTCACAAGAAAAGATGTGAATAATGAAAAACGTAAAGCAACATATTTAGGTTACATATGGTGGTGGTGGCTTCGATCTCCCGGGCGAAAACAGGTCAAGGCGGCATATATACATGGTGACGGCAATATAGGAATTCAGGGAAATAGTGCGTTAAAATGTAATCTAAGCGGGGTATATCACCCTGTGAATCATGATGTCAGAGGTGGGGTACGCCCTGCTTTGTGGATGAAATTGTAAATGTGAGAATGATGGAAATTAATGTATCATGACATTTTATATACATATGTCTATGAGTGACAGGGAGGCTAGCCATGATAATGATAAGAAAAATGTCAAAAGAAGATGTTCCCATTCTTTATAAAATGGCTTTACGTGCATTTGCATCAGATTATGATCAGTTCGGTGTATATCCACCAATGATCAACACTAAGAAAAAAAGGTTTTTGCCACCACGCATTTTCGGAATAACGATTCTCGAGAGCAATACAATCATAGGAGGCTCTTTTGTTGCTGCTTTTGGCAAGAAGGGCGAAATTGGCAATATTTTTCTGGATCCGATTTATCAACATAAGAATTATGGAAGGCAAGCTCTTCAAATGATAGAAAACGCGTATCCCAAGGTTCAGAAATGGAAACTTGATACGCCGGTTGTAAACCAAGGGCTCCATAGATTTTATGAATCACTTGGATATGTCAAGTGTGGAGAAGGCAAAGATGAGAAAAGCGAAATTGCTATTATAAAATATGAGAAAACAAAATAACAAATGGTCATGAAGATGAGTGATATAATC
>CAZVYQ010000044.1:0-21500 GCA_964631375.1 uncultured Lachnospiraceae bacterium | reverse complement strand
ACAAGAGAAACGGAGGAAAGAAAAATGGGAATTTTGTTATTAGGTATTGCAATTGCAGTTGAATTGTTTTTTATGATCTGGTCTATTGTTACAAAAGACAGACATGATCTCGAGAAGGTTATTGTAAGAGGCGGAAGTGTTGTTCTATTAATTTTGCTTCTGTTAGTTGGTGTACTGGAAGGTGCCTTCCGATATGTACTGTTTATCGTAGTGTTGCTGTTACAGGCAGGAGTCGGATATCTGATCTGGCATGGAAAGAAAGAAAAGAAGTACAAATTATCATCACAGATCCTAAAATGTATCGGAAACAGTTTTCTTTATACAGTGGTATTGTTCGTAGCAATCCTACTGCCACAATATAAAGAACCGGCAGTTACAGGGACACATGAGGTAGAGGTAAAGGAATATACATGGGTAGATGAGAACCGTATTGAGACCTTCACGAACACTGGAGAAAATCGTGCAGTAACGATCAAAATATGGTATCCTAAGGACGAAGGCAGCTACCCGCTGACAGTATTTTCACATGGCTCTTTTGGTGTATTGGACAGCAATACTTCAACCTGCATGAATCTTGCATCCAATGGTTATGTGGCAGTCAGTATTGCACATCCTTATCATGCAGCATATGTAATGGATACAAACGGTAAGCTGACCATCGGATCGACGGAATTTATCAATCAGGTTTATGGTGACAACGGAGATGATTCACCGGAGGGTGAAAGCAGAGTCTTTGAATATAGTCGTGAGTGGATGAAGGTCAGAACCGGTGATGAGAACTTTGTGCTAGATACGATATTAGGTAAAGTACAAGCAGGAGAAGAAGCACCGTTTGACAGGATTGATACTGACAAGATCGGATTGTTTGGCCATTCTCTGGGCGGAGCGACTGCTGTAGAACTTGGTAGAGACCGTGATGATATTGATGCTGTCATAGATATGGAGGGCTCAATGTTCGGAGAGTATCTGGATTATCAAGACGGAGCCTATACATACAATGATGAGCCATATCCGATTCCGGTATTGGACATGAATTCCAGAGAGGTCTATGATCAGGCAGCTGCTTTACCCGAGACCAATGGAGTTACCTATGTGAATTTTAACACAGGAGCACATGCCAAGGATTTTAGAGAGGTCATTATCAATGGAATCAGTCATCTGAACTTTACAGATTTAGCAATGGTATCTCCGATTATGGCAAAGGCTATGTGTCAGGGAACAGCCAGCTCAGGAGTTGCAACAGTGAATGCCAGAACAGCAATCGAGACCATCAATGAGATTGTACTTGAATATTTTAATTATTACCTGAAGGATGAAGGAACCTTGAATCTACAGGATGAGTATTTATAAAAATCAATGTGAAGGGAATCTCTGTATGAGGGCATACGTTAAGAAAATAGCAGATCAGGAAGCAGAACAGGTCATCATCGAATGTGTGGAAGTGACACAGGAGGTCAGAGACATCTATACCTATGCCATGACAAAGGGAACCGAGCTGACAGGTATGGCAGGAGATCAGCTTAAGCGATTTAAATTAGAAAATGTATGCTATTTTGAGGCAGTTGATGAGAAATCCTTTGCTTACACTATGGATGAAGTATATGAACTGAAGCTGAGATTGTATGAAATTGAAAATGCCTATCAGGCGTATCATTTTGTCAGATGCTCCAAGTCAACTGTCTTGAACCTTATGCAGTTAGAAAGCATCAGTCCGGCTCTTAACGGTCGGTTTCTCGCACATATGAAAAATGGAGAGAGGCTGATGATTTCAAGACAGTATGCCCCAATACTCAAGAAAATCGTCATGGGAGGTGAACAGAATGAAGGTTAAGAATCTGTTAATTGAATTCATGATGTCCTTTTTCATAGTAACAGCATGTGTAACAATTCTGGAAGGTGTGGTTGGTATGCTGTTTTTGGAGGATGTGAAATTTGGGTTCGAAGCATTTCTGTCTCCACCGCTGTTTGGATTTCTGACCTCCCTGTTAGGTTTTATCACATACTCATCCAAAGAACTTACGATCAAACAGGCATTGTTTCGAAAAGCGATACATCTAAGCTTGATTGAGGCATTGGTGTTTGGGTTAAATGCGTGGGTTGGGAACTTCTACGAGCCAAAGCTTGTCATAGCCTTGATACTGGCGATCGCAGTGATCTATATCACCGTCAATTTTGTCTTATGGGTCAATGACCAGAAAAGTGCGGAACAGTTTAATGAAAATCTGAGAGTATTTCAGGAGAAGCAGTCCGGAAATAGAAAATGATAATAGTGCAACCTTCTCCAAAACAAACAACCCTGCCGGTTATATGATATATCCGACAGGGTTGTTTCTATTTGTTAAATGACGTATAAGTCAGCTTGCGTATTCGCTTGTAGAAATGATTATTTTCTTACCGGCCCGTTTGGAAATCTCTTGAAGTAGGATTTTGTCTCGGCTACAACCACACCATTTAAGGCAAGTAATGCAATCAGGTTCGGGATTGCCATTAAACCATTGAAGATATCGGCGATTGTCCATACAGCTGAAACAGTCATAAAAGGTCCGATGAAAACTGCTAATATGTATAACCAACGATAACCCTTTACAGCACTTGTATTACCACCGGTCAAGTATTCCAGACACTTCTCACTGTAGTAATCCCAGCCAAGAATTGTTGTAAAGGCGAAGAATACAAGGCAGACCATCAGAATAAATGCAGCAACGGATGAAGAGAACGGAAGTCCTACCTCAAAAGCCTTGGTGGTAACGGCTACACCTTCTAAACCAATATTCCATGAACCTGTGATGACAATTGAGAGACCGGTCATGGTACAGATGATCACAGTATCAATGATGGTTCCCATCATGGAGATCAGACCCTGACGAACAGCTTCGTCTGACTTTGCAGCAGCAGCGGCGATCGGTGCACTACCAAGTCCGGCTTCGTTAGAGAAGATACCACGTGCAACACCCTTTTGCATTGCTACAAGAACTGCTCCGAGAGCACCACCGGCAGCGGCACGCAGACCAAATGCACTTTCAACGACTTCTGCAATGGCAGCGGGAATCTTGGCATAATTGCAGATTAATATAATCAAGGCAGCGGCTACATAGAGGATTGCCATAAAAGGAACAACTACCTCGGCAACTTTAGAGATACGCTTGATGCCTCCTATTACAACCAAACCAATACAGAAAGTCAGAATGATTCCGGCAATGACAACTGTCCAGGAATATGCATGACCAAAGAGGTTCACTGTCCATGTGTTATTCGGATCAAAGAAATTGTTCACAGCACTTGTGATACCATTTACCTGAGTAAAGGTACCAATGCCAAGCAGACCAGCAATGACTCCGAACAAGGCAAATAATTTGCCGAGCCATTTCCAGTTCTTGCCCATACCTTTTTCAATGTAATAGAAAGGACCACCGATGATGTGCCCGTCCTCAGCTACCTGTCTGTAATGAACAGCCAACATACATTCGGCAAATTTCGTGGCAGTTCCAAGCAGTGCGGCAAGCCACATCCAAAACAGAGCACCAGGACCACCGGCAACGATGGCTGTTGCAACACCGACGATATTTCCTGTACCAATGGTGGCGGATAAGGCAGTACACAGAGCTCCGATACTGGATACTTCACCATGCTGACCACTGTTATCATTTGCAATGATGTAACGGATCGCACGAGGCAGTTTGGTGATCTGTAGCCCTTTCAGACGAATCGTTAAGAAGATTCCGACCACCATGATCAGAACAATCAATGGAACACCCCAAACGATATCATCGACGCGTCCGAGAAATTGGTTCATAGATTCAAATACATTGTCTAGCATAAAAATGTCCTCTCTCTCCCAATTATTAAATAAATATAAACTCACAATAAATAAAATAACATAAAACGGAAGTTACTTCAATAAAAACCAATAAAAATGATACATAAATAATACAAATGATAGAACCATTTCAATTATATATAATGTTGATTGAGATTATTCATCGGAAAGTGTATAATGTATAGAATAGTGAATCATGATTTTTGTGCAAACAAAGGAGGAGGTAACCTGTATGGCATTTGGCAAAAAGAATCAGGAAACATCTGTAAGAGAAGCATCAGAACGCCTGAATCGTCTGGAACAAAATGAGAAGAAGCTTGCAGAAGCGGCCAGAGAGATCATGGATATTGCAAGTTCAATCAGTAACTTTGATGTAGGAATGTCGCATATATCGGGTAAACTAAAAGATTATGCAAAACAGATGGCAACCGTAAGCGAAGCAAATCTGGCATTAGTAGAAGAAACCTCCGCTACTTTAACAAACGTGAAAGAAAATCTCGAGGAGACGACCAGTGCATTGGAAAACCTGACAGAACAGTCAGGAACAATCACAAACCGAAATGATACAAGTAAAGTATTGTTAAATGAAGCAAGCCTGCTCAAGGAAGATGTTGTGAAGGATACGCAGATCATGAACGACAAGATTGTTCAACTGGCTGACCTTGCAACCGAGGTTGAGAAAATTGTAGAAAGCGTACAGAGCATTGCCAATCAGACCAATCTTCTGGCACTGAATGCTGCTATTGAAGCAGCAAGAGCCGGTGAGCAAGGTAGAGGCTTTTCGGTTGTTGCAGATGAAGTCAGGACGTTGGCTGATAACACCAAACAGAATCTGGAGGGCATGCGTGTCTTCGTCAAGGATATTCATACAGCGGCAGAGGAAGGCAAGGAAAGTGTTGTCCGGACATTGGAATCCACCAACCAGATGAGTGAAAAGATTGACAGCGTTACAAAAACTGTATCAGAGAATATCAATATCATGAGTGATGTAACCCAAAACATTTCTGTCATTAATGCATCCATGCAGGAGCTTAGTAAAGCTGCTGTTGAAGTGAATGCTGCATTAGAGGAATCGGCAGAGGATTCACAGAAGTTAAGTGAGATGACACAAGAGGTATATCTGGATGCTTCCAGAAGTGCAGAATATGCTCAGGGTATATCTGATATTGATGAGCGGATATCGGATACTGTTGAAGACATGTTCAAGGGACTCAGATCCAGTGAGAATGCAATGAGTTATGCGGAACTCAAGGAGATATTGGTTAAGGCAGAGAATGCCCATAAGGCATGGACAGCAAAATTAAAGGGAATGGTAGATTCCATGAGCCTTGAAGCACTTCAGACCAATTCTAAGAAATGTGCATTTGGACATTTTTATCATGCCCTTACCATTGATCATCCCATGTTAAAGGATGCATGGAGCAAAATTGACAGTCTGCATCATCAGGTTCACAGTTCAGGAGATGAAATAATTAGTGCCATTAAAGCAGGGGATCATCATCAGGCATTATTATTGTATCAGAAGACAGAACAATGCTCTAAACAGATGATAGATACATTGCAGGAACTTGAAAAAACAATAGAACGAATTGAAAAAGAGCAGTAAAGTCGGACAGGTTGAGAGATATGAGCAGGAAATCCAGAAAGAGAAGAAAGAAGATTATACTGGGTCTTCGATTAGGACTGCCGATTGCGATCATTGCAGTCGGTGTTGTCATTGTTTTAAATGTGCTTGGAAAAGAAGATGAGAAAGAGGTGCAAAATGAAGATACACCTCAAATACAGGAAGCAGTGATCGTACCGGAGGAAACAGTCACACCGACTCCGGTTGTCATAGAATCAGAACCGATTGTGATAGCTGCAGATGTTGCTGACATGGAGGATGTTGAGGATCCGGAAATACAGACTGAGGATACTGAGGCAATCAATGTATCGGAAGCACTCAAGAATAGTCAGTTTGAAACGAATGATATGAGCATCGGAATTGATGTGGCAAAATATCAGGGTACGATCGACTGGTCTCAGGTGGCGGCATCCGGTGTTCAGTTTGCAATCATCAGAGTAGGCTATCGTACACAGAAAACGGGTATCATATATGAAGATCCCTGTGCAAAGTATAATCTACAACAAGCACAAGCAGCGGGTATCAAGCTTGGAGCATATTTCTTCTCGACGGCAGTCAATGAACAGGAAGCCGAGGAAGAAGCTGCATGGGTAACAAATTATATTGCACAATACAAGATCACATATCCTGTTGTATATAACTGTGAAGGCTTTAAGTCAGCAGATTCGAGACAATATGGACTTGATAAAACAACCAGAAGCAAGCTGGCATCCAAATTCTTAGATTATGTTGCAGGAAAAGGTTATACACCAATGTTCTACGCAGCACGTAATGAATTGCAAAATGATACTGACTGGGATACCACATCACTAAGCTCAAAGTATAAAATATGGGTGTCACAGTATCCTGATCCACCATTTCCGACGACATCGGCTCCGAATTATCAAGGCTCCTATGCAATGTGGCAGTATACCAATGTGGGAGCGATCGCAGGGATAAAAAAGGGTGTTGATGTCAATGTTGCCTATTTTGGCTATTCCAAAGAAGCGGAGGCGAAGGATTCTACTCCCTATGAGATGGTAGCAGCTGATCCGGAGGTCGGAATTACCTTCACAGAGGTGAATGACACCGTCACAGCAAAGAGTGAGACCAATCTGCGTTCTGTGCCGAGTTCCGCAGATAGTAGTACCATAGTAGCGAAATTAACATTTGGTGATACGGCAAACAGAACCGGTATCGGTAATAATGGATGGGCTCGTGTGATCTATCAGGGGCAAAAACTGTATGCAGTCAACAGTTATCTGACAAATGATCCGAATTATTCAGCAAATACGGCAACAGCTACCGGAGCCGAGCCAACCGAAGCACAAGCAGTGGCAAATACACCGACAACAGAGGACAAGACTGCTGATTCTCTCTATGCACCGGTGAATGAACTTGTAACCGCCAAGGAGGAAACCAATCTGCGTACTTATCCGAGCACAGAAACCGGTCAGGTGTATGTTCTGATCAAACATGGGGACACTGTAACCAGAACCGGAATTGGTTCAAACGGATGGTCACGTATTTCCTATGATGGACAGACTCTATATGCCGTCACCAGCTTCCTGCAGATTGCAGAATAAGCAGAATATGTCTCTCATGAAAAAAATGGTTGAAAATCAGATATAAGTATGTTACACTAGACTTCGCGTGAGACAGTTTTTAGGAGGTGTAAAAGTGGGAACTTTAAGACTCATCTTGACAATAGTGTTTATTATCGTATCGGTTGCATTATCAGCGATCGTATTACTTCAAGAAGGAAAATCAGCAGGACTGGGAGCCATCAGCGGAGCGGCTGAGACATACTGGGGAAAGAACAAGGGACGTTCCATGGAAGGTGCACTTGTAAAGATCACCAGATATCTGGCAATAGGATTTATGATCCTTGCGATTGTACTGAATCTGAATAGATTTTAAGAAGAAGAAACGACAAAAACACTCTTGGATAACTCGAGAGTGTTTTTTTGACTTTCAGAATGAAATAGGAGAAAGAATTGGGAAACAAAAAGAAAGAACAGGAAAAGTTAATATTGGATTTTATGGGAAGTGAACTATATGTCCCCATGAAAGAGAAGGAACTTGCGATTTTATTGCAAGTGAAAAAAAAGGATCGGGAAGCACTGAAGGAAGTGCTGAATTCCTTATTAGAACAAGGGAAGATTCAGATTTCCAAAAAGGGCAAGTATACGATAGCAGAATCAACTGCCATTACCGGTACATTTATACAAAACCAGCATGGTTTCGGATTCGTAGAGGTAGAGGGACGCGATGATGATTTGTTTATTTCTGAAAAAGAAGTACATGGAGCGATGCATGGTGATACTGTAGAGGTAGCATTGGTAAACGGAAGGCATGGAAAACGTCAGGAAGCTATTGTTGTTAAGGTTTTGGTACGGGCAACCAATCAATTGGTAGGACGCTACGAAAAGTCCAAACGCAGTTATGGTTTTGTTGTACCCGATAATCAGAGATTTGCAGAGGATATCTTTATTCCTGCAGAGGATTCGATGGGAGCGGTAGATGGTCATAAGGTGGTTGTTAAAATCACAGATTATGGTTCCAAAAAGAGAAGTCCTGAAGGTAAAATCATAGAAATCATCGGCCATGAAAATGATCCGGGCGTAGATATTATGTCGATTGTAAAGAATTACAATCTTCCAACAGAGTTTTCAGATAAATTGATGCGTCAAGTGGAAAATGTATCCAATGAGGTTTCTGATGCGGATATGGCAGGGAGACTGGATCTCCGTGATGTTTGTATGGTCACGATCGATGGAGAAGATGCAAAGGATCTCGACGATGCAGTCAGTGTTGCTAAAAAGGGAGATTGTTATCAGCTTGGAGTGCACATTGCAGATGTGACGAATTATGTACAGGAAAAGAGTGCTCTTGATCAGGAAGCATTAGAAAGAGGGACAAGCGTTTATCTGGTTGATCGTGTGATACCTATGCTGCCACATAAGCTGTCTAACGGAATATGTTCGCTTAATGCAGGAGAAAACCGACTTGCACTCAGCTGTATCATGACGATCGATCAGAACGGAAGCGTAGTGGATCATAAAATCGCCGAGACAGTCATACGGGTAGACCAGAGGATGAGTTATACTGCCGTCAATGCAATTCTGGCTCTGCATGACGAAGAACAGATCAGAGAATATCAGGCGTTGTTACCAATGTTTCAGGAGATGGAGCAATTGGCGGCGATCTTAAGAGAAAAGCGAAAGAAAAGAGGATCAATTGATTTTGATTTCCCTGAAACTAAGATGATACTTGACAGAGAAGGTCATCCGACAGAAATCAAACCATATGAGAGAAACGTTGCGACGCGTATGATAGAAGAATTCATGCTGATTGCAAATGAGACAGTGGCTCAGGATTACTACTGGCTGGAGCTTCCGTTTGTATACAGATGTCATGAGAATCCAGATCCGGAGAAGATCCAGAAACTGGCTATATTCATTCGTAACTTTGGCTATGGAATTAAGATCAAGGATGAAGAAATCCATCCAAAGGAACTGCAGAAATTGCTGGTCAGCATAGAAGGAACTCCGGAAGAAGACTTGATCAGCAGACTGACACTCCGTTCTATGAAACGGGCTAAGTATGCGACTGTCGGCACAGGACATTTTGGACTGGCTTGTAAATATTATTGCCATTTTACTTCACCCATCAGACGATATCCGGATCTACAGATTCATAGAATCATCAAAGAAAATCTGAGAGGCAGACTGAAGGAAAAACGAATCGAGCATTATGAAAAGATATTACCTGAGGTTGCAAAGCATGCAAGTGAGATGGAACGTCGCGCAGATGAAGCAGAGAGAGAAACTGAGAAACTGAAAAAAGTAGAGTACATGGAAAGCCGTATTGGAGAAGTGTATGAAGGAGTGATATCCGGTATTACAAATTGGGGAATCTATGTGGAATTGCCAAATACCATCGAGGGTCTGATTCATGTATCTAAACTGGTGGGAGATTATTTCCGATATGATGAAGGTGCATATGAAATGATAGGAGAGGCTACACATAAAAAATATAAGCTTGGTGATAAGATCAAAGTCATCGTAAACAGTACAGACCGGGATAATCGTACAATTGACTTTTTGCCGGCGGATGAAGAGACTGCATAAGGAGGTACTGATATGGGCAGAGATAGTGTGAAATTAATCGCAAACAATAAGAAGGCATATTTTGATTATTTTATAGAAGAAAAATATGAAGCCGGAATTTCTCTGTGTGGAACAGAGGTCAAATCACTGAGAACCAGAAAGTGCAGTATCAAAGAAGCCTACGTCAAGATCGATAAGGGCGAAGTGTATATCTATGGAATGCACATCAGTCCATATGAAAAGGGCAATATTTTTAATAAAGATCCACTCAGAACCAGAAAACTGCTGCTGCATAATAGCGAAATCAATAAGTTGATGGGAAAGATTGCTCAACAGGGCTACACGATTGCACCTCTGCAGGTATATTTTAAAGGCAGGCTAGTAAAGGTGGAGATAGGTCTGGCAAAGGGTAAAAAGTTGTATGATAAACGCCAGGATATTGCAAAAAAGGATCAGAGAAGAGAGGCTGAAAAGGATTTTAAGGTAAAAAATCTGTATTAAAAATTTAACCTGTAGTTTATTGTTTTTCCTCTCAATATCATGTATACTATGATTAAATAAACCGAGTACTTCATGGACAATGATAATAGGTTCATTCAGGGCTTGTACCGGTTTCGACGGGGGTTTGGAAATTAGGATAGCCATCTGTGATTCGGTATCACATTAAACAACCGAAACTTAAAATTAAACGCAAACGATAATTATTCGTTAGCAGCAGCCTAGTCTGCCGCTTGTCGGCCTTAGATAACTCGCGATCCAAGAATCCGGCATCAAATCAGCGAGGCACTTTGTCCCCAAAGCTTTGAAGGGATAAAAGAATCTATGAAGCTACTAAAGTGTAGAGCCTGTCATCCGGCGCTACATGGAGGGAATGTCAAATGAATGACTGTGATGGGAGAAATCTTAATGAAAGGGCTTTCGGACGCGGGTTCAACTCCCGCCAGGTCCATCCATAACAGGATGTATGTAAAAATAAGTCGACTAATCGTCGACTTATTTTTGCGTTTAGTAATCAAAGTTGTGATTGACTCAACGATAATTCATGCCATACAAAATGATAATTCAGAATAATGTTAAGAATATGCTAAATTAAACAGCATATTTGCAACTATAATTGTAACTTTACAACAATTCCTTTTATTGGTATAATGATATCAGTATACATATGATATGAGGAGGCACTGGATGAAACGAAAGATCCTGGTGGTGGATGATAACGAATTGAATCGTGATATGGTTCATGAGATGTTAAGCCTCGATTATACAATATTAGAAGCTGATAATGGAATAGAAGCATTACAACTGATGGAACGGAATTCAGATTGTATATCCGCTGTGTTATTGGATATTATGATGCCCAAGATGAATGGTTATGAGGTACTTGAATATAAAGCACATTCTGAGAACATTGCACAGATTCCTGTTATTGTCATGACCGGTAGTACAGAGGAGGGCGCAGAGGTTAAGGCACTCATGCTTGGTGCAAATGATTATATCATGAAACCATATAATCCCGAGATCATGAAACACAGGCTGTCCAATACCATCAGTCTCAGAGAAAAGGCAGCAATCATCAATGCGATTAAAACAGATGCATTGACAGGACTATATAATCGCTCAGCTTTTTTGGAGATCGTTGGTGAGAAGGTGAAAAAACATGATCCCGGACACTATGTACTGGCGTGTTTTGATGTCGATAAATTCAAAGTAATCAATGATCAGTATGGAAACAACAAGGGTGACGAGGTTTTAAAATATTTGGCACGATTATTTCAGGAGGGCTTTCAGGAATGTGGAGGAATCTGTGCCAGAATCACAGCAGATCATTTTGCAATTCTATATCCCAAGGAATTTATGCATTCTGATAAATTAAAAGAAATACAGCATCAGGCAATGACCTTGGATGGTTCTATGCTGCCGATCACCTTTAGTGTAGGAAGATACATTATTGATGATCTGATGCTGACTCCAAGTGCGATGTATGACAGGGCAGCTATGGCTAGAACCTCCGTAAAGGGCAGATATGATGTACATGTAGCAATCTATGATGAGTCAATGCGTAATCAGATTCTGCAAAAGCAGGAAATTGTCAGCGAGATGAATCCTGCATTGAAGAATCATCAATTTGAGGTATGGTTTCAGCCACAATATGATCATGGTACGAAGGAAATGATTGGTGCAGAAGCACTTGTGCGATGGAGACATCTGGAAAAGGGACTGATCTCACCGGCATTGTTTATTCCCATCTTTGAAGAAAATGGATTTATATATGAATTAGATCAGTATGTATGGGAGCAAGCATGTATTTGTCTCAGAGGGTGGATGGATCAGCGACGAAAACCGGTTCCGATTTCGGTAAACGTATCAAGATATGATATTTTTAGAGATGATCTCTTTGAAACGATTACGGGACTTGTCCAGAAGTATCGAATACCATCATCAATGCTCAGACTGGAAATCACAGAATCTGCATTTGCAACATCATGGGATCAGATCATTCATGTTGTAAGCAGCTTGCAGGACTATGGATTTAAAATAGAGATTGATGATTTTGGCAGTGGTTATTCCTCTCTCAATACACTCAAGGATGTATATGCTGATGTGCTGAAACTGGACATGAGATTTCTGGAAGGAGAGGATCATTTGGGGCGCGGAGGTTGTATTCTGGAGTCGATCATCAAAATGTCCAAACAAATCGGAACAGAAGTGATTGCAGAGGGCGTCGAAACAATGGAACAGGCTGATTTTCTGGACTCAGTGGGATGTCCCAGTATACAAGGATATCTATATGCTCGTCCGATGCCGCAAAAGGATTATGAAGAACTTTTAGATCGTGCTTTATCACTGAACATACCGGAGGAAAACAGATGAGTGGTCAAGAGATTCAGAATGATCTGAAACAGGCATTTGAAGAGGAACAGTTTGTGGTTTACCTACAGCCCAAATTCAATCTTGCAACAGAAGATGTTACCGGAGCAGAAGCACTGGTGCGTTGGATGCATCCGGACAGAGGACTGTTATTACCGGAAGAGTTTATACCATATATGGATGATTCAGGTCAGATCATTCAACTGGATCATTACGTGTGGGAGAAGACATGTCAGCTGATACATGATTGGTTTGTGGCAGGAAAACTTCCGTATTCCGTGTCGGTGAATGTGTCAGAGCAGTCTTTGATGAGTGAACAATTGACAGGTTATCTGGTCGGTCTGATATCCAGATATGGGATATCACCTTCATTTTTGCAGCTGGAGATTACAGAAAAAGCATACATGAACAATCCTGAGGCAGTGTCAGAGGCACTTAGACTGCTGCATGATATCGGTTTTAGCATTATATTAGATGATTTTGGAAGCGGCTGTTCCTCACTAAATACACTGAAGTTGGTACAAATTGATGCAATCAAAATCGATATGGCGTACTTACCGATCCGTGATCGGACAGAGAATGATGAGATTATTCTGGTATCTGTAATCAAGATGTCAAACTGGCTTGGAATGTCTGTGATTGCAGAAGGTGTAGAAACCAGAAGACAGAGAGATTTTCTACAGGGAGCAGGCTGTGACTGTGTTCAGGGTCACTATTTTTCAGAGGCCGTTCCGGTTAGCGAGTATGAAGCAAAATATGTGTATCATACGCTAACAGATCATGAGGAGGAGGCCGAGGAAGCAGACGGCTTTATGCCAAAATACAATATGACGATTCTCGTTGTAGATGATGATGAACTGAGCAGAGAGATTTTGTATCAGATCTTTCGTGACCTCTATCATGTACACAGATGCTCCAGTGCAGAGGAGGCTTTGGCCTATCTGAAGGATAATATGATGAAGGTGAAGCTGATCCTTTTAGATAATTTTATGCCGGGAATGAGTGGAATTGAGTTCCTGAAATTTTGTAAACTGGATAATGAATTGAGGGTGATTCCACAGATTATGATTACTTCAGGAGATGATGATGAAGTTCAATTGGAGGCTTTTCGAGCAGGGGCATATGATTATATTACGAAACCCTTTACAAGAGAGATTGTTATGGCGAGAGTGATACATGTCATGGAAATCAGCTGCCGGACTTCGATCTTTGATATCATAGAGCAGAAGTATAAACAAAAGCCGGAATTAGATGCAGCTACATCTTTATTAAATAAGGTAGCCTTTAATGATCTGTCTGCCAGGCTGATTGAAATGTTCCCGGAGGAACAGCAGGCACTTTTCGTAATTGATATTGATGACTTCAAAAAAGTGAATGATAAACATGGACATTTGGTTGGTGATAAGGTGATTCGCTGTGTGGCAGATGAATTGACCAATGCCTTTCGAAAGACAGATCTGATCGGGCGGTTTGGAGGAGATGAATTTGTTGTCCTTATGACCAAAATACAAAGCCAGAAGACAGCAAGACTCAAAGCTGCAGAGGTAATCAAATCAGTATTGTTTGAATGTGTAAAACAATTCAATATCAATACAAACCTCAGTATTGGATTAGCGTTTTCGGAAAAGGGTGACACATTGGGAATGCTTTTCTCCAGAGCAGATCAGGCGTTATATGAGGCTAAGAATACCGGAAAAGGAAAGACGGTTGTCTATGGTGAGGCTGTACCATGTGTAGCAGATGATGATCAGTCGATTGTGTTAGTATACAGTGAAGACAGACAGATATACTCTACAATTGCACATGCATACGGAGAAGGAGCTGGATTTATTAATATCAAAAACAGTGATGAATTAAAGCGGATTGATGCACAGTATGGAGATCGAATCAGCGTGATCTGTGTGGACTTTCAGGAAGGTATTACAGAACAAATACGAGAAATCTATCAGCTTATACAAAACAGCGTTGGCCTTTGTCATATTCGAATCGTCGCCATCTGTCGTGAAAGTGATATGACAGGCCTACGTGAAGCTTTGGCGCTACCGATTCATGACATACTGATGTTGCCACCGCAGATAGGGACGATTGAAAGAATCCTATCAAAATGTATTATGGAAAGGAATGGAAACTGATAATTTACATTATTTACTGAAACTGTATATACATTTAAGATATATCCAACGAATTGATACTTTATATTGATATTTTTACTAAGAAATGATAAAATAAATTATCCAAAATCAATATCAATTCATTTCATCAATGGTTATCTACTGACCCAAAGTCAGGGATATGCAGGAAAAGGGGGAACACTATGAAACTAAAGACTAAAATCATGATTCTGGCTTTGGCACCGTTGGTATTAATGGGTATTATCTCATTCATTGTTACAGAGCAGCAGGTCACGAAGAAAATGGAAGCAGAGGTTTACTCGGGGTTACATTCAACAGTAGTCGCTGTTAAGAATGCGTTGGAACTGGAGATCCCGGGCGAGTATCATCTGGATGACAATAACGAGCTGTGGAAGGGTGATATGCTGAATATCTCACAGGCAACCGATATAGCTGATGAGATCAAGAATACAACAGGCACAGAGGTGACCGTCTTTTTTGGAGATACGCGATACATGACATCTGTTATGAAGGACGGAAAGAGAGCCATCGGAACACAGGCAACTGAAAAGGTAGTAGATGAGGTTCTGAAAAAGGGAAATACCTATACTGCAGATAAGGTTGATGTTGCAGGTACGGATTTCTATGTATATTATATTCCACTGATGCAGGAGGGAACGACAACACCCTGTGGTATGGTGTTCGCAGGAAAGAGTCAGGTGAACGTAGAGAAGGAAATGCGTGGTGTCACCATGACAATTTTGGCAACCGTACTGTTATTACTGGTGGCTGGTGGTACATTTGCAATCATTATGGCAAACAGCATAGTCAAGAGCTTGCAAAAGAGTATCTATACAGTTGAGGAGGTTGCCAAGGGTAATCTGACAGTGCAACTGGATCAGGCTTTACTTGCCAGAAAAGATGAAGTCGGTGATATGGCAAGGTACATAGCAAAGCTGAAAGAGGAACTAATTACTATATTAAGTGATATTAGGAATCAAAGCGGCGTTCTGCAGAATGCTTCCAGTAGTCTGCATGGAACCTCGGGTGATGCAGCAGATTCTGTTGGTCAGGTTGAGAGAGCGATTCATGAAATTGCAGACGGAGCAACTTCTCAGGCCGATGAGACACAAAAGGCAACAGAAAACGTTATTTTAATGGGTAATATGGTAGAGGAGACGAAGGCAGAGGTTGAGGAGTTATATAACAACGCATCGGTTATGCAAAAATCCAGCAATGATGCTTCGCAGACATTGGATGAACTAAATGGTATTAATCAAAAGGCAAGAACAGCCATTGATGTGATATATGAACAAACATATACGACCAATGAATCGGCATTGAAAATCAGAGAGGCAACGAATCTGATTACAGCAATTGCAGAGGAAACCAATCTTCTTTCGTTAAATGCTTCTATCGAGGCAGCAAGAGCAGGCGAACAGGGACGTGGATTTGCTGTTGTGGCGGCTCAGATTCAGAAGTTGGCTGAGCAGTCCAATGAATCAGCAAGGCAGATCGAACAGATCATTACATTGTTGATTCAGGATTCCAACAAGGCTGTAGAAACGATGGATGAAGTAAAGGAGATCATGCAGCGTCAGAGCGAAAATGTTGATAAGACGGAGGAAATCTTTGCAGTTGTTAAGGATGGTATTGATTATTCTATCCAAAGTGTCAACAATATTGCTGAAAAGACCAAAAAACTTGATGAAGCCAGAGTTACAGTGGTCGATGTTGTTCAGAATCTGACAGCGATTGCAGAGGAAAATGCCGCAGGTACAGAGGAAACCTCAGCATCCACTGCAGAATTCAGTAATATGATGGAGGATATCCAGGGTACGTCAAGCAAACTCAAGAATATTGCAAGCGATCTGGAGAATCGTATGAGTATTTTCAAATTCTAATAAACAAGTCTTAACAAGGCCTCAGGAACTTCGTTCTTGAGGCCTTGCTGGTGTCCGTGTTATAATTATGGACAATAAGTATAAGGAGTGAAATCAATATGGCAGTTACAGACAGAGAGGTAGATGGGTTTGTCTTTGCAACGGCAGCTGATGCACAGATTGCAAGAGAAGAACTCAAAAAAATACAGTACATTAATGAAAAATTAAATTATGAGGAGCCTGAGAATGTACTGACAATTTATAACAAGATGATAGAGAACCGAATGTTTGTAACTCCGATCGGTTACGCTTATCTGAGAGAGATACAGTTGTTTTTGTACCGAAATACAGAGATAGCGGATGATCGCATCAATGATATCACGTTGTTTTCGGTGTTTGGAACAAGAGCGGGAGAGGCTGCAAGACTGGACGCAATCTATGTCAAACCAAAAGAAAAAAAGGATTATCATAAGCAGTTTGTTTCTGCTGTATGGGTATGTATTGCATTGTCTGTCCTGATTCTTTCCATGTTCTATATTACGGTTAAGTCACCTAACCCCAATGTGTTGAATTATGAGAATGCACTTGTGAATCGGTATTCAGAATGGGAGGAGGAGCTTACACAGCGAGAAAATGTAATACGCGAAAAGGAAGCTCAGTTGCAGATCGAGTCCCCTCAACAGGATTAATACTTTTTTTCTCCCAATTCACAGTTTTATCATAAATATCAGGTATACTGTTCCTATTAGATGATTATGTCGGAAAGCAGGTGATCGTATGGACAAATATAAAATACTGGTGGTGGACGACGAAAGTCGCATGAGAAAACTAGTTCGTGACTTTCTTGTGAAACAGAATTTTGATGTAATCGAGGCGGCTGACGGCAGTGAGGCGTTGGATATTTTTTATGAAGTGAAAAATATTTCCTTGATTATTTTGGATGTCATGATGCCTAAAATAGACGGATGGCAGGTTTGTCGTGAGATCAGAGAGAGCTCCAAAATACCAATCATCATGTTGACAGCCAAGGGAGATGAACGTGATGAGCTACAAGGATTTGAACTGGGAGTTGATGAATACATCTCAAAACCCTTTAGCCCTAAGATACTGGTCGCACGTGTGGAGGCTATTTTGCGACGTTCCAATCTGTTGACGGAGGACGATGTAATCGAGTCGGGTGGAATCGTCATGAATAAGGCAGCACATTTGGTGACGATCGATGGAGAGGCGATTGATCTAAGCTTCAAGGAGTTTGAGTTACTTAATTATTTTTTGGAAAATGAGGGACTTGCCCTGTCTCGTGAAAAGATATTGAATCATGTCTGGAATTATGACTATTTCGGGGATGCCAGAACGATTGACACTCATGTGAAAAAGCTGAGGAGTAAGATGGGGAGCAAGGGTGATTACATCAAGACGATATGGGGTATGGGCTACAAATTTGAGGTAACAGCATGAAACATTCCATCAAGACACAATTCACTTTTATCTTTGTTGGATTAATGGCCGGCACAATTCTATTGTGCTGGTTTGTTAATAATACATTTTTGGAGCGATTCTATCTGCAAAATAAGGAACGGGTATTGTTGAAGGCATATGCCCGTATTGACACCTCGCTTTCAGAGAGTGGGATTGATTCAGAAGATTTTAATTTGGTATTTGATCAGGTTTGTTCAAGAAACAGCCTGGACACTTTAATTATAGATACACAGACTCAAAAAGTAAAATCCTCTATGTATGATTCGAAGTTCTTGAATAAACGATTATTGGATTATTTACTGGGTCAGGATGCAGTGCCGGATATCCTGCTGCAGGAGGAGCAGTATATTATTCAGACAACTCAGGATCCGAGAATGAATACAGAATATATAGAATTATGGGGAACATTAGCGAATGGCAATCTGATCATTATGCGTTCTGCCATGGACAGCATCAGAGACAGTGCCGCCATATCCAATCGCTTTTTGGCGCTGATCGGACTTGCAGCGGTGATATTAAGTGCACTTGTTGTGAGCATTGTATCCAGAAAGGTTACAGAACCTATTATGGAGATGACGAAAATCTCTGAACGGATGACCAATCTAGATTTTGATGCAAAATATAAAATATCAGGAAATAATGAGATTGCATTGCTGGGAGAGCATATCAATCAGTTGTCTACCGCACTGGAGGAATCTATCTCTGAACTGAAGACTGCAAATAACGAGTTAAAAAGTGATTTGCAAAAGAAAATTGAAATTGACGAGATGCGCAAGGAGTTTTTATCAAATGTTTCACATGAGCTTAAAACACCAATTGCTTTGATTCAGGGTTATGCGGAGGGGCTGAAGGAAAGCATTCATGATGACGAAGAGAGCAAGGATTTTTACTGCGATGTTATTATGGATGAAGCCAACAAAATGAATACTTTGGTAAAAAATCTTTTGGAACTCAATCAGTTAGAATCCGGTAATGACAGTGTTGTAATGGAACGCTTTGATATTACTGAGGTAATTAAGAACTGTATACAGTCTGTTGATATCCTCTTAAAGCAGGACGGAATCAAGGTGATTTTAAAAGAAGAAAGTCCGGTCTATGTATGGTCGGATGAATTTAAGACCGAACAGGTTTTCCGTAATTACCTTTCCAATGCCATCCACTATGCGGCAGGCGAAAAATTGATTGAGGTCAAGACAGAAAAGATCGATCATATCGTTCGCATTACTGTGTTTAATACAGGAGAACCGATTGCCGAAGAAGCGATTCCGCATTTGTGGACGAAGTTTTATAAGGTAGACAAAGCAAGAACAAGAGAATATGGCGGTAGTGGGATCGGACTCTCTATTGTAAAGGCAGTTATGGAATCCATCAATCAGAATTATGGAGTAAAAAACTATGAAAATGGTGTTGCTTTCTGGTTTGAATTGGATGGAAAATAATGTTCGTTTTTCTTGCGAAGATATGCTTTAAGTGTTAAGATAATTAAAATGAGTGAATCACGGAGGACATGATGAAAAAACTTCATTTTGTGCTGCTTCTAATCTTATGTATGAGCCTTGTTGGCGGATGTGGATTGATTCCCGAGGTGAAACTGTCTGATGAGGATAGTCAGCTCGTGGCAGAGTATGCCGCAGGGCTGCTTCTTAAATACGATGGACAGCACAATAATGGTTTGGCGGAGATCACAGATGAACCAATTGCGACAGAGACACCGGAATCTACCCCTGATGAATTGCCCGTGGACGATGAGACAGCAGATGATAAAAGCAGAGATTTATCCGGTCTTGTGGCAGAACAGGAGTTGTCAGCAGCAATCGGAATACCTGACTTTGAGGTGAACTACAGCGATTATCAGATATGCGATTTCTATCCCGAACAGGATACGGATGATTTGGTTTTTTCTATGCAGGCACAGCAGGGATATGATTTATTAGTGTTGCATTTTGATGTAACCAATCCAACAGATTCATCTAAAGAGTGTGATGTTGTATCAAATGCACCTTTATTTCGTGCAGTGATTAATGATGATCTGAGATTGAATGCTCAGACCACTTTTTTACTGAATGATCTATCGGCATACAAAGATATGATAGATGCAGGTGCTTCTGTAGATACAGTCCTTGTATTTGAAATAGAAGAGAAGGCGGCATCGGATTTGGATCAGATTTCATTATTAATCGTGGGAGAACCTCAGGATAGTATTTATCAATTAAAATAAATCAGAATCATTTATGTAAATTTTGCAAATTATCTGTTTTTTTTCTACATCGTATGATATAATACGGCTATAGGCGGCGTTGTGCCAGATCAAAGGGGAAGGTGAATGTTTATGGATACTAAAATCTTATTGGAAAATGGGACAAATGAACTGGAGATATTGGAGTTTACATTGGGGGAAAATTCCTATGGCATTAATGTAGCAAAGATACGAGAGATTATTCCTTATCAAGCGGTTACACCTGTTCCAAACTCACATCCGAGTGTAGAAGGAATATTTATGCCGCGTGATGTTATGATAACGGCGATCAGTTTGTATAATTGCCTACAAAAGGGTGAGAGTAAACCGGAAGGATTATTTATCATTACGAATTTTAACAAGTTGGATGTTGCTTTTCATGTAGATCAGGTAATCGGCATACATAGAGTATCATGGACAGATATCATTAAGCCCGGCGCAACCGTGAATTCAGAAGAAGACGGAATCTCTACAGGAATTGTTAAGTTGAACGATCGTTTGGTGATTATCCTTGATTTTGAAAAGATTGTTACAGATATCAGTCCTGAAACGGGACTTAAGGTAACAGATATTGATAATCTTGGAGAGAGAACCAGAAGCGATGTGGCGATTGTGATTGCCGAGGATTCTCCTCTGCTTAATAAACTGATCGGAGATTCACTGGTCAAGGCAGGATATGTGAATCTGATCAAAAAGGAAAATGGACAGGAAGCGTGGGATTATATTGGACAGTGTGAAAAAGAAGGCACGCTTAATAAACATGTACAATGTGTGATCACTGATATTGAAATGCCTTTGATGGATGGTCACAGACTGACAAAGCTCATAAAGGAAAACGATGCAACAAAGAATGTTCCTGTTATTATCTTCTCATCTCTGGTTAATGAAGAGATGAAACGTAAAGGAGAAGCTCTTGGCGCAGATGCACAGTTGTCAAAGCCGGAAATCGGAAATCTTGTAAAAGAGATAGACAAGCTCGTTTTATAAAGAGATTTATAGAGTTACATAAGATATCAAGATTCATATTGAGGTCGGGATGATTTCCCGACCCCTTTTGCGAAATTTATGTGAAGGAGTAGGACAATGAGTTCAGGAGAGGATTATTTAGAGGCATTATTGCGAGCAGCAACTACACCAGATGCAGAAACACCTAAGAATATCACAACACCCTCCACTATTTCCGCGACCGAGGAACCGGTGATTGAAGAACCCGTCATAGAGGAACCGGTGATTGAAGAACCCGTCATAGAGGAGTCTATGTTTGAAGGACCGGTGATTGAGGAGCCAGTGATTGAAGAACCGGTGATTGAGGAGCCAGTGATTGAGGAGCCTGTGATTGAAGAACCGGTGATTGAGGAGCCTGTGATTGAAGAACCGGTGATTGAGGAGCC
>CAZVYQ010000043.1:0-24035 GCA_964631375.1 uncultured Lachnospiraceae bacterium | reverse complement strand
CAGTGACACGAGGATTTTCAGTCCTCTGCTCTACCAACTGAGCTATCTGGGCGAAGAACCTTGAAGATGACTATTTTGCTAATAAGTCAGCAACAATGGTTATTATACAAAAACTTTTCTATATTTGCAAGTACTTTTTATTATGATATAAAGGAAGACATCTTATGACAAGAGAACGATATGATACATTAGATACATTGCGGGGCTTTGCCCTGATCAATATGCTGGCTTTTCATACCTGTTATGATCTTGTAATGATCTTTGGTATGAACTGGCCCTTCTTCTATACAAGAGGTGCATTCTACTGGCAGCAGATGATCTGTATTCTGTTTATTGTGATCTCAGGCTGTGTATCAAGTTTTAGTGTCCACTTACTGAAAAATGGATTGATTGTATTTGGAACAGGTCTTTTGATGACGCTTGTGACATACCTTGTCATGCCGGAGCAAGTTATTTGGTTTGGTGTGCTTCATCTGTTGGGTGCCGCTATGCTGATCGTTTATTTTCTACAGCCTGTTTTAAAAAAGATCCCCAGGCTTCTGGGAGCCGCAATTGCATTTTTGATATTTATAACATTTCGATACATTGACGGGGGAACACTCAATTTCTTTGGGTATCGATATGGCACACTTCCGACAGCATGGTATGAATCAGACAAACTATTCTTTTTGGGATTTCCGAATGCCTCCTTTTTTTCGGCTGACTATTTTCCAATTATGCCATGGTTGTTCCTGTTTCTGACCGGATACTTTGCATTTGGTTTCCTAAAGAGTCAAAGAAAGACTGGCTGGCTTTATATCCGCATCCCGGGACTAAGCTTTGTCGGAAAGCATACCTTCATTGTATATTTGCTGCATCAGCCGATGATCTATGGGGTGTTGCTGTTGCTATATCATTAATAAAATAAGCAGAAAAATAAAAGGAATGAGCATTATGAACACAAAAGAACAAGAACCCTTGAAATTTCATATGAAGCTTCGTCTATATCGTACTGAGAGAGATTTTGGTCCTGGAGTTACTGCCCTTATGCAACTTGTGAAGGAAAAGGGTTCTCTGTCAGCTGCGACAAAAGAAATGGGAATGGCGTATTCCAAGGCTTGGAAGATTATTAAAAAAGCGGAAGAAGATCTTGGAATTAAACTGATGGAGGGATCTGCTGGTGGTATTAAAGGCGGTGGAACTACACTCACTAAAGAAGGCGAAGAAATGCTGGAGAACTATCAACGATTTGTCCGTGAATCCCAGACAGAGGTTGAGAAGGTATTTCAGAAGTATTTTAATAAGAGCCAACAGTAAAAACTTTTGACTTTTTACAAAGATATCATTATAATAATTTCCATATGGTGGACATATCGATGTCCACCAAAAAAACAACAACGCTATTCTCAAATAAGAATAACGCAAGGAGGAAGTTTATGAAAAAAAGTATCATGAAAACAAAATGGATGACTGCAGTTCTTATGACAGCAGTCATCACAGCTACTTTACTGGGATGTGCCGGAAAAGCAGAGGCTACACCTGAGCCAACAGCAGAAACACTCACTGAGACAGCTGAAGTAACCCCAGAGGCAACAGAGGCACCGGTACCAACAGAGGAGCCCGAGGCAGAAGCTCCGGCTGTTGAAGGTAACTTGATGATTGCAGCAGCCGCCAGTCTTGAGAATTGCCTGACCAATGAAATCATTCCACTATTCAATGAATCATATCCCGGAATCAAGGTAACAGGTACATATGACAGCTCAGGAAAACTGCAGACACAGATCGAGGAAGGCGCAGAGGTAGATGTATTCTTCTCGGCAGCCACAAAACAGATGGATACTCTAACAGAAGAAAAGATGATTGATCCTGATTCTGTAGTCAATTTACTTGAAAACAAGATCGTACTGATCGTACCAAAGGGCAGTGAAGGAGATTACAGCAAATTCGAAGATATTGTCAAAGCTGAAACGATAGCAGTCGGAGATCCCGAAAGTGTACCTGCAGGACAATATGCAAAGGAATCCTTGGAAAATCTGGGATTATGGGAAGAAGTGCAGGCAAAATCTTCTCTGGGAACCAATGTAACAGAAGTGCTTAACTGGGTTGCAGAAAGCAGTGCAGAAGCCGGAATTGTTTATGCGACTGATGCAGCACAGATGCCGGATAAGGTTGTTGTGATTGATACAGCTCCTGCAGATAGCGTAAAGCAGGCAATTTACCCGGTAGGTATTACATCAGCAGCAGTCAATCCGGAATGTGCAAAATTGTTTGTCGAGTTTCTGCAGACACCGGAGGCCATTGCAATCTTTGAAGCAAATGGATTCAGCGCAGTGAAGTAGTGATAAACAACAACAAAAACCTCTTGAGATTGTAACAGCACATTTCTCAAGAGGTTATTTTGTGTGTAGTGAAGAATGATTAGGCTATGGATTTAAACTGTGCCATATAGAGTTCATAATACAAACCCTTCTTTTCGAGAAGCTCGTCCGAACTTCCCTGTTCCATGATACCGCCATGGTCAATTACAAAAATACGGTCGGCATTCTGGATCGTAGAGAGACGGTGAGCGATTACAAAGGATGTACGACCCTTTAAAAGTGTCTTGATACCATCCTGTACCAATAACTCGGTGTGCGTGTCAATACTTGAGGTGGCTTCATCCAGTATCAGGATTTTCGGCATGGAAACCATTGTTCTTGCAAATGCCAGTAGCTGCCTCTGTCCAATTGACAAACCACCACCACGTTCCTCAAGTTCAGTATCGTATCCTTTATCCAATTTCATGATAAAACCATGAGCATTCACAGCCTTCGCTGCTGCAATAATCTCATCATCGGTTGCGTTAAGCTTACCATAGCGAATATTATCCTTGATTGTACCGGAAAACAGAAAATTATCCTGAGTCATGATTCCCATCTGCTGTCGCAGGCTCTCAATGGTTACCTTTTTGATATCATGTCCATCGATGTAGACATTGCCACCCTGTACATCATAAAAGCGACTGATCAGATTGACAATCGTTGTCTTGCCGGCACCGGTCGGGCCTACAAGTGCTATGGTCTCGCTTGGCTTGATATGAAAGCTGACATCATTTAGTACATTTGTATTCTCATCATATGAGAATGATACATGCTCAAATTTGACATCTCCCTCTATCGGAGGTAATTCCTCTACTCCTGCAGCATCTTCAATCTCCGGAGGAGTATCCATGATCTCAAAGATACGTTCTGCACCGGAAATATTGGTGATCAGTTGATTGTAGAAATTTGATAGATTCATGATTGGACTCCAGAACATTGTGATATAGGTTCCAAATGCAATCAAAGTACCGACCGAAACCTCTTCTATGCCAATCAGCCGTATAGCGGCATAATACATGGCAGCAGTTCCGAATCCCCAGCAGAAGTCGATTACCGGACCAAATGCATCATTGAGCCGTACAGCATCATTAAAGGAATGTCTATGCTCATGAAGCAGCTGGTCGAAGGTTTCGTTGGCCTCTCCCTCTGCAGAAAAGCTCTGAATGATACGCATACCTTGCAGATCCTCGTGGAGAAAAGCATTCAGATTCGAGGATTTCTTTTTATGGATCTGCCAGCGTTTATGTGAGTAAATTTGTATTAACCACATACCGGCAGTCATAAATGGCAGACTAATCATTGCTGCAACAGCTAACTTCCAGTTCTTGATCAGCATGATTGCCATAACGGAGCATACTGTGATAAAATCTGGGATCAATGTTGTAACACTGTTTCCCAGTACATCCTTTAATGCATTGACATCTCCAATGATCCTTGCCAGGACTTTTCCGGTTGGTCGACTGTCAAAGAATTGAAAACCAAGCTTTTGAATATGTGTATAGAGTTCTTGTCTGACAGTCAGTAGGATTTTATTTGTAACCTTTGCCATAATATACATACGCAGCTTGATTAAAAGGACCATGGTGATATTAATTGCTGCAACAAACGCACCGAGCTTTAGTAGTCCCGGAATATCCTGATTCTTAATGTAATGATCAATGGCCTCTTCGATCAGAAGCGGATTGACCAGTGTCACTAAGACACAGATCCCCATAATGATCAGTACAAACAGTATTTCTTTTTTATATGCAAGTAGATAGCGAAACAGTTTGAGCAAGGTTGTCATTTTAGAAACCTCTGCTGCTGTTTCATCATTTTTAAATGAGTTGATAGGCATAACTGCACCCCCTTTTGTATTTATGCTGTGACCGTATCAATATAATCTCCATACTGTGCCATATAGGTCAGATGATACAGACCTTCCTTGGCAAGCAGAGATTCGTGTGTACCGCGTTCAACGATCTCGCCGTCCTTTAGAATGATAATCTCATCCGCATTGCGGACAGCAGAGATACGATGTGCAATAATGATTTTAGTAGTATCCTTGAGTTCGGAAAGTGCCATTTGAATAGCATACTCCGTTTCCATATCCAATGCAGAAGTAGAATCATCCAGCACAAGGATCGGTGCTTTTTTTGCAATTGCGCGGGCAATGCTGATTCGCTGTTTTTGCCCACCCGATAGACCGACTCCACGTTCTCCGATGACTGTTTCATATTGTTTGTCCATCTGCTCGATAAAATCTACTGCCTGTGCATCCAATGCTGCACTTCGTATAGTCTTGAAATCTACAAGATCTCTCTTTCCAAATTTGATGTTGTCACTGATCGTGTCAGAAAACAGGAAGACATCCTGCATAACGATGGCGATATTTTTACGAAGCTCATGTAATGACAGATCTTTAATGTTTACACCATCTAACAGGATCTTTCCATCCGTGGCATCATACAGTCTTTGCAGTAGACTGATGATAGAGGATTTACCAGCTCCGGTTGCACCCATAATGCCAATGGTTTTACCGGGCTCCACATGAAATTGTATATCCTTTAAGATCTCATGCTGATCCTCCTTATGGAAGGAAACATGCTCAAAGGAAATGTCACCCTTGACCTCATTTAAAATAACAGGATGTTCTGATTCCGTAATCGTAGGTGTTTCTGCATAGATCTTTTTAAATTTGCGGTTAGATGCTCTTGCAGATGAAAAATCATTTGTGAGCCATCCCAGCATTTCCATCGGCCATACAATATTCATCGAGTATTCTATAAATGCACCCAGTTCACCAAGTGTCATTTCGTTTTTGATGACAAGCAATCCGCCTAAAATGATCACACTGGCCGGAAGAAGCTTGGTAACCAATTGGAATAAAGGAAAATACTTCACAAATACCTTTGATTGTTTCATGTTGAGTTCATAGTAACGATTATTATGGGAGAGAAACTTAGCTATTTCATGCTTCTCTCTTGCAAAAGCCTTTACGGTTCTGACTCCGGCCAGGTTCTCTTCGGCAACCGTATTTAATACCGCATTCTCTTCGCTGATATCACCATAGATTGCACCCAGCTTATACTCCATAATGATGGCAAAGGCACCTACAATCGGCATTGCAATCGTCGGAAGGATTGCCAGTTTGACATTTGTACGATACATACAGAACAGGACAATTGAGGTATGGATAAATACCTCGATGATCAGCATACCGACAAAGCCAAGTGCATTCCAGATCTTATCGACATCATCCTTGACACGTGCCATGAGCTCTCCTGTATTATTACGGTCAAAGAAATCCATGGACAGGCTCTGAATATGATGAAACAGATTTCGTCTGATTTCTGTTGCAATCTTCGCGGCAGTCGTATCAAAGGTGTATTCCTTGATATACTGAAAGATACAGCGTCCAACACCGACGGTCAGTATTCCACCCAGTAAAAACGGCAGAATCGAAACTTCTCCGCCCAATACGACACGATCGATGATTAACCTGGTTAGCTGTGGTGCAAGCATATCGAGTGAAACGGCGATGATCATGGAGATAATCGCACCAATATAGGCCCATTTATATTTCCATATGTAACTTGATATTTTTTTCATAATAACATTCCCCTTTGTAAATAATTACAATCGTAAAACAAAAAAGCGTGGTATCCAACAAGAGATACCACGCAAAAGATCTGTTATGACCGTCCTATATAACAGACGGTATATATCATGTCTGTTCTATATCATCAGTGACGGTTCTGTCCCAGTGGAGGTATTCTCGTGTATTTGATTGATTACTTGTACAGTGTAAACATTTGTAGTAGATGAAGCATGCTTGTTATACATTTGAAATCCTCCTTTCTGTAGATGCCTGTGAACAAAGTCCAACACGGTTTGTTTAACGTTACGCCTTTCAGAATACAACCTATAAAAATTTCTGTCAATCCCCAATGAAAAGAAATATTGGAAAAACCAAAAAAAGTGACATTTGTCATTCAAATTGTGCTATTCTGTTGTCATGAAAATTTTAATTGTAGCCATTAATGCAAAGTACATACATTCCAATCTGGCAGCATACAGTCTAAAAGCATATGCACTCAAACATCTGAGAGAAGAGTTTCCTGACAGTGCTGTCAAATTAGAGATTGCTGAGTATACCATCAATCAGTACACAGAGCAGATCCTTGCCGATCTATATCGTTATCAGCCGGATGTAATTGCTTTTTCCTGTTATATTTGGAATATTGCAATTGTAGAGCAGCTTTTACCCGAACTGAAAAAAGTACTTCCGAATGTGGATTTGTGGCTGGGTGGTCCGGAGGTTTCCTATCATGCAGGAGATATTCTTGAAAAACTGCCGGTACGGGGAATTATGATGGGTGAGGGGGAAAGGATATTTCTGGAGGTTTTGCGTTGTTACATCAGAACAGAGCATGAGCATAGAGAGAGCAAACAGAATATTCATGAACGAATTAATACACAGTTACAGACTGTAATGGGTCTGGCCTGTCCGGAATTTGAAACACAAATGCCCCCATATATGGATATGAACGAACTGGTCTTTCCCTATACATCAGATTACTTGTGCATGGGCGATCTGGAGAATAGAATTATATACTATGAGTCCTCCAGAGGCTGTCCTTTTTCATGCACATATTGTCTCTCCTCCATTGAGAAAACTGTTAGACTGAAAGAGGTTCCTCTTGTAAAAAAGGAACTGGATATACTCATTCAAATGAAAGTCAGACAAGTCAAATTTGTTGACAGAACCTTTAATTGTAATCATCATCATGCAATGGAGATATGGCAGTATATCAAAGAACATGACAATGGTGTCACAAATTTTCATTTTGAAATAGAAGCAGATCTTCTGTCACAGGAGGAATTAGATCTTCTGTCATCCATGCGTCCGGGCCTGTTTCAACTTGAGATTGGCGTTCAGTCCGTTCATGAGAGGACGATTCAGGAAATCAACAGAAAGGCCGATTATCAAAGAATTGCAAAGGCTGTAAGGTGTATTCAACAGCATCATAATATTCATCTGCATCTGGATCTGATCGCAGGACTGCCAACAGAGGATTATCAGGGCTTTGTGCAATCGTTTTGTGAGGTGTATGCGTTACATCCGGAACAATTACAGTTGGGCTTTCTAAAGGTACTGAAGGGATCGCCCATGGAAGAACGTGCCGGATCCTATAACATTCAATATCTGTCCGGGGCACCATACGAGGTGTTGTCTACCAAATGGATTACTTATGAGGAGATTCTGAAACTGAAAGCAGTAGAACAGATGCTGGAACTATACTATAACAGTAATCAATTCGTGTATACAATAGGTTTACTGGAACAGGTCTTTCAGGATGGATACGTACTTTATCAGAGTCTGGCGGATTTTTATGCGGAATCCGGGTATACAGTTGTTCAGCCTTCGCGTCTGAAGCGATATGAAATCCTGCTGGCATTTGCAGAGAAATATGATCCCAAGCGAACCCATCTCTATCGGGAAAGTCTTACATTGGATCTGTATTTGAGAGAGAATCTAAAAAACAGACCGGGATTTGCTACAGACAGGCTGCCTTATCAGGAACAAATACAGACAATATATCGGGATGAAGAACTACTAAGAGAGTATCTGCCGGAATATCAAGCATACGATACAAAGCAGATCAGTAAGATGACACATATGGAAGTATTTCATTATTTCAGACAGATCGAAGGAATCAGGATACCCGATACTGATACAGATCCTTGTTATATGATATTTGATTATCAGATGAGGGATCCTCTGACTCAAAATGCACGTGTGATATGGATTCACAGAGAAAGGATAAAGGGTTAGGCAGATGGCAACAAAACGAACAAAAGAGATACTATCGATTCTGGATGAGCAGTATTCTACAGAATATGTATGTTATCTGGATCATGAAACGCCATGGCAGTTACTCATTGCAACAATATTGAGTGCACAATGCACAGATGCGCGTGTGAATATTGTTACAAAGGATCTGTTTGTAAAATATCCCTCCATACAGGCATTTGCAGATGCAGATCTGAAGGAATTAGAGCAGGATATTCATTCAACCGGCTTCTATCATAATAAGGCTAAAAACATCATCGGCTGCTGTCAGAAACTGTTGTTATCATATCATGGAGAGATTCCACATACGATAGAAGAACTGACAAGTCTGCCCGGTGTCGGCAGAAAAACTGCAAATGTCATCAGGGGAAACATCTTTCATGAACCTAGCATCGTAGTTGATACACATGTAAAGAGGATTTCCAGAAGACTCGGACTGACCAGAGAAGAGGAACCGGAAAAGATCGAATACGATCTGATGAGGGTTCTGCCCAAGGATCATTGGATCCTGTATAATCTACAGATTATCGCATTTGGAAGAGATCTATGTGAAGCAAGGAATCCCAAATGTGAATTATGCAGACTGCAGAGTTATTGTGGAGACAAAAAGCATGGTAGATACACAGAATAGGATCAATCGTTATATTGCATTGGATCTGGAGACAACCGGATTGGATCCGAAGAAAGATAAAATAATAGAAATCGGGGCCGTAAGGATCATCCAAGGGGTTGCCACAGAAACCTACAGTACTTTTGTAAAGCCGGGGAGAAAACTGAACAGTATCGTAACTGAACTGACAGGCATCACAGATGGTATGCTCGAACAGGAAGCCAAGGAACCGGAAACGGCGATTCAGGAGTTATTAACTTTCTTGGGTGATGATATTTTGGTCGGACATTGTATTTTATTTGATTATTCATTTATCAAGCGTTGTGCTGTCAATCACAAGATGACCTATGAGGCTTGGGCAATTGATACCTTGAAGCTTGCCCGAATCTACCTGCCGGAGCTTCCCAGCCGTAGTCTGCCTGCTTTATGTGAGCATTATCACATTCAGAGATCATCGCATCGTGCATTAGAGGATGCATATGCAGCGGCTGAATTGTATGAGCACCTGTGTGATTCGTTTTATGATTCGGATATTTTTTTGCCGGGAAAATTGATTTATCAGGTGAAGAAGGAAAATCCATCCTCTAAGCGACAGCAGGATTACCTGAAGAGGCTGTTGAGCTTTCATGGGCTGAAGACAGATTATGATATAGAAAGTATGAGTAAAAATGAAGTGTCAAGATATACTGATCACATTATCCTGCAATATGGCAAGATGCCTAAGGAGCAGAGGTAAACCCTACTGGGCATCACGCATTTGTGTCAGTGCAGTGATGATTGGATTTTTCATCAGAGAATTCAGTGAAGATGCTGTCTCAATCAGAGAATCAATACGCTCCTGATGAAATTCTGTCTGATAGATCTTAGCCAGAAGTAGATAGTGTGCTTTAACATCGGTTTTGCATTGGATACCATACTCCAAAACTGTTTTGGCTTCTGTTATCATTCCGAGATCATATAGTCTGTGAGCCCAAGAATTCAATGTCCTTACAAGCAGAATGAAATTCTGGTCATATTCGGTCAGAAGCGGCAGGTTTGGGGCACCATACTGCAGTTTCAGGTCAGTATTGGAGATGCCGGTCAGGTTGACTATGGTGCTTTCTGAGAGAGTAGTTATGATTTCTTGGTATTCCATTAATTGCTCATCTGTGGTATTCTTCTGAATAGGGAGTGAGGATAAGGGAATGTTGATATATTCCAGAACATCAAGAGATTTTTTTCGTACACTGTTGGCTTCGCTTTCTCTTTCCCAAAAGTCCTGATTTGGAGACCCGGTTTTTTTCTTGCCTTTCAGATAAACAATCAGTCCGAATATGGTAGATAATATAACAAATATTTGTATAATCATAAAAGATCCTTTCCGAAAAGAGGTGAATGAATCATGAATTTTTACGATAAGAAATCTAAAAAAATCATTTCCAGTATTATCATCATTATATTGGTTTTGGCAATGATCGTTCCGACACTTATTTATTTTGTATCATAATTAAATCAATTCTGTCAAACATATTGGTGGATATTTATCTTGAAAGAAAGTTTCATAAAATGTTATGATTGTACCGATAGGTGATATATAGTTTATTTTGAAGGAGTATTACGATGAAAAAGGGGAGTTTTTTCAGGACAATCATACTGGCACTGGCAACATTGGTTTGTTGCATTGTGTTTGCAGATAAAACGAATGCGAATATTACCATTAATGTAAATGGAGGTGCGGCTGCGGTCACAAATCCATCCATACCGATTGAAACAGAGGATCAGGGAATAGAGATTCCTGTTGTAGATGAGATACCGGAAGGAACGATTAATAAGGGTGTTTTCGTAGATACCGTAGATCTGTCAGGTATGGATTATCAACAGGCAATGACAGCTGTTAATCAGTATGTTGAGACTCTGAAAACAAAAGAGATTACGCTTGTTTCCATCAATCAAAATACAAAAGTGGTAACAGCAGGTGAACTGGGCTTAAAGTGGGCCAATCCACAGATTATTTCTGATGCGGTAAAGCTTGGAAAGGCTGGTAACATTGTTGCCAGATATAAGGAATTAAAGGATCTGGAGCATTCCAATAAAGTATATGCACTTGAGGTTAGATTTGATTCAGAGGCGATCAAGGCAATTGTGGAAGCACAGGGTGAAAGCGATAATATAAAACCGGTTGATGCAACCATTGCAAGGAATGGGGATAATTTTGAGATCGTTCCGGGTCAGACCGGCTATGTGATCAATGTATCATCTTCTACGATTACGATCATGAGTCAGCTGGAGAACAATTGGAATAAGGAAGCGACTACAGTAGAACTGGCAGTTGATGTGGATGAGCCGAAAGGAAAAACAGATGATCTGAAGTTAGTTAAGGATCTGCTCGGAACCTACACAACAAGCTTTAAGACATCAGGTACGGCAAGAAGCGGCAATGTCCGGAATGGCACCAGATTGATCAATGGAACCGTTCTATATCCGGGTGATGAGTTCTCAGCTTATGATGCTGTCAATCCATTTACAGAGGAGAATGGCTACTACATGGCTGGCTCTTATCTGAATGGAATGGTAGTTGAAAGTCTGGGAGGCGGTATCTGTCAGGTGACTTCAACACTTTACAATGCGGTATTGCGAGCAGAACTTGATGTGACAGAACGATCCAATCACTCTATGATCGTTACATATGTTGATTTATCCTCGGATGCGGCGATATCCGGTACCTCTAAGAATTTTAGATTCGTGAATAATCTGGATTATCCGGTTTATATTGAGGGTCTTACCAGTGATGATAAGAAAATCACCTTTAATGTATATGGAGTAGAGACAAGACCATCGAATAGAGAGATTTCATTTGAAAGTGTAGAAATCAGCAAAACAGAGCCGGAAGGCGAGAAAATAGTTGCTGATGCTGCATTGCCTATCGGAACAATCGATGTACAATCGGCACACACCGGTTATATCGGAGAGCTGTGGAAGGTTGTTAAGATTGACGGAGTTGAGACTGAACGAACCAAGATCAATAAGAGTACTTATACAATGACTCCACGTACCGCAACAGTTGGTACGGCGACAGATGATCCGAACTTGGCAGCAACCATACAGACAGCAATTGCATCAGGCAGCATAGATTATTGCAAAAATGTCGTGGCCTCTCTTAAAGCAGCAGCTGCTGCAGCAACAGCAGGAGAACCACCGGTTCAGGATATCCCCGTGGAGTGATTAGCATGAAGATAGGAAAAGTACCCGAGAATGTATTAAAACGTTCTATCATCAAACAAATAAAGACCAAAAGAGATGAAATCCTTGTCGGAGCAGGTGTAGGTGAAGACTGTGCAGTGATTGCACTTGCTGATGACGAGGTTTTTGTCATGTCTACAGATCCGATTACAGGAACAATTTATGATATTGGATCCTTGTCAATTCATGTGACTGCAAATGATATTGCTTCTTCAGGTGCAGAAGTAATCGGGGTAATGTTGAGTGTACTTCTCCCGGAGGATACGACAGAGGAAGAATTGAGAGAAATTATGACACAGGCAGAGGCTGTATGTGCAGATTTGAACATACAGACGATTGGTGGTCATACGGAGATCACAAAGGCTGTCAATCAACCAATCATTACAGTGACCGGTGTCGGTAAAGTAAAGAAGGATGCAGTGATTACAACATCCGGAGCCAGAGCGGGACAGGATGTAGTCATTACAAAATGGATTGGTCTGGAAGGAACATCCATCATTGCGAAGGAAAGAGAACAGGAATTGCTTGCAAAGTTTCCAAAAGCCTTGATTGATGAGGCAAAGGGCTTCGGACAGTATCTGTCAGTTGTACCTGAGGCCGCCACCGCCGTTAAGTCTGGCGTTAGTGCTATGCACGACGTAACAGAAGGCGGTATCTATGGAGCCCTCTGGGAAGTAGCAGAAGCATCCGGCGTCGGACTTGAAATCGATCTGAAAAAAATACCGGTGAAGCAGGAAACCATTGAAATCTGCGAGTTTTACGGTCTTAATCCCTATGCACTGATTTCTAGCGGAGCGATGTTAATGACATCAGATCATGGACATGATCTTGTACGTGCGATAGAGCAGGCAGGCATCAAGGCGACTGTGATCGGTAAGGTAACAGCAGGAAACGACAGAGTATTGATCAATGAAGATGAAAGGCGGTTTTTAGAACCACCGAAATCAGATGAATTATATAAAATTGAACGATAGGAGAGATTGATTATGGAGATCAGAGAAAAGATTTTAACATTTATAGAGAAGAACAGCAGAATTGATTTGAAGGAACTGGCGATCCTTTTAGGTGAGGATGAGGTTGTAGTTGCTGAGCAGATGGCACAGATGGAAGAAGAAGGTATCATTTGCGGATATCATACATTGATTGACTGGGATAAGGTGACCACTGAGAAAATCACAGCCTTAATCGAGGTACGGGTAACACCACAGCGTGGTCATGGATTTGACTCCATTGCGGAGAGAATCTATAAATATCCAGAGGTTACAGCCACCTATTTGATTTCAGGGGGATATGATCTGTTAGTAACGCTGGAGGGAAAGACCTTGAAAGAGGTGTCCAGTTTTGTATCTGATAAGCTGTCTACACTGGAATCAGTGATCAGTACAGCTACACATTTCGTTTTAAAGAAGTATAAGGATCATGGAACCATTATCGAAAAGACAGAAATGGATGAGAGGATGGTGGTTTCGCCGTGAGAAATCCATTATCAGATAAAGTGGTTGATATCAAACCATCAGGAATCCGTAAATTTTTTGATGTAGCAAATGAACGTAAGGATGTTATCTCATTGGGCGTGGGCGAACCTGATTTTGAAACACCTTGGCATATCAGAGACGAGGGTATTTATTCGCTGGAAAAGGGTCGTACCTTTTATACATCCAATTCAGGACTCATGGAGTTACGAGAGGAAATTTGCAGATATTTGGAGCGTAGAGTCCATGTATCCTATAATCCTAAAAATGAGACGTTGATTACAGTCGGTGGCAGTGAGGCTATTGATATCGGATTACGTGCTATGTGTAATCCCGGAGATGAGGTTTTGATTCCTCAGCCCAGTTATGTATCCTATGAGCCATGTGCAATACTTGCAGGTGCAAAGCCTGTTATTATTGAACTGAAGAACGAAAATGAATTTAGACTGACACCCGAGGAACTGCTTGCTGCAATTACGCCTAAGACAAAGATTCTGATTCTTCCTTTCCCAAATAATCCAACCGGGGCAATAATGACCGGGGAGGATTTGAAAAAAATTGCTGATATTGTAATCGAGAAAGATATTTTTGTGATGTCAGATGAGATTTATTCGGAATTGTCGTATCTGGGTGATCATGTATCAATTGCTTCTTTTCCGGGTATGAAGGAGAGGACGATATTAATCAATGGATTTTCTAAGGCATATGCAATGACAGGATGGAGACTGGGTTATGCATGTGGACCTGCAGCTATCATCGAGCAGATGATGAAGATACATCAGTTCGCGATTATGTGTGCACCAACTACCAGTCAGTATGCTGCAATTGATGCTCTGAGAAATGGTGATGATGACGTTGCAATGATGAGAGAGTCCTATAATCAGCGCAGAAACTATTTGATGCATACCTTTAAAGAAATGAAGCTGCCCTGTTTTGAACCATTTGGAGCCTTTTACGTCTTTCCAAGTATTCAGGAGTTTGGCATCAGTTCAGATGATTTTGCCTTCCGTCTGTTAGAGGAGGAAAATCTGGCTGTTGTACCGGGAACTGCATTTGGCAACAGTGGGGAAGGTTTTTTGAGACTCTCCTATGCATATTCACTGGAGAAACTCAAGACGGCAATGGGAAGAATCGATCATTTTATTACAAAATTAAGGAACGAAGCGAAATGAACATAGTGTTATTTCAACCCGAGATTCCGGCCAATACAGGTAATATTGGCCGGACTTGTGTTGCTACAGGGACAAAACTACATCTGATCGAACCACTGGGGTTTTTACTCAATGATAAGACGATTAAAAGAGCAGGGATGGATTATTGGGAACATCTTGATGTGACTCGTTACATGAATTACGCAGAGTTTTTGGAGAAGAATCCAAATGCGAAGATCTTCATGGCTACTACAAAAGCAAAACAGGTTTATACGGAAGTCGCCTATGATGATGACTGTTATATCATGTTTGGTAAGGAAAGTGCCGGAATACCGGAAGAAATACTGGTTGATAATGAGGAAAACTGCATCAGAATCCCGATGCTCGATCAGATTCGCTCTCTGAATCTGTCCAATTCAGTTGCCATTGTATTATATGAAGCACTCAGACAAACACAGTTTCACGATATGCAGTTAGCAGGCGATCTGCACAGACTGCATTGGAAACAGTGATCTTATGATTCAAACCCCTTTGATTTGGGAAGCGTAAAGATAAATTCAGTACCAACTCCAACAGTACTGATCACATTGATATTCTCGTGATGAGCATTGATGATTTCCTTTGTGATCGCCAGTCCCAGACCGGTTCCCTTCTTATCCTTACCTCTGGACAGATCGGTTTTATAGAATCTGTCAAAGATCATTTTTAGGCTCTCTCTTGGAATACCGATGCCGGAATCCTTGACCGATACGAAGACCTTATCATTTTTTTCTGTTGTTTCTATCTTAATCGTTGAGTCATCATGACTGAATTTGATCGCATTGTCAATCAGATTATAAAGTACCTGTTGAATTTTAACCATATCCGCTGATACAAACAACGTTCTTCCGGTCAGCACCAGATTAAATGAGATACGTTTTTTTGTACAAGTGCCCTCGAAGGTGGCTGTCACATTCTTAATAATTTTATTAATATCAAAATCTGTTGTATCCAACAGCATTCCCTTTGTATTTAGATTGTTCAAAGACAGCAACGAGCTGGTTAGCTTCGTCAGACGTTTTGTTTCATTGAGGACAATTTTTAGGTATTTCTCCTGCATTTCCTGAGGAATGGTTCCATCCAGCATTGCTTCCAGATATCCTTTGATGGAAGTCAGAGGAGAACGAAAATCATGAGATACATTTGCAATGAATTTTTTTTGGTTATCTTCGGAACGACTGAGTTCACTTGCCATATATCCCAAGGAAGCCGCCAGATAGCCGATTTCATCATCCTTATCAACAGAAAACTCGTATTTTAGATTGCCCTCTGCATACTCCTCTGTAGCCTTTGTGATCTTCTTCAAGGGAATGTAGACCATATCTGTAAAGACGATCAAAATGGTAGTGGAAAGGATAAAAATGATACCCAGTGTTACATAGGAGATATTCAGCAACTTATCTCTAGACTGTTTGACTTCATTTAATGGAGCATGAATGATAACATAGCCACGAACCTTAAAATTAGAGGTAATGGGTGAAAATACGCTGATAACATCATCGTCGAACTGACCATAGAAATCGCCAACCATATAGAAACTGTTACCGGTATCTGTTGGGTTGAAATGATCGACAATCATGGGATTGTCTGTTGAAATCGGTTCTCTGGAATTGAATATGACATTGCCGTCAGAATTGACAATCCAAATTGGTGACGAAACATAGGTATCAATGGCCTCAAGCTGTTCACTGACTGCCTCGCGGGACAGATCATCATTATAGAAACTGGCAGCATATTTTGTTGAGATCAGGGTTGCTTCTTTATAGATCGAGGTAGCCTTTTCCTGTGTCAGATAATCCAATGACAGATTGGAAGTAAAGGTTGCTATGGCGATAAAGCTTAACAATCCAAAAATCAAATAAGCCAATATGAACTTTAGATAGAGCGTCTGTTTCATCCGCAAGTTACTTCACCTCAAATTTATAACCGATACCCCATACTGTTGACAGTCTCCAGGCAGTATGGTCTTTGATCTTTTCACGTAAGCGCTTGATATGTACATCAACTGTTCTGGTATCTCCGATATATTCATAACCCCATATATGATCGAGGAGCTGCTCGCGTGTAAATACCTGATTGGGCGAGGAAGCCAGGAAATAAAGGAGCTCCAGTTCCTTAGGAGGCATGTCGACAGATTGTCCATAATAAAGTACGGAATAATTCGTCTGGTTAATGATTAAATCAGGATATTCAACGCATTTCGTATCTACTACAGAGGATACGGATTTTGTGTTGGAGGTTCTGCGAAGAACTGCTTTTACTCGTGCAACAAGTTCCTTTGCATCAAACGGTTTTTCCATGTAATCATCGGCACCGAGCTCCAGACCGAGAACCTTATCAAAGATCTCACCTTTTGCAGAAAGCATGATGATCGGAGTATTGGATTTTGCACGAATCTCTCTGCAAACCTGATAACCGTCAATACCGGGGAGCATCAGATCCAACAGGATCAGATTCGGCTCAAAGGTATCAAATGCAGTGAGAGCCTGCTCGCCGTCATGAACCATATGTGTATCAAAGCATTCTTTGGTTAAGTATAGAGAAATCAGTTCTGCAATGTTTGTATCATCGTCAACAATTAGGATTCTCTGTTTGCTTGCCATAGTATTGTGTACCTTTCCCTTCCTTAAATAGGATAATAATTATTGAAACGTTACGATTGTGACACCTGCGTCACCTTCACCAAAAGTACCTAAATGAAACTCCTTAATATATTTTACTCTTCTCAGATAAGCATGAATACCGGATCGTAGAGCACCGGTTCCCTTACCATGTACAATCCGTACGGTCGGAAGATGTGACATATATGCGTCATCCAGATATTTATCCAGTGAAGCGACAGCTTCGTCAACATTCATTCCCAATAGATTGATCTCAGTTGATATACTGGAGGATCTGGAGAGATCCATCTTACCATTGTGAGGCTGTCCGCTTGTCTTTTGGATACCGGGTCCTGTGATATCAGGTGTATCGATCAACTCCAGATCCTTGATGTTAACAGAGGATCTAAGGATTCCACATTGAACAAACAGGTTCCCTTTTGCATCGGGAAGTGAGTTTACGGTTCCCTTGATACCGCCCATAGACAGGACTTTGACACTTTCACCAAGTTTGAAATCAGATGGTTTATGTGCGACACGTATAGGATCCTTTGACTTGAGTGATAATGGACTCTCTGTCTTTGTAATCTTTCGACGTACCTTATCCCTTGCCCGTTCCATATCCTGAATGGTGCCTTTTCCGGATCCGTACTTTTGAAAGTTTTTAATGGTTTCGTCGGCCAATTCCTTGGCATCCTGCAATAGTTCGCGTGCCTCTTCATGAGCAGATGCAAGTATTTTATCTCTGGAAGCATCCAGTTTTTCCTGTTTTTGTTTCAATTCATCCTTTAACTGCTCAATTTCTCTTTTATACTGTTCAATCTCTGCCTTTTCTTTTTCAATTGTAACACGGTTTGACTCCAATTTGGAAAGAACATCCTCAAAACTTTCATCCTGTTCGTCTAGATGAGTTTTGGCATTTTCGATGATATAGTCAGGCAGTCCAAGTTTGCTGGAAATAGCAAATGCATTACTCTTTCCGGGAACACCGATGAGTAGCCGATAGGTGGGACGCAGGGTATCCACATTAAACTCACAGGAAGCATTTTCAACGCCCGGAGTAGAGAGGGCGTACAGCTTGAGTTCACTGTAATGTGTTGTAGCCATGGTACGAATATTTCTCTGATGCAGATCAGTCAGAATAGCCATGGCAAGCGCAGCACCCTCTGTAGGATCAGTGCCGGCTCCCAATTCATCAAACAGGCAGAGTGAATGCTCATCGGCCTGTTCCAAAATCGATACTGTATTAGTCATGTGTGAAGAAAAAGTACTCAGACTTTGCTCAATGCTTTGTTCATCTCCAATATCTGCAAAGATTTCCGTGAAAACACTTATTTCTGAACGATCCAGTGCTGGGATGTGTAATCCTGCCTGTCCCATCAGTGAGAGAAGCCCCACTGTTTTCAGTGCTACTGTTTTTCCACCTGTATTTGGTCCTGTTATGATGAGCAGATCAAAATCACGTCCGATGTGAATGTCGATTGGAACAACTGTTTTCTGCTCCAGTAATGGGTGACGGCCTTGTCGGATAACGATTCTACCCTCTGTGTTGATGATCGGCCTGGTCGCATTTTGTTCCATCGCAAGTGAACCCTTTGCAAATATAAAGTCAAGTCGGATGAGTATTCTGTAATTTTCGGCGAGTTGCTCTGTTACTTCACCACATGCTGCACTGAGGGTGGCGAGTATGACTTCAATCTCCTTTGCTTCCTGGAGCTGAAGTTCTTTTAAATCATTGTTTAACTTCACGATAGCGGCAGGTTCGATAAATAATGTAGATCCACTGGCTGACTGATCATGGATCATACCTTGTACATTTGCCTTGTATTCTGCCTTGATCGGCAGGCAATAGCGATCATTTCGCATTGTGATGACTGCATCCTGCAAATATGATTTATAAGAGGAACTTACCATCTGAGACAGCTGAGAATGTATTTTGTCACTGGTGATGCGCATATTTCGACGAATCTGCTTAAGTGTCGAGCTGGCATCGTCACTGATTTCATCCTCAGAGAGAATACATCTTCGTATCTCTGAGGAGATATGAGTTAATGGTACAAGCTGTTCGAATAACTCGGTTAAAGAGTCATCGGATATGGAGTCATTCGCTTTTACAGCGTAATTCTTAATCCGCTGTAATACTTCCAGCAGACTAGCGATTGTGAGCAATTCCTCTATCGACAGAGAACTCCCCATATCCAGTCTTTTGATAGAGGGAGTGATATCCTTGATACCTGAAAAAGATATGGCTTCACTTCTGAACAGACGAGTCAGAGCATCCTCTGTCTGTGTCTGCAACAACTCTATTTCCTGTGGATCTACAGAGGATACAAGAGAAAGACATAACTGCCTGCCACCCTCTGAACCGGCATGAGATGCCAGTTGTTCTAGTATTTTGTTAAATTCAAGTGTTTTTATTACTTTTTGATTCATAATCATTCCTGTTTGTTAGGTGTTTTGTTTTTGAATATCAACATACAGTTTATCAGAGTTTGCACCAATACGCAACGGCTGAACGCCCGTACAGGGGTAATTTGTATTGTAAAATGTATGGTTGTCTAGTATAATGAATGAAGATTGTTGCCATATTGCTCCGGAGGAAGAAACGAATGGACGAACAGGATCACAGAGACATTGAAAATACAGTGATAAATACAGAAATATCGGCTTCTGAGAATACGGCAAAGGAAGCTGCATCTGATCAGGAAAATTTTGAGTTTATCAAAGAAACAATTAAGGAAAAGCCCGTTAATAAAAAGAAAATAGTTAGTAAGATATTGTTTACCATCATGCTTGCCGTCTTATTTGGATTGATAGCAGGAACTGTTTTTTTGTGGATACAGCCACACATCAAGCACATTCTGTATCCAGAAGAAATGCAAAAGGTAGAATTTCCAAAGGATGAGGAACCGTTGGATGACGTACCGGAGGAAGTGACACCTGAACCAGAGCCTGTTGAGGAGAAAAAGGAACCGGTAGTTACACAGATCGTTGAAAAGGTCGAAAAGGTTGATCTGGAGATAGAGGATTATAAAAAGCTGTCTGAGAAGCTCTATGGAGTAGCAGCGGAGACTGAAAAGTCAATGGTAACTGTTACTGGTCTGTCTTCTAATGTCGACTGGTTTATGAATGCATATGAGAATAAAAATCAGACTTCAGGTCTGATCGTTGCAGATAATGGAAAGGAATTATTAATCCTTGCGAATAAAAATGTAATTGAGAAGGCTGAGACAATCGTTGTGAAGTTTTGCGATGATACAGAAACAGTCGGAACGATTAAGAAGTATGATCAAAATACTGGATTAGCCATAGTGGCAGTCGAATTGGAATCAATCAGTGAGGAAACCAAGGAAATCATTTCATCAGCTGACTTTGGAAACACCAAGTCTGCGACTACAATGGGAACTCCGGTTATTGCAATAGGTAATCCGTTAGGCTACGTTGATTCTGTAGCTATGGGTTACATTACATCCACTGCATATACAGTTAATCTGATAGATACAAGCCTACAGTTGATCACAACAGATATCTATGGAAGCAAAGCAGGTAATGGAGTGTTGATTGACTTTGACGGTAAGGTACTTGGTATCATCTGTCAGGAGACACTTGGTACGGATAATACAAATCTGATTAAGGCATATGGAATATCAGAATTAATTTCTACTATTGAGAAGCTATCCAATGGACAGGACATTGCCTATCTTGGAATTAAAGGAACAGATGTAACCGAATCAGCCAATTTGGAGTTAGGTGTTCCAATGGGTGCTTATATTACTGAAGTAATCGTAGATTCTCCGGCTATGCAGGAGGGAATTCAGAACGGGGATGTTATCATCAAGATCGGAACATCAGATATTACTTCCTTTGCAGATTATAAAGCAACGATGTTAAAGAGCCAGCCGGGTGATCTGACAGTGGTTACAGTGAAGAGACTAGGAAATGAAGGGTATATCGATTTGTCATATGATATCACACTTGGAGTATTAGAATAACAGTATGAAAGAGAGATTACATGAAGTATATTGAAGCATTTAAAGAAGGCGACAGAGTATCAGATATATACCTGTGCAAACACAAACAATCGGCAGTTACCAAGAATGGGAAACCATATGAAAACGTGATATTACAGGACAAAACAGGAACCATTGATGCAAAGATCTGGGATCCGAATTCGGCAGGAATTGATGACTTTGAAACACTGGATTATGTAGAGATCTTTGGAGATGTGAACAGCTTTCAGGGTGCTCTGCAGGTCAGCATCAAGCGCGTCAGAAGTTGCAGAGAGGGTGAGTACGATCCGGCGGATTATCTACCTGTTAGCAGCAAAAATATCGATGAGATGTATGCAGAGATATTAAAATACATCAATAGTCTCTCCAATTCTTATCTCAAACAGCTTGCCAAAGCTTTTTTTGAAGAGGATCAGGAGTTTGCAACAGCATTTAAGAAAAGCTCAGCTGCGAAAATGGTACATCATGGTTTTGTGGGTGGATTGCTGGAACATACATTAAGTGTTACAAAGCTGTGTGAGTATTATACGACGGCTTATCCGGTATTAAATAAGGATCTGTTGATTACAGCAGCGATTTTCCATGACATAGGAAAGACAAGAGAGTTGTCTCAGTTCCCTGAAAATGATTATACCGACGACGGACAATTGTTGGGTCATATCGTTATGGGAAGTGAAATGATCAATGAAAAAGCAAAGGAGATTCCGGGATTTCCAAAGGTGTTGTTAGGTGAGTTGAAGCATTGTATTCTGGCACATCACGGAGAGCTTGAGTTTGGTTCGCCTAAGAAACCAGCTCTGGCAGAAGCAGTTGCATTGAATTTTGCAGACAATACGGATGCCAAGATGGAGACACTCACAGAATTGTTTGCTTCATCTGCTGAGACAGGATGGCTCGGGTATAATCGGTTGTTGGAGTCGAATGTTAGGAAGACAACAAAGGAATAGATAGGTTGGAACGCTCTTTGTAGGGATACGAAGGGCGTTTTGTGAATTGAGGATATAGCCTTCAAACTGTTAGTGCGTATTCAGGTGTATCATGTGAATTTACTCAGGACTTCGGATGTAAGAGTATCTAAGTGTTCGTTATAGATGGATTGGAAGTTGACGCTACCGCATGAGATTCGCCATCCATGGCTCAGCTCATGCTTTTCACGACATCGTGTCGTGAAATAGCTGGAATTGAACGAACACTAAGATACTCTAACATCCTGCATATTCGCAAATTCACATGATACACCTGAACACGCTTTGGTAGTTAGTCGTTGTGTAGAGATTTGCTAAAAATAGACAAAGACTGAATGTAAAACATAGTAAGAAGTCTATTTTAAATGAGGATAATGTGATGAGTTATGTGAAGAATCAGATAGTGACGGTTAAGATTGAGGATATGGGGGCAGATGGAGAGGGTATTGGTAAGGTAGATGGCTATACTCTGTTTGTGAAGGATGCACTGATTGGGGATGTGGTGGACGCTAAGATTGTAAAGGCGAAGAAGAATTATGCATTTGCGAGGCTGGAGAAGATCTTGGAGGCATCAAAGGATCGTGTAGAGCCAGTATGTCCGTATCACAAGCAGTGTGGAGGATGTCAGATCCAGGCGTTATCCTATGAAGCTCAGTTAAAGTACAAGGAACACAAGGTACGTAACAATCTGATTCATATCGGAAAGTTTGATGAAGCGATGATAGACGGTGTCATGGAACCGATTGTAGGGATGCAGGAGGAACAGACCACAGCAGTGAATCAGAAGGGTGAAAGGCATTATGGATTCCACTATCGGAATAAGGCACAATTTCCGGTTGGAAGGGATTCTGATGGCAATCTGATCACAGGTTTCTATGCGGGCAGGACGCATAATATCATCTCAAATACAGACTGTGTCCTTGGACTGCAAATAAATCAGGTTATCTTAGAGGCAGTACTTTCATATATGAAGGAGTGTCAGGTTTCGGCTTATGATGAGGTGTCAGGTAAGGGATTGGTACGCCATGTGCTCATACGGGAAGGATTCAGGACAGGGGAAGTGATGGTTTGTCTTGTGATCAATGGGAAGAAGCTTCCGAAAGAAGAAACGTTGGTTGAGAGCTTGAAAATGTCTATGGAACCTTCAGATCAATGGAAACTGACAAGCGTGTCAGTAAACTGTAATTTAGAGAATACAAATGTAATCCTTGGAAATCAGACGACCGTTTTATGGGGTCGATCCTATATTACAGACTATATCAAGGATGTGGCATTTCAGATATCACCACAATCCTTTTTCCAGGTAAATCCGATCCAGACTGAAAAGCTGTATGGAAAGGCTCTGGAATATGCCGGGTTGACTGGAAAAGAAACAGTATGGGATCTCTATTGCGGCATCGGAACGATATCTCTCTTTGTGGCACGGCAGGCAAAGCAGGTTTATGGAGTGGAAATCATTCCACAGGCGATCGAGGATGCTAAGAACAATGCCAGACTCAATCACATCACAAATGCAGAGTTCTATGTTGGAAAAGCAGAGGAAATCCTGCCCGCCTTTTATGAAGAAGAAAAGAAGAACGGCAGGCTAGCAACCTGCGATGTCATTATCGTAGATCCACCACGTAAGGGCTGCGATGAAGTTTGCTTGGACACCATGTTAAAGATGAAACCGGAGCGAATTGTCTACGTCAGCTGCGATTCTGCGACATTGGCACGGGATCTGAGGTTTTTGTGTGATGGTGGGTATGAAGTAAAGAAGGTGCAGGCTGTGGATCAGTTCGGACAGACTGTGCA
>CAZVYQ010000042.1:14748-25497 GCA_964631375.1 uncultured Lachnospiraceae bacterium | reverse complement strand
TTGCCTTCTTTGACAATCAGAAGGTAGGGTATCTGTTGTCACGTGTGACCTCAGATCTGTTTGATATCTGTGAACTGCTACATCATGGTCCTGAGGATCTGTTGATCTCACTTATTAAGTTGATTGGCGGAGTGGCAATTTTGCTTGTCATCAATTCCAAGCTGGCTCTGATTACGATAGCGTTTATCCCTCTGATTGTGATCTATGCTATTTATTTTAACAAAAAAATGAAGCGGGCATTTCGGAAGAACCGTGAGAGGATTGGTCAACTGAACAGTCAGATAGAGGATAACCTTGCAGGAATCAAAGTGGTTAAGTCCTTTGCAAATGAAGACATTGAAATGAAGAAGTTCAGTCAGGGGAATAGTAAATTTGTTGACAGTAAGCGTGAGAGTTATAAGTATATGGGTGCTTATCATTCCGGATTGAATGCAATGACTACATTGGTCACTGTCAGCGTGATTGTAGCCGGTGGGATGTTCATGGTAGAGGGGACAATCAATGTGACGGATTTGATTACTTTTATGTTGTATATTAACAATTTTGTGGAGCCGATCAAGAAGCTGATCAGTTTTACAGAACAGTTTCAGAGTGGATATTCCGGATTTGAGAGGTTTCAGGAGATCATGGCAATTGAGCCAGATATTACAGATAAAGAGAGTGCTGTTGCTGTAGACAGAGTCTGCGGCGAGGTTGAATTTCAGAATGTCAGCTTTCAGTATGGTATGAATGCTGTTGAGGATTTGATGAAGCATGGTACTGATGGGACAGCAGTGGATCAGAGTGCAGCTCAGGCTCAGGTGGGAGCTGGTCACAGAAACAGGCCACTTGTAGGGCATATAACTGGTAGTCATGAGGAAAGGGTACTAAATCACATCAATCTACATGTGGCTGCTGGCGATTATGTAGCAATCGTAGGAACCTCAGGTGTTGGTAAGACAACTCTTTGCAGCCTGATTCCCAGATTCTATGATGTTACAGGAGGCTGTATCAGAATTGATGGGATGGATATTCGTGACATAAAATTAAAGAGTCTGCGTGACCATATTGGAATCGTCCAACAGGATGTCTATCTGTTTGCAGGGAATATCATGGATAATATCCGTTACGGCAGGCCGGAGGCAAGTGATTCAGAAGTGATTGAGGCAGCAAAGAAGGCAAATGCACATGAGTTTATTCAGGCATTTCCGGATGGTTATGATACGGATATTGGTCAGAGAGGCTTAAAATTATCAGGTGGACAAAAGCAAAGGTTGGCAATCGCAAGAGTCTTTTTGAAGAATCCTTCCATTTTGATCTTTGATGAGGCAACTTCAGCACTTGATAACGAAAGTGAACGAGTGGTACAGGAATCTATGGAGCAGCTGGCAGCGAATAGAACGACCTTTGTCATTGCACATCGACTATCCACGATTCGAAATGCAAAGAGAATTTTGGTGTTGACGGATCAAGGAATTGCAGAGGAAGGAACACACCAGGAACTGCTGACTCAAGATGGAATCTATAAACATTTATATGAGATGCAATTCTAAAAAGATATAAGTAATACTTGCAGAACGTATGTTCGCGTGATATTATAATGATAGGGTGTTATCAAAACGGTAAGCGGTTCTCCTTTTGCCAAAATGAGTACATTTTGAGAACTTCCAGTATATTGGAGGCGATACATATGGAAAATTTAGTGAAAGGTACATAAGATGTTTGATACGATTGTTGAGATAGTAGGAATTGCTGTCGCAATCATCAGTACGCTGGTGAAAGTGGTGGAACTTCTGCAGAAGACAAAAGAGAAGCATCAAAAAAGCAACCGCCCTAACCCAAGGTGACAGGTTGCTTTTTTGTATGGTAACTAATAACTGAGGTGAACCGTTTGCTTTATGATGACACCTCTTTGTAAAAAAAGTATATCATGTGGAGAAAACAGAGTCAATGACTATTTCGTTTGTCAGCTTCTATTTAAATAGGGGGTATCTATGATAAAAATTGGTGAATTCTCAACCTTAACGGGAATTAGTATTCATATGCTTCGCAATTATGATAAGATAGGACTGCTGAAGCCGGCTCTGATTGATGAGGAGTCAGGTTACCGTTATTATGGGGAGGAACAGATACCAATTGCAAATCAGATTGTGGTGCTGAAAAATCTTGACTTTGGATTGAAGGAAATCGCAGATATCCAATTGGAATATCATTCTACAGAGCGTATGCAGGTGTTTCTTCAGGAGAAAATGGAGGAAAAACAGGCAGAGATTTTTGCAGCGAATGAACAGATGAGAAAGATGCAGCAGGCTTTGCAGGAGATGGAAAACAAGGAAATGCGTTCATTGTCTGTGACAGTCAAGACAATTCCAGAGCGGACAGTAGCAAGTCTGCGAGGAATCATACACCGGTTTGAGGAGGAAGGAACTCTTTGGACAGAGCTTGGAGAGATTTGCTCGCGTTTGCGAATCAGAGAGACTCATACGGAAGGAAATCAATATTCCTATGCAATCACACATCATATCGAATTTGGAAAGCAGCTTCCTAAAAAGGGACAACAGTACAGCATTCAGGAGATTGATGTTGAGGTACAGCGGATCATTGAGAAGCTGCCAAGTCCAAAGATACAGGGAGAGGCACAGGAGATATGCAGGATGCTTTGTAGTGCTGATCGAGAGCTGTGCTTTATGCAAATTCCACAGTGTGAGGCTGCAGTCTTTGCTTTTCAGGGGCGATACAACCAGCTGGGCGAGATTAACGCTTATATGGCAAAATGGGTGAAGAAGAATGATTATCGGATCACAGGCATTTCTTTTGTTACATATTATCTGTCACCCGGTAATGAGCCAAATCCTGACAACTTCATCACAGAGGTATGCTTTCCGGTTGAACGGTTAAAATTTTAAATCGAAAATAGTAGAAGGAAGATATTATGGAATTATGATTACACCACCATTGCCCTCGTGCCCGAATGGTAAGATTGCTGAGCTATTGAATGTATATACAATAGAAGAATATCGCAGACATGGATATGCAGAGAGGCTATTAAGACTACTAATTGAGGAACTAAAAACAAGGGATGTAGGAAAAATTATTTTGGAATATACAGATGCAGGTTTCCCTGTATATCAGAAATTAGGCTTCGTGGTTACGGAGAATCATATGAAATTGAATTTATAGTAGATAACACTTTATAATTTATGGAGAAAAATAATGGGGCAAATCAGATATAGAACAATCAATCATCAGGATATTGAGGCGGTAATCTGCTTTTTAAATGGGATTCAGGGAGTCCACCTACATGACAATGGAGAGGACAGTGTAGAGGGGATTGGCTTGTATATTGACCGTAATCCTGAACTGAGTTTTCTGGCAATGGAACATGAAAAAATAGTAGGCGTGATATTTTGTGGACATGATGGACGAAGAGGATATATCAATCATCTGGCGGTTGCACCGGACTATAGGCATAAAGGGATAGCTTCGGAATTAATCAGACTGGTTGAAGAACACCTAAAGGATCTTGGAATTAAAAAGGAAGCTTTGTTCGTGTTAAACAGTAATGACACAGCTATGGCTTTTTATGAAAAGAATGGCTGGAAGGAAGAAAAGATAGTGAAAATATATTGCAAAATAATGTAATCAACCGCCATTGCAAATGGTATGAAGAAAATAAAAGAGTATCCGAATGAAAAGAAAAAATTTCATATACGTATGCGATTCAACGTTCTGAGTGGCAAGATATATTAACTGCTCCCAGATAGAAAAACTATAATAACATGTAGATGTATTAATCCTCGTAATGACCCTTGCAGGCGATGATCTTTATGTTCTGCAGCTCATCTATCTCGTAGACAAGCCGATTCTTTTCATCAATGCGCCTTGAATATTCTGGTCTGTTTTTGAGTTTTTCAGGTTTTCCTATGCCATCGAGTAATCCGTTCGTACGAATATCCTTAATAAGAGCATTGATACGTCTTAGTGTTTTTTTGTCTTCTAGTTGCCATTCAAGATATTGCTCGAAGGCTTCCTTGGTGAAAGTAAAATCGTTCATTATTCAGCCATTTTCTCCAATTCTTCCATTGATTTAACAATAACTTCTCCATTTTCTAGTTGTGCAACGCTTCTATCTATCATCGTTAGATATTCGGCATTGCGTTTTGCTTTTTGAAGGTCATTATATTCTTTTTCGGACATCATGATAATGTTTTCATTTTTAGGTCTGGAAATAATGACGGTTTCTCCACCTACTACAATCTTATTGCACCAATCTCTAAAGTTTTCTCTTACATCCATACTTTTTACTGCCATCATAATATCACATCCTTTCAAGATACGTACAACTTTTCGTTCTTAAAAACGTACGCTTTTATGTATTTTTATTATATATCAATAGTATGTCACTGTCAATATGATTGATACTGTTAAATTTTGATTTTATTTCGATATTATAGAAAATTAATTTTTTTCTTTGTCCATTATTTTGACTTCCTTTTTTGTGGAAAGAGTGAATCATACATAATACTAAATTGACAATGCACTACGAAACTGTAATAATTAGCATGGAAAAGATAGGAATGACAATGTATTGCAAGAAATCATGAACTCATAGAATAAAATAAAGGAGGACAATTTTATGAAGAAGCTATTTTTAGGAAAGGACAATCTGTTAAGGGGAGGCTGGCAGATTGTGGTTTGCATTTTGACATTATTGTTGTCAACAGTTGTATTTCAACTTGTATTTGGTATTGTCATTCAAATTGGTTTTGACGGACAGTTTTCGGAAGTAGTCAATCGACTACTGAGTACGGTCATGGATGTTGGAGCAGCAGTAATACTGGTTTTTGTATTTATCAAGATTAATCGTACGTCAATTAGGGCAATCGGTTTTGATTCGATCAAGAATAGCTGGAAACAATTTATAGTCGGATCAGTTGTAGCTATCGCCAGCGTTGCTGCTTTATCGATTTTTAGTTATGTCATTGGTGATTATCATATTGTAAAGATTGGCTTTTCACCTATGATTATTTTGTATTTCGTTGGTTTTGTCGGAACAGGAATTGTTGAGGAAGTTCTATGCAGAGGCTTTATGCAACAGGCACTCAGCCCACGTTGGGGCACGACATTGGCAATTTTGTTTCCATCAGTTTTATTTGGTGCATTGCATCTGGCAAATCCCCATTTCTCAGTTATTGCAATGTTGAATACAGCATTGGTGGGTATTGTTTTCGGTGTCTTTACATTTATGTACAATAATCTTGCGGCTGCAATAGGTTATCACATTTTCTGGAATTTCTTTCTGGGAAATATATTTGGAGTAGCAGTTAGTGGTGGTGGAGACAAAGCATCTCTCATTATTTCCCAAATGGATCGCGATACGATATGGACTGGTGGAGAGTATGGATTTGAAGGTGGATTGGCTTGCACGATTTTGATTGTTGTTACAATTGCACTACAATTTTACTTTATGAAAAAGGGAAAAGAAACTAAAGTTGATTAAACAGTAAAAAGACTGCAAATCAAGGACTTGTGGTGTTTTACAAACAATAAGTTGTAAAATGATATTATTGATGTCCTGAAAATAATGAGAGGAACTGAGATATTCTATGAGCGAGGTCGGAGAGAGGCGATTATTATCATTTCTACTAATGGGAAAAGGAATATTAAATCCATGTGAAACAGGAAAACTGGATGAGAGGGTACGTTGTATTCGAGAATATGGAGTGAATCTTTATTTTTATGAAACAAATAATCAGATCATCATGATCGACACAGGCTATCTGGAATATCCTCATTTGAGGGATAAAATGCAGGAAATTGATTTAGAACCGGCGATCATTAAGAATATATTGATCACCCATGCAGATCCCGACCATGTCGGAGGGATAGATGACAGGGGTACAGGCTTGTTTGATCAAGCATGTGTTTACATCAGTGATATAGAAAATCATTATCTGGAAGGTAAGGCAACCAGAAGATTGTTACATACTAAAGCAGTCAGACGTCCCCAAATCAGCAATATGAAAAAGATTGTACATGATCAGGAAACGATATTCATTGGAGACATCAAGGTACAATGCTTTCTGACTCCGGGTCATACCAAGGGACTCATGTGTTATCTCATTGATGACGAGTATTTGTTTTGTGGAGATTGCGTAGCATTAGGTCCGGATGGCGGATATAATTTTATGTGGTTCTTAAATGTAGATACAGGGGAGAATATTCAATCAGTTCGAAGGCTGCAGAATCAGATCAAACAGTATCCGATTAAAAAAATCTTTACACCGCATACAGGAATGACTGATAGTCTTGAATTTATGATGAGACATGTGGATGAAAATCGGAGGATCTTATTTACAACAATAAATTATAACGAAAAAGCACCTTATGATCTATATGCAAAGGAAGAATAATGAAGAATAATTCAGGGATGATGATAGATACAAAGCGTTTATGGGTTAGTCCTATGTCTGTAGAAGAACTTCAACTGCTCGTTGATGAGTACAAGGATGAAGTTCCCGAGTTGAGTCAGGCATATAGCGAAATGCTGGAAAATTGTAGACGGTATCCGAATGAGAGCCTTTGGTATACCTCATGGAAACTTTGCAGAAAAGAGGATAATACCGTAATAGGATATGCCGGATTTAAAGGCTTAGATAAGAAAATAGGCACAGAAATCGGTTATGGAGTAGAGACTGAGTTTGAAGGGAGAGGATATGCCGCCGAAGGCGTAGAGGCTCTTTGTACATGGGCTTTTTCTACAGATCAGATTACGTATATCGAGGCAGAAACAGATCCTGATAATATCGCATCACAAAAGGTATTACAAAAGAATGGATTTACCGCAACCGGGAAGTTTGGAGAGGAAGGTCCACGATTTATACTGACTAAAGCGGATTGCAAAAGGCAGGACTGATAGCAAGATATACTTGTTGGCTGAAGGTCAAGAAGAGATTTGAAAAATATCAAATGTAGAATTATGGAGAAAAGAGTATGGGAAATATCATCGGTGCAATCATTTTAGGTATTGTGGCAATCGTATGTTTGGTATTTAGTTATTTACAGTTTCATGAAAAAGGATTCTTATTTAATAACGCTTATATCTATGCGTCCAAGCAGGAACGGGAAACTATGGATAAAAGACCACATTATAAACAGTCGGGAATCATTTTTCTGATGATCGGAATTCTATTTATAATCAATGTGGTAGAAATGATTCTTGAAACAGGGTGGTTGTTCTATTTGGTGATAGCTGTTGCTATCATGGCAATTGTTTACGCAGTGATTTCATCAGTTATTATTGGGAAAAATAGCAAGTGAGTGTTTTGATTATATTTCAAAGGACTCTATTGCAAATATTTATATTCATATAAGGAGTTATTGATATATTAAAGGAGAAACACGGCAATGTATTTACCATTATAGTATCTTCTGTATTTTTCTATGTGATTCACGGCAATTCAATGAATGTAGGCGCGTTGTTGTTTGGAATGATTGCAAGCTATATAGCCAATACAATATAAGGTATCATCAAGGTGTGTCCATAAGGATACGCTTTATCTATTAAGAAATTCTTTAGATAAGACGTTTTGGATAATTATATGAAAATATTTTGCTAGATGTCCACAAAATGGTAAATAATAACATATTATGGACAATTGGAAAAGCATAAGTTAATAATTTCCCAAAATAACATGAATATGTTAATATATGGTAGGAAATTGGGAGATATAAAGAAAAAGTGCAAGAAATTGTCCAAGACAATAAAAAAAGACAATAACAAAAAGACAATAGCAATAGGTCACTATATGAAATTGATTTAGAGGGAAAACGAAACGAAGATAGAGTTTGTTTAATGATGCTTGGAATTGTTTAGTTGAATTTCAATTACATTTATGTAAACCAGAAAACGTATAGATACTGATTGGCAGGACTACTTGTAACGGCTATATGGTATACGAGTTAATAAATCTAAATAATTTAGAAAACTCTCTTGACTCTCATATCGTGCGAGGGTTTATCCTTTATATAGAGACAGAAAACCGGTTGTCTGAATCAATGAAGAAAATGTTGACTGCACAAGGGAAACCGCACTGACGGCTGCCCGGAAAGAGGATAGAGAGATGGCAAAGAATTTGATAAAGTTAGAACATCATTTTGATGATTATGAATGTATGTGGAATGGAATAGAGGATCTGTATATTGCTCAGACAGGAGAGAAATTACCTCCGAATCTGTTCTTTTCCCTAGCGGGGTTTGGTTCCTTCTGTTATATGAAGACCAACAAAGATGAGTACAAGCGTCTGGTATCGTTTGGAGACGGACGTACCAAGAAGATGTATGAGTTTCTGGCACCGATTGTCGGATTTGACTACAAGCACTATGAGCATAAAACCTTTGAAAAGGCTCTAAAACGGGCAAGGACAGAGATTGATCAGGGGTTTCCGTGCATATTGGGAGCATTGGATATGTATTATCTGCCGTATCTACCAAAGCTCTATCATGGAGATCATATCCCTTTTCATTATATTATGATGGTCGGTTATGATGACGAAGAAAAGTGTATCACTATATTTGATTGCGGGAGGAAAGAACCACAGAAGCTTCCTTATGATGAATTGAAACTTGCATGGGATTGCAGTTATCCGGGATTGTCTGCACCAAATACTGTCTGCACGATCAGAATGCATAGTGAGAAGAATAAGCATCAGATTGCAAAAGAGGCTTTGATGAAGGTGAGTGAGGGATTTTTGCATCCCCAGGTTGGATTTGTAGGATATAAAGGCTTTGAAAAGTTCATCAAGGATCTGCCAAACTGGAAGAAGGAACTATCCAAAGAAGACTATGACAAACAGCTGGCACATATGGTAGAATTTTATGGAACAGTTCCAACAATACCAAATGCTCTACGTGGAATTGATGAACCTGATGCCTTACCGTTTCATGGTGGGTTTGATAAAGTGTCGCTTGTGTTCTCAATGCTGGGTGAGGAATACAGTGATCAGACAATGAAGGATGCAGCTGGTATTTTCATTCAGGGTGCGCCAGTGATTTCACAGATCAAGGATGTGATTGTGGATTATCTGACAGGGAAGGAAGATAGAACCGATGATTTCCCGAGGTTGTATACAGAGGTTATGAATGTTACGAAGGCAGGGTTCCAGTGTATCGAGGATGGGTATACGAAAGAGAACGCCTAAGATGATAAGCAGTATAAACCGAAATCAAAGAAAGGACAGATTACTATGGAAAAAATGGATTATAAAAAAGAATACAAGGATTTATACATGCCAAAGACTACGCCGATGCTGATACAGGTGCCAGCGATCAAATTCATCATGATCGACGGAACAGGCAATCCAAATACGTGTGAGGCGTATAAGAATGCCATGGAGATTATGTATGGACTATCCTATGGTATCAAGATGAGTAAGATGGGCAACAATAAACCGGAGGGATATTTTGAATATGTCGTACCACCATTGGAAGGTCTGTGGTGGGGAGACAACATCGATTTCTCTACAATGGAGGTTAAGGACAAAAATGATTTTTGCTGGACATCTATGATCCGTCAGCCAGCGTTTGTGACAGAGGAAGTGTTTGAACAGGCTAAGGAAGGACTACATAAAAAGAAGCCGGAACTGGATCTGTCTGTGGCACGTCTGGTAGAATGGGAAGAAGGGCTATGTGCTCAGGTAATGCATCATGGTATTTTTGATGACGAAGGCCCTACAGTCAGAGAATTGGAGCAGTTTATCACAGAATCAGGTTACAGGACTGAAATCAATGATACGAGGAAGCATCACGAAATCTATTTAGGTGATCCAAGAAAAACAACACCAGATAAGCTGCGAACAGTGATCAGACATCCAATTGTGAAACTGTAAAATCATTATTAAATTCAAATGTTCTTAGGAAGTTGTATAATTTAGAAGGTTCTTGACCTATTTAGCACTGTGACGATACAATGTAAATGTATCACTACAGTGCTAATTTTTATTTATAGACAGAGAATTATAGAGGATTTGCTGGAACATGAACTGATATCAAATAGTCAGGAGGAGTCATGAGTATGAAAAAGAAAGTAATAGCAGCGGGTCATATCTGTCTTGATATTACACCGGTTTTTCCAGATAAAGAGGTTCATCAGCTGACGGATATCCTGTCTCCGGGAAAGCTTGTGCAGATGGGAGATGCAGATGTGCATACAGGAGGTTCTGTTGCAAACACAGGACTGGCAATGAAGATTTTAGGGGCTGATGTTTCTCTGATGGGAAAGGTCGGAACAGATGCATTTGGAGAAATGATCTGCAATATCTTGGAAAAATATCAGGCTTCAGAAGGTATGCTGAAGGCATCGGATGAGGCGACCTCCTATTCTGTCGTATTGGCAGTGCCGGGAATCGACAGGATCTTCTTACACAATCCGGGTGCCAACAATCGTTTCCGTGCTTCTGACATCCCGCAGAAGGCATTGGAGGAAACTGCTTTATTTCATTTTGGCTATCCGACCATTATGAAATCCATGTATGAAAATGATGGGGATGAATTGGTCCAGCTCATGAAGCGAGCAAAGAAAGCGGGGACAGCTACATCACTCGATTTGTCAGCGGTCGATGCTGATTCGGAGGCAGGACGGGCTGATTGGAATCTGATCTTGAAGAAGGTGATCCCTTATGTGGATTTCTTTGTTCCTAGTGTGGAGGAGCTTTGTTTTATGCTGGACAGAGAGCGTTTCCAACAATGGCAGGAACGGGCAGCAGGCAGGGA
>CAZVYQ010000042.1:0-14648 GCA_964631375.1 uncultured Lachnospiraceae bacterium | reverse complement strand
TTATGCTGGACAGAGAGCGTTTCCAACAATGGCAGGAACGGGCAGCAGGCAGGGATATTCATTAGAAGAAACCGTACAGCTTGCTGCAGCAACCGGAGCTTCGTGTGTTACAGCCTATGATGCACTCAGTGGCTTAAAGTCATTTGAGGAATTGCGGGCTAGAATAGCGGCAGGCTGGGACAAGGTTTAAAAGGTGAATTCTGACTTGTGAGATGATTATTTCAATGATATGATAGGAAAAATAAAGTGAAGAAAAGCAAAGGAGACTATTCGAATGAGTCAATACGATGTGATTTTATTTGATCTGGATGGGACAATCACAGAATCAGCACCCGGAATCACTAATTCAGTGAGACATGCATTGAAGAGATTTGGAATCGAAGAAACAGACCAGGTGAAGCTTAACAAGTTTGTGGGTCCACCATTAACAGAAACGTTTACTGAGTTTTATGGTTTTACTGAGGAGCAGTGTAATCAAGGGATTGCTTATTTTCGTGAGTATTATGAGGTCAAGGGTATTTTTGAAAACAGTGTCTATGACGGAATACCGGAAATGTTGGATCGTTTGCAGGAAAAAGGCAGGCGAATCATTATGGCAACTTCCAAGCCTGAGGTTATGGCAGAGCGGATCGTGGAGCATTTTGATCTTGCGAAATATTTTGAATGTGTGGCAGGAAGTACCTTGAATGAAACAAGGACAGCTAAGGCTGATGTAATTGCATATGCTTTGGAGACATGTAAGATCACAGATCAATCCAGAGTGTTGATGGTTGGAGACCGTCGCCATGATATTATAGGTGCCAAGAAAAACGGACTGGCTTCCATGGGAGTTCTGTATGGTTATGGCGGACGTGAGGAGTTAGAACAGGCGGGAGCAGATCTGATCGCTGAGACAACCTCGCAGGTGGCAGACCTGATTTTACAGGAAACAGACTAAATAAAGAACAGGAAGAAAAGGTAATATAATGAAAATCATATGTTTAATGGATAATATCAGTCATCATGAGGAGCTTTATTGCCAGCATGGACTAAGCTTGTATATTGAGACAAATCGTCACAAAATCCTGCTCGATACCGGAGCCAATGAATTATTTGCTGCTAATGCACAAAAACTGGGAGTTAATCTGGCAGATGTGGATCTGGTGTTTCTGTCACATGGACATTATGACCATGCAGGTGGAATCAGCAGATTCTTAGAAATGAATCATACTGCAAAGGTCTATATCAAGCAGGAAGCATTTGCATATTATATCCATGAAGGCAAGGATGGGGAGGAATACATAGGGATTGATAATACCATCCTAGGCAGTGGAGATATGACCATGGAGGCATTGGAGGTTCATCCGCAGATCATCAAGGTTGCGAATGATCTGGTCATTGATGAAGAATTGTCTTTGATGACGGGTGTGAATGGACAGATTTGTCTACCTCCGACCAATCAGTCTCTGAAGAAGAAAACGGCAGACGGGATAGAACAGGATCTATTTTTACATGAACAGAGTCTGATCATCACAGAAGGACAAAAGCATATTCTTTTCTCAGGCTGTGCTCATTGTGGCATCATCAATATCTTAGATCAGTATACAAAACTGTTTGATGCATCTCCGAATGTGGCAATCAGTGGCTTTCATCTGGAGAGAAGCAAGACCTTTACAGAGCAGCAACGTGCAGGGGTTGAGCAACTGGCATCCAGATTGGAGCAGTATCCAACTCAGTTTTACACCTGCCACTGTACAGGAGACGAGGCATATCATATTCTAAAAGAAATCCTTCGGGATCAGATTGACTATCTCAGTGTAGGAGAACAGATCGATCTATAATCACCGGTATAGTTGTTGTAATGTGATCAGTAATATATCTTCATCTGCTGCTTTTGCCTTTAGTACATCAGTAAAGCCACTACGGCTGATCAGACAATAATACTTTTCAGAAACTGTTTTGACACACTCACTCTTTGCTTTTAGATCCTGTAGATCACTGATGTCCATCGGACGGCTGCTGTTATAACGAAGCATACCGAACAATCCGTGCTCCAAATCCATATCTGTTGCAACCAGGTCGATTTGAGCCATTTGTTTTGTCTTTGGATGCAATCCCCACCATTTACCGATCTGATAGATATCGAACGGAATCAGATTGCAATATTTTTTGAAATATTCTTTTGTGATCTCATAAAACATTTCTTCCATATATTCCGGAAGGTGATCCTCCACAGCCGTCAGATACAGCAGGAAGATCCTGCCTGATGCGATGTAGGACATATTCTCGGGGACAAATCGATACCAAAAACGGAATAGATAGTCTGATATCTTATAGTAACTCTTTTTACGGTCTCGGGAGGCAATCGGTGTTTCCTTTTCAATCAGATCCATAGAGGCAAGAGCCTTTAGGTACTTAACACATAGTCCTGTCTCCAGATCTGCCTGTTCAGCAATCTCGTTCAGGCGATTGTGTCCGGAGGCAATCGCTGTCAGAATGGAGTTATAGGTAGTCAGTTCACGGAACTCCTGTTTCATGATGTGTGCAGGTTCTTCCAGGAATAATCCATCCTTTAAAAAGAAAGCAGACATGATGTTATTTTTTAATTCTGTATCAGGGTCAAGCTTGCCTAAATAGTAGGGGTTACCGCCTGTGATTCCATACATAAGTGCCTTGTCTTCCGGAGAATAGTCAGGAAACAGAGATGCAGTTTCTTTATAATCCAGAGGCATCAGTTTGATGGCAGTGGCATAGTTACCATAAAGCGGACTGTCAGATGCCATAACTACATCTTCCATAAAACTAAGGGAGGAATCAGCAAGGAGGATCATCATCCTTGTATCCATAAATGATTGCTCAAATAATTTCTGTAATGTATCTAAGATATTGGGGTTTGCATGATGCAGATTGGAGAAATCATCGATTACCAACACAACTCGCTCCTTGTGTGCATAGGCATTGATTTCTGAAAAGAGTGCATCCCAGTCATGCATTTGCGGGATATCATGCATGGCAGGTGCAAAGCAGGAGTAGAGAGCCTTTGTAAAAGCATTCAGGTTCGCTCTGCCTGTAGAGGACAGGGCAGAAAAAAATACTGTTTTCTTACCTTTTACGAATTCTGAAATCAGAGATGTCTTTCCGACATATTTCTTTCCATACAGCAGCACGCATTCAAAAGAATTACGTTCCCAGATGGATTTGAGGGTGTCCAATTCGCTTTTTCTTCCGATAAACATCATAAGACTCCTTTCATCTGCATAGTGTAACTATAACATAATATAGTTAGTATAAGCGTGAAAGGCGTATTTTGTCAATATGAGCTTATACTTGACGTAGTTTACATAATGACGTATGATATTTATGTAGATTTTTGTCATATATGGAGGACTTCATGCGAAAAACTGACAATATGAGTTATGACGAATTAAGGGAAAGCTATGATGAAGCCGTTAAAATGCTGACCACTTTATTAGACAGTATTCCAGGTGGAGTGTTCAGTTATTTTGTTCAGACAGGTAAGATGGATTTTGTGGGAAACGGTCTGCTTAATATCTTTCACTGTGATGAAGAGACATTTCGAGATCATTTCTATAATTCATTTGATTTAATGATTTATAAAGGAGATCGAAAAAGAGTTAAGGAACAACTGGAGGAGCAGATTCACTTTTTTGATTCGGCGGAGATGACATACAGAGTATTGGATTTTATGAACGATGGGCAGTTTATCTGGCTGAATCATAGAGCAAGACTGATCCGCGGAAGTGACGGACGTGAACGTTTTATCGTAGTAGTCAGTGATATTACTGAACAGCGCTTGATACAGGATGAAGTACAGCGTATGAATAAGATGCTGTATGTCGAGACAGAGCGATTTAAGCTGATCGAGGCAGTGATTGAGGAGACACAGTTTGATTTTGATGTTCGAGAGGACAAAGTGGTTTATTCGATTCGCAATCAGGACGGCGAACATCGTCAGATTGAGAACTTTATGAAGGATAACTGTACACGCAGAATGGTTCATCCAGAGGATTACAATACGGTGAATATGCACTTGGTCAAAGCATTGCTGGAGCCCGTGAAAAATGAGGTGGACTATCGTTCCAAGTTCCTAACCGGTGATTTTGTCTGGTACCGGATGAGTTATGCGAGTCTGGCAGATGACAGAGGAGTGATCACACGGGTGGTTGGAATCATGAAGGATATCACTGAGGAGCATGCTGCTCAGGTGGCCATCAATCAGAAACTGAAGTTGGACCAGATGACAGGTATTTTAAATAAGACATCTACACAGGAGGCAATTGAACAATACCTGACAGTGTGTAATCCGGAGCAGAAATCTAAACAGGCACTTTTTGCAATTGATACAGATAATTTTAAGAATGTAAATGATACACTTGGGCATATGTTCGGAGATGAAGTGATTCAGCTTGTTGCAAAAACTCTTCGTAATACTTTTAAGGAAGGAGACATCGTTGGACGTATCGGTGGGGATGAATTTATGGTTTTGATGAAGAATTCCACGTTCAAGGTAGTTATTGAGAGAGCACGAGAGTTGAATCACAGACTGGATCGAACCTTTACTAAGGATGGAAAGTCTGTTCATATCAGCTGTAGCATTGGAATCGCTTTTTATGGTGTTGAGGCAGATTCCTATGAGCAACTGTATCAAAGGGCAGATCAGGCTCTTTATCAGGCGAAGGGCAACGGAAAAAACTGTTATTCTATTTACGAAGATGAAAAATGAAGATTACCAAAGCTTTCCACTTGATTGCTTGAAAAGCATATTGATTACTGGTATAATAAAAGGAAATCCAGACAGGCGTGCAGTAAATCGAGTGGGGAACTGCGTATGGTGATATACAACATTTGTTATGATATCGTTGCACTGGTTTTACTATTGGTTATTATTCTTTTATACTATATGAAGCGGGGAGTCTCCAATTATCAGAACCGCCTCTTCTTTATGCTGATCATCTGTGCACTGGCAGGTGCAGTGTTTGACATCATCGATGTTTCGTTCAGTAATGCAGGTAGTAGTATTCCGAACTGGTTAAAGTACATATCAACCGGAGGATGCTATTTTCTGCAGGTATTGGAAGCATTGATGGTTTTTTATTATGTGCTGGGGATTACAACCACTTGGGAGGAAACCAAACGCTATGTAAAGGTGGTTACAATCGTTCCTTATCTCATCATGATGCTGCTGACAGTCACGACACATTTTACACATCTTATCTACAGCTATAACAGACAGGGTGAATACATACGCGGTAATGGAAGAATCATTGTGATACTGCTCAGTCTGTTCTATCTCTTATTGGCAGCAGGAAGAATCCTGCGTCTGAGGGACTCCTTTTCACGAGAAACCAGGATCACTTTGTGGGTTGTAACCGGAATCGGTACAGCAGGTGTGGTGATTCAGACGCTGGTGCCAACTCTGATGACACAAATGCTGGGAGTTGCATTTTGTCTGTTAATTACATTCTTTACTCTTCAGAATCCCTTTTTAGAAATGGACAATTATCTGCGAGTATATAACAAACGTGTTTTTGTTACTATGACATCGTTTGATTTTGCAGCAGGTAAGAAATTCTCAGTGATTGTTCTTATGCTGGATGACATCTCTTTTTTACAGAGAAATCTTGGTATCGAACATGTACGTACCTTGCAGAAATCTGTAATTGAGGAGATTAGAAAGACCGAACCGGAGGCATTGATCTATCATATCAGTGACTCCTGTTTTTGCATCGTAATCAATTCTCTCTATAAATTGCGTATGGATGAGATTACAGATTATCTGTTGGCACAGTTTGACCAGCCATGGATGATCAATGATATTTCTACACTTTTATCAGCTCATATCTGCCGGATTGAATGTCCGGAGGACGCATCTAATGCAAATGAAATACTGGATGTAGTCTCCTGTTTAAATGATACGACGCTGGGAGACAGGATCGTCTATGTCAAGGATCTGAATATCCGTGAGAGAAATAAATATCAGGAAAAGGAACAGATGATACGTGATGCAGTCGAGTATTCTCAATTTGATGTCTGTTATCGTGAGATCTATTCTGTTTCCGTGAAGCGGACGATCGGGGCAGAGATCGCACTTTGTCTGCATGGAGAAGACGGTATGATCTATTCAGATGAATGCAAGGAGTTGTTTGAACGATCCGGCTTGAGTTTTCGTGTCGGTATTTATCTGTTTCGTGCCGCCTGTGATTATCTGGTATCAAGTCGTGTGGCAGGAAAGCAGATTGAGAGTGTGGAGATTGGTATTTCGATTTTCATGTGTATGCATCAGAAATTTTTGGATGAGATCATCTGGCTGATGAAGGAGTACAAGATCAGCCCGGGTACAATCCGTCTCAAGATCACAGAGAGTGAGGCATTGGACTCTTCCAAGCAGCTCAAGGAAATGATGAAGAGGTTTTCAGACGCAGGTGTATGGTTCTCTCTGGATGATTACGGAGCAGGATACACCAATATCTCCTATATCTATGAATTACCGTTTTCTCATGTGGAGATGAGCCCGGAGGTATTGAGTGCAGCACTTGCAGATGAGCAGGCAATGGAAATACTCAAAAATTCTGTTGATATGCTACATGAACTAGACATGCAAGTGGTCATTTGCAATCCGCGTACAGGAATACAGGAAGAAGTGTTAGACGATGTGCAGTGTGATTATCTGATAGGTACCTATCAGCAATTATAGAATCTGTTCAAAGGAGGAGGGAAGGCTATGATATATGAGATCAGCTTTGACATTGCAGCGGTATTGATCTTTATCATACTGATTATCCTTTTCTATGGAAAGAAAAAGTCACCATACCGTTATAATACGGTATTCGGGATATTATTGATTGTCAGCTTGACAGCAGCGGTTTTTGACCTGGTGGGTGCAATCCTGATCTCCTATCCTAAGTCTGTACCATTGTGTATATCATGGATCGTAAATGTCATCTATATCATAGCGCAGAATACAGCAACGCCTATTTATGCTTATTATGTCATTCAGCTGACCGGCTCCGGCAGGAAGACAGGCCTGAGAAAGAATCTGTTTTTATTGTTACCATATTGGATCGAGTTACTGCTGATCCTAACGACACCACTCACAGGCTGGATTTTCTATTTTGATGCGGATGAGATTTATCATCATGGAATTCTATTCCCATTGCTTTATATTCTGGTGGTTTACTACTTTGTTTTGGGAGCTGCTTTACTGATAAAATATAGCAAGGGACTGTCCTTTGACAAGCAGCTTGCATTGTATTCTTTTTTACCAATCAACGGAATCGGAATGATCGTCCAGATTCATTTCCCGGTCTACCTGTTGAACCCATTCTGTATGACCATTAGTATGACCTTGCTGTTGTTCAGTGTCCAGAATGCGGAGATATTGGATCATATCTCAGGGGCTTTTGATGAGCCTACATTTGGGATGACCTTAAAGAACGATCTGCTTATGAAACAGACTTTCTGGTTGATGAGCATCGATATCATGAATGGTGAACTGGTTGAGAAGAGTGTTGGAACCGAAGGGATCGCTGATATCCAGAAAAAGATGGTGAGGTATCTGAACCAGATCAACCGCAAGGCAATCGTTGGAAAGATGGGAGATACCCTGTTTGGTATTAAATTGTCGGATATGACTGCGGGTGAGATAGAAAAGCTGGCAGAGGATGTGTTTGACAGAGTTCAAAGACCCTTTGATGACCTGCAGAGAGATGCCTGTTTTCAGGTCAGAGTGATCTGTATTTCCTGTCCTCAGGAGGCTACAACCCCGGAACAGATAGCAGATATCATTAGTCATATAGAAGAACAAAATGATGAAAGTGCCATTATCTATGCATCGGATATTGACCAGGAGGAGCGAAATAGGAATTTCGAAATCAGACGTGCCATTCGTACTGCGATTGAAAATCATGGCTTTGAAATGTACTATCAGCCTATTTTTTCTACCGCAGAACAGAGAATTGTCTCTGCAGAGGCATTGATTAGGCTAAATGATGAAAAACTGGGCTTCATTTCACCGGAGATTTTTATCCCGATCGCAGAGAAGGGCGGATACATACTGGAGATAGGAAGTTTTGTGTTTGAATCAGTTTGTAGATTCTTTCAGGAGAATAAACTGGAGGAGTATGGAATCAAATATATCGAGATCAATCTGTCTGTTGTGGAGTGTATGCAGCATGACCTGCCTAGAAGACTGTTTGAAATGACTCGCAGATATGGATTGTCACCTAAGCATTTGAATCTGGAGATTACGGAAACAGCAACGGCAGGCTCTATTGAGCGTCTGCGTAATACGATGCAGAGGCTTTCTGAGGATGGATTTGTATTCTCTATGGACGACTACGGAACCGGATATTCCAATATCAAATCTGTCTATGATCTTCCATTTAAGTATATTAAAATTGATAAAAGTATTTTATGGACTTCCATGGAAAATGAAAAGGCATATACAGTATTAAAGAATACTTTTTTACTTGCAAAGAAATTGGGAAAGAAGATTATTATGGAGGGTGTGGAAACGGAGGAACATATACGAAGGCTGATGGAGTTGGGATGCGACTATTTTCAGGGATACTATTATTCCAAGCCAATTCCGGGAGATCAGTTTATTCAATATTTGAAAGATTTTTGATTTTCGGTTAACACCTCTACGTACGGTTATGTATGCCAACTACTTTGATATTTCAGGTACTGAACGATTGTAATCTGCATATGATGATATATAAGGATAGCGAAGGGAACAGCTTATGGCAGATTTTAATCATGATATACTGGAATCAGAGGGCGATTTCTGCAGTGTGCATCTAGATGGACACAGACCGGATAATAAATGTATGAAGACCGGTAGCAGATTTGTGGATGTAAAGGTACCTGTGTCTCTAAAGAGTAAGCCCAGTATCGGGAGAGTAGAAGTAGAGTGCTGTGGAGAGCCAACAGTACAATGTGTAGATGAAGAATGTTGTGAGGCAAGTGAGATTCTGATCACACAGAAAATCTGTGTCAAGATACCGATTATGTATGAGGTTACTGCTTCGATGGGTGACAGCTGCATCACATGTGAGGATTGCTTTGGCAACTGTGGTTTATAACAGTCAGTTCGATCAACATAAAACAAACAGCCTGTAATGGAATACTAATTACAGGCTTTTTTGTGCACATTTTAAAGAGTGCAAAAATAGTCGAGCGTAGAAACCTTGGCTGCGGTAAGATGTGATTTGTCAAATAGAGAACAGGAGGAAAAAAGAATGCAGGAAGTCATCAAAGTAGAGAAACTTTCAAAATCTTACCACGGCAAGACAGTACTTTCAGATCTGAATCTGACAATTCAGTCAGGTACGGTATTTGGCTTGCTCGGAGCAAACGGAGCAGGTAAGAGCACAAGCATCGAGTGTATGCTTGGAACCAAAAAGGCAGATGCTGGTATGTCCACGATCCTTGGAATGGATCCGGTGGCTAAAAGAAAGCAGCTGTTTGAACGGGTGGGTGTGCAGTTTCAGGAGGCACATTACCAGAATGAGATCAAGGTAAATGAATTATGTGAGGAAACAGCTTCTCTTTACCACACACCGGCAGACTGGAAGCAACTGCTCACGGAATTTGGAATCAAGGATAAGGAAAAGAATGCTGTCAAGGAGCTGTCAGGCGGAGAACGTCAGCGTTTGTTCATCGTTTTGGCTCTGATACCAAGTCCTCAGCTTGTGTTTCTGGATGAACTGACTACAGGCCTGGACGCAAGAGCCAGAAGAGATGTCTGGAAGATCCTCGAGCACCTGAAGGAGAAAGGACTGACCATCTTTCTGACTTCACATTTTATGGACGAGATTGAAGCATTATGTGATGAGATCTGTATCCTGAAACATGGCAAGACGATCTTTCAGGGAACAGTTGCCGAGGCTGTAGCGGCAAGTCCATATGAGAAGTTTGAGGATGCGTATTTATGGTTTACAGATGAAGAGGAGGCTGCAGAATGAAAACATTCAGAACAATGTTAAAAATCGAGGGAAGACTTTCTCTGAGAGATATGAATATGCCAATATTCGCACTTGCAATGCCCTTGATTGTTTTGGTGATTTTGGGTATGATATATGGTAAGAAGCCCGCTTTTACAGGAGCAGAGTATACATTTTTGGAACAGTCCTTTGGAGCTCTTTGTTCGATCGCAATCTGTGCAGGAGGCTTGATGGGACTGCCGATTTTGGTTTCAGATTATAGAGAACGCAGGATTTTAAAAAGATTCTCAGTGACACCGGTCAGTCCAACAATGATTTTGACGGTACATCTGATGATCTACACACTCTATTCAGCAGTATCTGTTGTGATCCTCTGGATCGTGGCAAAGCTATTCTTTGGTTTTCATATGAGAGGCTCATGGCTGTTATTCTTTGGAGGCTGGCTACTCGTACTGATCTCCATCCTGAGTATTGGGATGCTAGTCGGAGGAGTTGCAAAGAACAGCAAGATTGCATCTGTTTATGCATCAATTCTGTATTTTCCGATGCTGGTATTCTCAGGAGCAACACTTCCGTATGAGATAATGCCTGTACCGATGCAGAAAATCGTAGACATCATGCCTCTGACTCAGGGAATCAAGATACTGAAGGCTGCAACACTTGGAGAAAGCCTAAATGCGGTGACTGTACCGGTCATTGTGATGCTGGTGCTGGCTGCTATCTGTATCGGCTGTGCCATTCGCTTTTTCAGATGGGAATAGACTGAATATCCTGCATAACCTGTATGAATCAATGAAACGACGAGCATAGGGTTCATATACAGTTACAGGAGGTTCAGATGCAGGAACAGATGATGGCAGTACAGAGAATGCAGGAGTATATTGAGAAACACGTGAATGAGAATGTCACATTGGCTGACTTATCACGTGTTTCTCTTTTCTCACCATGGTACTCTTACAGATTATTTAAGGAATACACGAAACTAACACCGGGAGATTATATCCGCAGATTGAAGTTATCCAAATCAGCCTTACGTTTGCGGGATGAAAACTGCAAGATTATCGATATTGCTTTTGATATGGGATTTCAGAGTGTGGATGGATACCAGAGGGCATTTGCAAGAGAGTTTGGATGTAATCCAAGTGAATATATTAAGAAGCCGATTCCACTGCCGCTATTCATTTCCTACGGTGTAATCTATGATGAAATCAGAAAGGAATACTATAGTATGGAGCATACAACAAATCCAAAAAATATATTTATTCAGAGAGTTACCAAACCGGCCCGTAAGGTATTGATCAAACGTGCCGCAACAGCAGATAATTATTTCACCTATTGCGAGGAGATTGGCTGTGATGTCTGGGGATACTTCACCAGTATCAAAACCATCACAGGAGAACCGGTTGGAATGTGGCTTCCAAAGAAGTATGTTAAGGAGCATACATCTGTTTATGTACAGGGAGCGGAACTGCCTCTTGATTATCACGAAGAGATTCAGGAGGGGTTTGATATGATCGAACTTCCTGAGGCAGAGTATCTGATGTTTCAGGGAGAACCATTTAAGGAAGAGGAGTATTGTGTTGCGATTGATGAGATTCAGGAAGCCATCAGACGATATCGTCCCAGTGTGATCGGTATGCAGTGGGATGAAGATAATCCCCACCTACAACTGGAGCCTGTAGGACAGCGTGGGTATATTGAGATGAAAGCAATCAAGCCCTTATAAGAAATGATGGCAGATTATCATCAAAGCAGAAAGCAGGGAGCATGAAGAAATATCAAGTCACCGGAATGAGCTGTGCTGCATGTAGTACACATGTGGAGAAGGCTGTATCAAAAGTATCCGGAGTTGAGACCGTATCGGTCAATCTACTAATGAATTCCATGAATGTGGAGGGTACAGCCACAGATGAAGAGATCATAAAGGCTGTCAGGGCAGCAGGATATGGAGCACAGCCCTATCAAACAGTCAGTACTGAAGTGTCAGAGACTCAGCAGGAGTCAGAAGCTCATAAGATATCTGATCATACTGATGTATTAACAGATACAGAAACTCCTCATTTAAAAAAGAGATTGCTGTATTCTGTAGTACTATTGATTCCATTGATGTATGTTTCAATGGGACATCATATGTGGGGATGGCCTGTCCCTGCTTTTTTGCATGGAAATATGGCAGCGATCGGGTTGGTTGAGTTGTTATTCACTATACTGACTGCTATAGTCAATAAAGATTTTTTCATTCATGGAATGAAAAGTGTATGGCATCGGTCTCCTAATATGGATACACTGGTAGCACTTGGTGCAGGAGCAGCATTGGTATATAGTATCTGTACTCTGATCACTCAGACAAATGAGTTTTATTTTGAATCTGCAGCAATGATTCTGACACTAATCACAGTCGGTAAAATGCTGGAAGCAAGGGCAAAAGGAAAAACAACGGATGCACTGAAGAGTCTGATGAAGCTTGCACCACAGACTGCTGTGATATTAAATGCCAAGGGTGAGGAGATTATAACAGCAATCGATCAGGTTCGTATCGGAGATCTGTTTATTGTTCGTCCGGGAGAGAGCATTCCGGTAGATGGAATTATTTTGGAGGGAAGTGCTGCGCTGAATGAGGCAGCATTGACGGGAGAGAGCATCCCTGTAGATAAGGGGGTGGGAGATCCTGTATCTGCTGCAACCATCAATCAGTCAGGTTTTTTAAAATGCAGGGCTGAGCATGTGGGTGAAGATACAACCTTGTCACAGATCATTCGTATGGTCAGTGATGCTGCGGCGACCAAAGCTCCGATTTCCAAGGTAGCAGATAAACTGTCAGGAGTGTTTGTTCCGATCGTAATTGCCATAGCAGTTGTTACAATTCTTATTTGGCTGTTATCAGGTCAGACAGTCGGTTTTGCATTGGCCAGAGGTATTTCTGTATTGGTCATCAGTTGTCCGTGTGCGTTGGGATTGGCCACTCCGGTTGCCATTATGGTTGGAAATGGAGTAGGTGCCAAGCATGGTATTTTGTTCAAGACAGCCGCATCTCTCGAGGAGACGGGCAAGATTACACAAATAGCACTGGACAAGACCGGAACCATTACAAATGGGACTCCTCATGTAACAGATCTGTTGCCGGAGGAAGGAATTACAGAGCAGGAATTGATCCGGCTGGCTTATTCCCTTGAGATAAAAAGTGAGCATCCATTGGCAAAGGCAATTACGGAATATGCCATGGAACATCAGATCGAGGAAGCAGAGACGGAAGAATTTGAAGTGATTTCAGGTAATGGCCTGACAGCAGTCTATGAACAGAAGCATTTGTTTGGAGGAAATTTAAAATTTATCCTGTCGAAATTGTCTCAGCATGAGATTACAAAGGAATTGGAGGAACGTTCGGTTCAGCTTGCTCGTGAAGGAAAAACACCATTGTTTTTCTCACTGGATGGCAGACTGATTGGTATCATTGCAGTTGCAGATACACTCAAACCGGACAGCAGAGAGGCTGTTGGAGAGTTGCGGGGAATGAACATTGATGTGGTTATGCTGACAGGTGACAATGAGCTGACAGCAAATGCGATAGGACATCAGGCAGGAGTAGACCGAATCATAGCAGATGTGCTCCCGACGGGCAAGGAGGATGTAATCAGACAGCTGTGCACAAAGGGGAAAACAGCAATGGTAGGTGATGGTATCAATGATGCACCGGCATTGACCAGAGCAGATGTCGGAATTGCAATCGGTGCGGGTACAGATGTTGCAATTGATGCAGCTGATGTAGTTTTGATGAAAGGAAATATGAAGGATGCTGCTGCAGCAGTGCGTCTGGGAAGAGCAGTTTTACGAAATATTCATGAGAATCTGTTCTGGGCATTTATCTACAATGTGATTGGAATACCTTTGGCTGCAGGTGTATGGTATCCTATGACGGGACTCAAATTAAATCCGATGTTTGGAGCGGCCGCTATGAGCCTGTCCAGTTTTTGTGTTGTTACCAATGCATTACGACTGAATTTTCTTAATATTTACAGTACTAAAAGAGATCATAGATCAACATGGAAACAATCACATACAAACATTCAGGGAAAGGATGAGAGCATTATGGAGAAAACAATTCAAATCGAGGGTATGATGTGTGCACATTGTGAGGCAAGAGTCAAAAAGAGTTTGGAAGCACTGGAGGGAGTGGAACAGGCAGCTGTCAGTCATCAGGATGGAACGGCTGTTGTGACACTCAATAAGGACATTTCAAATGATATCCTACAACAGGCAGTTGAGAGTCAGGATTACAAAGTAATATCCATTGACTGACAACAAAGGGTTTTACAATTGTATACCTTTCAGTTATAATTCTATTATATGGATGTCAGAAGAAGGAGATAGAGGAATCATGAAGATTTATGACGAACTGGTGGCCAGGGGTCTTGTGGCACAGGTGACAGATGAAAATGAGATCAAGACATTAATCAATGAAGGCAAAGCCACATTTTATATTGGTTTTGATCCTACAGCAGATTCTTTACATGTAGGACATTTTATGGCACTTTGCCTGATGAAGCGTTTACAGATGGCGGGTAATAGACCTGTTGTACTGCTTGGTGGAGGGACAGGCTATATTGGTGATCCATCAGGACGAACCGATATGCGATCTATGATGACACCTGAAACCATACAGCATAATTGTGAATGCTTTAAGAAACAGATGGAGCGTTTTATTGA
>CAZVYQ010000041.1:0-27258 GCA_964631375.1 uncultured Lachnospiraceae bacterium | reverse complement strand
AACCACACTGATCAGGCAGAACAAAACAAATTCGAAGGCATAAGGAAGGAGTAGTATGGACAAAACGGAAATACTTGCAATCATCCCGGCCCGTAGCGGCTCAAAAAGTGTGAAGGACAAGAACATCAGATTGATAGACAATAAACCGATGCTGGCATACTCGATCGAGCATGCGCTTTCCTCTCAATATATTACACGAACCATCGTCAGTACAGACAGTGAACAGTATGCTGAGATCGCACGTACCTATGGAGCTGAGACTCCGTTCTTACGTCCGGCAGAATATGCAACTGATACAGCACTGGACTATGATGTGTTTTACCATGCGTTAAAGTTTTTGGAGGAACAGGAAGGATACATTCCAAAGCTGGTGGTACAGCTGCGTCCCACCTATCCGACACGAAATGTCAGCGATATCGACAGGATGATCGAGCAGATGCTTGCCGATGAGACGATCGATTCCATGAGGTGCATTGCTCCGGCTACAGAGATTGCATATAAAATGTGGCACTGTGCTTCCTCTGATTCTGACCTCAAGCCGGGCTGCAGCAGGATTACCCCGATCATGCGGGATCTGCCGGAATGCTACAATATGCCTCGGCAACAACTTCCCAAGGTTTATTACCAAAATGCTTGTATAGATGTGATCAGGACAAACGTCATTACGATACAGCATTCGATGTCCGGAGAGAATATTGTCGGATATGAGATGAAGGAGAACTTCGACATCGATACAGAGGAGGAGTTCAAACGTGCGGAGGAGTATCTGAAGATAAAAAACGGAAATAAACGTTTTGTATTTGACATCGATGGTGTCATTGCAGGGTTTAAGGTAAGCTTGGATTATAATATGGCACCACCTATGGAAGAAATGATCCGTATCATCAATAAGCTTTATGATCTGGGTAATTATATCGTTTTGTTTACTGCACGGGGATATGTAACCGGTGTGGACTGGAGTGATGTGACAAAGGCACAGATGAAACGATGGGGCCTGAAGTATCATGAGTTGATCTTTGGAAAGCCCAATGCAGATTATTATGTAGATGATAAGATGTTAGATATGAAATTCTTATATGATTATTTTGGAGACAAGACGGGAGATGGAATATGAAACAATTTGATTATTTAATAGTAGGTGCGGGACTGTTCGGTTCCATATTTGCCTATGAAGCAGCAAAATCGGGAAAGAAATGCTTGGTGATCGATCGTAGAGATCATATCGGCGGCAATGTCTATACAAAGGAAATCGAGGGAATCAATGTTCATCAGTATGGGGCACATATCTTTCATACGAGTAACAAGGAAGTATGGGATTATATGAATTCCTTTGTAGAGTTCAACCGATATACCAACTCCCCCGTGGCAAGGTACAAGGACGAACTGTATAATCTGCCTTTTAATATGAATACCTTTCATGCCTTGTGGGGTGTCAGAACTCCAGAAGAAGCAAGGAACAAGATTGAAGAGCAAATGCAGGAGGCACTACAAAAGGTTGGGAAACAGGGTGATACAGATGAGTATCCTTTGGAGCCTGCAAATCTGGAAGAACAGGCTCTGCGACTGATTGGTAAGGATATCTATGAGAAGCTGATCAAGGGTTACACCGAAAAGCAATGGGGCAAACGTGCAACAGAGCTGCCAGCGTTTATCATCAGACGTCTGCCGGTCAGATTTACGTATGATAATAACTATTTTAACGATCGCTATCAGGGCATCCCCGAGGGAGGCTATACAAAGATCATTGAAAAGATGTTAAACGGAATCGAGGTTCGTCTAAACACCGATTTCTTCGCAGACCGTAATAATCTGTCCGAGTTGGCAGAAAAGATTGTATTCACGGGAATGTTGGACGAGTTTTATGAGTATCGTTTCGGCGAACTTGAATATCGGAGTCTTCGCTTTGAAACAGAGCTGCTTGACATGGAGAATTATCAAGGTAATGCCGTAGTCAACTATACAGAATATGAAGTGCCATATACGAGGATCATCGAGCATAAGCATTTCGAGTTCGGTACGCAGCCGAAAACGGTGATCACTAGAGAGTATCCTGCAGCATGGAGCAAGGGTGATGAGCCATATTATCCGGTCAACGATGATCGTAATAATACATTGTTTGAAAAATACCGGGAGCTGGCTGATGCAGAACGCAATGTCATCTTCGGAGGCAGACTGGGAGAATTCAAATATTATGATATGCATCAGGTCGTTGCCCGTGCACTGGAAACAGTCAAGGCAGAACTCTAATGTTTTGAGGCAGAAATACCGATGTATAATAGTAGTATATAGATTGATCATGGAATGAACCAGCCGAAGGGAGAATAGACGAGTGGAAAATCAGAAGATGGATACAGAAACAGTAAGGTCACAGCAGATCGAGGCTCTTCAGGTGGTCAACGAATATATTGACAAGTTGATTCCAAGTATGGAGACAGTTGTAGGAGAACTGAGTGGCGATAAGAAGGAGGATACAGATGCCTTCCTCAATCAGATCATAGAAGGTTTGAACTGGGTCATTGAAGTATTCAACGGAACGATGTCTCTGATTAATGCGGAACAGGAGATCATTGATAAGGATGAGATCAACCGCGAGGTCGTGCAGCTGAGTGAAGCCCTGATTGGGCACAATGATGCAAGAGTGGCCACCGTACTGGAGAGTGGAATTCTTCCGTTCTTAAAGGAATTTAAAACAGCATCGTCGCTCTACGCTTGATTTAACAATAACTGTTAAACAGCATACCGCTGTAATTGCTGGTGACATACGGATTGGCAAGTGAACGTCCTGGATTTTTATAGGCGACAACCGTCTTGTCAACATAGTGCATCGGATTTAACGATACCTGATTGGCTTTATTTAATACAGAACCGGCAAAGTTCTTAATAGTTCCGAAGCGTTCCAGTGCATCATTTTCCTGTGCAGTCTGCTGCAACAGATTTTTGTCCAGACTGATGGTTCCATTGTCCTGTACAGTCAGTCCGATGGAATCAAGATTATTTTTATAGGTAAATGAAATATTGCTCATGTCGTTAATCAGCCTGCTGGTATGAGGATGTGCATCCACATATTCAGAGGCTTTTTGTATAAAGGAATTATATCCCTGGATTAGGTGACTGATATTCTCGGTAAAGGACTCCACATCTGTCTTTAGTCCGATGGTAGCAGGCTCTCCGGGATTACTGATTCCGTTTAGTGAGAGACGAAATGTCTTTTCTATAGTAAATTCATTTGCATATGTGCTTCTTTCGGTTCCGTTTAGCAGGAAGTTTGCATTTTCTGCATTCTGACTGATTTGATTTAATCCAAAGTAGGAAACAGTACCGGACATTTTACTCGTGTGATTGTCAGAGATCACAAACAATTCATTCTGACCTTCTGCAATACCGGTTTCAGAGGAGGTCAGACGAAGGGCTGTATTGCCCTCATCATCTACAACACGCTCAGCTTCCACACCGATGTTGGATTTGTTGATCAGCCGTGCCAGCTTATCCTGAATGCTCTGGTTCGTATCTCCTTGATTGACATTAAACTGGAACTCATAATCAAGGTCATGTACATGGATGTCAAAGGAATAGGTATCCGGATCCAGTTTCATTTCATCGACCGGCAGATAATTTCCCTCATTGACCTGTTTCTTTGCGAGAGATCTGACCTCGATCTCCAGTGAAGGAATCTCGTCTTCATTGCTGATGCTTCCTATATAAGAAGCAGTGACAACGCTTTCATCACTGGAAGAAACAGCTTTCTTATTAAGAAGCTGAGTATTATCACCATCAGAAAGAGAAGAGATCACATTTTTAAGATCACGTGCATTTTCTTTCATACCCACGGCAAAAGCACCCGTCGACTCATCCGGATGGATCATATACAGAGGGGATTCTTTGTTTAATTTGACAATGGAATTATAAACACTACGCAGTTCGCTCTTTTTATGGGTATCGTATTGAGATGTAGTACCCTTAGGCGCATAGGTAGTCAGATAATGATTATAGACTGTATTCAATGCTGCTATGTTTGCCATGATTGCCCCTCCTTTCATCCATGAAATGTGCCGCATCCGTACGGTTGCAGGGCATAAATACCTACTTTTATGTATTTATCATACTACGTTCTGGAAGGTTTTGCAAGAGCCAGACGGGAGATTTCATATAAAAAAGCGATTTCAATAGAAAATTCAGTTGACGAGGGACTTTTACTGTGTTATAGTTATCAAGCGAGATGAGAAAAGTCTCTTTTTTTTGCTCAAAATTACGTTGAAAGAAATCGCACGGAGGTGGATACAATGCGTACAAGAATAACACTTGCATGTACAGAATGCAAAAATCGTAACTACGATACAACGAAGGATAAAAAGACACATCCTGACAGAATGGAAACAAAGAAATATTGCAGATTCTGCAAGACACATACTTTGCACAAGGAAACAAAATAGGATGGAATAATCAATCGGTCTGTACCGGGAAAGGTGACGATTATGAGCGATACATCAATCAAGAGTGCTTCAGATACAGCACCTAAGAAAAGTTGGTTCAAAGGCTTAAAATCCGAATTTAACAAGATCATGTGGGAAGACAGGAAGACAATCACGAGACAGACAACAGCTGTCGTAGTTATTTCTGTTATACTTGGTTTGGTTATTACAGTGATCGATACCATTCTTCAATATGGTATTGATTTTATCGTCAAGTTATAGAACTGTAAAAAATAAGTGAGGATGATTTTATGGCAGAAGCAAACTGGTATGTCGTACATACCTATTCAGGCTACGAAAATAAAGTAAAAGCCAATATAGAAAAGACCATAGAGAACAGACATCTGGAAGAGGAGATCCTGGAAGTACGTGTTCCGATGCAGGATGTAATCGAATTAAAGAATGGCGTCAGAAAGCCGGTTCAAAAGAAGATGTTCCCCGGATATGTTCTGGTCAATATGGTTATGAATGATGATACTTGGTATGTTGTCAGAAATACCAGAGGTGTCACGGGCTTTGTAGGACCGGGAAGCAAACCGGTGCCACTGTCGGATGCCGAGATGAAACCACTTGGCATTAAGACTGAAAATGTATATATTAACTTCAAGGAAGGCGACACGGTATCCGTGATTGCCGGAGTATGGAAGGATACGATCGGAGTTGTTCAGAGAATGGATATGGGCAAACAGACAGCAACGATCAATGTAGAACTGTTCGGACGTGAGACGCCGGTCGAGATCAGTTTTGATGAGATTAACCGTATGAATTAGGTTAAAGCAGACTTTGGTCTGATTTAATATGATCAGGGATACCTGGTCAGTGGGAGGGAAATGGTTCCCGCCACCACCACATTTTATTTAGGAGGTGCCATTATGGCAAAGAAAGTAGAAGGATATATTAAGCTGCAGATTCCTGCCGGCAAAGCAACACCGGCTCCACCTGTTGGTCCGGCTCTTGGACAGCATGGTGTGAATATTGTGGATTTCACCAAGCAGTTTAATGCAAGAACAGCAGATAAGGGTGACGTGATCATCCCTGTTGTCATCACAGTATATGCAGACAGAAGCTTTAGTTTCGTAACAAAGACTCCACCCGCTGCAGTGCTGATCAAAAAAGCATGTAACATCAAATCAGGTTCAGGCGTACCGAACAAGACAAAGGTAGCAACCTTGTCTAAGGACAAACTTCGTGAGATCGCAGAAATGAAGATGCCGGATTTGAATGCAGCAAGCGTAGAAGCAGCAATGAGCATGATCGCAGGAACAGCCCGTAGTATGGGCGTTACTGTAGAAGAGTAGGGGGTAGCTGAAGATGAAACATGGTAAAAAATATAATGAGGCTGCAAAATTAATTGATCGTGCTACACAGTATGAACCTGCAGAAGCGATTGCATTGGTTAAGAAGTCAGCAACAGCAAAATTTGACGAGACAATAGAGTTACACATTAGAACAGGCTGCGATGGAAGACATGCAGAGCAGCAGATTCGTGGAGCAGTTGTATTGCCACACGGTACCGGACGCGTTACAAGAGTGCTTGTATTCGCAAAAGGAGACAAGGTAGCAGAGGCTGAGGCAGCAGGAGCTGATTTCGTAGGAGGAGATGAACTCATTCCTAAGATTCAGAACGAAGGCTGGCTGGAGTTCGATGTTGTTGTAGCAACTCCTGATATGATGGGTGTTGTAGGTCGTCTTGGTAAGGTTCTCGGACCTAAGGGCTTAATGCCTAATCCAAAGGCCGGTACAGTTACAATGGATGTGGCAAAGGCAATCTCTGATATCAAAGCAGGTAAGATCGAGTACAGACTGGACAAGACAAACATTATCCACGTACCGGTTGGAAAAGCATCCTTTACAGAAGAGAAGCTTGCTGACAACTTCAATACTTTGATGGAAGCAATCGTAAAGGCAAAACCAAGCACATTAAAAGGACAGTATTTAAAGAGCATCTCCATCGCTCCTACAATGGGTCCCGGAGTCAAGATTTCAACAGCAAAATATTAAAAATGAAAAAAAGAATGATAGCAATTGTTGCATGCACCTTGTTTTTAACAGGGTGCATGTTTCAAAATCAGACAAATTCAGAGCCGACACCAACACCAGAGCCTCCAGTCATTGTATATCAGACAGAGGATTTTCAGAATGCACAGAATACGCCAGAGCCGACACCGACACCGGAGCCGGAGATCATAGATGATCCTGTAGGCAAGCGATATTCAAAGGAAACGATGAATCCGGATATAGTCAAGTTGTCATTCGGCGGGGATATTTGTTTTCATGACGAGTTCTCCAATATGCAGGCACTACGATCCAGAGAGAACGGAATATTCGATTGTATTTCGGCAGAGCTGATGAAGGAGATGACGGATTCGGACATTTTGATGGTAAACAATGAGTTCCCATACAGTGACCGAGGTATACCGACTCCTGAGAAGACCTATACATTCCGCGCAAAGCCGGAGAATGTAAAGCTGTTGACGCAGATGGGTGTTGACATTGTTTCTCTGGCAAACAATCATGCCTATGATTATGGTTCGGATGCCTTGATCGACAGCGTAGATATATTAAATCAGGAAAAAATTCCTTTTGTGGGAGCAGGTAAGAATCTGGAAGAGGCAATGAAGCCGGTATATTTTATTGCTAACGGTGTCAGAATTGCTTATGTTTCTGCCACACAGATCGAACGGCTGGCAGATCCGGATACAAAAGAAGCAACGGAAACGACGCCGGGTGTTTTGAGAACGCTGGATCCCAAACGATTTGTCACTGTCATTGAGGAAGCCGAGTCACAAAGTGATTTTGTGGTAGTATATGTACACTGGGGCAGTGAGAATACAGATTTGGTAGAGGCCAGTCAGAGAGATCTTGCACAGGCGTATGTCGATGCAGGGGCGGATCTGATTATCGGTGATCATCCACATTGCCTACAGGGAATAGATTACATAGGAGAGGTTCCGGTTTTCTATAGTCTGGGAAACTACTGGTTCAACTCCAAGACATTGGATACCTGCCTGGTTCATGTTACACTGAATCGAAATGCCGAAATTGACAATATCCGTTTTCTACCATGTATCCAACAGGACTGCAAGACCAGACTGGCAGATACAGAAGAAAAGAACAGAATCCTAACCTATATGCAGGGGATCTCCAATTATGCAACACTGGATACAGATGGTTATGTAACAAAATCAGACGAGGATCACAATACGCAAAATGGTCAGAATACTTCTCCGGCGAAGAAACCGGAAGTCATCGATCCAATGACACCACTGTTACCACAAACCACAGAAAATTCACTGTTGACAGAATAGCAGTATCTATGTTATTCTTACAAAGGTCTTTTTAAGACCAAGCCGAAGACAGCAGGTGCCATTGTTCGTTTTAAGACATGGCGTAAGCATGAAATATCGCCTGCCGAGGAAGAAGAGCCAGATCATGAAATATGATAGCAATCCCTCTTCCGTCATCGGAGGAGGGTTTTTTGTATCTGATAGAACATTAGATTCTCCGGAAAATAAAAAAGGAGGAAAAGAAAAATGGCAAAAGTAGAACTTAAGAAACCTGTTGTTGAGAAGATCTCAGAGCAGATCAAAGATGCTCAGACAGTTGTACTTGTTGATTACCGTGGATTAACGGTTGAGCAGGATACCAACTTGAGAAAAGAACTTCGTGCAGCAGGGATCAGTTACAAGGTTTACAAAAACACCATGATGAACTTCGCTTTCAAGGGAACTGATTTTGAAGCACTTGCACCTTATTTGGAAGGACCGAATGCAATTGCAATTTCAAAAGAGGATGCAACAGCACCTGCAAGAGTACTTGCAAAGTTTGCAAAGACAGTACCTGCTCTTGAAGTGAAAGGCGGAATCGTGGAAGGCATCTACTATGATGCTCAGGGAATGGCAGAGATCGCTAAGATTCCTTCTAGAGAAGAACTTCTCTCCAAGTTACTTGGCAGTATCCAGTCACCAATTACCAACTTTGCTCGTGTCATGAACCAGTTGGCTGAAAAAGGTGGAGCATCAGAGGCAGCACCTGCCGCAGCTGAGGAAGCAGTAGCCGAAGAAGCAGCACCTGTAGAAGCACCTGTTGAAGCAGCAGCTGAAGAAGCACCGGCAGCAGAGTAATCAAATTAAAAACTAATAACAATACACAAAACCAAACGGAGGTAAATAAAAATGGCTAAATTAACATCAGCAGAAATTATTGATGCAATCAAAGAGTTAACAGTACTTGAGTTAAATGATTTAGTAAAAGCATGTGAGGAAGAATTCGGCGTATCTGCAGCAGCAGGCGTTGTAGTTGCAGCAGCAGGTGCAGGCGATGCAGGTGCAGCAGCAGAAGAGAAGACAGAGTTTGATGTAGAGTTGACAGAAGTTGGCCCTAACAAGGTTAAGGTTATCAAGGTTGTTCGTGAAGCAACAGGTCTTGGCCTGAAGGAAGCAAAGGATCTCGTAGATGCTGCTCCTAAGATGGTTAAAGAAGGCGCATCTAAGGATGAAGCTGAGGACATCAAGGCTAAACTCGAAGCAGAAGGTGCAAAAGTTACACTTAAATAGCAAGATCAAAACGCTATGCGTTTACTTGCAGTCGAAAACTGTTTTTGCGTTCTTTGCAAATAAGTTTGAGACCCATATAGCAAACCTCGAGTGTCAAACAACACTCGAGGTTTTCCTATGAAAATCGTTATGAAAAAAATATATAAAATGGAAAAATAATGTTTGACGAATAGGTAAGGCTTGTGTTATCATGGATAGTGCACTATTGTGGTGACATGGGCTTATTTATAATAGTGAATCATATAAGAACGGGGTGAAACGTCAATGGAAAAAAACAGAATACGTCCGGTGACAATCGGTAAGAGTATGCGTATGAGTTATTCGAGACAAAAAGAGGTATTGGAAATGCCCAACCTCATCGAGGTACAAAAAGACTCTTATCAATGGTTCTTGGACGAAGGTCTGAAGGAAGTCTTCGCAGACATCTCTCCAATCACGGATTACAGCGACCATTTAAGTCTTGAGTTCGTGGATTTTGTTTTGTGTGAAGAGGATGTTAAGTATTCTATTGAAGAGTGCAAGGAAAGAGATGCGACATATGCAGCTCCCTTAAAGGTCAAGGTCAGACTTTACAACAAAGAGACAGACGAGATTAATGAGCATGAAATCTTTATGGGCGACCTTCCTCTGATGACCGCAACAGGAACATTCGTAATCAACGGTGCTGAGCGTGTTATTGTTAGCCAGTTGGTTCGGTCTCCAGGTATTTATTATGCGATCAGTCATGATAAGATCGGCAAGAAGCTATTTTCCTCGACAGTTATCCCTAATAGAGGCGCATGGTTGGAATACGAGACGGATTCCAATGATGTTTTTTACGTGCGTGTAGATAGAACAAGAAAGGTTCCGGTTACAGTTCTTATCAGAGCTCTGGGTATCGGAACCAATCAGGAGATCATGGACATGTTCGGAGATGAGCCAAAGCTCATGGCTTCTCTCGGCAGAGATACATCTGAAAATTATCAGGAAGGTCTTCTGGAATTATACAGAAAGATCCGTCCCGGCGAGCCTCTGACTGTTGAAAGTGCAGAGAGCTTGATTACAAGCATGTTCTTCGACCCCAGAAGATATGATCTGGCTAAAGTAGGAAGATATAAATTCAATAAAAAGCTGGCATTCAGAAACAGAATCAGACACCACATCCTCGCAGAGGACGTTGTAGACACACTGACTGGTGAGATTCTGGCAGAGGCAGGTACCAAGGTAAATGCAGAACTTGCTGACAAGATTCAGAATGCTGCTGTTCCATATGTATATATTCAGACTGAGGAGCGTAATGTCAAGGTTCTTTCCAATATGATGGTAGACATTACGAACTTCGTAGAATGCAATCCCAGAGAGCTCGGCATTACCGAATTGGTATATTATCCGGTTTTGGCAGAACTGCTGGAGAAGTACGCAAACGATAAAGACGCACTTGGGGAGGCTATCAGCAAGAGCGTTTCAGAGTTGATTCCGAAGCACATTACCAAGGAAGATATCTTAGCTTCCATTAACTACAATATTCATCTTGAGTACGGTATCGGCAAGGATGATGATATCGATCACTTAGGCAACAGAAGAATCCGTGCTGTCGGAGAACTGTTACAGAACCAGTACAGAATCGGTCTTTCCAGACTGGAGAGAGTGGTTCGCGAGAGAATGACCACGCAGGATCTGGAGGGTATTTCTCCTCAGTCCCTGATCAACATCAAGCCGGTTACTGCAGCAGTGAAGGAGTTCTTTGGTTCATCACAGCTGTCACAGTTCATGGATCAGAATAACCCATTGGGTGAGTTGACACATAAGAGACGTCTTTCCGCATTGGGACCCGGAGGTCTGTCACGAGACAGAGCCGGATTCGAGGTTCGAGATGTACACTATTCTCATTATGGTAGAATGTGTCCTATTGAGACTCCCGAAGGTCCTAACATCGGTCTGATCAACTCTCTTGCATGCTATGCAAGAATCAATGAGTATGGTTTCATCGAGGCACCATACAGAAAGATTGACCATTCAAATCCGGAAAATCCGGTTGTAACAGACGAAGTATTATACATGACTGCAGACGAGGAAGATAACTTCCACGTTGCACAGGCGAACGAAGCTTTGGACGCCGAAGGTCATTTTGTAAAAAATATGGTTTCAGGCCGTTACAGAGAAGAGACACAGGAATATGAGAAAGCCATGTTTGATTTCATGGATGTATCTCCTAAGATGGTGTTCTCAGTGGCAACAGCACTCATTCCTTTCCTGGAGAATGATGATGCGAACCGTGCTCTGATGGGATCCAACATGCAGCGTCAGGCTGTACCGCTTCTGATGACAGAGGCTCCGATAGTCGGAACAGGTATGGAACCGAAGGCAGCAGTAGACTCAGGTGTCTGCGTTGTGGCAAAAAAAGCCGGACGTATTGACAGAGCAGTGTCCAATGAAATTCACATGACCTATGATGATAAGACCAAAGAGGTATATCATCTGCAGAAGTTTTCACGAAGCAACCAGAGTAACTGCTACAACCAGAGACCGATCGTGTCAAAGGGTGAGCATGTAGAGGCTGGACAGGTCATTGCAGACGGTCCGTCCACATCAAATGGTGAGATCGCGCTGGGCAAGAACCCATTGATCGCATTCATGACATGGGAAGGCTACAACTACGAGGATGCTGTATTATTAAGTGAGAGACTGGTACAGGAGGATGTTTACACTTCCGTACACATTGAGGAATATGAAGCAGAAGCACGTGATACCAAGCTCGGACCCGAGGAGATCACAAGAGATGTTCCAGGTGTCGGCGAGGATGCACTGAAGGATCTGGATGAGAGAGGTATCATCCGTATCGGTGCTGAGGTTCGTGCGGGTGATATTCTGGTCGGCAAGGTTACCCCCAAGGGAGAGACAGAGCTGACAGCAGAAGAGAGACTGTTGCGTGCAATCTTCGGTGAGAAAGCCAGAGAGGTCAGAGATACATCCTTAAAGGTTCCTCACGGAGAGTACGGAATCATTGTAGACGCTAAGATCTTCACAAGAGAAAATGGTGATGAGCTGTCACCGGGTGTAAACCAGGCAGTCCGTATCTATATCGCACAAAAGAGAAAGATCTCTGTTGGTGATAAGATGGCAGGTCGTCATGGTAACAAGGGTGTTGTTTCCCGTGTGCTTCCGGTAGAGGATATGCCATATCTTCCGAATGGCCGCCCTGTAGACATCGTATTGAACCCGTTGGGTGTTCCTTCTCGTATGAACATCGGACAGGTACTGGAGATTCACCTGTCTCTGGCAGCAAAGGCACTTGGCTTTAATATTGCAACGCCTGTATTTGACGGTGCAAATGAAAATGATATTATGGATACTCTGGATCTGGCAAATGACTATGTAAATCTGGAGTGGAAGGAATTTGAGAAAAAACATAAGGCAGAACTGTTGCCTGAGGTGTTTGAGTACTTATCAGAGAACAGAGACCACAGAGAGTTGTGGAAGGGCGTTCCGATCAACAGAGACGGTAAAGTCAGACTGCGTGACGGTCGTACAGGAGAGTTCTTTGACAGTCCTGTAACAATCGGACACATGCATTATCTGAAACTGCATCATCTGGTAGATGATAAGATCCATGCTCGTTCAACCGGCCCGTACTCATTGGTAACACAGCAGCCGTTAGGTGGTAAAGCACAGTTTGGCGGACAGCGTTTTGGTGAGATGGAGGTTTGGGCACTGGAGGCTTATGGTGCATCCTATACACTTCAGGAGATCCTGACAGTGAAATCTGATGATGTCATCGGACGTGTGAAGACTTATGAAGCAATCATCAAGGGTGATAATATTCCTGAGCCCGGTATTCCGGAGTCCTTCAAGGTATTGCTCAAGGAATTGCAGTCATTGGGTCTTGACGTCAGAGTGCTCCGTGATGACCAGACTGAAGTGGAAATCATGGAAACAATCGATATGGGAGAAACAGATTTACGTGCTGTCATCGAAGGCGACTCCAGACAGTATGACGACGGTGAATCCTTTGCAGACAGAGGCTTCTCAACAAAAGAATTTGATGAGAACGAGGAGCTTGTGGACATCGAAGAGGAAGAACTGGACGTAGAAGAAGATATTGAAGACTTTGTAGAATAAGATTGAACGGAAGGAGTGCCATACATGCCAGAATTGAACAAAGAAGCATACCAGCCAATGACATTTGATGAAATCAAGATCGGGCTGGCTTCGCCGGAAAAGATCAGAGAGTGGAGCAGGGGTGAGGTAAAGAAACCCGAAACCATTAACTACAGAACATTGAAGCCTGAAAAGGAAGGTCTGTTCTGTGAAAAGATATTTGGACCCAGTAAGGATTGGGAATGTCATTGCGGTAAGTATAAAAAGATCCGTTATAAAGGCGTTGTCTGTGACCGTTGTGGTGTAGAGGTTACAAAGGCAAATGTCAGAAGAGAGCGTATGGGACACATCGAGCTTGCTGCACCTGTATCTCACATCTGGTATTTTAAAGGAATCCCGAGCAGAATGGGTCTGATCCTGGACCTGTCTCCGAGAACACTTGAAAAGGTATTATATTTTGCAAACTATATTATTCTGGATCCGGCAGATACCGATCTGAAGTACAAACAGGTACTGACAGAGAAGGAATATCAGGATGCCAGAGAAGCATGGGGAACCAAGTTCCGTGTAGGAATGGGTGCCGAGGCAATCAAAGAATTGTTACAGGCGATTGATCTCGAGGGAGAAGCAGTTGAACTCAAGACAGCCCTCAAGGAATCAACAGGTCAGAAACGTGCCAAGATCATCAAGAGACTGGAGGTCGTTGAGGCGTTCAGAGGCTCAGGTAACAAGCCTGAATGGATGATCATGGATGTGATTCCGGTCATTCCTCCTGATCTGCGTCCTATGGTACAGTTGGATGGTGGACGTTTTGCTACATCTGACTTAAATGATCTGTACAGAAGAATCATCAACAGAAATAATCGTCTGAAAAGACTGCTGGAGCTCGGTGCTCCGGATATTATCGTCAGAAATGAAAAGAGAATGCTGCAGGAAGCGGTAGATGCCCTGATCGACAACGGCAGACGCGGCAGACCTGTAACAGGCCCCGGAAACAGAGCACTCAAATCATTGTCTGATATGTTAAAGGGTAAAGGCGGACGTTTCCGTCAGAACCTGTTAGGAAAGCGTGTTGACTATTCAGGACGTTCCGTTATCGTCGTAGGCCCTGAACTGAAGATTTATCAGTGTGGTCTGCCTAAGGAAATGGCAATCGAGTTGTTTAAGCCTTTTGTTATGAAGGAACTCGTTGCAAACGGAACCTCACACAATATTAAAAATGCCAAGAAGATGGTCGAGAGACTGCGTCCTGAGGTATGGGATGTGCTCGAGGATGTTATCAAAGAGCATCCTGTTATGCTGAACCGTGCACCTACACTGCACAGACTGGGTATTCAGGCATTTGAGCCAATCCTGGTAGAAGGTAAGGCAATCAAGCTGCATCCGCTTGTATGTACTGCATACAATGCCGATTTTGATGGTGATCAGATGGCAGTGCATCTTCCTCTTTCAGTGGAAGCACAGGCTGAGTGTAGATTTCTTCTGCTCTCGCCGAACAACCTGTTAAAGCCTTCAGACGGTGGTCCTGTAGCCGTTCCTTCACAGGATATGGTACTTGGTATTTACTATCTGACACAGGAAAGACCTGGCTCACTCGGAGAAGGTAAGTTCTTCAAGAGTGTAAACGAAGCAATCTTGGCTTATGAGAACGGTGCATTGACACTGCATTCCAGAATTAATGTCAGAATATCCAAAAAGATGCCAAACGGTGAGACCATTACAGGCAATGTAGAATCAACACTGGGACGTTTCATCTTTAATGAGATTCTATCACAGGATTTGGGCTTTGTAGACAGAAGCATTCCTGAAAATGCACTGAAGTTAGAGGTTGATTTCCATGTAGGCAAGAAGGGGCTGAAGCAGATCCTCGAGAATGTCATCAATACACATGGTGCAACCAAGACAGCAGAGGTACTCGATGATATCAAGGCAATGGGATATAAATATTCCACAAAGGCAGCCATGACGGTTTCCATTTCCGATATGACCGTGCCTGAGAAGAAGCCTGAAATGTTAAAACAGGCTCAGGATACCGTGGATCATATCACACAGAACTACAGACGTGGATTGATCACAGAAGAAGAGCGTTACAGAGGTGTCGTTGAGACCTGGAATGAAACAGATAAAGAATTGACCAAGGTACTGTTGGATGGTTTGGATAAGTATAACAACATCTTTATGATGGCTGATTCCGGAGCCCGTGGTTCCAACCAGCAGATCAAGCAGTTAGCAGGTATGCGTGGATTGATGGCAGATACAACAGGTAGAACCATCGAGCTGCCAATCAAGTCTAACTTCCGTGAAGGTCTGGACGTACTGGAGTATTTCATGTCAGCACATGGTGCCCGTAAGGGTCTGTCTGATACAGCACTTCGTACAGCCGATTCAGGATACCTGACCAGACGTCTGGTTGATGTATCACAGGAGCTGATCATTTGCGAGAAGGACTGCTGTGAAGGCAAAGAAATTCCGGGTATGTATGTTAAGGCATTCACAGACGGAAAAGAAGAAATCGAGAAATTATCAGATCGTATCGCAGGCAGATATTCCTGTGAAGACATTTTTGATAAGGATGGTAATCTGATCGTAGGTGCGAACCATATGATTACACCGCGTCGTGTTCACAAGATCATGGCAGTCGGTGTAGATGCAGAGGGTAACCCGATCGAGAAGGTGAAGATCCGTACCGTATTAACCTGTAAGTCACACATTGGTGTATGTGCAAAGTGCTATGGTGCCAATATGGCAACCGGTGAAGCAGTTCAGGTCGGTGAGGCTGTCGGAATCATCGCAGCTCAGTCTATCGGTGAGCCGGGTACACAGCTGACGATGCGTACATTCCATACAGGTGGTGTTGCCGGTGACGATATCACACAGGGTCTTCCCCGTGTCGAGGAGTTATTTGAGGCAAGAAAGCCTAAGGGACTTGCAATCATCTCAGAATTTGCAGGTGTTGCTACAATCAAGGATACCAAGAAGAAGAGAGAAGTAGTTGTAACAAATGATGAAACCGGTGAGAGCAAGACATATCTGATTCCTTACGGTTCCAGAACAAAGATCACTGACGGACAGGTACTTGAGGCCGGTGATGAGCTGACAGACGGTAGTGTTAATCCACATGATATCCTGAAGATCAAGGGTGTCAGAGCTGTACAGGATTACATGCTCCGCGAGGTTCAGAGAGTATATCGTTTACAGGGTGTTGAGATCAACGACAAGCATATCGAGGTTATCGTTCGTCAGATGCTGAAGAAGATCCGCATTGAGGACAACGGTGATACAGAATACCTGCCGGGTACACTGGTTGATAATCTGGAGTATGATGATATCAATGAGGCATTGATCGCAGAGGGTAAAGAGCCGGCAGATGGCAAGCAGGTATTGCTTGGTATCACAAAGGCTTCTCTGGCAACCAACTCCTTCTTATCAGCAGCATCCTTCCAGGAGACAACCAAGGTTCTGACCGAAGCTGCAATCAAGGGCAAGGTTGATCCATTGATCGGTCTGAAGGAAAATGTATGTATCGGTAAACTGATTCCGGCTGGTACAGGTATGAAGCGTTATCGCAGTGTACAGCTTGATACAGGTGAAGAATTGTTTGAGCCTGAGGAGATCGAGGAGCTGACCGAGGAAGTGAATGAGGCTGAAATCGATGATATGGATCTTGATGAAGACATCGATATTGAGGCAGAAGAGTTCGTAACAGTAGAAGAATAGAATGAATCAAATAAAGAGCTTCGTGGTGATTAACCACGAAGCTTTTTTTGTAGCAGATCGGCATTGGTTGCATAGGTCAGTGCCGTTTTTTCTGATATAGTTCCTGCCTGACACAGCCGTAGGAGACTGGTGTCCATGGCAAGCATGTTGCAATCTGCGGCAGAGGAGTAGATCATACCATCGATCTGATGCACCTTTGATTCGCGGATCATATTACGAATGGCAGGTGTGACAGTCATGATCTCAAATGCCGGAACCATTCGCCCATCCTCGGTGGGTACGAGCTGCTGTGAGACAACAGCCTGCAATACCATGGAGAGCTGTATGGAGATTTGATGCTGTTGATTAGGTGGGAAAGCATCAATGATTCGATCGATTGTATTTGCGGCACCGATGGTATGCAGTGTGGAGAGGATCAGATGTCCTGTCTCTGCTGCGGTCATGGCAACATTCATTGTTTCATAATCACGCATTTCTCCTAACAGAATGACATCGGGACTCTGTCTGAGTGAAGCACGCAGTGCTGTCAGGTAGCTGTCGGTATCCGTGTTGATTTCACGTTGACTGACGATACTCATTTTATGGGTATGCAGGTACTCCAGCGGATCCTCCAGTGTAATGATATGTGATTCCCGTGTTGAGTTAATTGCATCGATCATACATGCCAGTGTTGTTGATTTACCGCTGCCTGCAGGTCCTGTGATCAGGATCATGCCCTTTTGCCGGTTGACCAACTCGATGATATTCATCGGGATGCCGATGTCCATCGGCTGCGGAACAGAGAAGGTAATGACACGGATTACGGCAGACAGAGAACCTCTTTGTTTAAAGGTATTGGCTCTGTATCTGGCTACCCCCGGAATGGCAAAGGAAAAATCATCATCTCCCGACTGATAGAAATGATCCATGTCGCGTCCTTCTGCCAACAGGTAGATATTCGTGATGAATTCAGCAGTCATCTGTGGCGTGAGTCTAGTGGCGTCATAGGTATGCATCTTGCCGTTTAGTTTAAAGGTCAGCGGAAGTCCTGCTATGACAAAGATATCGGATGCTCCGGCTGAGGTGATTCTTGCAAGTGTGTCTCTGATTTCCATGAGTTGTCCTCCTGTGGCTATTCCTCTAAGAACGGGTTTGTCAGATTCAATGTATTATCCGGCTGCCAGTCAACGGTAGAGAAGGTACGCCATGTTATTATATGGTATAGTGCTTCGTCCTGTGAGGACGGATAGTTTACGGCCAGTTCTGCATAGAGATTCTGTGTATCTGAGATTGCCATGGTATAGCTGATGATGGCAGGTGATACAGTTGTATCAATGGTAAATGCGTCATTATCCGCAAACATATCATGCAGTGCATTGATATAGTCTGTTTCATTATCATACAAACGATACTGTTTTGACAGGATTCCCTCGATGTTTGCGAGATAATAAGCTGCCTTTGTATCCGATGCATAATAATCGGTGGTTCTCTTTGCCATCTTGCAGCTCAGCAGATAATCAGATCTGGCACTGATAAAGGATAATGATGCAAAGGTTACGAGAGCCAACAGTATGAAGATGACTAATATGGAGGAGGTTCCGATGTGGATCCCCTTGCTGCGTTTAGATTCTGTCATATGTTCTTCCTTATCCTTGCGGGGTGTTGATGTATTTGATTGCAGATAGATCGTAGATGATTTCATTTGTTTCCAGACTGCTGACCTCGGTTTGAATCATCTGGAATGCATTTGTAAAGGTAAGTGTCACCTCTGCAGTATATATAGCATCTGTCTCCGTACATGGCGAAAAATCTGCATTATAGTACTGAATGAGTGTATCGCTGCCGGTTTGTTCTGCATCCGGAAAATGTTCCAGTAAGGAGTCCATAGTACCATCTGTTCCACGCATCACCTCAGCGAAGTTCTGCGATACGGCAACAGCAAAGTTCAGATCCTCAGCCTGTCGGCTCAGTGTATGGGCTTTTGCAAACAGCTGTACACAGACTGCACTTGCAATGGAGAAAAATAGCAGTGTAATGATCATTTCCATCAAAAATAGTGATGACTTGGACTTGGTTCGGTTGATCGGGGTCATAGGGCAGTTACCTCCCGATTCTCGCTGTAGACGGCAGTGTAGAAGGTGAATTCTTCTCCGTCAGCCTCTGTCATATGAAAACAATAGAGAGAATCATTGATCTTCTCCATGGTAAAATCCTGCAGTGCGATGATATCCTGTCCCTCTCCCAGTGAAGGCTGGTAGTAATCATCCACAGTCAGTTCTTTTAGATATCCGTCATAGTAGTACATATATGTATAATAGGAGGTATCGCCATATTTCTGAGTGAGCTTTAGGACAGGTTGTCCCTCCAGTTCGGTAATAGACACAGAGTTATCTTCGTCATGCTGACGGATCTTCTCCGTGACATAGGCAAGCGAGGTACGTTTTGTGAATCCGGCATTAGCCTGATCGACTACATTTTGATAGCAGCGTGCCCCGAGTACGACGATCAATAGTGCGGATACTATGAATGCACCAAAGAGCGACAATATGAACAAGATATCTACGGTATGTTTGCCGGAGCGTCGGATATTCATTCTGGATTCCTTTCAATGATATGGAAATCGGGCATCAGATTGGATCCGATTACCTGATAATCTACAATGTATTTCTCTGAATCATAGGTCAGTCCGTAATTGTCTTCCATGTATTCAAGAGTTGGCGGATAGATGCCTTCTACTGTATAGCAATGAATGATATCACGCTGCAGAGCATTTTCCAGATTTCGTTTTTCTTCACTTCTCGCTGTATCTGAGATCGAAGAAATGCCGTACAGAAATACTCCAAGGATCGCAATGAACAGGATGATTGGAAAGCTGACAGAGTTCTGTATTCTTTTCTTCAGACTTGGTCTCTCAAAACGATTCATGATAGATTCCTCAAATTCCACCGATCACAGCCATCAATGGCAGCATGACTGATAACAGGATCATACATACGATTACCGATAATATGATAACCAGAGTAGGCTCCAATACCGAAATCAGGTGATTTATACGTGTATCGACTTCTTCCTCGTAGCCGGATGCTATCTTTGCCATGACCTTATCGACAGAGCCAGTTTTATAACCGATTGAGATCATACGAGAATACATACTGGAAAAGATACCGACATTAACGAGGGCTTCTGCAAATCCGATTCCATTTGCAACAAGGGAACGGCAACTGTTGATCTTCTGTGCCATGACTGAATTGTCGACCAGACGCTCCACCATTTCCAGACTGTTGTCTGTATCCAGCCCACTGCTTAGTGTCAGTGCCATACCGCTTGCAAAGCGTCCGGATGCGATCTTGTCATAGATCGGTTTGGTAAAGACGGATTTTGCACAAAAGATACCCCACAACCTCTGCCCTGCAGGTGTCTTTGCCATAAAAAAGTAAAGTAGTACAAGCATCGCAATGATTACGATGAATACGAGTGCATAGTTACTGATGGTAGTGCCCAGATTGAGTAGTGTCCTTGAGAAGCCTGTCATCTCTGTACCAAGCTGGATGAATACCTGATTAAATACAGGAAGTACCTTGATGATCAGTACCAGTATGACGACTGCCATCATACCAATGATGATAAAGGGATAGGTAACGGCATTCTTGATGTTTTCTGCGATGTTCTCTTCGCGTTCGTAATAAGCGGACAGAGATCGCATGACCTCCTCCAAGCGGCCTGATTGCTCACCGATCTCGATCATATCAAGAGCATATTTAGGAAAGACCTCTGCGGCCGAGACACTGGTATGAAAGCTTTGTCCTGTTTCGATCTGCTCTGAGATCTTGCCGAGGATCTGCTTCCCCTCTGCTGTGGTCGTATCCTCTAACATAATGGAAATACCCTCTACGGGCGATATACCGGCATTCAGTATCATCGCGATCTGATCGCAAAAGGATGACAATTCTCGGTTAGTCAATAACTTTGGCATAATCACTTCTCCTTGTCAATAAACATATTCTGTAACGTAATTACTTCCGTCGCCTATAAATTTCTTCAGTGTTTTTTCACTGCTGCTGGCAGCAAATGTCGGATCCATCAGCGTCCAGTTCTTACCGTCAAATTCGATGATGCCGTTGATCCAGCCGATGTCCGTGATGTAGGTACTGATCCATGCATGATAACTCTTACTTGCAAATCCGATCTCCAACCGTGTCGGAATATTTTGTGAACGCAGCATCGCTGCCATGACTGCGGCATAATCAAAACAGATTCCCTTTTTTGAGGCAAGCGTTTGATCTACATCCGGCAGATAACCGGTCTGCACGTTTGCTGCTTTATCGGTATCGTAGGAGATGTTGGTGATGATATATTGATAGATGGCGGCAACTGCGTCCAAGTCGTTTTCGGATTCTGATACAATATCAGATGCCAGAGACACAGCCTTGGTCGAGGCATCAAAATTAACATATTGACTGGGATACAGATAGGGTCCGAAGACATCACTGATCTTGACGTCGATCTTCTGTGACAGAGCCGTAGAATATTTACCCGAAACGACGCTTTCATAGACGGCAATCGTATAGTTCCCATCTTCAGAAGTAAGCGGGAACACTTCGTAACCGGTTCCGTGGAGATCATAGGTATAAGTGATGGTATTAGGTCCTGTGATCTGTAGTTTTACTTTTGGATTGCTTCCGGTATAACTGACCATGATATAGCCATTGTCGGCATGAGAAGCATCAATGACTGCAGTATTCATGGAATTGTGATAGGTGGTGCTGCCGTCTGCCTTTGGGATCAGGACGTGTGGTGTGTTGTCTCTCTTTGGAGTCGGCTTGGACTCTGCTTTTGCAACGGGAGGAGTCGAAGCAGTCGGAATCTGCTCGGCTGCAATCTCGGTCTGCACGGGAGCATCCGGTTCCCGCACTTCATTCTGCTGACAGCCGATCCCACATAGAGCAAACAGGAGGATCAGACTGATACCATATCGCTTTCCATTACAATGCTTTATCATAATGTATTAATCTTCCTTATCTATCGTAAGTACCGCCAGTAGAGTATGACCATCACGATCCGGAATCGAGATATTGATGGTACCGACAGGGTGATCAATCTGAATGATATGCTCCTTTGGAATGATATGATCGGGAGCTGAGACGGTTCCGTCTTCCTTCAGAATTGTTATTTTTTCATAATCTATATTATCACCTCTGAGCTTGATAGTAAAGCAATCATCTGTGAGATCATGTCCCTCGATTGCGATATCCTGTGTGGTACTCAACAAACGTGTTACATGTAGATTTGTCTGTGTAAAGTATAGCGGAGACAGTAGTGTGGCAATGAAAAAGAGGGCACAGATCCACATACACATAGTGACATAGCAGGTTCGTGCCTTTTTCTGTTTGATGATGGCTTCGAGTGGTATGGTATTGGGCTTATGATTGCAGGCGGTAAATACATTCTGAAGTGTTTGATTTGCTGTTTCGATATCCATTTGTTGTTTCTTCATGTGTTTACCTCCTTTACCTGTATTGTGTCCTGTTGCAAGATGGTCTGTAAGTGTTTTTTGCCGTTTTCTATGTATCGTTTGACGGAACTACGGCTGCATTCCATGGCCTTCGCGATGTCCTCGAGCTTCATGTCGTTTAGGTATTTCATAACGATGGCCTGCTGTTCGGAGAAGGACAGCTCTTGGATAGCAGCTTTTAGGGATTGTGTCTGATCTGATTTTAGAACCTTGCTTTCAGGATTGTGATCCATATATTCATCCGGTGATAATTCCAGAAGTTCCGAATTGATCTCGTCATATCCCTGGTTCTTATTCTTGCACATATCATAACAAACACGAAAGGCGATCTGATTCAGCCACGCGATAAACAAAGTGGTGTCTTTGAGCTTGCAGATGTTTTTGAGGGCAAGAATATAGACCTCCTGAACAGCATCCTGTGCTGTATCGGGATTCCTCAGATAACGATATGAGTATTGATAGATATGCTGATAGGTTAGAGCATATAATTCGGCAAATGCATCTGAATCATTCAACTGAGCTTTCTTGACCAGACTGCCGATATAGAAATGATTAAAATTAGGCATCGTCATATCTTCCTATATACAAGTGATATCAGTTCGTTGAAATGCTGCAGCTTTTCATAATGATTTAATACATATGCGGATGTGACGGAATAGGTATATCCACGTGCTTTGATCTCATCCTCAACAGCCTTGATAAATTGTGTCATATATCCATCTGTGCAGTTTTCGAGTACAGCGATAAATTCGTTGCCGCCATTTCTTCCAACAAAGCCATAGGAATCGGCTACCGATCCTAAGAGTGCGGAGAAATCCTGAAGTGCCTGATCGCCGGCCTCTCGACCTTCCTTTTCATTGATGTCCGACAGATTGGAGATGCTGAACAGTGCACAGCCGATCTCATCGATGTCGGTTGCATCCTTATAGGTATCAAAGATCAGATCGCAACTGTAGCGGTTAGGGATGCCGGTCAGGGTATCCAGATAAGCTTTGCGATTGAGTGTATGCTCGCTGACAATGCTCTCACGCAGTTTTTTCAGATCAAAGAATATTGTGACAAAGGAATAGATCATAAAGAGCCACAGCAGTCCGCAGAGGAGAAAGAGTTCCTTATTCGTATAGATGTTATCTCTAAGCGATGGATTCAGAAAGAGCAGTAGAAAGTAAACGATGAAAAATATGATGGCCGTAGTCAACTGTATTGTTTTAAAGGTTCTGAATCTCTTATATGTATCCTGTTCCTGCATTGGCAGCCTCCTATGTGTGATAAACCAATATTTACCTATTATTATACGAAGATGAATAAAAAAAGTCACGCATAAAAAGTAAAAAAATGAAAAAATAATAAAAAATAGGTTGAAATAGCGGTTCAATACCAAATAACTAAAAAAAATAGACTAAAATTTAAAAAAGATGAACCTTTTTTTCTTTTTATGATGTCTTTATTAATAGAACATTAAATGAGACATGTAAATTTTGAGGAAATAAAACGAAACAGGTGAGAAAATGAAGGAAAGTGATTATGTACTGACCGTCATTGAAGAAAATGCAGTTCCACTTGCATCAGCGCCACAGCAAAGTCCTTACTTTGGATGGGCAATCGCAGGAATTGTGATCGTGGCAATGACATTAATGGTCTTAGTGTACTGCACCTGGTATAGAGGTCACATGAGACGGATCAACAGTCTCAGGATTGACCTCGAAGCCTACAATGCAGCAGACATGGTGAGGATGACACCGCTATCCATCTTACATCCAAGAGAGTTCCTGGAGATAGAGAGGGAATTGGAACAACAGCTGGCAGGATATTATGTGACAGAAAGTATAGAGTGTTGATTAGTGTCGGCTGGAGATCGATTACATATTTATTCCATTTTTACCTTGTAAACACACAGAATGTATATTAATATGGTAAAAGGAAATAAAACAAATCGACCTTTTTTTACAAAATATCATAAATTATGAACCTTTTCACTTTGCAGTTACGTCTTTATTTATATAAGTGATAGAGGACTATAAGATGGACAGAGGAGGAAACACTTTTTGGAAGAAAGAAGAGAGTTATCCCGTGTAGATTATGCAGCAGAGAGTGTCTTGGTAATATGTGAATCGGGAGAAAAGTATTATGTACATACGGAGAATGTAAGTCCACTTGGAATGGGAGTCATCATGAATGCAGATGCACCCGATATAAAAGGGAAAGATATCATCATAGTGGCAGAGACGCTGATTATGTACGCAGATGTGATCCGACAGGTAAAATTAGAAGACGGAAGTTATATGATTGGTATAGCGGCGAAGAAGTTCACGCCGGAAGTTCTAAACTATTTATTTAGTCATATCGGAACAGAGTAATTGGAAATTGTTAATTGATTGATTATGGAGGAGAAAAATGAGAAGACAAACAACAAACAAAAAAGTATTACAGGCAATCACAATCGGCTTATCAGCAATGATCGCAGCAACATCTATGCCGGTAAATGTGTTGGCAGCTGAAGTGGAAACACCAAACCCACCGTTGGATCCGGTAGTAGACGAAACCCAAACTCCGGCAACGAATAAGGCTGACGCAGCACAGAGCGCAGCACAGGACGCAGCAGATGCAATTGATACTGCAACTAATACTACGAATCAAGCAGCTGCAGATGTAGATAATGCCAATTTAAATCCCACAGAGACAAAAGAAAATCCTACAACTAATACATCTTATGCAACAGAATTGGATGATGCAGCAGATAAGATTACCGGGAATGATGGAACAGGTGATTTGGTTTCTCCCAGTGATGAGCTTACTGCGAATGATCCGGCAGATGGTGTGATTAATGACTTAGGCGACATGGAACTTTTTGACGGTGCTGCAAATGCAGCGGTTTCTGCAGCAGAAACACAAGCTGATGTTATCGAAAAAGATGCCAATGATATCAAAGACGCTACACAGACAGCAGCAAATAACATCAATACCGGAATCGGAGCAATCAATACGGCCACATCAATTGCGGATGCGAATAGTGCATATGCTGCCGTACAGGCAGAAGCTCAGACTATAAATACCAATTTTGATCAGGCACTTGCTGATTATAATAGTAGTATTGATGCTTATAACAAGCAAGTTGAGTATGTTGCAGCATTGGAGAAAGCACATAATGATGAGCTTGAGGCAGCTAATGATGGTGTTGATAACTTTGATTTAAAATTGAAAGAGGCTAAGGAAAAAGCCGATGCACTGAAGGTTGCAGCAGATAATGCAGCAGCTAATCTGGATCAGTATACACAGAATATGGTTGAGATAGGTCGTTTAATTGGTGAGAACGATAAAAATACATCAGTCAACTGGCAGAAGGATGATGGACTAAGAGAAACATTCAAGAAAGTTGTTCTGTTTTATTATGCTACGCAAGCAGGTATCATGACTAAGGATGAGGTACTTAAACTCCAAAGCACCCCGGGTTTTGATATCGATAAGTTCATTACGTCGGTAGAACGAAAGGGAGCAAAGGGGAGTATTGACTCTACCCTAACTTATCATTGGTTTGAATATAATGGAAAGGCATACTATTTGAACCACATTTTGAATGGTACTAAAGGTGCTAATATATTTATTTTTGAAAAACGTCCTGAAGAAATAATGACACCTGAGGAATTGGATAAATTGGGCTTTGACAAGTTTGATACATACAAAGATAAGGATGGTAAAGTTGTTGATGTAAATGATAAATCCGTTGTTGAAGCAGATCAGAATAATGACGGCGTAAATGATCTCTATGTCAAGCTTATAGGCGAAGGTGACACTAAGGGTGATATTACAAAAGTCGGAGATGTGCTTTCAGCAGATGATAAAGAGGAAACCAGAATTCTGAGTATCGGTGACGAAGAAAAGGTATCCTACGCTTATGATGAAAACACAAAGGAATTAGTTAAAACTGTTACCAAAGGTGCAACTACGGTTGTATATAGACAACAGAGTAAGCCAGTAGAAGTTGAGTCAAGTGTTATGCTTAATGAAGAAGATGCACAGGCAAAACTTAAAGAAGCATTAGCTGCAAATCTGAAAAACGATGGTGTAACCGAGTATGATAAGGTTGAAGTGGGTACTGTTACCAATACACAAGAATGGAAGGCGATCGGATCATATAAACCGGTGTTTAAAGGGAAAACTACAATTGTAGCTAAATATGATGAAGGGTTTGACGCATTCACATCTAAAGCTACAATCAGAACCAAGGCGGAAAATGATTCTGCAAATATCTTGGCCACTACATTAACGAATCAAGGACAAAAACTTGTCGGTGACCCTGTATATCAGAATAATGACTATGAGACAGAAACCTATTTTGAAGATGTTCCCTATACTATCGATCTTGGGTTTTTGGGAACGCTCGAAGGGACTAGAAAAGAAAAAAGAACAAAAAGAATCGATTATACGACTAAACCTGAATGGCATCCACTACATTTCTATGATGGCAATTGGTTTAGTTACTGGACAGCTGAACGTACAGCAAATTATGAATATACAGATAGCACCACTGGATCTGTAACAGGAACAGGTGAAACAGCAGATGATGCCATCGCAAATGCGAATTCTCAAATAAATAATTACAAGCAAACATATAAAAACGCTGTCGATATTCAAAACAGAAATGTTTCCGATGCACAACTGAACAAAGTAACCTATAGTGCTTGGTTGACTTACTGGCAAAAGGTAGAAAATTCAGAATCAACAGAAACAACGGGTGTTGTAGTCGAAAAGACTATCTATTCCCAGGATGAAATATCCAAGTTAACCGGAAGCATCGAACAGAATAAGATTTATTGGGATTATATAAACGACGGCACCTATCATGAAAGTCTATTGTCATATAAAGATCTTAAAGCAAAAGATTCTGCCGGTAATGATATTGATTTAAATAGAGGCTTAAATGAGGCAATTCAAAAGGCTGAGAAAACTA
>CAZVYQ010000040.1:0-27440 GCA_964631375.1 uncultured Lachnospiraceae bacterium | reverse complement strand
ATCGAAGATGGATGTTCAAGGGGGATTGGGGGAGTAACCACCAACGAGATAAGGCGCTTTGTACGTACAAGCGCACTGCTCGCAGGTTTGCGACATCATTATATTTAGGGCATTTCAGGGAATAATAAATTGTTATGTATATTGGTTAGTGCTATAATCAAGGGGACTATAAATAGTGATTATGAGTGTTGAAAAAACATGATTTAAAAATAGAAAATATCGATGCAAAGGGGGATTTTTATGGAAATTCTGTATTCAAATATTTTGCCTCTCAAGGCGCAAGAAGGTCAGCAATTGTTTATTGATCGTTTTAATAATGCTATGAGTAGAGCTGACAAAATAGAAATTGCAGTAGGCTATGTTTCAAAAGCTTCAATCATTGAATTAGCAGATCAAATTAAGAATAATCATATTTCCAAAGTGGATTTGATTATTGGAATGTATTATTTAGAAGGAATGCCTGAAGGTACATATCATGCCACATGTGAGTTTAATAAAGAATTAAAAGATGCAAATATAGGATGCGTAAAACTGGTAAAAACTTTGAAATATCATGGCAAGCTATATGTGTTCTATAAAGATGGAAAGCCATTTGAAGCATTTATTGGTTCTCATAATCTGGGAGCAATTAAAGCGGAAGCCTCTAATATTAGACAGTATGAAATTTCAGCTGTTACAACAAACTTGGATGAGATAAATGAAATTGCTCAATTCATACGCCAATTAGAACAGGAAAACTGTTCAGTAGATATTGACGAAGCTGCTGATATGACAATTATTCGAGAGAGAAATAATGCACTTGTAGGGCAGGAGTTTGTTACAAAAATTACGACAGATGAAGTTCAGGCATATAAAGATAGAATGACGGATATTACATTTGAGATTCCATTAAAAGTACCAGCATCTAAAGAAGATCCGAACATGAGAGGATCTAACTTAAATGTGTGCTACGCAAATGGTAGAAAACGTGTTTGGTGGGAAACAGAAATTGTCGTATCTAAAGCGATAAGAGAATTACCAAATTATCCGGAATATCAAAAACCATTTATGGCAGTTACAGATGATGGATGGAAATTTTTGGCATGGACTTGTGGTGCAACAAATAAAAATCTTTATTCAAAAGATGATTTAAAAATTATGGGCCGATGGATTAAAGGAAGATTGGTAGCAGCTGGGTTAGTGGAATCCATTAATAATGTGGAAGACGATATTGTTGAAGGTAAAGGTGTTATTACTGGAGAAATGCTAAAGAGATATGGAAGAGATACCATTACATTAACGAAAACAGACATTACAACAAATCTTGAAGATGGAAGCACAGCAGAAGTATGGATGCTGTCATTTTTGCCGGAGAGTAAAACAAGTCAGGAGGAAAATGGATGAATTATTTAGAAACCTACTTGCAACTCAACGTGGAGAGAGGAAACCCACAGTTAGCAGATTCAATAAGAAATACAGTTAACAGTATCGCACCAAAATATTTAGAGAACTTTTCATTTTGTACACATGAGGTGGGATTACTATTTGGAAACGTTCAATCAGGTAAGACAGGGCAAATGTTTGGAATTATTTCAGTGGCGGCAGATTTAGGATTTCCTGTTTTTATTATTTTGACCACAGATAATGTTGTCTTGCAACAGCAGACTATAGATAGAGTTAGAGAAGACTTATCAGGATTTTGCATATGTGATGAATATGATTCAGAAGTATTCGCAAATAATAATTTAGAAATGCCAACGATTGTTGTGCTGAAAAAGAATTTTCGCACGCTTAAGCAGTGGTCTAATATCCTGGCATCAACTGGTTTTATGAAAGGTAATCCATTATTTATATTGGATGATGAGGCAGATGCGGCTTCTCTTAATACAATGATAAATAGGGGGAAGCAATCCTCTATAAATAAATACTTAGATGAAATTAAAAACATGTCGGCTAGTAGTATCTATTTACAGGTTACAGGTACACCACAGGCACTTTTACTTCAAACTATGAAGTCAGGCTGGCATCCATACTTTACTTTTTATTTTAGACCAGGAAAAAAATATCTGGGTGGCGATTTTTTCTTTCCAAAGGAAAAGCCAGATTGTATTGAATATATTGATGATATGGAAGATCCGTTATATTTTGCGCTTATACATCATTTACTGGCATCTGCACAGATAGATTTATCGGGCGGAAGAGTATGTAATTTTTTAATTCATCCAAGTGTAAGGAAATCTGCTCATGCACAGTTTAGTGATAGTATTTCAAAGGAATTGCAAAAGATTCAGAATGAATTTGAGAACGAAGATGTAATTGAAGATTTTAGAAATATATATAATGCGATGAATCCTATGAAATTTGAAAAGCAAGCATTTGATATTTTACGAGACAGAGTGCAGAAACTTCTGGTTGAGAAAGCTGTAAATATTTTAATAATGAATGGCGATTCTCATATAGAAAGTAATGAGTATTCAGAAGGCAGTAACATAATTATTGGTGGAAATACATTAGGACGTGGAGTTACATTTTCAGGACTTCATACTATTTACTATACCAGAACAGCAAAGAAACCACAGGCAGATACCATGTGGCAGCACAGTAGAATGTTCGGATATGATAGAGATCCTGGAATGATGAGCGTATTTATTGATGAACATTTGTATAAGCTGTTTTCGGATATCAATGCAACCAACAACTCTATTATTGCACAGGTAGAGAAGGGAATTGATGATGTAAAAATTTATTATCCGGAAGGACTTAATCCTACAAGAAAAGCGGTTATTGATACAGATTATTTAATTACATTATCTGGTGGAACAAATTACTATCCATTCAATCCTGAAAATGATTCTATTGAAGAAGTTAGTGTTCTTCTTGAAACTTTCGATGAACATGAACCAAGTTATCAAGTAAGTTTGCGATTGATGAAAGAAGTGCTGGGACATATATCATCCGAAGATGATTTTAAAACTCAATCGATTATTTCTGCTATTGATACAATTTTGGCAGATAAGCCGACCTCACAAGGAGTTCTGATTGTAAGAAGAAATAGAAATGTTGCTAAGGGAACAGGAGCATTACTATCACCTAATGATTGGAAATTGGGATCTTCTATCAGTGATAAAGTTGTATTAACAATGTATCAAATGACAGGTGAAAAGGGATGGAATGGGAAAAAGCTATGGGTTCCTAATATCAAATTTCCAGAAGGAATGGTTTATTATGATTTAAAAGATAATGAGGAGTAGTGCAAGAATGTATTTTAGTGAATTAAGTGAGGTTGCTTTTTTTGAACCCATGAAAAAAGATGTAAATAGGTTATGTATTCTTGTTGGATATGCGACACCTAACATGGCTTCATGGTTAATGAAAAATATATCTGAGAAGTTAAAGTCAGAAGCAAAATCAATTGAAGTATCCTTGATCGTAGGAATGGTGCCATTTGATGGACTAAGTGTAGCAGTTCATGAGGGATTTAAGGAATTACAATCATCTTCATTGCCTGAACATATTTCAAAATTTACCTGTAGTTATGTTTATGGTAAAGTTCCAGTCCATACAAAGATGTATGTTTGGTTGAAGGATGAAGCTCCAGAAATGGCTTTTACAGGATCTGCCAATCTAACACAAATTGCATTTAGTAATCAAAGAAGAGAAAATTTAATTGAATGCGATCCAGCAGAGGCGTATCAGTATTATTTACAGATAGAGGCAGAATCAATATATTGCAATCATTCAGAAATAGAAGAGAACATAGTTCTATATCCTACACATCCGGTGTTAGATCTTGAAAACAATCCTATTGAAGATTTCGGAGAGGGCAATGTTGAAAAGGTTGTTCTCAGTTTGCTTAACTCAAAAACAGGAGAAACACATACTACATCGGGATTGAACTGGGGACAGCGAAAAAATAAATATGTTTTGAAAAGTGGGGAAGTACGATATGGAGATAGAAATAAAAATGAATCGTATATTCCTTTACCAGCACCAATTGCTAGAAGTGGATTTTTCCCACTTAATAAACAACATTTTTCCGTAATTACAGATGATAAGCATCATTTAATAATACGAGTGGAGCAGGGCAAGGACAAGGCACTTACAACGCCTATGAGTAATGCATTGCTTGGGGAGTATTTTAGAAACAGACTTGGACTTGCAAATGGCGCATATATAAATAGATCTGATTTAGAAAAATACGGAAGAACAGATGTAACATTTTATAAGTTTGATGATGAACAATTCTATATGGATTTTTCGGTGTGTAAATAGAAAATGGGAGATATTGGTCATGTCGATCAATACCTCCCTATTATTTTATTCGTTGATATTTGGTTCGATATAGTCATATGGAATGCCGGCAAAACTTCTGAGTACAGCTTCAAAGATTATCTTAGCCCCGTTACAAGGAACAGCCATACCTATTTGCTTACGGACACTTTCTTTTGTTCCAATAAATTCGTATGTATCTGGGAATGTTTGAAGTCGTGCACGTTCTCTATTGGTCAAGGCTCTTGGTTCATCCCAATGATAAATATGTGTACCACCTCCACCGCTTCCAGTTACTGTGTATGATGGTCGAGTAGGATCAAGTCTTTTGTAAATCTGACTTATCTGCGCGCCTCTAATATTAAGACGCAGCTCTTCTGGAAGATCAGCAGTAAATGCATTTTGTCCTGGAAGAATATGTTGCAATCTTTGAACTACTGTAGGAGATTGATTGGTAAGTTCATTATTAGTAGCATTTGCTGGAATAGGTGGTACTTCAATTGCATGCCTACAAGTATTATCTAAATTTGCATACGGAGCGGGTGAAGGAACATGATAAGTAACATTTATATCATTTCTTATTCCAATTATAATTATACGGTGCCTTGCTTGTGGTACCCCATAGTCTTCAAATTTGTATAGATGAGGCGTAACAGTATATCCATGTTCGCCAGCGTTTCTTAAATCTTCTAATATTCTTGTGAAGGCAGTGCCATCATTGGCATTTCTTAATCCACCTACATTTTCTGCTAAGAACCATTGAGGATTGTATAGATTAAGAACCTGTACCCCATATGAGTAAAGTGGTCCATAAACACCTTCCATACCACGTTGTTCGCCAACGACAGAATAGTCATTGCATGGAAAACCAAATGCAAGAGCATCTATAGGATCTAAATGTGTTAAATCAAATGTTCTAATATCTGCGTGGTAAACGCTATCTGGATTATTAGGACATATGTTATGACGATATGTGTTACAAGTGTTTTCGTCATAATCGTTTGCCCATTGATGTACTATTGAAAATTCTGGATTCCCTATATCTGCGTGTGTGGCTCCCCAAGCGATTCCTCCAGGACCACAGAACAATTCCCCTAATCTAAATGGCATTATGATTGCCTCCATTTCTTTCAGTATATAAAATTATTTCTTCTTGAATATTTTTCTTTTGATTATCAGTTAGCAATTCTGCGTATTTAAAAATTCTTTGAAAACTCTTTAAATCATTTTCAGAAATCCAACCGGCAAGTAAATACAAATCTATAACATTGATATCATAAAAGGTCGCAATTTTTTTTAATAGAAGAGGAGATATTTCTTGATTAAGTCCTCGTTCAATACGACTTTGTTGTGAATCAGTAATACCAATTTCATCGTGGATCTTTTTTTGACTGTATCCACTTTTTATTCTTAATTCTCTGATATAGTTTCCTAAAGCTTCCATGTAATCACCAATCCTTACAGTGTATATCATAATACAATCGCTGCGATAATGCAATGAAAATATGAAAAATGCTGCGGAAACGCAGCGTATTAATTTTTGTTTATGCACGGAAGTTTTCTATCTCATCAAAAGTGATGGAACCGGCAGCATCTTATCATCAATATAGTAATCGCAGGTAATCTTCCGGCTGTTGTTTCCATACATGGCAACGACTTCCGGAAGATTATCATTGATGGCATCAAATTCCAAGCCTTGTCTGTGGCACCAGGAGACAGCTTTTGATAAAGCTTCATTGGCGCGGCAGGTCCAGAGGATGAGTTTGTTACCATTCCTTTTCCATTCTTTCAGATAGTTGATAAGAGCCTGATTGGGTTCCCCCAGTTCAGGCCAGTTGCTATAACATAATGTGCCATCAAAATCGACAGCAATGATTTCATATTTCTTTTCCATATGCATACCTCCGATGTTAATGAGGGGTGTAGTCTGTATCATCAAGTTCAAATATCTCGTTGATCGAGAGTTTCAAATAAGCAGATAGGCGAAGTGCCATTTCCATATTCGGGCAACGTTCGCCAGTTTCATATCTGCTGATTGTTCTGGCATCTGTCAGTAGAGCAGATCCAATTTCATTTTGTTGGAGATTACGTTCAGTACGTATCTTTTTCAAATTGCATTTTACAGCCATTGGGATCCCTTCTTTCATAAAGTGATTTCTAATGCAGTGATTGCTGGCAAGACCAGGGTACATTAGGAATTCTATAGAAAGTGCTGTCCGTTAAAAAGGACTTTATCCAACGACCTTGCCAAAAATTGTTAACGAATCATTCTCGCCCACTGGTTTTGGTGGGTATTTTTTATTTAATGAGATTAGGAATAATCCATCATTGTCATCCTGTAATTTCTTGCAGAAAGCATCCGCATTCAAACAAAAGATACCGATTTCTCCATGCATTAAAGAGTCCTGTTGATGAACCCATACAATCTGATGATTGATATATTTTGGTTCCATACTGTCACCAGTAATCTTAACGCCGAAGTCTGCATTTTCAGGAACTTCGTCACCGACTTCGATCATTTCAAAATCAGTTCCGTCTAAGAAGTTACCAGTACCAGCAGATACCATGGTGGTATAGAGCTTAAGTTCTCTGGTATGGAATGGAATGATTTCTGCTTTTTCTTTTTCGTATTTTCCAGACGATATCAGAAGATCAGTGTATTCCATTACTTTCTCTTTTCCTTCATCATTTAATTGTGAGAGAGCATTGCCAGGATTTACTCCAAAATATTCTTCATATACATCTGCGATATGAAGGATTTTGCATAGAGTGAGAAATGTGGTAACACTTGGCTCACTTTTGCCTTTCTCCCAACTGGAGATAGTCTTGTAACTGATATTGATATTTTCTTTTACAAGAGCAGCGGCAAGTTCTGGCTGTGAATATCCATTTCTCTTCCTATAATTTGAAATGATTTGTCCTATTGAGTACATAATGTGTACCTCTTTTCTAAGCTCTGTTTAGGTTCGAGCAACCATGTTGTAGAGGAAATATCTCATTTCCTCAGATACAGAATAGCACAGGGATAGGATTAATTCAACAGAAATCTAAAAATATAAGACTAATCAACCAAAGCGACTATTGAAATCCGAGATACTTGGATTTATACTTTGCATTACAAGGACGGCGAACAACGGACTTGTAGAAGTATGAAAGGAAGCGAAGGAGGAATGGACAGAACAATATTGCATTCAGATATCAATTGCTGTTATGCATCAATTGAGCATCTGCATCATCCGGAGTTGGCAGGTAAGCCTCTGGCAGTCGGAGGAGATCCCGAGGCAAGACATGGTATTGTTTTGACAGCCGATTACTTAGCCAAGAAGCGTGGCGTGAAAACAGGAATGGCACTCTGGCAGGCAAAGCAGGTGTGTCCGGAACTGAATTTCGTTTCACCCAGGATGGATCTGTATCTTAGATTTTCCAGAATGGCACATGAGATTTATGGAGAATACACGGATCTGCAGGAGCCTTTTGGAATTGATGAGTGTTGGTTGGATCTGACAGAGAGTGTAAGCATTAAGGGAGATGGATATAAGGTGGCTGAGGAAATCAGTAACCGGATGAAGTCCGAGCTTGGAATTACCGTAAGCATTGGAGTGTCTTTTAATAAGATATTTGCAAAGCTGGGATCTGATTATAAGAAGCCGAATGCAATCACTACCATGTACCGGGATGAATATCAGACAAAAGCTTGGAAGTTACCAGCATCAGATCTTCTATATGTGGGTCGAAGTACCAATGCAAAATTACAAAAGATTGGAATTCAGACCATCGGAGATCTGGCGACAGCAAGGGAAGATTTGCTTCATGCACAGCTTGGAAAGATGGGAAGTGTCCTGTGGGCATTTGCTAATGGCTATGATGATTCTCCTGTAAAGATGGAAAATACCAGTGCTCCAATCAAATCCATCGGAAACAGTACCACTACACCCAGAGATTTACTGACTGATACAGATGTAAAGATTATTCTATATGTATTAGCGGAGAGTGTGGCAGCAAGGCTTCGAGAAAATGGTTTCAAGTGCAGAGTGGTAGAAATCAGTGTCAGGGATAATGATCTGTATTCATTTACCAGGCAGCATAAGATTGATCATGCTACCAATGTGACAAAAGAAATTGCAGAAGAAGCCTACCGTATTTTCAAGGAAAATTATAACTGGCAGAAACCAATACGAAGTGTGGGAGTCAGGGGAGCAGATCTTGTCCTAGATACCTACTGGGAGCAGATAGATTTATTTTCCAGTGTAGAGCAGAGAGAAAAGCAGATGAAAATGGATAGCGCGGTTGATACCATTCGGAAAAGATTTGGATTTTACAGTGTGCAGAGAGGATTGATGCATTTTGATACAGCTCTTTCTGCAATCAATGCGAAGGAAGATCATATGGTTCATCCACATGGATACTTCGCATAGGAAGTTTTAGTGAGGCAGTAGATATGGAAACAAGCAAAGTATATGTAGATGTAAATGCCCGGTTTTCAAAGGATGGACAGATGATTCCAACAAGCTTTATCTGGAAAGACGGTCATACATATGAGATTCAACGTATCAAGGATGTACGCAGAGCTGCCAGCCTTCGGGCAGGCGGTGTAGGAATGAGATACACATGTGTTATCGATGGAAGAGAGAGCCATTTATATTATGAGGATAATAACATGTGGTTTGTAGAGGGTAAGTGATTATAGGATTGAAGGATATTATTAGGATAGATCAGCGTAGAAGAATACTGGCGGATGGTGCGGTCTTCGGCACATCGGAACACATTTGGCAGAATAAGATCATCAATGGTTTTGATTTCCCTTATCCGTTGAATGATAATAAGAAACTACTTATTATTAGGAGGATTTTTGATGATTGAGACAACAGAAAGAACAGATAAGAGATTTGTACATTGCCCAGTGTGTGGTAAATGCTTGATGAAAGCAAGTGGAAATGCAGAAATTGAAACAAGGTGTGATAGATGTGGGAGTGATCTGATTGCTATCGTAAGAGGTGGTATGGTATCAGTATCAGAGGATAGAAGGAATAAACTTCCTAAACGTCAGGGAGCAGTAAGTGTCAGTGTTTCAAAAGAGGGTGGCAAGAAATCTAAGCAGCAGATGCAGCAAAAGGCTGCGTGTTATTAGAACTATTACAATTAAATAGAATGAGACATCACGAGAATCGTCAGATTGGACGGGCCTTACATAGATAAGGCTTTGAATCCTCAAAGTCGGCAGGTGGTGATCAAGAGTTTGTTACGAGTTGAATTTAGCAAGAACTATCAGGAGCCGACAAAACGAAAATAGCACCAAATGGCATATATTGCTGTTGGTCTTATTGGTATTCGTTTTGTCGACTCCTTTTTTGCGTGCTGTTTTCGTTTTGCACTTCGGGAACGGAGAGAAGAATATGAATAGCACAAGTACAATGGGAAGTAGAATTAAGGAAATGAGATTGAAGAGAGGTATGACCCAGGAGCAGCTAGCAGAGCTGTTATATACGAAAAAAGTAACCATATCAGCTTATGAGAATAATCGCATTGATATTAAGAGCAGTGTTGTTATGGAACTTGCAAAAGCACTTAATTGTACAGTTTCTTATCTGATGGAAGGGGAACAGTCAGATGCAGGATGTGAGGAATTAATTAAGATTTTTCAGAGTATTGAAAGTGAGAAATTGAGAAAAGTGGCTATAGAACAGATGAAATTGTTTGTAAATATTTAAAAATGGGAGCATTATACTCCCACTTTTGGTTGAACTAAGATTTTAGAATGGTATACTGTACCCATAAGGATGGCATGGAGGTACATAATGAAAAACAAACAGGATTATAAAGAAATTGGAACTATTCAGAGAACGATAAATGTATATTACTGTAATTTGATTGATGACCAAATTGCGAGAGTAAATGAAGGAAGAGTAGATAAGATTAATAAAACATTTCTGGCTCAGGCTATTGGATATTCACCAGATTATGTAAGAAAATTGATAATAGGCACAACGGTAACAAGAAGTAGAGATTTAATCATTTCAGTTGCGATTCTGCTTGATATGAATGTGGAGCAAACGAATCAATCACTTATGAAATATTATAATCGGATGCCGACATTGGATGATAGAGACATTCGTGATCAACTGATTATGCGATACATAGAAGAGACAGAAGAAGGGGAACGGAACCTTGAGAAACTGAATTCGTTGCTAAGAGAAAAAAAACTTGAAGAATTAAAGTTCAAGGAAAAAGAAAAGGAGAAGAAAATGTCAAAAGGGTTGTTAAAGGCATGTGTTGAGCCAAGAGTAAGAGTATTTTCCTTTGATGAATATAAATGGGCGAATGATTTACATACACAATTTAGTCCAGAGAAATATCGTTATCTTGCAGAAATGGGGCTTGAGGATACACATGGAAATACTTATAAAATTGAAGTACATGAAATAGGAAAAAGTGCTGTTTATGCAGGAAACAGTATGCAAGATGCGGTTATTGATGAAAAGCTAAAAGTTGAAATGAAGGAGTATATAAGGGAGTTGACTTTAATATTTGAAGAAGAAAGAAAAAAAATTTTGAACATGCTTGATGATACTAAGAACTTCAATCAACGGTTTGGCGCATATATAAGTAAAAATAAATTATATATATATGCGGAAGTATTTAATTATAGATCTCCTGAACGTAATGAATATTTACAAGTTGAAGGAAGACCTGGGGAGTATAAAGTATCAGTATCCCGTAAGAGTGTATTTATGAAAAAGTTTCTTCAGGAGCAATATAGTAATTATTATTCTACACCGTTAGTTTATGAGAAAACTATACTGTATAGTTATGGTGCTGATGTAGTAGAGAAAATAATTGCATCGGATAAAACGGCATATATTCTTAAAGAACAACATAAATTTTGGGTTGAATTAATCAAAAAATTAGATGATTTATATGTAAAGCTTAAATCAGGGAATATATTTGTTGTAGATCCAGATCCATATGGAATGGAAGACGGAGACCTTTGTAGATATTATGAGTTAGAGGATAAATTTGCTTGTGAACAAGACGAAATGGGAGAGATATGGCCAGGAAAGGATTGTATTGAAATAGAAGATGGGGTGAAAATATCGCTTCATGATTTGCATAGAGCATTTGAACTGGGGATAAAGAAAAAAGAGGAAATAATTAGTATTATTAAAAGCCAAGGTAATATAGAAGCAGTTTTTGATTAGGAGGATGGATAATGGAAGAACTAAAAGTGATTGCAAAAAAGGAATTATTAGATTTTGCGACGGAGTATATCTGGTTAGTATGGAAAAATACAAAGGAAGGAATTATTCATTATACGGAGGAACACCTGGAGGATGATATAAAACGCTTGTTGGATAATACCATCAGAAGAAAAAAGATTGGATAAACAAAAATATAGAGGAACAGAAATACAGGGAAGACGTTGTAATATGTCTTTCCTGTATTTTTTTATCCCGTAAATCCGTCAGTAAGTGAGTATATTCTCCATAGACTTTTGTCTATTGTTTGGGAAACGATTTTATGCATAGAAACCCTTAGAATAGTTCCTATAAGGAACACAGAGCAAAAACCGGTTTTCGCTTTGGTAGACATCAATTCATAAATATGGAGGAAAAAGATGGCAACTAAAGTAAACATGCTTAAAAAATATGAAAAGGCAGATGCATCTAAGCGCGTGGATATCATCTGTAGCAATTATCCTAATTTTATAGGAATCGTTGATAGCTATACCGAAGGTCTGAAATATATGATTCAGAATGAAAAGGAATATAACAGGAAAAGCCAGCGGGGAGATCTGGGGGTAAGAGTTCAGGTGTCAGGACTGTGCAGTGATAAGACAGGAGATGCAGCAATTGAGAATGTCATGATGGAAGAGGCAATTATAACTTGTGATTTTTCGGGAGATATATTGAAAGGTACCGATCGTGGCATTGAATTTGAGAAACAGGCTTATATATTAAGAAGAATGCGTACTGACTACGCCTTGTTCAATAAGCAATTAGGAATATTGAAGACGAATGAAAGCAGAGTCTTCATGCAGTATCTCAATGGAGAATTAGCTATTGCAGAGATAGCGGAACGAGAAGGAATTCAGTATGAATCAGTTCAACAGAAGGTTCTCCGTTCTAAGCAGAAGATTAAGGTACAGATGCTTGCTTTTATAGAGGGTTCTATTTAATCGGAATAATGGACAAGACAACAATAATAGAATGAACTGATAGTAGTCAGGAAGGTGTAGATAAAATGTTAAAAGCAACGGAATTTGATGCATTAAAGCAGGTGGATATCAAAACTGTTTCTAAGGAAGAACTTGTGGATGTTGATTCTGTGGTGATTAATCCAGCAGATAGTAAAGAGAAGAGAATCGAATCATACATAGAGCAAATCAGGAATCCTTTTTGTTATATATGTAATGGAATTATTGTGAAATCGAATTTCAATGAAGCGGAGGAATCCCTCGAAACGAAATTATCAAATTATTTCATGTCATTGTAAGATGTCAAAAAGAAAGCCTTGTAAATCGTGGACTTTAGAAAACGGTAATGTTATAATTAACTCGGACAAACAAAGCCCAAATAGTTTATGAGGTTCTAATAAAACTATTTGAGGTGGTAATATGGAAACAAATCTAAATACAACTATATATGATGCTGATGCTTACTTCCGGTTATCCAGAGATGATGGAGATAAAGAGGAAAGCGACAGCATCATCAATCAAAAAGCTCTCATCCGAGAGTTTATCAAATCTAATCCTGATATCCGCATCCATGAAGAAAGAGTAGATGATGGTTATACAGGTGTCAATTTTGAACGCCCAGCATTTCAAGCAATGATGGAATCCATTAAATCAGGCAGGATCAATTGTGTTATTGTAAAAGATCTTTCTCGATTTGGAAGAAATTATATTGAAGTAGGACGTTATATTGAAAAAATATTCCCTTATCTTGGTGTGAGATTCATAGCAATTAATGATCATATCGACACAGCAAAAATGAATGGTGGTTCAGAGGAAATGATTATTCCTTTTAAGAACCTGGTAAATGATGCCTATTGCAGAGACATCTCTATAAAAGTGCGCAGTCATTTGGATATCAAACGTAAGCAAGGCGAATTTATAGGAGCCTTCGCCCCGTATGGATATAAAAAATCGGAAGAAGACAAGAACCGCCTTGTTATAGATGATACAGCTGCGGCAATCGTTAGACAGATCTTCCAGTGGAAGATTGAAGGTATGAGCGGTTCAAGAATTGCAGACAAACTGAATGCTATGGGAGTAGAGACTCCTATGGATTACAAATTGAAAAATGGTGAGAATTATCAGTGCGGTTTAAGGCGTAAAGCATGTCCAAAGTGGGAAGCCAACGGGGTAAACCGTATTTTACGAAATGAAACGTATACAGGAGTTCTGCTTCAAGGAAAAACAGTGTCTCCAAATTACAAAATTCGTAAAAGAACCAAAAAGGATGAAAAAGACTGGATCAGATGTGAAGAGAGTCATGAGCCAATCATTACAAGGGAACAATACGACCTGGTGAGAAGCCTGTTTGACGAAGATACCAGAGTGGCACCAAGCCAGGATGCGTTGTATTTGTATTCAGGCATAGTGAAATGTGGAACCTGTAAAGGAAATATGACCAGAAAATCCATAAGTTATAATGGCAAAAAATATGTGTATTTGCGTTGTCTTAATCATAAGAACAAAAGAGGATGTGATGCATCAAGCAATATGCGTATGGAGCAGTTTGAGGAAACTCTCTTGAAAGTGATCAATCATCATATTGAAGAAGTGGTGAAAATGGAAGAAATGTTTGAATTAATTGATGATATTCCATATATTACTTACCAGTCGGAGCGTCTTACAGATGCAATTATGGAGAAAGAATTAGAAATAGAAAAAGCAAAGCAGTACGGTCTGGGATTATATCATGATTATAAAGAGCAATTAATAACGATTGAGGAATATCAGGAGTTAAAGCAGTTTTATCATGAGCGTGAGACCGATCTTGAAGAAGCAATCAGAGAATTGGAAAGAGAAAAAGAAGCGATTGCATCAAATAAGAGAGATAAGATGCAATGGGCAGAAGAATTCGCTAAGTACAAAGGTTTTACAGTACTTACCAGAGATTTACTTGTTAGACTGGTAAAAGAAATTGATATCTATGGAAAGGATAGAATGGAGATTATCTTTCAATATCAACAAGAATATCAAAGTGCACTTGGATTTTTAAATGGTTTGGCGGATGCAATAGAACATAAGAAGGAAGTAATCTAATATGGCCAGAAAGAGTAGAAAAAATCAAAGTAACAATGCTGAATCATTGGTTGTCAGAATCATAAAAAGCAAAGCTGGTTTATATGGGCGTCTTTCTGTGGAAGATAATGGTTATGATACCAGAGATTCTATTGAGAATCAGATGGAATTATTGAAAATATATGCGGGTCAGCATGCCGAGGATATGATTGTTGTAAAAGAATATGTGGATAATGGAGCGACAGGCACTAATTTTGAGAGAAGTGCTTGGAAGGAATTGATAGATGATTTGAAGGCAGGTGTGATTGACTGCATTATTGTCAAAGATTTCTCTCGATTGGGAAGAAACTACATAGAGGTTGGCAATTATCTTGAAAAAATATTTCCATTCCTTGGGACAAGAGTAATTGCGATAAATGACGATTTCGATAGTAAAAAGGACCAGTATAATGAAAAAATGCTGCTTAATTCTCTTAAGAATATTGTGAATGAGTATTATGCAAGAGATATTTCCAAGAAGGTAACGCAGACGAAAAGAGCCAAACAAAAACGCGGAGAATTTAATGGTTCTGTAATTCCATATGGATATAAAAAAGATCAGAATGATGGAACAAAGCTGATACTCGATCCTGAAACGGCAGATATTGTAAAAAAGATATTTGAATGGAGGGCTCTTGGGAAAAGTTGTACTGCAATTGGACATTATCTGGATGAATTATTGATTCCAACACCGGGAGCATATCGCTACCAGCAGGGGAATAATGCATTTAAAAGATGTGCAGCTTCCAAATGGAAAACGAAGCATATCATGGGAATATTAAGAGATCCGGTGTATCTGGGAGATATGGCACAAGGAAAATATCATACCAGTTATTTCAAAAATGGTGGGAAGATGATCACGTTACCAAAAGAAGAATGGCAGATTGTTAAGGGGACCCATGAAGCAATTGCTACACAGGAACAATATGACGTTGCAGAGAAAATGGCAAAAGAAGCAAAAAGCAGGCATGAAAAAATTATGAACCAGAATAAAGATGTCCCAAAGGTGGATAACCCTTTCGCATCAAAGATTGTATGTGGACAATGCGGTAGATTAATGACCAGAAGAAGCAGAGTGGTCAAAGGGAAGCGAATATATAGTTACTTTTGTGAAAGCACCAGAGTGAAAGTGGATGGATTCTGCAAGAACACAACAATCTATGAGGAAGAGATGACAGAAGCGATTCGTCTGATGTTGAGTACACAATTTAAGATAGTTGGAAGCGTTGCAGCAAAGCTCTGTAGTGCACAACAGTCAGAAAATACCAACCAGGATCAGAAGAATATTGATAATGATATTAAGCGGATTGAAGATCAAATAGAGCGATTATCCAAAGATAAAAAGGAATTCTATTCTGATATGAAAGATGGAATTCTCACGGTGGATGAATATGCTTATGCAAAAGAACAAGCTGACCATCAGATTAGGGCGTTATCTCTCGAACTTAATCAAAAGACAGAGCAGGCTGATAGTGAGAAGGAATTGTATGCAAAGGTACAGGATTATAGGGAACAAATGATTTCTCTTGAAAATGCAGACATATCATATGAAATGATTGATTATTTTGTGGATAAAATTGTAGTAGTTGATTCAGAACGGTTGGAAGTTTCTTTTCGGTTTGCGGATCAGCTGAGAGATATAACAGAAGAGGTATGCGGAGGTTAATGAAATGCTACATGGATATATTGCTGAATATATGAGGATATCAGATGATGATGACGATTTAAGCGAATACAAAAATGAGAGTGACAGTATTTCTAATCAGCGTAATGTGATGGATGATTATATTGGACAACATGAAGATCTGAAAAAGCATCCGGTAAAGGAGTTTTGCGATGACGGATATTCTGGTGTAAATTTTAAGCGACCAGGATTTCAGAAGTTATTAAAGGAAGTAAGGGAAAATAAGATTTATTGCATTATCATTAAGGACTTTTCAAGAATGGGAAGAAATTATATTGAAGTTGGGGATTATCTGGAACAGATTTTCCCTTTCTTTGGTGTAAGAGTCATTTCTATTTCTGATCATTATGACAGTGATGTGAGTACAGGAGGTATTGATGTAGGATTCCAGACACTGATACATGATTTATATAGTAAGGATTTGTCTAAGAAGATTAAGTGTGTCAAAAGACTTCATCAGGAAAAGGGTGCTTTTACCGGTGGGAACATTCCATTTGGATTTAAGATCGGAATGGAAGAAAAAAGTAATTATGTAATTGATGCAGACGCAGCAGAAATTGTAAGAATGATATTTGCCCTTGCGTGTCAGGGAAAAAGCACAGGAGTCATAGCGAAAGAGTTAAATGAAAGTAATGTGCCAACCAGAGGAAGATATATGGCGGAACATAATGCAACAAATTATGCGATGCGAAATGAAAAGAATAATTTCTGGACATCTGGTCAGGTAAAGGAAATATTGGAGAATGAAGAATATATCGGTACCAGGGTGGCTCATAAATTAACATCCCCAAGACTAAGAGAGGTAGCCAGAACAAGAAGTGAAGAATATATCAAACATGAGAATGCTCATATCTTAATCATATCAAAGGAGCAGTTCGCTGAAGCAAATAAAGTGATCAGGAGTAAGGGTACAAGAGGAAAGTATATGAAAAGGGAAGATGATTCTGTTCTAAAAGGAAAAGTGAAGTGTGGTTGCTGTGGTTATTCTATGAATTGCATATCTCGTGTGAAGAAACCTTATTTTATATGTAGAATGGGTGCAAACTGTGATGCACATACCAGAGTTGATGTAGAAACTCTGGAAGGAGTAGTACTAAAGGACTTAAACCAAATGAAGCTGATTTATATACAGAGACAGGAAGACAATGCTAAAATAAGAACAAAGAAATTGTCATCTCTTTCCAAGATGAAAGAAGAACGAAGAATGCTACAGCTTCATGTGGAAAGATGTAAAAGTGAGAAACTGTTGAGCTATAAGCAGTACAAAGACGGTGGCACGATAGAGAAATATCGTGAAAAGCAAAACAAGTTAGATCAGGAGCAAAAACAGTATGCGAGGCAATTAGAAAAACTGGAAACCACGATGGAAGAACTGTCAAAGGACAAAACCTCAGATGCATCGGAAATAGCTGTTTTGAGGGATTCTGAACAGATTTTGGAATTAAATCGGGAACTGGTGCAAGAACTGATTGACCATATTGAGGTTTTCGATTATAATCGCCTTGAAATTTACTGGAAATTCAACGTTTCGCAGTAAAAAATAATGAATTATTTTTTGGTCCTATGTTGACACCAGCCAACATACTGGGATTAGGGTGGGCGGCAACTCCTGCAGGACTGCGTGCCATGAAAAGTCTGGGGGAACTAAATCATAATCATTATGTAGCCAGCAATGAAATGTGTGCGTTCTTGGTTCTAAATATCTCATCCCTGCAGTTAATTCCCGTTAATATTATTGCATACAGAAGTCAATATGGCTCTGTAAATCCAACAGCAATCATTATGCCATCACTGATTGCGACGGTATTTTCCACTATAGTAGCAATTATCTTCATTAAATGTATGGCGGTGAGGAAATGAGATATATCACCTATTGTTCAGCAATCATGATTCCAATGATAGCATTTATCATTATCGGTTACGGACTACTTTGTAAAAAGCCGATTTATGATGATTTTATTAAGGGTGCAAAAGAAGGAATGAAGACAGTTGTACAGATTATGCCAACCCTGATTGGTCTGATGCTTGCAGTAGGAGTACTAAGTTCGTCAGGGTTTTTAACATGGATTGGATTGAAAATAGGCGTACTTACGGACTATCTTCATTTTCCATCAGAATTGGTGCCATTGTTTTTTGTAAAAATGTTTTCTTCCTCAGCTGCGACAGGTCTATTGCTTGATATTTATAAAAAATGTGGAACAGATTCCTATAATGGCCTGATCGCCTCTATTATGATGAGTTGTACAGAAACAATATTCTATACAATGTCGGTATATTATATGACGGCAAAGGTAACAAAGAGCCGTTGGACGCTTCCCGGAGCACTTGTGTCCACCATAGCAGGTGTAGTTGCAAGTGTAATATTTGCAGGTATGATGTTGAACTGATATATTAGGAACAAAAATGTGTATTAAGTATTGTTTAAAAACCCAATTCAAATTATAATAGGTTTAGAAGTTGTTACAGTTTGATACAAAGGAGATTGAGGATATGCGTTTGATAACACGTTCTGATTTTGACGGACTGGCATGTGGAGCATTACTGCGAGAAGCAGGAGTAATAGATCACTGGAAGTTTGCACATCCAAAGGATTTACAGGATGGATTGATAGAAGTAACAGAGGATGATTGTCTGGCAAATGTGCCATACGTGGATGGTTGTGGATTGTGGTTTGATCACCATTCCAGCGAATTTGAGCGTAATCAATTGGCTGGTAAATATAAAGGTGAGAGTAGGATCACCCCATCATGTGCAAGAATTATTTATGAGTATTATGGCGGAAAGGCAAGGTTTCCACAATTCGATGATATGATGGCAGCAGTCGATAAAGTAGATTCAGGTAATCTGACGATCGAGGAAGTGCAAAATCCTACAGGCTGGATCCTGATAGGTTTTCTAATGGATCCAAGAACCGGTCTCGGAAGGTGGAGACAATTCACGATACCTAATTATCGCCTAATGGAAGAATTAATAGAAGCCTGCAGGACTATGACAACAGAAGAAATTCTTGCTCTTCCTGATGTGAAGGAGAGAATCAGCGTATATTTTGAACAGACTGAAAAGTTCAAGGAAATGATCAAAGCACATACAAGGGTTGATAAGAACGTTATCATATCCGATTTAAGAGGAGTTGATCCGATCTATTCAGGAAATCGATTCATGATTTACAGTATGTATCCGGAACAAAACATTTCTGCATGGATTGTCAGTGGCAAAGGTGGAGAAGGCTGTTCGGTAGCAGTAGGATATAGTATTTTAAATAGATCATCAAATATCGATGTCGGAAAGCTGATGTTAAAATATGGTGGTGGCGGACACAAAGCAGTCGGAACCTGTCAGTTCCACAACGATACAATGGAAGAAAAGGTACCACAACTGCTCGATGAGTTGGTGAATGGTTGAGAACACATAGCGGTTTGAAAAGAGAGGACAGTCTGAATCCAGATGTCCTCTCTTTTTTCTATGATGGAGAATGGAGCAGGACCTATTGACAAGAGAAACTCGTGAAAATCCTTTTCAGAAAAACGATTTCCCAATGCTTTTTCGGCACGTTCTCGTAGTCTACAGATTTCCAAAAATCCAACATAGTACTTTAAGTAATTTGTCGGCTCATCGACGATACTCTGATAAACATTCATAAGTGCATCCTCATCAATTGAAGGGCCAAGATTTGATATATACTCTGCCAGGGCATGTGGTGTCAAGCCTTCATAATGAATCATGATATCTAATAAGGAACAGATACAGAGCTGTAGAGAGTGATCCAACTGTAAAACCCGAATGAGATCTTCATCCAGATCAGTTAAGGTGTAAGCATATTGTTCTGTATAGACAGCCCAGCCTTCGCTATAGGCTCCAAAGTAAAGCATGGTTCGAATAGGTGGTGGATCCAGACTCAGATAGTAGGTATTTTGTAGCATATGCCCCGGATATCCTTCGTGTGCGAGAGTCGTAAAGAGCTCGATTTTGGAAAATGAAGAAACATTGTTGATATAGATTGTATTTTCCGAAAGCAGATCAATAGGCGGAGTCAGATAAAAAGCCGGACTCATAAAAGCCTCCAGAGAGTCATCCACATATTTTACCCGATATGAAAATACATCATCGGATGTTGTGCGAGTTGGCAATGGAAAATCTTTTTGTGTTTTCTGAAGAAGATCTGCCAGCATGCTTTCCGGAGTAAGCATTTCCTTCGAAGAAGACGCAATAGGACGAATATCTGAAACCATATCAGACAGAGAAGGATTATTCTGTAATAGATCGGCGAGTTCGGTATAGTCTTGCTTTAATTGTTTCAATAGTATTTGCTTTAGCTTGGTAGGAGAGTAGGAAGTCCCTGTTGAAGCAACTACCAGATGCTCATAATACGCTTTTCCATTCTCAAAGCAACAAAGTCCATAGGGATTTTGTCCGCTACCACGTAATGAGGATAGAGTTTGATAGAGATCATAGTATGACGGAAAGAAAGTGTTTTGCATAATATGACGATGTTGATCTAGATAGTGTTGTCGCTTTGCTTTTGTAATAGAAGAAAGGGCATTGATACGATCTTCAAAGGAAATCTGTAAAAAATGCCGATCATGGTTATCCATGATGGTTTTACAATTTGCCAGTACCAGATCCAGAGATCTGTCGGACATAAACAATCCGGCATTTGCTTTTTCAATCTCATATGTTTCCAGTTCTTTAAAATATGGAGGCATACACTCCAACAGATGAAGGTAGTCTTGTATATCCTGTTCGCTTCGAAATGTATATTCAGCTAAAAGGATTGGAAGCTCCATCAGAACTCCATGTGAAGACAACGGTTCTGAATAGAGCGGAAAATCAGATTCCCTGAGTTGCTGTTTCAAATGATAGGAGAGAACATCGTAGGTTAATGCATCCTCTTCATTAAGATCGGAATAGGAGACATTGGAAAGAGCATGAAGTGCATTCTCTGCAACAAGAGACTGGTCTCTAAACTCTGAAACGGAATATGAGCCCAGAGATACTGAGTAATCCTCTAACCCATATGTCTCAGGCTCTGCGAGAGTATAATGAAGATTAATGGTATTATCAAGCAGTGCCTGCTCAAAAAGTTGATCAGATATAGAGTGTAATTTGATAGAATCGGATGTATGATGATAGATTAATTGACCAATTGGTAGAGTGAGAATGATCAGTAACAGTGGCAGCAGGTTTTTATTCTTCATGGATTGCCTCAAAGATGGATTCATACTATTTTATGGAAGTCAGACAGATATTATGAATATGGAAAAGCGACACGGAAATGCAGAAATTCGGGACTGCGGGGGGTTGACACCCAATTCTATAAATGCTAAAGTTACAAAATAGAATGAGTAAAAATTCGTAATGAAAAGAGTAGATAAGCTATGAATGGAAACGGAAAAAAGTATTATATGACAACAGCCATAACCTATACATCGGGAAAGCCTCACATCGGGAATACCTATGAGATCGTATTGGCAGACAGCATTGCCAGATTCAAGAGACAGCAGGGTTATGATGTGTTTTTTCAGACAGGAACCGATGAACATGGTCAGAAGGTAGAATTAAAAGCAGCAGAGAAGGGTGTTACTCCAAAGGAATTTGTTGATGATGTTGCTGGTACAGTGAAAAAGATCTGGGATCTCATGGATACTTCCTATGACAAATTCATCAGAACAACAGACCCTGAACATGAGAAGCAGATACAGAAGATTTTTAAGAAGCTGTATGATCAGGGAGATATTTATAAGGGCTCCTATGAGGGAATGTACTGTACACCTTGTGAGTCATTTTGGACGGAGTCACAATTAGTCGATGGGAAATGTCCGGACTGTGGACGCGAAGTACATCCGGCAAAGGAAGAAGCATATTTTCTGAAGATGACAAAGTATGCAGATCGTCTGATTGAGTATATTAATACGCATCCGGAATTTATACAACCGGTATCCAGAAAAAATGAAATGATGAATAACTTCCTACTTCCGGGACTGCAGGATTTGTGTGTTTCCAGAACCTCTTTTAAATGGGGGATTCCGGTTGATTTTGATAACAGACATGTCGTGTATGTGTGGCTGGATGCACTATCTAATTATATTACCGGTATTGGCTACGATGCAGATGGGAATTCTACAGAGCAGTATAAAACGTTATGGCCTGCAGATCTGCACTTGATTGGTAAGGACATCGTTCGTTTTCATACGATTTACTGGCCGATTATTCTAATGGCACTTGGTGAAGAACTACCAAAGAAGATATTTGGACATCCCTGGTTACTGCAGGGAGACGGCAAGATGAGTAAGTCAAAGGGTAATGTGCTCTATGCAGACGAGTTGGTAGATCTGTTTGGCGTGGATGCAGTTCGTTATTTTGTACTACACGAAATGCCGTTTGAAAATGATGGTGTAATCTCTTGGGATCTGTTGGTAGAACGTATCAATTCTGATCTTGCAAATACACTTGGAAATCTTGTAAACAGAACCATTTCCATGAGTAACAAGTATTTTAACGGCGTTGTTACTTGTACAGGGGCATCAGAGGCAGTAGATGAGGATCTAAAGACAGTTGTAAAGGAAACCAAGGCTCGGATGGAAGCAAAAATGGAAGATCTGCGTGTGGCAGATGCCTTGACAGAGCTGTTTCAGTTATTTAAGAGATGCAATAAATATATTGATGAGACAGAGCCATGGGTACTGGCAAAGGACGAAGCAAAGAAGGACAGACTGGCAGAGGTATTGTATAACTTGACAGAGAGTATCTGTATTGGAGCGAACTTGTTAAAGGCATTTATGCCGGAAACAGCTCAGAAAATATTGATACAGATGATGGGAACAGAGAGAGACTGGGATCTGCTGGACGAATATGGACTCTACGAATCCGGGATAAAGGTAACAGAACAACCAGAGATTCTTTTTGCCAGACTGGATATCAAAGAGATATTGGAAAAGGTTGCATTATTGCATCCTGTTGTACCGGAAGAATCAAAAACAGAACAATCTGACGAAGCTGTGATTGAAATAGAGGCAAAGCCTGAGATCACATATGAGGATTTTTCAAAGCTTCAGTTTCAGGTAGGCGAGATCATTGCCTGCGAGGAAGTACCAAAATCCAAAAAGTTACTTTGCTCCAAGGTCAAGATTGGTAATGATGTAAAGCAGATTGTATCAGGGATCAAGCAGCATTATAAAGCTGAAGAAATGGTTGGCAAAAAGGTTATGGTACTTGTGAACCTCAAACCTGCAACACTTGCCGGGGTTTTATCAGAAGGAATGTTGTTATGTGCAGAAGATGCAGAGGGTCATCTAGCACTCATGATGCCAGAACAAGAAATGCCTGCTGGCGCAGAGATCTGCTAATAGAATAGAAGGATAAAACTCTTCGGCGGTATGAACGTCGAGGAGTTTTTTTGTTATTTTCAAAAATTAGAGTTGTTCGACAGGAAGAACTAAAAACCGCACTCTTTGTATGGTAAGATTGTCCAAAAATAATATACTGAACAGAGAGGGTGGCAAATAGAGATGGTAGAGATAATCTATAATGAAGCAAACACAAATATGATGAAGGCCGAAAATCTGATACGATTACCCAAAAACATACGTCAGATCGGAGCTGTCGATGATAAGGTCAAGATTTACACCGAGGATTATGTTAAAAGTTATCTCAGTCAAAATCTTGAGAGAAGCAGAAAAACAGGATTTATTCTGTTTGGTAAAACACTTAGTGCAAGAGATAGAAAGTATCTGTTTGTTGATGGTGCAATCAGCGTGGAAATGGATAGCATATTTCATAAAAATATAGAAGTATATGCAGAGGCATGGGAGAAATTGAAGGTAGCGGCAAAAGAATTCTTTCCGGATCTGGAGATGGTGGGGTGGGCCTGCGAGGCTGATATAAAGAGTGCAGAGGACATTGGAAGACGCTTTTTTCAAGAAGGAAGCAAGATTTTTCTTCGACTTAATGAACCGGAAATGGAATACTACATAACCAAATCATACGGTTTGCAACAACTGGAGGGTTACTATATATACTATGCCAGAAATGAAGCCATGCAGACATATATGATCGAACAACAAAAAGAAAGCCAGATGTCGGAAGAGTTAACAACAGAGGTGTGTTCAGAACCGGCAGTGGAACAGTTTCGTCAGATTATGAAGGAACGCAAGGAAATTGTCCGGCATGGAAGAGTTATGACAGTTTTATCGGTTGCCAGTTCCTTTCTGGCACTTGTTGTATTGGCCATAGGAATCACAATGATGAATAACTATGAGAAAATGCAGGCTATGGAAGTGGCTCTAACAGAGCTATCAACCAATATGCAGAATACGGATGAGCAGATTAAAGAAGAACCGCGTATAGAAGAAACAGTAGCCGATATAACTGATGATACGCAGGATATATATATAGAAGAAACACACATTCCGACGCAACAAGCAGTAAAGATACAGGAAACAGTAGAACAGCAGCCTCAGGCACCTGAACAGAATGAGATTTATATAGTAAAAAAGGGCGATACCTTAGCAAATATCAGTATGCAATTCTACCAAACAAAAGATATGGTGGATTCTATTTGTGAGCTAAATCATATAGACAATCGAGATATCATTTTGTGTGGACAGAAAATTTTGCTTCCATAATAAGATTATGATATACTGTATCTATTCAGATCAGGCTCTGAATCGCTATATGAAATCGATTTGAAACAAAGGAAGATACAGAGCATGTCTCGTACAACGAAGTATTTTCAAAAAAAAGAGAAAAGTGAGAAAAATGAATTTCGTCAAAAGCTGATTCGACACAGATTGACGATTTTTTACCGCGTCGTTTTAATTATAGCTGTGATAGCAGCAGCATCATTTGGTTTATATTATAATTATCAGAATATGGTATATACGAGCTATGAGGTTTTAAAACGTGTAGAGTTTGAAGAAACCTCTACCGCTTCCTACATGAATTATAATGGTAATATTCTGAAATTTAGTCAGGACGGTGCTACCGCTTTTTCAATGGATAATACGATGTTATGGAATGAAACATATGAAATGCAGAATCCAATGGTTGACGTATCTGGAGAGTATGTTGCACTGGGAGATTACAAGGGAACCATGATCTATGTTTTAAATACCGCCGGAAAATGTGGTGAAATAGATACCATGCTTCCGGTACAGAAATTCTGTGTATCAGCAAGTGGTATGGTTGCAGCGATTCTAGAGGATGGAGATACTACCTGGGTACGCGTTTATAATTCTTTCGGAGAAACGGTAGCGGATATCAAAACTACAATGTCAATCAGTGGATACCCCTTTTATATCGCATTATCCGATGATGGGATCAAGTTGGCAATTTCCTATTTATTTATTGACAGTGGAAAGATTACAACGACTGTAGGTTTCTATAATTTTGGTTCTGTCGGGCAAAATGAGATTGATAATTTTGTCAGTGGGTTTAGCTATCCAGAGACAGTTATTCCATATGTGGATTTTGTCAATAATTCTACGGCTATTGCAGTTGGTGATAATAAGTTTGCGATCTATAGTGGCAATCAAAAACCTACCAGCGAGTTTGAACTGGACTTAACAGAAGATGTAGAGAGTGTATTTCATGGTGATAAATATACCGGTCTTGTCTTCTTGGAAGGAAATAGTGATGCAAAGTATCGTATAGACGTTTATAATGAAGCAGGTACACTTGTATTTACGAAGAAATTTGATATGGAATATACAGACATCGTGCTGCAAGGAGATTTAATCATCATCTATAACAGCTCGGAATGTTCTATATATAATGTACGCGGAACAGAAAAGTTTGAGGGGACTTTTGATAAATCTGTTTTAACGTTGATTCCGACAGACACGATTACGAAATTCATTTTAATATCGGGCAATCGTGCAGAGGAAATCAGGTTAAAGTAGTAAAGGGGTTTTCATCATGAAAGAAATGGATATTAATATCCTGTTGATCGTTGTTGTAGCAATACTGATCATATGTGCGATTAATGGGTATAGAAAAGGTTTTTTACGAATTGCAATTTCGCTGTTTTCAATTATTCTGGTTATATGTGTTGTCACGGTAATCTCACCTTATGTCAGTAATTACCTGACCAATCATACAAAAGTATACGAGCATTTGAAAACTAAGGTCGTCGAGGTATTTGCAGACAATAATGCACAATACGATAATACAATAGAAGAAAATCAAATAAAAACCATAGAATCCTATGATCTGCCGGAGATCATCACAGCTTGCCTGATCAACAATAATAAGACAGAAGTATATCAATCATTGATGGTATCTTTATTTGAAGAATACGTGGCTGGTTATCTGGCGAAGATGATCATCAATGCAGTATCATTTATTGGATGCTTTCTGATGCTTTGGGTTTTAACTACATTTGTGATATTTTCTGCAGACATCATTGCAAAGATACCTATAATAAAAGGATTTAACAGACTGTTGGGGTGTATTGCCGGATTGATCAAGGGACTACTAATTGTATGGGTCGGTTTCTTTGTTGCTATTATTTTCTTCGGAAATACAATTGGAAGTCATATGTTACTCTATATCAATGACAGTGTTATCTTATCAGTTTTATTCAATAATAACCTTCTTGCAAAGTTCATCACAAGTATTTAAATAGGGCTATTTTTAAAAGAAGACACAACATCTTGTGTCTTTTTTTTAGGGGCAAAAAAACTCAAAAAAAATTGAATAAAATTATTGACAATCTTTCGACACAATGATACTATGTATAAGCCGCACATCGAGAGGTTGCTTCGAAAGAGTTGTTTTTCCAGTAATAATCAGTGTTGCGACAATTATTTATAACATGTACTATGTACACGATTTTCGAAAAAACGAAAATCGGCACCTTGAAAACTAAACAGTATAAACCAACCCTGAAAAATTCAAAGAAGTGGAAAAAGGTTTTTCCACGAAGAGAATAATTCAGAACAAAACCTAAGAACAGTAATGAACGGGAAAAAATTAGCTAGTTGTTAGTTTTGAACCGAGGAAACAAACTATTATCAGAGAGTTTGATCCTGGCTCAGGATGAACGCTGGCGGCGTGCTTAACACATGCAAGTCGAACGAAGCATCTCTCCCGACAAAGAAATTAGCTTGCTAAGATCGGAGTCAATTGAGATGACTGAGTGGCGGACGGGTGAGTAACGCGTGGGTAACCTACCTTATACCGGGGGATAACAGTTAGAAATGACTGCTAATACCGCATAAGCGCACA
>CAZVYQ010000039.1:0-27441 GCA_964631375.1 uncultured Lachnospiraceae bacterium | reverse complement strand
CTCCCCCCCGTGACATCTCCTGGCACATCTAAGGGATCTCCTACGGCAGTTGCATCAAGCGAACCACCATTTCCAGTAACCAACCCTGCCTTCACCTCAACCGGTATGCTCAGGCACAGCATGGTGGTTACCAGCAGTCCTGACATAAAACATCTAACCATTTTCTTCATTTCACTTCTCCTCCTGATTTTTGTTGTAGTTGATTTTGTAAAATCCTTATAATCAACATAACATTTTTAAAACAAGAAAAAAAGGTCATTTCTGAGAAAAATTGGATGTTCTATTCCTCGTTTGTGCGAGGTGCTTTTGGGTGTATATAGCTTAGAATTTGAGCAGGATACCGATCACGGCAGCGATGACAAACCAGAATACAGGGTGCATGCCTCGCAGCTTCTTGATCTGAAGAAGTCCGAAGATTAATATACTTAGGATCAGTGGACCGATCGCTATTGGATATGAAGTTGTATTGCCAGTAATCAGTGCCATCTGAAACAGACCTACGACTGCAACGGCAATCACTGCCGTAACTGCGGGACGTATACCATAAAAGGCTGATTTCACTACGAATCGCTCACTAAAATCCTGCATGAACTTTGCAATCAGTGTGATTACGATAATACTTGGGAGTACCAACCCAAGAGTTGCAACTACTCCACCCCATAGTCCGCCTGCCTGATATCCTGCATAGGTTGCCATATTCAGACCCAGTGGTCCCGGTGTACTCTGACTGACCGCTACCATATTGCTGAGGTCCGACATTGTAAACCAGTCGTAATGCTCTGTCAGCTCCATGAGGTACGGCAGTGTTGCCGGGCCTCCTCCGATTGCAAACAGACCGATTTTGAAAAACTCCAAAAATAATAACAGATATACATTCATATTTCTTTGCCCTCCAGCTTCTTAATGAGGACACCTGCAATACCCGCAGCAATCACAAGAATAATCGTAGGTACTGCCTTGATCAGTGCAAGTATCAGTACAATGACACCGATCAGAACACTTTTCCAATCTACCAGACTCTTTTTGGCGAGCTGTACCACGGTATTAAGCATCAAGGCACATACTGCACCACGGATACCATTTAGAGCGTGTGCAATCATTGGATGATCCATATATCTCGTTAAAAACATCGCAATGATTGTAATGATGATCAGAGATGGAGCGATCATCCCCAGTGTGGCAACAATCCCACCCATGACTCCCTTTCTCTTGTAACCGATATAGGTTGCGGTATTGACCGCAATGATACCGGGCGTACACTGACCGATTGCATAACAGTCCATCAGTTCCTCTTCTGTGACCCAATGCTTTTTATCTACAAGCTCATAGGTCAACATCGGCAGCATCGTTAGTCCTCCGCCAAAGGTCAGGCCTCCGATTCGGGCAAATGCCCAGAACAACTCCATATATTCTCTCATGATGATTCATCATCTCTCATTCTATATTGAATAATTTTTCCTACTTTATAGCAAAATCCCAAACGCTTTTCAGAGTACCTTCACATTTCCTACCTCTTATCCCGATCAATGAATTCCAAACTGATCACCGCAATGATCAGACCCACGATTGCAAAAAAGATCAGATATCCCCATAGACTTGTAAGATTGGCAACTGTGGAATCATATTCTTCATTATAGAAAAACCAGCCCAGATCATTGATGTTTGACACAGAACAAATCGCTGCAATCCCCCAACGGCTTGTCGTCACATAAGAAATTGCCTCAGCAATCCCCTTTAATTCAAAGATCGTACCGGACATAACAAGCTGTATAATCAGTGCAAACGGCATCACCGTCATTGCAGTGTTTTCATTCTTCACAAAAGAGGAAATCGCAATCCCAAGCGTATCCGCACTGAATATAATGAGGAAATAACTGATCAGAAAATCTAAGAAGGGAACCGTGACCACTCCTTCCTGTGGAAAATTCCCAGCATTAAACAGAAACACAAAAGCCAGCACAATCACTGCCTCCAGCAAACAGATCACCGCCTCATAGATTCCATGCGACATAACGTAAGCGGACATGTGTAATCCGGTTCGATGCTCCCTTTTCAGTATCTCCCGTTCCTTGCAGATGGAACGAATAGAATTGAAAATTCCGATCCAGATGCAGGCACTCATGATCGCAAAGCTACCGTTTCTCGTGGCATCCGCTTCCACAAACATCTCATCACCTGTCACTGCACAGATGAGCAGCATGATCAATGCTACACTTAAAAAAACCTTATACCCCTTTTCATTCTTGAAGATGCGAAAGCACTTTCTCGTATAGATTCCGATCTGTTCTGTTCTTGATATATGCTTTTCATCCTGCCTGGCTGATGTATTCTGTGTCATTTTGTTCGTCCCTTATCTTTTATTGTACTTCTCTATAAACTCATCCGCTCTGCCTTCTCCACCCTCTACCTCGGGGTTGATCCGTCTGACGATATCCTCGAGTGAATCTGTCTGGAAGAATTCACGGGCATTCTTGATTGTTCCATGATATACGAGGTGTCCGATATCATCCGTCGATCCCTTGGCAAGTACAATGACCTTGTCAAATAGTTCTGCAACACGATCCGGTGCATGAGTGATCACCATAACGATCTTGCCCATGTCAGCGATCTCCCGCAGCTTCTCCATCAGAGTTCTTGCCATCACACCATCCAGTCCGGAATCCGGCTCATCCAGGAAAAAAATCTGCGGATCACCGGCAAATTCCATGGCAATGCTGAGTCGCTTTCTCTGCCCACCACTTAGCTTCTTCACAAGCGTATCTCTTTGCTTGGTCAAGCCGAGCAGCTCCATGATCTCCTCCACCCTTTTGATATGATCCGGCTCATCCATAACCTCCGGCATTTTCATCTGTACTGCATTATAAAGGGTATCATAGACTGAATCCGCATCCCGCAGCAGATCCTTTTGCGGAACAAAGCCGATCTCATACTTCATCTGTTCATAATCTGCGTAGATATCCTTGGAGCCATAACGTATCCTTCCGTCTGCCTTCTCGTAACCCATAACCGCATTGATAAAGGTCGTCTTGCCTGCTCCTGAGCCGCCCAGAATCAGAGTCATCTCACCTGCTGCGACCTGCAGGTGAATGTCCTGCAGCAGAATCTTGTCATGATGTCCGACAGATGCGATACGCTTCTTTATATCAATCTGTAGCATCCCTTCCTCATCCCGTGCCTTCTGACGTGGCTTTCCGGATCGTGAATCAGCCCTCTGCTCATCTGACGCCAAATGAGCTTTTTGTCCCGATACTGTCTGTGTTTTTTCCTGCGGCAGCTGTACGATACACTCCACTAGTGCAACAGGACTGCCCTTGATCTGAAATGAAAGCCGATCCCCATTTTGCAGACGACATGGTGTCTCTAGCAGCGTTCCATTCAGATAGGAACCATTACTGCTACCAAGATCACGATAACACCACTCACCCTGTTCACAGTAAAATTCCCCATGCTTTTTTGACAGCACCATATGCTCGATCTGAACATCCTGTGTATGCTCCGGTTCGCCTCTCCCGATCACAGTCTGTTCAATTAGGTCGATATCTTTTTCATGCACTCCGTGAATATAGAGATTAATGGTCATCCTTTGTCTGCTCCCCTTCTATTATTTACCTCTATTACTTACTTCTATCACTTACTTTTATCTCATACCTCTATCACATGCTTCTCTGGAATTCTCTCATTTCTTCCATGTTTTCTTCTGCTTCCTCATTTGTCAGGAGATTCAGATAAATATCTGCCTCGTCAAATTCTCGTTTTAATCTCGCCTGATTTCCAAGCTCCACATCAACCATATATAGAGAATCCATGTGTCCCTCTTTTAGCAGTTCATAATTACCATTTCCTGTATCCGGAAGATAAATGGACTCTACTAATAGCTTGTCCATTGTCTGATAATCCGGCAGTGGATTGCCCTGAAGGGAGATAAATCGATAAGAATTCTTCTTAGGCAGACTTCCTGCATCCTCGATCAGATTGTCCTCCAAAAATACAATCAGATCATTTCCTTCCATGGAAGAAAGCGGTGTCATGTCAGTGATCTCATTTTTCCCCAGATCTACATATTGCAAGCCTGTCTTGCCGGTCAGGGCACTGATATCCGATATCTGATTATCATAAGCAGAGGCAACATATAATTCCTCTGCATGTTCCAGTCCCTTGAGAGAGGTCAACCGATTATCGTCTGCCCTGCAAGCCTTTAGTTTTGGACATTCAGACAGTGCATCGATCTCAGTCAGTTGATTGCCTGCCACATCCACTGTCTCGAGTTCCGGATATTTCCCCTCTAACAGTGAGATGCTCGTCAGCTCATTTTCCTTCACCTTTAGAGTCTTTAAACTGGTACTGTTTTGAATCCCCTCCAAGTCTCCAATCCGGTTTCTTCCAGCATTCAGATCCGTCATCTGTATCAAGGCTTCGCATCCTGAGAGAGATTCTAACTGATTGCCCTCAACATCCAAAGTTTCGATACTCTTCATCCCGTTGAGTGCTTGTAAATCCATAAGCCGATTATCTGCTGCATACAGTGAATGCAACACTTCCATCTGTTCGATTCCATCTAATGTGGTCAGTTGATTGTTCGATACATCCAGATAATTGACTCTTGTAAGCTCCTTGAGTGGTTCCAGCGATTCCAACCGGTTTTCCGGTACACACAGATAGCTGAGTCCCGATGCTGTCTCTATTCCATCCAACACTTCAATTCCGGTATTGCTGAGATCCAAACTGCTTAACAGACTACAGGCAGATAAACTCGACAGATCACTATTGAGAATCTTGATGTCCGATAGCGTAAAGGAATGCAGTGAAGGAAGTCCCGACAGGAAATCCAGATCAGCGATCTCCACCTGAAGGTCATCATAATTTCCTGCATTATAGATTGATAAATATTCAAGTTTTTTAAATCTTGTGAGGAATTCATTGCCCCCGTCAAAGCCATTGATTCGAAGTGTCAAATACCGTATCTTTGGAAAGTCCACAGGAAAATCCCTGTTGCCGTCAAAGACCGGAAGGCTCTCATCATATACAGAAACGGAAAGCGAATCCAAGAGCACCATTTGTGAGAGTGGTTCATAGGACGCAAAGCCATAACAATCATCAAAGGAAAGAGAACGAACCTGTTCCAATTCGGCCAACTGCTGCATCCTTTCATCAGAGATCTCACATGTATCAAAGGTAATGCTCTCAAGAACGGAATTTCTTCGAAACGCCTGAATATCCTCTTGTGTGATCAGCTGGTCAGAGCAATACAGATAGGCTTCATCTGAACTGGAACCTCCCTCGCGTCTTCCTGAGAAGATGATCATTGCCGCAACACATAACAGCATACCCATGATGATAACTGCCAAAATCCCTTTAGAGAATTTGTTTTGTGACCGCTTCCTCTGTGTATCGTTCTTCCTTATCGTCTTCTGTTCTGTCACATGGGGATAGCTCTCCGCCTCTGCAAGCCTCGTAAGCAACTCCTGCATAGAGTGGATTCTATTCTCACTTCGCAGTGCCAGACCCTGCATCAAAACCTCCTCAAACTGCTGGGAGATGTTGATTCCAAGTTCTGACGGGCTTTTCAGGGTATCCTCATACATCCTCTGCAGGCTGTCAATCGGAGCTGTTCTGGTAACACAAAAATACATCGTTGCACATAGTGCATAGACATCAGTCCAAGTCCCCTGGGCTTCCAGACTGCGGTACTGTTCCTCTGGCGCATACCCGGGTTTCAAGATCATGGTAATCGTCTTCTCATCCTGTGTATCGGATATACTCCTTGCCGCGCCAAAATCCAACAGCGTCAATGTATGATCCTGAGCAATGATGATATTGTCCGGGCTGATGTCCCTGTGCAGCAGTCCCTTGTCATGAATTTCCGCCAGAGCTTTCATAATCGGAAGGAACATGGAAAGTACTGTACCGGATTGCATACCTTCGCCATTGGTTACATAGTTCTTGAGCGTAACACCTTTTGCATAATCCATAATGATATATGCAGCATCAGCTTCTTCTATATAATCTCTGATATGTACAATCCCCTGACTGCCTGACAGTTCTCGAAGCGTCTGTGCTTCCTCACGGATTCTTTCCAGTTCCTTTGGTTTGATGTGTCTGCATTCCTTGATGGCAACTGTATCACCATTCGCCTGATCAGTCCCCTTATATGTAACCGCAAAGCCACCATTTCCAATGACCTCTTCGATTTTGTACCGTTCCTTTATAATTGATCCCAAAAGAGTATTCTGCTCCACGTTTCGTCCTTCTCCTGATTCTATTCTTCATCTGACTGATCCGTAAAATATCATATTTATATAGTCTGCCTAATTATGTTACCACAGAAAAAGAGTCTTGAAAATATCGTTTTTCAAGACCCTCTACCTGATATCATATCATGAACCATTTGTGACTAATCAAAGCTTCTTATATAACAGCATATTCCATGAATGAGGCTCCAACACAACACGTCCTTCAATCCCCTTCTCTACCGGCAACACATTGTCAGGATGTTTTGCACTGTTGCATGCCTTCAGGTCGTCACCCTCCATGGCAACATGCTTTACGAGCTGATATCCATTCAATTCCTCAAGCTCCATACATAACTCACAGACATCATCAAGCGAGCGGTTCATGGCAAATACCGTGATCTGTGTCTCATCCTCTGATAAAACAGCGGTTGTATCTATATAAGGAACCTCACCCAGTGTCTGGGTATGGTAAGAATCACATTTACAGCCTACATCTAAAGTGGTTCCACGTCCGTAATGTGAGGTGTAATAGAACGGGTAGAATATCGTCTGCAGCCATACCTTCCCATCCTTTTCTGTCATAATCGGAGCAATGACATTGACTAACTGTGCCAAACATGCGATCTTGACACGATTGACATTCTTGAGCAGCGTCATCAGCAGACTTCCCACTACCAGTGCATCCTCGAGATTATAGATGTCCTCCAGCAGTGGAGGTGCGATCTGCCACTTTTCGTTTAGCTTATCCTGCGCTTCACTATGGAACCACACATTCCATTCATCAAAGGATAGGTAAATCGTCTTATCTGATTTCTTTTCTTCCTTAATCTCATCACAGATGGCTGTGACATCCTTGATAAAATGTTCCATATTGATGCCACTTGCCAAGAACAACGGCGTATCGTCATCAAGATTTTTATAATAGTTATGTAGAGAAATGTAGTCTACATATTCATAGGCTTCTCTTAATACAGTTCTCTCCCACTCACCAAAGGTACTCATCTGCGGGCCTGAGCTTCCACATGCAACCAATTCAATGGATGGATCAACCCATTTCATCAGTTTTGCTGTTTCGCATGCAATTCTTCCGTATTCTTGAGGCGTCTTTGCACCGATCTGCCAAGGACCGTCCATTTCATTTCCAAGACACCATGTATGAATGGAAAATGGTTTCTCAAATCCATTATTTTTACGCATTTCGGCATAGTAGGTATCCGTTGTGGCATTGCAGTATTCAACCAGATTTCTTGCATCTCCTGAACCACGCGTTCCGAGATTGACTGCCATCATAACCTCTGTCCCAACACGCTTTGCCCACTCCTGAAATTCATCAATGCCAATCTCATTGGTTTCAATGGATGACCATGACAGCTCCATTTTCTTAGGACGCTTGGATCTATCGCCTGTGCCGTCCTCCCAGTTATAACCGGAAACAAAATTGCCACCCGGATATCTCACGATCGGAACCTCGAGCTTCTTGACCTCATCCATCACATCCTGACGAAATCCCATATCGTCGGCTGTTTGATGCCCCGGTTCATAGATACCGCCATAGACAGCCCTTCCCAGATGTTCAATAAATGATCCATAGATTCGATGGTCGATCTGTCCGATGATTCGATTTTTATTAAGTGTAATCTCTGCTTTCATATGATTCCTCTCTTGTCATTGTATTAGATCAGTTCAAATCCACGTAGACTGGCTCCGCCGGTTCCACGATAGGTCAGATAGATTGCCTGCTTCCCGTCCGGTATTGCTACAGATGCAGTTCTCTTGGTCCATACATTTGTATAGTCTACCGGTATCTCTGCCAGCACCTCGCCATCCCAAGAGGTCTTGACCTGAAACCGTCCGTTGGTATATCCGCGTGTCTCGATACAGATCTGGGTGACATGTTGACATTGGAAATATTTGAATCCGGCTGTAGCCTGATCTCTCATATTTGTAAGATACCCCAACTCCTCCATGCCGTCACAGCCATCCTGTACGATCTTGGGGAAATGTCCCATACCGTTATCAGCCTCTGGACTTTCACTGACATAAACAGCCGGAATTTCGTTGAAAAGATTGCAGGCCAGATATGCGGGATAAAATCCCTTTCCCTGTAACGGTTCCCGATTGAGTCCACAGGAGGTCATCTCTACCTGAGGTATAGACATATCCTGAAGGATCTGGATCGGCTCTGCACAGCCTTGACGGCTGAACCATGTACCATTCGTCATACGATGATAGAATATATACCAGTTTCCGGCGATCTCTATGATGCTTCCATGATTGTTTCCACCATACGCCATAGGCATATCAGCCGGTTTATAACTGTCAATATGCAAGTCACAGTTACTGATTATGACTCCGCGATATTGAAAACCTCCAGTGGGCTCTTTGCTGGTTGCATAACACAATTCATGCATGACCACTGAAGAATAAATCAGATAGAATGTATCCTTGTATTTTCTGATAGAGGGTGCTTCAAAAAACTCATGTCCTTCAAATCCACTGCCCTGACTATATTCACATCCCGGTGCAACAATGACAGGTTCCTCTACGATCGTCAGCATATCCAATGCAAGTACGGTTGCCATAGCACCCTTTCTGCTCTTATCACCTCTGCCGCAGAAGCCCGTATACAGGTAGACCTTACCGTCATGCAACAGCACACCCGGATCGAACTGTGGCTGATCGTTCTCCCTTTCCCCCAGCCTGCGTCCATCTTGATCACGTACATATCCATAAAACTGATAACTGCCTGCCGGTGTATCACAAACTGCCACGGATACGATCGATACCTTGTCAAGCACATAATACAGGTAATACCTGCCGTCTGCCCCTCTGACTACATCAGGTGCATACAGGCACATATGACCACTCTCATTCAGCGGGTCCTGTCTCCTCTCATAAATAACACCCTCGTATCTCCAATCTCCAAGATCATCAACCGGTGCCGACCAGCAGACATAATCACCCGGGCAAAATACAAATCCATTGTAATGATCATGTGAGCCATAGATATATACTCTGTCTCCAAATACATATGGTTCTCCATCTGGGACATATTCCCAAGATGGCAGATACGGATTAAATGCCTGTTTTCTCATGTTGTTCCTCCTCATTATCCACAAGCCATTTCAGTGCGATGTCCAGATATTGATTCCAGAATGTAAAGTCATGATTGCCTTCACTCTCCAGATATTGATGTTCCACATGATACTCTGTTAAAAATCGATTAAAATCACGGTTGTTCTCCAAGAGGAAATCCTCTGTTCCGCAAGCCATAAAGATACGTGGAAAGGGTTCTTTTGTTTGACTGAGTCTTCTGACCAGCTCTTTTGGATGATTCTCGCTGTGCTCCAATTGCTCTGGTTCTCCAAACATCAACCTGTAATAATCGTAATTGGCGATATCATTTCCCTTACCGTCTCGCATCTGCATCACTTCATCTGCGATCAGTGCTGAGGACAGGGCAAACATGCCACTAAACGTTTCAGGATAGCGAAGTGCAGTATGGATAGCACCAAACCCGCCCATGGAAAACCCACCGACCCAAGTGTCTTCTCTTTTCTGTGAAACCCTGAAAACTTTTCTGATATAGTCAGGCAGTTCTTCACCGATAAAAGAAGCATATTGACGTCCGGTTGCTGTTCCATCCAGATAAAAGCTGTTTTCACCTGAGGGCATGACGACACAGATATGATACTGTTCGGCAAGACGCAGAATCTGACTGTTCAGCATCCATTCTGCATTGATCCCATTATATCCATGAAGCAGGATTAACAGCCTCATCGTCTGATGTGTAGCATCAGGATTCTCGTCCGGTAAGATGAATTTAAACGAAACGACCCGTTTCAGACAGTCTGAATGATAGTCCATACTTCCGTATGCCATAACCAATCCCCCCACTGTACTATTTACTCTTGTATCTGCATGACTCTGGAATAACAATATCCACGATCACTCTTTTGAACACGAGGAAGCAGTTCAAAATAAATCATTCCATTTTCTCGTACTGTAAAAGTGATCTCAAGACCATCCGCTCTTACATCGGCCAGCTCCGTTCTGATCTCCGGTACTGCACTATCCTGTAACAGTTTTTTTTGAAAACTGCTTAGGCTGGAGGGTTCTCCCATGTCATGCCAGTGTTTTAAGGGATTACATGTCTCCTCATCCACGGTCTTTTTCATCAGACAGAACTGCTCTGTTGTTCCAAGGTATGCTTTCGGTAAATGAAAGCTGATTTCATCATCTGTATTGGTTCTGTTCCTACACGCATTCCAGACCATTCCTGCAAAGATGCCGTCACCACGATCTACGATCACTGCTTCATCAGACTTGAATATACAGGTGCCTTGCAATTCCTTGAAAAACCGAAATGTCCAGAAGGTAGGTTTTGGTATGCAGCCGTTTGCGACCAGTCCAAAGCCTCCGTGAAAGGGAGTAAACGGGACACCAAACTCTTCAAATATATCTCCAAAGGTCCAATAGGCATAGGATTCATTATCGTCACCCAGCCGTGACAACAGATGTGCTACATAAGCAGCATTCTGATTGGTATCATGAAGTGGGCAATTGGGAACATATGATGTATTAAACTCTGTGATATGAATCTTCAATCCACGATACTCCTCATACCGATCCACGATCTGTCTGGTGGTATGCAGTACGTCGAAGCCCTCCTCAATGTCAGAAAGTGCGGCATATCCATAATGCCCGACTTCTTCCGGTACTTCAGTCGTATAATGATGCCGTGTCACAAAATCAAGCGGAATCTTGTGCTCATGACAGAATTCCATAAACCTTTCCATCCATACGACATCCTCAACTCCGCATATGGCAGGTCCACCCACCCGGAGATCTTCATCCAGTTCCTTGATCGCCCAAAAGGTCTTTTCAAAAAGTCGGAAATACTCCTGCATGTCTGCATCTTTCCAGAACACAGGCAGATTGGGTTCATTCCAAACCTCGATCGGCCATGTTAAGACTTCCTCTCTCCCATATCGGTCAAGCAGATGACACAAGGTATGCTGAACGAGATTGCACCAGTCATCATAGTTTTTAGGCGGAGTCACATTTCCTTTCCAATAGAATACGGTCTGATCTCCGGAGGCCATTTTTTCAGGCATAAACCCGAGTTCCAGAAACGGGCGTAAACCAAGTGCGCGATAACTGTCCATTACGAGATCCAGATATGTGAAGTTATATTCTGCTCTCTTTTTTCCATTCTCGTCTTCATACTCATGGTAAATTGCCATATCATCAGCAAACAGACCATGTCCGCGAATATACCCAAAGCCGATTTCACGCTGTACGAGGGCGAGCTGCTCCTGATATTCCTTCTGTAAAGCAAGCCCCATTCGGCCGGTACCGATACAATCATTTGCATAATTATGAAAAACATATTCTTGCTCTGGTTGAATGAAATACTCTTTTTTCTTGATCATATGATTCTCCAATATTGGTTTAAAAAAAGGGGAGGAAGTTTTTCCTCCCCTTCAGGAATGTTTATTTAGATGCTGCAATACGAGCGTCTACGAGTACCTGGTATTTCTCTGTATCAAATGCTACAAGCTTCTCCCAGCCAAGACCGTTCATCTGCTCTACCATTTCATCCCACATCTTATCGAACTCTGCTTCGTCCTTTGCAAAGATCATCTTCCATGAGCCATCCTTTGTAAGTTCTGCACATTGTCCTCTGATGAGTGATGTATCAGTATCATCGATTGCAAGAATCTTGTTTACGCTGGCGATTGGTGTTAACAATCCTGCCTGCTTGTAATATTCAACTTCGTTCTTTGCACCGAATTTCTCGATCCACTCTTTGGTTGTCTTTGTCATGTTTGCTTCGATGGTTGATGACCAGAGGTTTGTATCATAGCACTCACCTGTCTCAGGATTGGTATCCTTATCCTGCAGAATCCACTGGTTAACCATGTTGTTGCCGTCTGCCCATAATCCGCCGCCCTGATCCTCAGGTACCTGAATATCGTTGGTGAAACGGTTGAAGCCTTCATCTGTCAGTTTGAATGTTCCGTCTTCATTTACTGTGTAAACAAGACCTTCTGTACCTGCATGCTGGAAGGTTGCTCCTGCAGGAGATGCCAACCAATCTAAGTACTGCATGATACGTTCTTTCTTAGCTTCGTCAACCTGAGAACCGATGCCCCAAGCACGACCTGATCCATAATAGTAATCTGAAGGCTGATAAATATTAGTATCTGCTACAGGAACACATGTGTAGTTGAGACCCTGCTCTCCTCTTTCAGGAGTATTCCAGAAACCTCTCTGCCAGTTATACCAGAACAGATATACACGACCCTTTTTCATCTTGTTGTCGCAAACTGTTGTCCAGTCCTGTGTAGCTGAGTCAGGATCAACAAGACCCATCTGATTTGCCTTGAATAAGAACTTTAACATCTTGTAGTATGCACCGTTCTTATCTGTGAGTGGCATAATGGAATTATCTGTGCCAAGCATTACGGATTCCTTAACTTCCTGTCCATACCATTTGGTCATCTGGTTGACAGTCTCAATACTGGTGTTATCCCAGTCAGGCCATAAGCTGATTGCATATGCCGGATCGCCATCCTCATTGGTAGGATGTGCATCCTGAATCTTCTTTAAGAGGTCTAACAATCCGTCCAAATCTTTGATTTCAGGACATCCCTGCTCTGAATACAGATTCCATGGGATAGACGGGTATGATAAAACAGTCTCAGCCATGTATGCTGTAGGTCCGTTTGTATTCATTTCAGTAGGAATTGCATAAGTCTTTGTTCCATCTCCGAGATCCTTGTTGTAAAGATCAATCTGCTCTTTTACTCTGCACAGGTTAGGATAGTTCGTGATGTCCATCGGCTGGATCAATCCTGCATCTACACACTCTAACATATCTGTGTTTTCCAGAATGACGATGTCACCAAGATTTCCTGAGGAACATCTGGTCTGATAAAGAGCTGTCGGATCACCGGATACCTGAGGTGCGATGATATTCAGCTTGATGTTCAGTTCATCCTTCAGAACCTTGCCATACCATCCGGTCTGTTCGCCCTGATAGTTAGCTGCTACATCATAAAACTCGATTGTCATTTCGTCGCCGCTTGCTGCACTGTCTGTACCTTCTGTTGCTGTACCCTCTGTTGCAGTGCCTTCTGTTGCTGTGCCTTCTGTTGCTTCACCGGCAGCCGGTGCTGCAGCCTTTTGTCCACATCCGGCAAAGATCATGGATGCTGCAAGTGTTGTTGCTAACACTTTCATTAAAACACTTTTTCTTTTCATTTGATTTCCTCCTTGTTTTCTATATAAAAGGTTGTTATTAACCTTTTACTGCGCCTACCATAATACCTTTTACAAAATATCTCTGGAAGATCGGATAGATCATCATAATCGGAAATACTACGATTACGGTAACAGTCATTCTGACTGTAGTTGCTGTCTGCTTGGTTGCAACGGCTGCTACCAGTGATGCAGCAGATCCCTGTTTTGCAAGACTGGATAATGAGCTTGCCTGATTCAGATACTGATAAAGCACAAATTGCAACGGATAAAGCTTTGTATCTGTCACGAGAAGCAATGTATCCTGAAATGCATTCCACTGCTGTACAGCTGAGAAGATCGCAACGGTTGCCATGATCGGCTTAATAACCGGAAGCATAACACGGATAAAGATCGTCATAACACCTGCACCATCGATCTTGGCAGCCTCCTGTAGCTCCTTTGGAACAGATTCCACAAAGGTCTTTGTCAGGATGATGTTAAACGGTGAAATAACCAGCGGAAATATGTAGCCCCAAAAATTATTGGTTAGTCCCAGCTTCATCATCGTGATAAACCATGGTATGATACCGGCATTGAAATACATGGTGGCAACAATGAGGCGATACCATAGCTTTCTGTGCCACATCTCCTGCTGTGTGAACATAAACCCAAGGAATGCCGATGCCAGTACAGTTGCTGTTGTTCCGATGACGGTTCGCATGACGGAAATCCGAAATGCATTAAATAGTCCGTCGATCTTGAAAGCACTGACATAGTTATTGAAGTGAATGTCTCTCGGCAGGAAAATGATCACTCCCTTGGTTGCAAGATCGTTATTACTGATCGTGTTGATAATGATATAGTAGAACGGATAAACACAGATAATCGCACATAGTATAAATATTACATAGCAGCTGATACTCAGTATCCTGTCTCCTGCACTCATTTTCATTTTTGTATGCTTAACCTTACTCTTGCTCATCTTCTCCACCATCCTAGATCACACTTTCCCCTCTGATTAATTTCGAGAATCCGTTCACCGCAAACAGTAGGAACAGACTGACGATACTCTTTAGCATACTCAATGCAACCGATACGGAATAGCTTCCACTCTGCATTGCAACATTGTATACATACAGATCTAACACCTGGATAAATTCTTTGTTAAAAGGATTCTGGAATACATAATACTGTTCCATTCCGTTGGTCAGGAAGTTGGCAAGGTTAATCATTAATAGTACAAAGTATGTCGGCAGCATTCCCGGGATCGTGATGTATCTGATGATCTGCATTCTGGAAGCCCCATCTACTCTGGCAGCCTGATACAGTTCATCGTCAATTGAGGATATGGCTGCTATGTACATAATTGCTGCCCAGCCAAGATTCTTCCATGTCAGCCAGAGCCATTGTTTAAACCAAATATGTTCTGTTGTGTTCAAAAACAGGATCGGTTCCTCTGTAATTCCCAGACTTGTCAAAAGTGTGTTCATCATACCTGTGCTGTTGAACAGGTTGAAAGCAACTGAGTAAACCAAAACCCAACTGATGAAATTGGGGAGTGTTGTGACTGTCTGAATCACTTTTCTGAATTTTGCATGTCTGATCTCATTCAAGAAAACTGCAAACAGCATTGGCAGCCATGAGGTTCCAAGTGTCAGACCACTCATTGCAAATGTATTCTTCAAAACCTGTAGGATTTGATTAACTTTTATGGGATTTTCAACGAGAGAAGTGAACCATTTGAATCCGACAAAAGCACAATCTTCGAAGGCCTTTGGCGGTCTGTAATCATAGAAGGCATACAGCCATCCATATAATGGATAATAGAAAAAGATCAATGTCAGAATAATAAACGGAGCAACCATCAAAAACAGCTTTAAAGAATACCTTTTCTTTCTGTCCAATGCAAATTTCATGTTTTCCCCCTATGATCATTTCTTATTTTCATAAGTAAAATTTGAGTGAATCAAATAGGTTTATCGTTAAACCTCTTATATGCGAATTATATAAATTAATATGCATATTGTCAATATGATTCCATGTGTTATTAATAAATATGTTAGATATGTACTATTTTATTCCCACTTTTTTGTGCAATTTCACCTTTGTTAAACGTTTGACTATGATTTACATAATAATTATGTCAATAAAAAAAAGAAGACCTTGTTAATGATCTTCTTTCTGAATTGTATTGATAATACTGACAAATCAGTTGTTTATGCTATGATTTCAGGTTCTTTACAGAGTGACGTCGGATGAGCTTACAGGGGATTGCTACTTCCTGTATCTCTCGTTCGGTTACATTCTGCTCTGCAGATTGTCCTTCGCTGCTCTCTTCTCTCTCAATTCTCTCGATCAGCAACTGCGATGACATTCTTCCAATCTCTGAAAGTGGGAGTGCCGTAGTTGTCAATGCGGGTCGAAAATACTCTGCTATATCCTGATTATCAAAGCCTACCACGGAGATATCCTCTCCGACCGTTAATCCCTTCTCTTCCAGATAATCATAGACACCACCCGCCATTCTGTCTGCCATACAGAAAATAGCAGTTACACCTTCCTTTAGCAATGCTTCTGTCTCTTGATACCCCGATGGACGTTCCCAGTCTCCGTATCGTATCCAATTAGGATTGAACAGGACACCTGCCTCATAAAGCGCCTCCTGATAACCTAAAAGTCTCCTCTGTGTATGAATATTATCTTCACGTCCGGCGATCACACCAATTTTGGTATGTCCCTCAGACAGCAGATATTGGATGATTTCATGGCTGCTCTCCTGGTCATCGATTACTACAGACGGAATATGTGGTGATTTTGTATATGCATATGCCATCACAACCGGAATCGGAAAATTCTCTGAAATACTTTTGATGACTCTGGCATGTCCTGCCAGATAGATGATCCCCTCAACCTTGACAGAACACAATTCCATCAGGGCTGGTAACAGCACCTGTTCATATTCGTCCTCCTGATTGAACCACGAATCCGCCCATCTTCCATACAAACGCAGATTCTGTACAATCGTACGATATCCCTTTTCCTCGCAATAAGCCATAATGCTTTCGACCATTCCCGGCGTGGTAAACTGTGCAATATCCTCGGCAATGATACCGATGGTTCTGGTTCTCTTTCTTCGCAGTCCCTGCGCTACATAGTCGGGCTGATATCCCATCTCCTTGACTACTTCCAAAACTGCCTGTCTTGTCTGTTCGCTTACCTTTGGCTTGCCATTGATGATATTTGAAACCGTCGTTGCAGAAACATTACAACGTTTTGCAATCTCTTTAAGTGTAACCATGTCGTTCTCCCTGTGATATGGTGTAAAATTTATAAACCTGTATCACTATCTTAATGAGTTTTTGACAGATAATCAACTTGTTTTTTTGAAAAGCGATTTGCTTCCTCATCAGAACGTGGTAAAATAAGTCTTGGTTAATAGACAATTGATTGGAAAATGAGGTGTCAGTTCAATGAAACATAACGGTATAGAATATCATGAAAAGGATGTACATGATTTTGAGGAATTACGCGAGATTATTAAGATTTTGAGAAGTGAAAACGGTTGTAAATGGGATCGTTCGCAGACACATGAGACTTTGAAAAAATGCCTGACGGATGAATGTGACGAGGTACTACAGGCCATTGACAACAAGGACGATGCGAATCTGTGTGAGGAATTGGGTGATATCCTGCTACAGGTGCTGTTGCATAGTGAGATTGCCTCTGAACGCGGTGCTTTTACGTTGGATGATGTCATTCAGTGCTTAAGTGAGAAAATGATTCGACGACATCCCCATGTATTTGGTGATGCCGTCGTGAATACACCCGAAGAAAGTCTCGCTCTATGGAATGCAATCAAAAAGCAGGAGAAAGATCATTTTTAATTTTCATTTTCCTGTTTCATCAATCAAATTATAATAACGCTCAACCGCAGTCTGATAGATTGCGAGCATTTCATCCTCTCCCAGTTTTTTCAGTTGCGTTTTGTAGTCCTCCCATTCTGTCAAAGGCTTCTCACCGGTAATGAACATGATATATGCTTCTGTACTGTATTTTTTGATGTCTGCCTTGATCACCCAGAGTCTTTCATTTTCTTCTGCCGTAAAGGTAAAATTCGGCCAATATTCCTTCGGCCCATATTGAAACAGCTTTCTGGCTGCATTAGCGGGTACATCTGCCATCTCACCGCCTCTAAAATACGGAGCAATCTCTACGGTAGGATTCCCTCCGCCCGGATATGGTGAATAGGTTGCTACCACATCATCAAAGGAACCTCCGCCATTCTTGATTTCCTCATATATCTTTGGACTATAGTCATATGTATGATCATCTATGGTTACAAAGGTTTCATTTTCAATTCCCATATGATAAAACAGTGTGCCTTCATCCGTCCAGAAATAATCCAGCCAGCGTAATGCAAGCTCCGGATTTTTGCAGGTGGTAGGTATAAATGCTGCACCTGTTGAATGAAAGTTCGCTCTGATCCCTGACCACAGTCTGTCTCCATTTGGCCCAATCAGAGCATCTTCAACAGCTACCCATTGGTCTGCCTTATCACTTGGCAGCGTTGCAAGATTGGTATTGGCATATGCTCCGATCCTGTCTTCTTCAGCAAACGTCAACCATTGATCCAATGTGACCGTAAATGCGTTCTGATATAACAGACCCTCAGAATACAGCCGGTGAAAATACTCCAAAAAATCACGATATCCGTCAGCTGCCTCAACCAAACGTGTTTTTCCTGTCTGCTCATCACAATCCACCATAAGATTATGAACACCTCTGTTTGCCAGTCCAAATGCTCCGTAAAATGATTCCTGTATACTTAACCAGTCCTGTGAGCACAGAGGAATTTCATCATTCGGATCTCCGTTTCCGTTGGCATCCTGCTCCTTGAAGGCTTTCATAAGTTGATAGAACTCTTCTGTTGTCTTCGGAACCTCCATATCCAGATTATCCAGCCATTTCTTATTAATTAATAATTTTCTGGATACACGCAGTTCAGGTCCTGAATTGATCTGAGGAAGTGCATAGATCCTACCATCAGGTTCCATGATGGACGCCAGTGCATCCGGATGAGAACTGAGATATGCCCAACAGTTGGGAGCATATTTTTGCAGCATATCATCCTTAGCGAGATCATAGATATAGCCTCCTTTACCATACTGAGCCAGCTGGTCTGAGGATATCCTCCCTCTTATAATGATGTCTACATCCCTTCGATTCATCAAAGCGGAGTAAACCACTTCATCAAATTTGCTCCCGGGAGTTCCTACCGATACCCAGTCGATATTAACACCGGTCATTTCCTCATACTTTTTCCATACATAGACATCCTCCGGATTCGTTTCACGATATCCCTTGAGTAATATATTCATGGATACCGGCTCCTTTACGAGCGGAAACTCACACGGAATATCTCCGACAAGCGTGTCCTGATCCTGTAGGCTGGTAGTAACTACAATTCCATTATGCGAATCGCCTTCTGTTCCTTTACAGGCACACAACAGCAGGCTGCATAAAAGAATGATGGCATATAATCTCCTTTTGTTTTGATTCAACACTCAACTTTCTCCTCTCCGTATCAGACATCTGTCTGTCCTGAAACACCTGTCTTAGGTTACAGGATAAAACTACAGCACGTATCATATAACTGAACCGGATCAAAAGGCTTCGCAATGTGAGCATTCATGCCCGCATTGATCGCCACCTGTTCATCCTCATTGAATGCATCTGCAGTCATGGCTATGATCGGGATCTTTTTTGCATCCTTTCGTTTCATGGAACGTATCTTCTTAGTCGCTGTCAGACCATTCATGAGCGGCATTCTAATATCCATCAGGATCAGATTGTAATAACCGACATCAGATGTCTCAAACTCTCTGCAGACTTCTTCACCATTCTCTGCTCGTTTTACCAGACATCCGTATTTCTCCAATAAAGTGGTAGCAATCTCCGTATTGATATCATTATCCTCTGCAAGCAGGATATGCGTACCACTTAACAGATGATAATCGTATGTCGTTTTCTTCTCCGTCTGGTCGTCTGTACTGATGTCCAGATGTTCATAAGGGAAATCAAGTGTAAAGGTGGTTCCTTGATTCAACTTGCTTTCCAGTCTGATCGTTCCATCCATCATATAAACAAGCTCCTTAACGATGGAGAGCCCGAGTCCCGTTCCTTGATTTCTCTCGGAGGTATCCTTACGATATTCCTGACTGAAGCTGTCAAAGGCATGAGGAATAAAGTCCTCACTCATCCCGATTCCGTTATCACGTACAACAAATCGTTTGATGGTTCTCTTATGTTCGATCTCTAATTCCTCAATGATGAATTCAACCTTGCCGCCGGGCGGTGTGAATTTGACAGCATTAGATAAAAGGTTAATAAAGATTTGATTAAATCTCACATGATCCACATACATCTCAGGCACACCAACACGACTGGTATCCATAATGAATTCAATGTTTCGTCCACGGCTCAATTCATCGATCACATTATGAATCGTTTTTAAAAAGTCATCGAGTGTATAAGGTGCCGGCTTTAATCTGATTCTGTTTTGTTCGATCCTTGACATATCCAGTACATCATTGATGATTCCAAGCAGATATTCACCGGACACATTGACCTTTTCCAGATACGCTCTCAATTTCTGTTCATCTGCCCCCTCCAACAACTCCTTGCTGGAAAATGCCAGAACAGCATTGAGTGGGGTACGGATATCATGACTCATATTGGATAGGAAATCACTCTTTGCATGGTTTGCCTGATTCGCCTGATCCACTGCCAGTTGAAGTTCTTTTTTCTGCTGTTGTTCTTCTTCATCCAGCTTGGTGATGTCTCTTCGTGTCAGCACGATCACATCCTTCAGATCATCCAGATAATATGCCTTCACCAACTTTCTGTGATCTTTCTCATTCTCCATAACACGATAGGTAACCGTCACCAGCTTTTCAGACTCTAACCGGCGTATCAATTTGTCAATATCATAAAATGCACTGAAGTTCTTCTTATCCTCCTTCACCACCACTTCATTGCACCACTTTTCTTTCTCCTCCTGTAAGATAAAATCAGAATACAGATCATAGTAATCTGTATTACCCAACATATGAACTGCAGACGCAACACCACTTTTCACATCAACATTAATAATGGATTCAATATCTTCATCCAAGAGTGTCTCAATTGCAAGATGCGCCTTCCATTCACGGTCAATATCCTTGCAATGCAGGAACGCAATCACTTCCTTGCTGTCCGGCTTCTCCATCATAACAGCATCCATTTTCACCCAATGATATCTCTCATCACCCAGCAATCTGCGATACCTGACTGAAACATATCGTTCTCCTCTTGCATAAGCGGCCTTGAGTGCATCAAAAAACATAATCTGGCTGACTCTCTCTACATCCTCAGGCAATATATTGGAAATCACAAATTCCATGATATAATCACTGATTTTGGCATCCTTTTCCATTCTGGAAAGATTACTGTATTTCGCCTCATATTCCTCAATGATCCCTGTCGTCAGATTCATCTGATAATACAAAACCGAATCCTTGACCAAGCCCCTGCGCAGCTGTATCTCGTGCTCATAACGACTCTTTGCCTCATGTTCCATCTGCTTAATCTTTGTATTCGCATTGATCTGATCCGTCACATCCAGCATCACTGTATTTACGATCACACGATCTCCTCTGCGGTCTGATACAGCACCTCTCAGGTTAAACCAGCGATATTCGCCATCCTTTCGTTCAATCCGATAGACACAGTCAGTGGTATAATCCTCTTCCCGCAGTCGTTCGATCTGTTTGATCAGGATATCTCTATCCTCTTGTATCGTAAAGTTCAAGGGATCACAGCCAACCAAGTAGCGATCCTCCTTATCATAGCCGATCAGATCATATACTCCATCCGAGATATAGATGGCTCTCACGCCCTTAGGCGTAATCTCGTAGGTTCCAAGTCCTCCGGGTATCGTATCCGTCAACAGCTTCAATTGCTTGAAGGCCTCTCTGTAATTCGTTACATCACGGCTGATTCCGTAGATTCCCATCGGATTCCCGGCAACGTCCTTCAGCAGATACTTGGAGGTGCTAAAATATCTGGCATCTTCATCTTTGATTGGAAGTCCCTCCACACGATCAAGGATCGGAGTTCCATCCTTGATCAATTGGCGATCTACTGTCCTGAATCTGTCAGCAAACTCCTTGTCATACAGATCATAATCTGTCAGTCCGATAACATCCCTCTCATCCTGCAATCCTACTGATTTGGCAAATGCATGAGATGCACAGACATATGTAAAGGACCTGTCCTTAACATATGACAGATCTGTTGATGAAGCCATCATGGTTTCCAATGCCACAGGCAACATCTGCCGATATGTGATGACTTCCTCTGTAATCGGCGTATAGGTCGTATACAGCATTCTCTTTCCTGACGTATGTTTGGCAAAACTGATCCTGACAAGAAATGGTACATAATGACCATCACCGTGAAGTACATGCAGTTCACATTCCTGTTCCTCTCCTGACACACCTGCTCTTTGAATCACCATGGGCAGATAGGCCCTGTCTTCCAGTTTAACAACATCCATCACAGAGGAAGCTTTTATTGTATCAGGCTTTCTACCTACAAGCTTCCAATACTTTTGATTCATATAAATAACACTGATCTTCCCATCCGAAACATCAAAGATACCTGCGCCACAGGGAAGGTTCTCCAGTAGTTCGTTCTGTAAACTCCTCTTCTTTCTTTTCATCTGTAACATCAGCATATACACTCAATTGGACAACATTCTCATACTGTTCCATCCTGGTATTCACCGAAACCATTCGGAAGGTTCTGACTGACTGATCTCTGCAGATCACCCGATACTCCGCCTGAGCAGGCAGATCCTCCTTGCAAATCTGCTTGACCAGACGGGCAATTCTGTCTCTATCGTCCGGATGAATTGTTGTATAGGGATCACTGATTTCTGCATGGTACTGTTCCTTTGTATACCCAAGCATCCGATAGTACTGATCATTCGCAAATAAATATTCGACCTGATTGTGTTCCAATACAGTGGCAGTGATTCCGCTTCCGACACTTCTTAGTATCATTTGCAAAAACTGATCAGTCTCTCGCTCCTTGATAATTGCCTCATGTTCTGTAGTAACATCATCAGAGATTGCAATTTGCAGCGGTTGATCATATCCCTCCAGCATCGTAATTGATACTTTGTTTCTGATCCATCTGATTGTTCCGTCACGTCTGATGATTCTATATGTAATTACATAAGGAGCCTTGGTTTCATTGATAAATCTACTTTTTTCCTTCAAGCGGTCAACATCATCCGGATGGACAACATCAAAGACATGTTCCACCTCACCTGAATACTGTTCTCTGGTATAGCCTCTCAGTTCAAAGAAACGATCATTTGCAAACACTAAGTCTGCAGACCCGTCTTGATGATGAATAATAGCCGAAACGCCTCCATCCATTCCTTCCATAATCACTCTTAACTGTGCTGCCAGACGTCGCTCGCTTTTTTCTGCCTTTTTCTGCTCTGTCAGATCCTCCAGAATACAATAGAACAGATAACGATCTCCTGTATTTGCGATCACACGCATGGTAGCCCGCAAATACACAGATTTACCGGGTGTTCGAAAGCCATCCAGTTCCATCTCATCCGTGATTTCTGCACCGGTCTTAATTGCTTCCTGCATCGCTTTGAGCGATCCCCTGCGAGATGAAGGGGTTAAATATTTCTCCCACTTTAAACTGAGAGGATCCGTGTGCTTGTTGTATTCGCCACACAATATCCGTACATATTTTTCATTGGCACGGATAATCTCAATCCTGTCATTCCAGTATTCAAAGATACAGGCTCCTCCGACAAAGCTATTGAAGATCAGCGTTGCCATAGATTCCGGATTCCAGAATGTTTCACTGTCATAGGTCTCTACCATTTCGATGGAAGACATTCTCTCGGCATAGCCCTCTACCTGTATCGCCTTTTGAAACTCCTCTCTCGGGAGTGGCTTTGTATACAGATATCCCTGAATATAATAGCATCCGATTGATTTCAGGAAATCTGCCTGTTCCGCTCTCTCCACACCCTCAGCAATGACAGTCATACTGATCCATCGTGCCATGCGGACAACAGACTCCAGAATATTGCCGCCCTTGTCCGTATTCTCCTCACCTTCGAGAAATCTCATATCCAGCTTGATGACATCCGCGGGTACATCCTTGAGTATATTCAGTGAGGAATATCCGCTTCCAAAGTCATCTATCTCAATTATGAATCCTATTTCTTTTAATTGCTTAACGACATATATGATCTGCTCACTGGAGGTTGCAAAGGCTGATTCTGTTATCTCCAGACGAAGCATATCTGCCGGAATGTTGTACTTTTGGATGAATCCGGACAGAACTTCTATAATATCGCTTCTAAAAAAATCATAACGCGAAACATTGACTGACACCGGAACCATTTGCTTCCCCGAGTCCAACATACTCCTCAAGAATATACAAACCTGTTCCCAGACATACTGATCAATTTCATAAATGAATCCATTTCGTTCAAAAATCGGAATAAACCGAGCCGGAGATATCAGCCCTTTCATCGGATGACGCCAACGTACAAGGGCTTCTGCTCCTATCATCAGACCCGACATATGATTAAACTGTGGCTGATACCACACTTCAAACTGCTTCTCAACTAAAGCCTGTTTCATCTCACCGATGATCTCCCGCTCACTGATGATCCGATTTCTCATATCCTCATCATATACAGCGATATGTTCATCATAACGCCCCTTCACGCACTCCTTTGCAATCATGGCTCGGTCATACATTGCACTGGGCTCCATGGTGATGTCATCTACAAAATAACGTCCTACTGAAAAAGTAAGCGGAATAATAGATCCATCCAGCACAGAAGCTTTTCTGCGAATCTCCTCAATCTCAGGTGAATCCATAAAGGATCTGGGATAGAGAATCGCAAAGTTGTCTGCCATAATTCTGGATACGATACCTCTTGCCTGTGAAAATCCCTCGAGGAAAATTGAGGCGATCCCCTTGAGCACCTCATCCCCTTTATTATTGCCATACTGGTCGTTGATCAGTTTGAAATGATCAATGTCATAACAGGACATCACGTAAAATCCCGGCTCATGTGAATGGATTAATTTTCTTGCATGGTCAAAAAAAGCAGTGCGACTATAAAGACCTGTCAATTCATCCCTTCTGGTTGCATTGACAATCGTCGCCTGCTCTCTTAACTCTATCGTATTCAACAATCTGTTTTTCAGTACGTCCGGATCGTATGGTTTTGTGATATAATCAATGGCTCCTGCCCGCAGAGCCTTGCGTTCTGATTCTCTTTCTCCCGAAATAGTTGCTACAATCACCGGGATCTGTGCCAGTTCCTTCTCACAGTGCATGGCATCCAAGACCTCAAATCCATCCATCTCGGGCATAGCAAGATCCAAGATAACAGCAGATAGTGTATCATACTCTGTCTGAAGGATCTTCATAGCTTCAACTCCATTTGCTGCGTCCAGTATCTCATAATCCGCATCCAGAATTGTATGAAGCAATTCACGATTCATATCATGATCCTCTACGATCAATACTCTTCTATTCATCAATAACTGCCTCCCTCACAGCAATTAGACAAATGATTGTATATTATACTTTTTTTGTCCGATTATCTAATTATATCACATCCTTTCCAACAATTGTACTATAATATAACAAAATTAGCAGAATTTTTCATGTGTACTGTTCGGATAAGCGATTTGAGTTCTGATCAATTCTTAAGCATTGACAATACTGCCTCCAAGGCATCACCACGTGTGATGATATCGGGTGTAAAGCCTTTTAAATCAAATCCATCCATCTGGTCATGTAATAGCAGACCCTGACCGTAATTAATCGGAATACCTGCATTTTGCAGATAAACATCAGCTACATCTATGACATTATCAGTGATCAGACTTCCGTTAGAATTGGTTCCGACGATGATTACATTTTTCATCGTTGCAAGCTTTGAAACAAAATACTCTGCCGAAGCTCCTGTTTCATGATTGATAAGTACGATCACTGTATTGCCTTTATCATACCATTTTGCTTTTGAATCTGTAATGACAGTTTCTCCATCCTTTGCCTGGTCACCATAATACTTTTCGTTCTTCCAATCCTCTACAAGTTTTCGGTGATCCTTAAAAAAATCCAACTGAGAAAAATCATTTACATCCTCATCATTTTTGATCAAACCTTCCAGTCTCTTGTTCATCAGGCTATAACGTTTGACCATCTGCATCTTGCCATCGCATCTCGTACCTGTCAGGTTGTATAAGAAGAAATCTGCGATCAGATCGACACCGCCTCTGTTGTTACGCAAATCTAAAATAAATAGATCCTCATCTTTTAAAGTCTTAGCCTCATTGATAAAATCATTGGTCATGGCAATATCATGCTCATCGATACTCATTCTGCGTAAGGTAGTAACCGGCACACCGTCTTTTTTATAATACTCATGTGGTATTTTCAGATTGTTGTTTCTGGGTCCTACTTCTGTAACTGTCCAAGACAAATCAAGATTGTATACCTTACCCTCCCCGGACTGCAGAGCAACCATCTTTGGAAGAGTTTCTCCATCTGCTGCCAGTGTGAACAGACCATATACCAATTCGCCCTGATCATTGATGGTACGATGCAGGAGCTGTTCCTTCTCGATCGGCAGATACCATTTTGCATCATCGATTACTGTGTAGTATCCTTTTTCATCCTCTTGGAAATCCCGCTGATCTGTATCAAAGAAATATGATTTTTTTAGAAAATAACTGTCATATCTCCCGACTCTGAAACGAGAATCCTCAATAAATGCTAATTCCTCTTTTATAATCAAATAGAACGGATAGGTCAGATCCGCGCCTTCCTTGTATGTCTCATTCACACGCTTGATCATTTTTTCTTTGACCTGATCAAATTTCTCATCACCGCCAAAATACTGATATCCGGCATAAGAGGTTTTCAGAAGTCTCATCAGCTGATCGATATCTTCGAGCGCTTCCTCTTTTGTGATCTTGTTTTGAAAATGTACCCATTTGGAATACTTTTCGACTTCCTCAGGCGTATAATCTGCCTCATCCTTTTGTGACAGGATCTCATAATCATCTGCTGTGTGTTTCAAAGGCTTTGAGAATTCCTGATGTCTCTCCTCGTTGATCTCTTCCTGCAGTTCATCAAAGGTAGCCGCTGACACGATCGTACTGCAGCCAAATGTGAATGCTAACAACAAAGCTAAACCAAGTATTCCGTAAGTTCTTTTTCTCATCATATACACCATTCCTTTCCGTCTCCTGTTTTGTTCTATTCATCACAATCGTTCATTGCTTAAGTATATGATATCGTGAGGCAGAGACTTATGGAATTGTATATCGGTCGTACTTTCACGCTAATCGGAAATTTCGATCAGCCTGACAATCGTCTGGCAGAGCTGTTCAGATTCAATCGGTTTGATCAATCTCTCATTCATACCGGCATCCTTGATCTTTTGCAAGATATCATCATAAGCATCTGCCGTTGCTGCAACGATCGGTATCTTTTGGGCATCCGGTCGATCCATGCTCCTGATACAGCGAGCTTCTTCAAATCCGTCCATAACAGGCATCCGAACATCTGTTAAAATGATATCATAGTAGCCTGATTTGGAGTTAGAAAACATCTCAACTCCAGCCTGTCCGTTCTGTGCGACATCAACAATACATCCGCGATATTCCAACATTTTCTTTACAATGGATGTGTTGATCTCCGTATCATCCACCAGCAAGACATGCAAACCTCTCATTTTACCAATATCATATTGTACTTTTGTAGAGATTTCCTCAGCATCTGTGACATGACAAGCAAATAGATCAACAATAAACTCTGTTCCCTTGCCAAGTTCACTCTGAACAGTAATGGTTCC
>CAZVYQ010000038.1:0-29439 GCA_964631375.1 uncultured Lachnospiraceae bacterium | reverse complement strand
ATGAAATTAGGAATCGTTGGACTGCCCAATGTAGGAAAGAGTACATTATTTAATTCACTTACGAAGGCGGGTGCTGAATCTGCTAACTATCCGTTCTGTACCATTGACCCTAATGTGGGGATTGTGACCGTGCCAGATGAGCGGTTGAAGTTATTGGGAGATTTGTATCAATCTAAAAAGGTAACTCCGGCAGTCATTGAATTTGTTGATATTGCAGGTCTCGTAAAGGGAGCCTCAAAGGGAGAGGGATTGGGTAATCAGTTTTTATCCAATATCCGTGAAGTAGATGCAGTCGTCCATGTGGTCAGATGCTTTGAGGATACGAACGTGGTGCATGTAGACGGGAGCGTGAATCCTGTTCGCGATATAGAAACAATCAATCTGGAACTGATCTTTTCAGATATAGAAATTCTGGAACGTCGTGTTGCCAAGGCAGGCAGGGCGGCTCTAAATGATAAGAAGATTGCGGCAGAGGTTGAATTGTTGAAGAGATTGATTGCACATCTTGAGGATGGTAAGCTCGCAATTACATTTGAAGCAGCAGATGAGGATGAGGAAGCATTGATTGCCTCCTATAATCTGTTGACGGCGAAGCCTGTGATCTTTGCAGCAAATGTAGGCGAGGAGGATCTCGCAGAAGATGGAGCTGCCAATGAGCATGTTCAGGCGGTTCGCAGCTATGCCAAGCAGACGGACAGTGAAGTGTTTGTCATCTGTGCACAGATTGAGCAGGAGATTGCTGAACTTGAGGATGATGAGAAAGCAATGTTCTTAGAAGATCTGGGCCTTAAAGAATCAGGTCTGGAGAAGATGATCAAAGCAAGTTATAAGCTGCTCGGACTGTTATCGTTCCTCACCTCAGGTGAGGATGAGACGCGTGCATGGACGATTAAGATGGGAACCAAGGCACCACAAGCGGCAGGAAAAATTCATACAGATTTTGAGCGAGGCTTTATTCGTGCCGAGGTAGTAAATTATAAGGATTTGCTGGAATGTGGCTCACTTTCTGCGGCAAAGGAAAAGGGACTGGTAGGACTGGAAGGCAAGGATTATGTGGTGAAGGATGGAGATGTGATCCTATTCCGCTTTAATGTGTAATCGCAAGAACTGTTAGTTTACAATAACAAAAAAGTAACGTATACTCTAATTAGGCATGGCTTACATAGTATTATGTGACATGTTATAAAGGAGGGACTTTGAGATGAGCAATATACAGAAGAAAAGGGCTTTTGCGAAAAAGAGTAAGGCAGTCGAAAAGGTCAGGAAAACAGATGAAGCCAAAGCGGTGAAGCCTGTCAAGCGTTACAGCAGCATCAAAAGTTCTATGATGATTACCTACTGTATCCCTGTTGCTTTGATTATTATTTTGGGCATTGCTTCTTATAACATGGCGTCCAAGGTTGTAGTAGAGAAATATCAAACCAGTATGGAAAGCACTATGCAGGCAACTACCAGATATTTTGAGATGGTATGCTCAGACATGATGACGAAGGCATCAGGTCTTGCAACTGATGAGGAAATCACGAAGTATTATGATTTCCTGTATAAAAAGAACAATACAGAAAGCAAGAAGGTATATAATGCAGAATATCTGGCATTGGAAAATTATATCAAGGCATCTAATTTCCTGTCGGATTATTATATCGTAGCAGAGGGTGGAAGTCCACTCTTACAGAGCACTAAAACAGAGAATACAAGGAGAAATATCCGTCCGGAAGCGTTTGGGGAAATCTTTGAGCAGGACGAGGCGGCATTTCTAAAAGATAACAGTAATGGCTGGGTAGGGGCACATCCATTCATTGATCAGGAATATCTTGGTGATCCAACTACATATGCTTTTTCTTATCTGCAGATGTTCCCGAAGCAGAATGGTCTGGTCGTATTGGATATGGATCTGCAAAATGTCATGGATACCCTGACTGCAATGAATTTTGGAAAGGGCTCCTATATGGCAATGATCATTCCCGGTGAGAAGGAATTTGCAATACAACAGACCGGAGAGGGTGAGAAGGAAGCTTTTACAGTTTTAGAAGATGGCAAAGCTGTGTTTGAAGGACAGGCCTTCTTCCAAAAAGCGATTGAAACAGATGAGATGTATTCTTCACAGGTTACCTATGATGGAGAAAAATATCTGTTCTTGAATATGCCGATTTTAGAAACAGGAATACAGTTGTGTTCACTTGTTCCGCTTCGCAATGTAACAAGCGGTATGAATGGAATTCGTACGTTGACAGTTTTGCTGGTGGTATTGGGAGCAGTGATTGCACTCGCATGCGGGACTTATATTTCTTCCGGAATCAGCAGAGTATTGAAAAAAGTCTGCAAGTCACTCAAGAGGGTATCGGAGGGAGATCTCACCCAGCAATTTGAAACAAATCGTAGAGATGAACTTCGTTATCTGACAGATAGCCTGACAAAGACAGTGAGTGATATCAGAAACCTGATGATTGAGATGAGAGGCTTTGGTAATGATGTCAACCGTTCTGCTGTAGAGGTTGCTGATTTTTCAGGCACAATCTATGAGGCAATGAAAGATGTCACGGATTCCTTAGAGGAGGTAAACCGTGGTGTGATTTCACAGGCGAGAGAGACTGAGGTCTGTGCATCACAGATGTCTGATTTCTCAATTAAGATGAATGGTGTGTCTGACAATGCACAGAGGATGAATGTTACTGTAGACAAGACCATTTCAACAACCAGAGACGGACAGAGCTCGATTGAAAGGTTAAACTGCAAATCTGAAGCAACAACAGAAATTGTTCAAAAGCTGATTCAAGAAATTCAAGCGGTTGTCATACAGTCGGATCACATTGGAGATATCATTGAAGCAATCAATGCAATTGCAGAACAAACTACATTGTTATCGCTCAATGCTTCTATAGAGGCAGCGAGAGCAGGAAGTCAGGGTAAGGGTTTTGCAGTAGTGGCTGAGGAGATTCGAAAACTGGCAGATCAATCTCAGACAGCAGGAAATGAGATCTATGGAATCTTAAACAATATCAGGGCTACCACACAAAATGCTTCTTCCTTTGCTCAGACAACGGGTGTATTTCTGGAAGAACAGACACAGGTGCTTGGTGAGACGACAGAAATGTTCAATGATATCAGCAGATGTGTCGAAGAGATGGTGGGAGGATTGTCTGAGATATCAGCGAATGTGAATGGAATGCTTCAGGATAAGGATAAGATTGTGGACTCCATAACCTGCATTTCATCCATTTCTGAGGAGGCGGCTGCTTCTACTACCAACGTATCCGAATCTATTACGGTTCAGTTATCTAAGGTAGAAAACCTTGCAGATGAGGCAGGACAGTTGAATGTGAAGGCACAATCGCTGGACGATAATATGAGAAGATTTGAAGTATAATTTCAATGCGTATTGTATTCACGACTGTCCATTCAAACTGATGAGATCAATATATGGTTTGGATTGTTAGGTTTTGAGTGGATATATACAATATGTTGTATTAACATGATTCTATAAAGCTAGAAACGCCCATGAAATGGGCGTTTTTTGTTGTGTAGAAATCAAAATAGGGGTTGCTTTTTTCACAAAAAGGGGTTAAAATTGACTCATAAGTGGTGAGAAGTGGTGCCAAGTGGTAGAAAGTGGCGTCAGTAAAGACCAAGGAATCAATGAGAAGGTGCTTCGTTATGTTCATGGGTGAATACAACCATACAATCGATGCTAAGGGCAGACTCATTATTCCGTCAAAGTTCAGAGAGCAACTAGGGGACGAATTTGTTGTTACGAAGGGTTTGGACGGATGCCTTTTTGTGTATGATAACGAAGAATGGCAGACTTTTGAACAGACACTCAAGGGATTACCACTTACCAGCAAAGACGCGAGACAATTTGTCAGATTCTTCTTAGCAGGAGCGGCAAGTGTAGAGGTGGACAAGCAGGGCCGTATCCTTCTTCCGGCGAATTTAAGGGAATTCGCAGGACTTGATAAGGATACCGTGCTTGCCGGCGTCGGAAGCAGAATAGAAGTATGGAGTAAGGAACGTTACTTAGGCGAGGCGGTCTATGAAGATATGGATGGCATCGCCGAGAGAATGGCAGATTTGGGACTGGGAATATAGCGAAGACCAATTTGGGGAAAGAGGTATGAACTATGAACTTTGAACACAAATCTGTATTGTTAGGCGAGACAATCGAGAATTTATGCATCCGCTCCGAGGGGACCTATGTTGATGGAACATTAGGCGGTGGCGGACATGCCTTCGAGGTCTTGCAAAAGCTATCGAATCTGGGGAGATTCATAGGGATAGATCAAGACGATGCAGCGCTTGCTGCTGCAAAGAAACGTCTGGAGAGATTTGAAAAGACTAGGAATATTACTTACATAAGAAGCAATTACAGCAACATAAGAGAGGAATTGCGACATATCGGAATCAACAGCGTAGATGGGATCGTGCTTGATCTCGGCGTATCCTCCTACCAGATTGACACTATTGAGAGGGGCTTCAGCTATAAAGAAGATGCCCCCCTTGATATGAGGATGGACAGAAGAAATGAGATGACTGCAAAGGATATTGTGAATGGATACTCCGAAATGGAGCTATATCGCATTATCAGAGACTATGGAGAGGATCAATTTGCCAAGAACATTGCAAAGCATATTGTGATTGCCAGAAAAGAAAAGGAACTCTCAACAACCGGAGAACTGGTGGAGATTATCAGGGCAGCGATTCCAATGAAGGTTCAAAAGACGATGGGACATCCTGCAAAGAAAACATTTCAGGCACTTCGTATAGAACTCAACCGAGAACTGGATGTATTGAGAGACACATTGGACGATATGATTGATCTGTTAAATCCGCAAGGCCGCATTTGCATTATCACCTTTCACTCATTAGAGGACAGGATCGTTAAGACGATTTTTAAGAAAAATGAAAACCCTTGTACCTGCCCGCCTGATTTTCCGATTTGTGTATGTGGGCATCAATCAAAGGGACATGTTGTGACAAGAAAGCCTATTCTTCCGTGCACTGAGGAGATGCAGGAAAACAGCCGTTCCAAAAGTGCAAAATTAAGAGTATTTGAACGTAGTTGATCTATGGTCTCTTACATGAAGATATCGTAATAAGAGGGAGGTTGCAATATGGCAACGAAACGTCAGGGAAGACAAACTTCATACAGAAGAGATATCTATGTAGATGGGAATACCGTCAGAAAACGTCAACCACAATATGCTCCGGTTCGTGAGGATGTTAGAACTCCAAGAAAACTTAGCAATACTGCAAGAAAAAATCGTGATAAAGCAGCAAATATGAATCCGGGATATATCTTTTTCCTGTCTCTTGCAATGATTATTACGGGTTATTTTTGTATTCAATATTTGCAGCTGCAATCCGATATTACAAGTAGAGTGAAGAACATCGCTGTGCTGGAAAGTCAATATAACGAATTGAAGACTGAGAACGATGAAACCGAAAATCGTATCAAAGGCTCAGTTGGCTTGGAGGCAATTAAAAAACAGGCGATGGATGAACTGGGCATGCAATATGCAAAGGAAGATCAGATTGTCACATATGCCAGTGAGGATGGCGATTATGTCAGACAATATATTGATATCGATGAGTAGGAGAGCATTCAGTTGAAACGTAGGAACCGAGAAGGGGAACAACAAAAGAAATTTTCCATTAAAATGCAAAAGAAGCTGGTAGTACTGTTTATATTTGTGCTGGCGGCTTTTGCTGCGTTAAATCTACGCTTGATGAAGATCAGTAAGGAGGATGGAGATAAATATAAAAAACAGGTCTTGTCTCAACAGGAATATGATAGTATTGCACTGCCGGCAAAACGTGGAGATATCGTAGATCGTAAGGGAACCAAAATAGCGGTTAGCGAGAAGGTATACAATATTGTCATTGATTCGAAAGCGATGATGGCTGAAGAGGGAAAATACTTGGAGACATCACTACGCACCATGTTACAGTCAGGTGCACAGTTTGAGTATACAGAAGAAGAGATCAGAAGCTATATTGCCTCAAATCCCACATCTCAATATCGTGTAGTGGCAAAAAAACAGCCATATGATAATATTAGTTCACTTATGGAGATTCTGGCAAATAAAACAGAACATCCGGATGTGAAGGGAATATGGTTGGAAAATGATTATCAACGTAAGTATCCGTATGATACATTAGCCTGTGACGTGATTGGATTTGTGCAGGGAGACAATCTGGGAACATATGGACTCGAGGAGTTTTACAATGATAAACTGAACGGAACAAATGGGCGTGAATATGGTTATTTGAATGATGACGAGAACCTGGAACGTACGATTAAACCTGCGGACGATGGACAAACACTGGTCACAACACTGGACGTTAATATTCAGAGCATTGTTGAAAAACATATTCTGGCATTCAATGAAGAACATAAGGATGAACACAGAGAAGGCAATGGCAGTACCAACACCGGCGTTATCATTATGGATCCAAACAACGGAGAGGTTCTTGCGATGGCAAGTTATCCGGTGTTTGATTTAAACCATCCGAGAGACCTTTCCAGAATCAAGCTTCCTGAGGAAGAAGAGGAAGAAGAGGAGAAAGAAGAAGAGACCGAAGAAAACAGTGAAGATGAGTCTGGTAATGAGCAAACAGAGGGTGAGAATGAGGAACCGTCTGAAACAGAGACTGATCCGGAGAATGGGGACGCAGTCAATCCTGAAACGGGTGAAGTGACGAATGCAAGTGTATCGGATAATGCGGTGGAGATGACACCGGAAGAAAAGCAGGCGAAGAAAAAGGAAGAAGCAGAAATGGAAGCACTGGCAGCATTGTGGAAGAATTTCTGTGTATCTGATACTTATGAACCGGGATCCACCATAAAACCATTTACCATTGCTGCAGGATTTGAATCAGGAGAGCTAACCGGAAATGAGTCCTATGAATGTAGCGGAGTACTGGAGGTCGGCGATCATAAGATTCACTGTAATAACAGAAGCGGACATGGAGTTCTGACTGTTACGGGTGCATTAGAGCAGTCCTGTAATGTCGCATTGATGAAAATGGGAGCATCGATAGGACGTGCTACATTTGTAAAATATAATCGGTTGTTTAATTTCGGATTGAAAACAAACATCGACTTGACCGGTGAACCATTGACTACGTCACTTGTGTTTGACGAATCCAAAATGACACCTACCGACCTTGCAATCGGTTCCTTTGGACAGGGCTTTAATGCAACCATGATACAGATGGCTACAGGATTTTGCTCATTAATCAACGGAGGAGAATACTATCAGCCACATATGGTGAGAGAGGTCTTGACAGCAGATGGAGCAACTGTTGAGGTGAAGGAACCGCGTGTGTTGAAACAAACAATATCCGCAGAGACGTCGGATCGAATCCGCGAGATGTGTGTCAGTGCTGTAGTCAACGGAACAGGACACTCAGCCAGACCTGCAGGCTACCTGATTGGTGGTAAAACAGGAACAGCTGAGAAGTATCCGAGAGGAACAGAAAATTATGTAGTATCATTTATGGGATTTGCACCGGCAGATGAGCCACAGCTTGTCATCTATGTTGTAATTGATGAACCAAATGTGGAGTATCAACCAAATGCAAAATATGCCACCGTTTTAGCGAAAAATATATTGACAGAGGTTCTTCCGTATATGAAGATCTACCAGACGGAGGAACTGACAGAAGACGAACAGGCAGAATTGGCCGAATCACAACAAAATTTCTCTACCGGAGCATCCGGAGAGCAGGAAATTGCCATTGAAACACCGGTTGAGGAGGAAACCTCAGAAGGAGATCCCAAGGAAACAGAAGGTGAGGATCAGGAACAATCTGAAGAGCCTGAGGAACCTCAGATACAATATGATCCGGAGACCGGGTATCCGATTGATCCCTCAACAGGAGTGATTCTGGATCCGCAGACGGGACAGCCGATTGACCCGACTGTAACAGATTTAAAAGGATTGTAATGATTTACTTAAGAATGTAATAGATTATTATAACAACACTTATAAGGTAGTACTGTATGTTACGAAATAAGACTGCGTACAGGAAGAAGATCGTATTTTATACTGGGGCATGCTTTGTCTTACTACTGGTATTAACTATAAGGCTGGGTTATCTAATGATCTATCGTTCTGATTACTATACAACCGGTGCAAGACAATTACATGAACGTGAACGGGACATTAAGGCTGCACGTGGAAGAATTCTAGATCGGAACGGCAACGTGCTTGCAGCTAATAAGACTGTATGTACAGTCTCAGTGATACATAGCCAGATTAGAGAACCAGAGACGGTAATAGCAACATTGTCCCAACTGTTGGGGATTCCTGAGCAAACCGTAAGGAAGCGTGTTGAAAAAGTATCTTCGATTGAACGTATCAAATCAAATGTAGATAAAAAAACCGGAGATACAATTCGTTTATGCAATATGGCAGGCGTTAAGGTGGATGAAGATTATAAACGATACTATCCATATGAAGAATGTGCCTCAAAGGTTCTTGGTTTTACAGGTGGAGATAATCAGGGAATTATTGGACTTGAAGTGATATATGAAGAGTATTTGAAAGGCAAAAACGGGAAGATTCTCGCGATTACTGATGCACGAGGAGTAGAATTGCCGGAGGCCGGTGAGAGCAGGATAGAACCAGTGGATGGCAATGATCTGCATCTTAGCCTTGATATCAACATTCAGAAATATACACAGCAGATTGCCGAAAAAGCGTTGCTTCAAAAACAGGCAGACAGTGTAGGGGTCATTGTGATGAACCCATCTGATGGCGAAGTGCTTGCCATGGTAAATGTTCCAGAGTTTAATCTAAATGAACCATATGAATTACAGATCGATACAAACGGAATGAATGAGAATGAGAAACAGGATCTGTTAAATCAAATGTGGCGAAACGGATGTATCAACGATACTTATGAGCCTGGCTCTACTTTTAAGATTATCACAGCTGCTGCAGGATATGAAGCAGAAGTCGTGACTATGGAGGATGGTTTTCATTGTCCGGGATATACTGTGGTTGAGGACCGAAGAATACGGTGTCACAAAATTGCAGGACATGGATCTCAAACCTTCTTGGAAGCAACGAAGAATTCCTGCAATCCGGTTTTTGTTGCAGTTGGCTTGAGAGTTGGAGCAGAACGTTTTTATGATTATTTTAGAGATTTTGGATTACTGAAAAAGACTGGAATTGATCTGCCGGGTGAAGCGGGTACGATTATGCATCAAAAAGAGGATATTGGTCTTGTGGAGCTTGCTACCGTATCATTTGGACAGTCCTTTCAGATTACTCCAATCCAGTTGGCGACAACAGTCAGTTCCATTGTGAACGGAGGCAATAGAGTGACTCCGCATTTTGCAAGACAGGTTACGGGGGAGAATAAAGAGATTATCAAACAATTCTCCTATTCATCCAATCAACGGATAATATCAGAGGCAACTTCTGAGAAGATGAAGTATATGTTGGAAAAGGTGGTATCAGAAGGAACTGGGAAAAATGCAAGGATTGAGGGTTACAGGATAGGGGGCAAGACTGCAACCAGTCAGACACTTCCAAGGGGAAGCGGAAAATATATTTCTTCCTTTATTGGATTTGCTCCGGCAGATTCTCCAGAGGTTCTGATCCTTTTGATCATACATAACCCAAAGGGTGTGTACTATGGCGGGACAGTTGCGGCACCTCTGGTAAGAGAAATTTTTGAGAATATTCTTCCATATCTGAAGATCAACAAAAATGTTGATAATTTAGAGGAAAAGACTTATACTAACCTAGGCTGATTTTGGTCAACAAAGGGAGTATACAGAAAGGTGAAAAGATGAGCAATACAATTTTGATCCCGGTTATCATAGCGTTTGCAATCAGTGTAATATCAGGACCGTTTGTGATACCATATCTGCGAAAACTCAAGGTAGGACAGACGGTTCGCAATGATGGTCCACAAACACATTTGAAAAAGACAGGAACACCAACGATGGGTGGTGTGATGATTCTATGTGCTGTTGTAATCACATCATTGTTTTATGTTTCGAGATTTCCCAAAATGATTCCAATTCTGTTTATGACATTGGGTTTTGGATTGATTGGTTTTTTGGATGATTACATCAAGGTTGTACTAAAACGATCCATGGGACTGCGAGCATGGCAGAAAATGGCTCTGCAGATATTTGTGACAGGGATTTTTGCTTATTACGTTGTCTATGTTGCACAGATTGATTTGGCAATGAAAATTCCGTTTATACAAAACAGATTCATTGATTTTGGCTTCCTGAATATTCCGATCTTGTTTCTTGTGGTACTTGGAACGGTTAACGGAGCGAACTTCACGGATGGCTTAGATGGACTTGCGTCTAGTGTAACAGTGTTGATTGCGACCTTTTTCTCTGTTGTGGCAATTGGGTTGTCAAGCGGAATTGAGCCGATTACATTGGCGGTTGTAGGGGCATTGCTTGGCTTTTTATTGTTTAATGTATATCCTGCAAGTGTGTTTATGGGAGATACCGGTTCACTGGCACTGGGTGGGTTTGTAGCAGCTACAGCCTATATCCTCCAGATGCCGTTGTTTCTCATTATTGTTGCATTTATTTATCTCCTAGAGGTGCTTTCAGTAATGCTCCAGGTAAGCTATTTTAAGATTTCCGGTGGAAAGAGAATCTTTAAAATGGCACCGATTCATCATCATTTTGAACTGTGTGGATGGTCTGAGACAAGAGTGGTTGCAGTTTTCTCTATTGTCACGGCTATTCTGTGTCTGATTGCTTTGATGGCATTATAATTGCGATAAGAAATGTTTACAGAGGTGTGATATGTATAACAAGCTGAATGGTCAGAACGTATTGGTAGTAGGTTCCGGTATCAGTGGAATCGGTGCTGTGAAGTTACTGCTTGCTGCGGGTGCAAAACCGATACTGTATGACGGAAATGAGAAATTAAAACCAGAGGAACTAAAGGCTAAGTTGAATGTGTATGAGAGTGTTCCGATCTATATCGGCAGTCTGCCGGAGGATATCGCATCCGCAATTGAAAGACTGGTTCTGAGTCCCGGAGTTCCGATAGACAGTGAATTTGTACAGACTTTCTCGAGGAGAGGTATTCCGATATGGGGCGAGGTAGAACTTGCATATACATTTGAACAGGGAAACATCATTGCAATAACCGGAACGAATGGAAAGACGACAACCACCTCATTGACAGGTGAGATCATGCGTGCATATACAAACAATGTATTTGTAGTGGGAAATATAGGCATGCCTTATACAGGCGATGTCATGAATACCACCGGGGATTCTGTAACAGTGGCTGAGATCAGCAGCTTTCAGTTGGAGACGGTCGAACAGTTTAAACCGAAAGTCAGTGCGATATTAAACATCACACCGGATCATATTAACAGACATCATTCTCTGGAAAATTATATTGCTGTTAAGGAGAAAATAGCTCTCAATCAGACGATGGAGGACACCATAGTACTAAACTATGAGGATGAAGTGACACGTACCTTTGGAGAGCATGTGAATTGTAAGGTGGTTTTCTTCAGTTCTGCAAGAGAACTTCAGGATGGATTTTATCTAAAGGATGATGTGATCTATCGTGCCTCGAACGGAGTTGCAAAAGCCTTACTAAACGTACACGATACGTTGCTGCTTGGTACTCATAGTTATGAGAATATCATGGCCGCCATGGCTATGACTGATGCTTACGGTGTTCCGATGAACACGATCATTGAAGTTGTCAAAGTATTTAGAGCGGTAGAACATCGAATTGAATATGTAGCCACAAAGAGCGGTGTTGATTATTATAATGATTCTAAGGGAACTAACGTAGATGCAGCCATTAAAGGGATTCAGGCGATGGTGAAGCCTACATATCTGATCGGCGGAGGCTATGATAAGGGTGCTACATACGATGAATGGATCGAAGCCTTTGACGGTAAGGTGAAGGAGCTGGTTCTGATTGGAGCTACGGCAAATGCAATTGCAACATGTGCCGAAAGGCATGGATTTAAATCGGTTGTGTTCAAGAATAGTCTGGAGGAAACGGTTGCATATATCGCTCAAAAGGCTACTGCAGGAGATGCAGTATTGCTGTCACCTGCCTGTGCGAGCTGGGGAATGTTTCAAAATTACGAGGAACGCGGCAGGATATTTAAAGAATTGGTCAATCAACTTAGAGAGTGAGATTAAAGCATGGCAGCTGTTAGAAGAGAAGGAGCAAGGAGACAAAGAAAAAAGCAGGAATTCTTTTTTGACTATACATTACTGTTTATTGTCATCTTTTTGATCTGCTTTGGACTGGTCATGCTCTATAGCACAAGTGCGTATGAGGCAAATCTTGATTTTAATGACTCGGCTTTTTATCTAAAGAAACAGATTAAAGCCACAATCCTTGGCTTGGTGATTATGGTTGTGGTTGCGTTTGTGGATTATCATTTCTGGGAACGGTTTGCAATGCTGGCTTATGTCGTGTCTGCTGTTATGATAGCTCTGGTTTTGACACCGCTTGGATATACAGCCAATGGTGCCAGACGTTGGTTGAACATTGCAGGAACCTCGTTGCAGCCAGCAGAGGTTGCAAAGGTTGGAATGATCATTTTTTTTGCATCTCTGGTATGCAAGATGGGACCAAGGATTCGAAATAAAAAAGGGTTTTTATTTACCGTATTCTGGGCAGTGCCGATTTCGGGTGAGATCCTGATGATTACGAGTAATTTGAGCTCTGCGATTATTATTTTTGGTATCGTATTAATGATGTTATTTGTGGCAAGCCCCAATTATAAAGGTTATGTCATTGGAGCGGTTGTAGTCTTATTCATATCAGCAGTGGTTGTACTGGCAATCGCAAAGGGTATTATACCGGAAGAAATGTCCTATCGTTTTTCCAGAATCAAGGCATGGCTAAATCCGGAGGCCTATTCCAGCGGCAGTGGATTTCAGACATTACAGGCATTATATGCCATAGGCTCAGGCGGACTGTTCGGGAAGGGACTGGGACAGAGTATGCAGAAGTTAGGCTTTTTGCCTGAGGCACAGAATGATATGATTTTCTCAATCATCTGCGAGGAATTGGGTCTGTTTGGTGCGATAGCAGTCATCATTCTGTTTTTGCTATTGGTTTGGAGATTTATGGTGATTGCAAATAATGCACAGGATCTGTTTGGAGCCCTTTTGGTAGTAGGAACCATGGCTCATATGTCGATTCAGGTTATATTAAATATTGCGGTTGTTACGAATTCTATACCAAATACTGGAATAACCCTTCCGTTTATCAGCTACGGAGGTACTTCGGTTATGTTCCTGTTGATAGAAATCGGAATGGTTCTAAGTGTTTCACGCAGCATTAAGCTGGAGAAGTAATATACACGATTTGTCATCACAAGCATATAAATAGAATAAGTGTTGTTGATAAGTATGAGGGAACAACGTGGATTCTATTATGGTATGCGGAGGAAGACCCTTATACGGGGAAACAAGAATACAGGGCTCTAAGAATGCAGCACTTCCGATTTTGACGGCAACGGTGTTGATCCGGGGAATCACAAGACTGGAACATTGTCCGAGGATTCTTGATATATATTATTTGATTCATATATTAAGAGAAATTGGATGTATAGCTACATGGGAAGATGAAGAAGTATTGACTGTTGATGCTACGCATTGTGATGGACACAGGATTTCTGATAAGTATGCCGGAAGGATGCGTTCGTCGATTATATTATTAGGAGCGTTGCTGGGAAGAAACAAAAGGGCCTATGTGCCATATCCGGGTGGCTGTACAATTGGCAAAAGGCCGATTGATCTGCATATATCTTCTTTGGAGCAAATGCAGATTCAAATAGAAACCGATGAAGCAATGCTGTATGCGAAAACGGATGAAATCGCCGGGACTCAGATCACTCTGCCCATTCCGAGTGTAGGAGCAACAGAGAATATCATACTTGCTGCGGTCTGTGCAACAGGCAATACGACAATCATCGGAGCAGCTATGGAACCGGAAGTAGTGTCATTATGCGATTTTCTACAGTGTGCAGGAGCCGTTATTAAAGGAATTGGTACAGATATTATAGATATTACAGGCATAAAACAGCTTCATTCGATCACATATCGGATACCGTCAGATCGGATCGTAGCAGGAACCTATTCTCTTGCAACAGTGGGAACGCGCGGTTCAACGATTTTGTATGACGCTCCGATGGAGCAGATGGATGCTTTGCAGCAGACACTGACTCGTATGGGTGCAAAAATCAGCAGGATACGTCATGGGGAAAAATGTGGTATGGTCATTGATGCAGAACAGGCAGAGGGGTGTGTTCCGTATCTGGAGACAGAGGCATATCCGGGATTTCCAACTGATCTGCAATCACAGATTATGGCTGTATTGACGATTGCAGACGGTACGAGTAGAATCAAAGAGACGATTTTTGAAGAACGATATCAGGTTGTCAGTGAACTGAAAAAAATGGGTGCTAACATATCCATTACCGACCGAGAGGCAGTGATAGAGAGCGTTCCTAGATTATATGGAAAAACTTTGGAAGCAAGCGAACTACGAGGTGGAGCGGCACTGGTCATTGCAGGGTTAATTGCACATGGCAATACAATTATAGAAAGGGCACATTTTATTGAACGCGGATATGAGGACATAGTAAAGGATTTAAAGGAACTTTCTGCCTCGGTGAAATATCTGTAGCCTTATGTGTCTGCAGACAGGGTGGTATTATGGCAAATGATTATGCCACGATTGGTTTAACACGAATACAAAAGTTCTTTTTGATTGCTGCGATTACGTTTGTATTTGTCGGAGTAGCGGCTGTTGTATTAAAATCAAATTATACGGTTACAACTGTTAGGGTTGATGGAAATGAGCATTATACCGATGATGAGATCAAGGCAATGGTGCTGGATCAAAAATTTGGTAACAGCACCTTGTACTATTACATAAAGTATAGAAATCACGCAATTACTGATATTCCTTTTATAGAGAGAATGGAGGTGGAACTGGAATCATCGGATACATTAATCATTCATGTATATGAGAAGGCGGTTGCAGGATATGTTGAGTTCCTTGGAAGATATTTATATTTTGATAAGGATGGCATCGTTGTCGAAAGCTCAATTGAACAGATGGATGGGATTCCGTTTGTGACCGGATTGACATTTGATCATGTGGTTTTACATGAAAAATTGCCGGTAGAGGATGAAACAGTATTTAAACTGATTCTGAACATCACTCAACTGCTGACAAAATATGGTGTATCTACGGATAGAATTTACTTTGACACAGGTGATAATATTACGTTATACTTTGGTCAGGTGAAGGTTTATCTCGGGACAAGCGACCATTTGGATGAAAAAATAAACAAACTTCAATATCTGCTTCCGAAAACAATTGGGCTGTCCGGAACACTGTATATGGAAAATTACTCCGATGATAGTGGTACATTTACGTTTCAAAAGGAATAAATCAGGTGAATTGTTGCAAAATATGCAAAAAATATAAGAAATATTAAAATTTTAGGTTGATAATTTGCCTGAAAAATTATATGATAGTATAAATATGATTGTTTTTTCTATTGTGGAGTAGAAATAATAGGGCGTTGGCATAAGAAGGAGGAATTTACCTTGCTGGAAATAAAAACTAACGAGGCAGAATCTGCAGCAAAGATTATTGTAATCGGAGTCGGTGGTGCAGGTAACAATGCTGTTAATAGAATGATTGATGAGAATATTGCAGGAGTCGAGTTTATTGGGATTAATACGGACAAGCAGGCACTGCAGTTATGTAAATCACCAAGGCTGTTACAGATCGGGGACAAGCTTACGAAGGGACTTGGAGCTGGTGCTAAGCCTGAGATTGGTGAAAAGGCAGCCGAGGAGAGCATCGAAGAGATTACGAGTGCACTCAAGGGTGCTGATATGGTGTTTGTCACCTGCGGTATGGGTGGCGGTACCGGAACCGGTGCAGCACCGGTAGTTGCACAGGTGGCTAAGGATTTGGGCATACTAACTGTCGGAGTTGTAACAAAGCCGTTTAAGTTCGAGGCAAAAACACGTATGGTGAATGCTGTCAGCGGAATTGAAAAGCTTAAAGAAAACGTTGATACATTAATTGTCATCCCAAATGATAAGCTTTTAGAGATTGTAGACAGACGAACAACAATGCCGGAAGCATTAAAGAAGGCAGATGAAGTATTACAGCAGGCAGTTCAGGGAATAACTGATCTGATTAATGTACCTGCATTGATTAATCTTGATTTTGCAGATGTACAGACAGTTATGCAGGATAAGGGTGTTGCACATATTGGTATCGGTTTTGCCAAGGGTGATGACAAAGCGCTTGAAGCAGTGAAACAGGCAGTGGCAAGTCCATTGTTAGAGACTACGATTTCAGGAGCCTCTCATGTGATCATCAATGTATCCGGTGATATTACACTGATGGATGCCAATGATGCAGTCAGCTACGTACAGGATCTCTCAGGAGATACGGCTAATATTATCTTTGGTGCAATGTATGACGACAGAATGTCTGATGCATGTACGATTACTGTGATTGCGACAGGTCTTGATATGCAACAGTCTGTTTCAGCGGCACAGTCAGCGATGAACCGCTATTCAACCGGTTATACATATTCACAACGTCAAGGTGGTATGGCAACCGGATTCGGAACACAGCCGGCAACACACAATATGCCGATGGGATCTCAGGGACAGCCGCCTATGGGACAGCCGCAGGGCGGTGTACAGCCGATGGGTATGGGACAGCCGATGCATCAACAGCCGGGTAATGGCATGGGTATGATGCCGGGTGGAGTACAGCCTATGGGTATGGGACAGCCGATGCATCAACAGCAGGCAGCACCACAGCCGCTTCCTACTCCCATGAATCAGTTTGGTACGGCTCAGAGACCACAGGCTCCGATTGAAAGCAAAATAGAGTCTAAAGCAATAAAAATTCCGGATTTTCTAAAAAATAATAAATAAAGTATGATTCGAAACGCCTGGTGATACCAGGCGTTTTTTGCGTGCAAAAATAATGGAATTGTACATCGTTTGACAAATAATTCAGTGTGAATGGGATATAGTGATTGAGAAGCAGAAAACTATATTTGGAGAGGAGGTGCAAAGGATGAGATATGTATGAAGTATATATTGATCTGATTTTTCTGATGAATCTGATACCTGAGTATATCATCTATGCCATGACTGTACGTGTCTTACATTATAGAGTCAGAAGAGCAAGGATTATATCCGGAAGCGTGTTCACAAGCATAATCACCTGTGCAATGATGGTGATACCTTTGATTCCCTATCCGATTCGACTTCTCATTACATATATAGTTGGAAAAGGACTGATCCTATGGCTGGTCTTTCGTATACGAAGGTTACAAATGTTTTTAAAGGCCCTGCTGTTATCGTGTGGATTTACCTTTATAATGGGTGGCCTTTTGGAGTGGCTATGTCATACTCCTTTTTTTATGGATCAGAAAGGACTTAACATTGTTATATTTTTGATGATATCAGGAATCTCTTATCTGGTGCTTACAGAACTCTATCGATTATGGAAATGGCTGGTAAATCAAAAGGATATATGCCCAGTGCAGATTAGTTATCGAGGGCGTTTGCTGCAGACAATTGGATTTGTTGATACCGGAAATCTTCTCAGGGAACCAATCAGCGGCAAACCGGTCAGCATACTTGGTAAATTGCAGGCAGAACAGCTCGGATATATGGAACTTGCTGAAAATTATCGAGTAATTCCATATTATTCGATAGGAAATCCGGGTGGATTATTACATGGATTTATGGCAGATAGGATGCTGATAGAGATCAATGGGAACACAATTACGGTTGAAAAACCAATGCTTGGTGTCTGTGATGCAGAAGTCGATCGAAGTAGAACATACGAGATGATACTAAGTGCAAAACTGATCAATCAATAGGAGGAATAAATATGTTGTTTAAAATAGCGATGCCTGGATGTTTCAGGTTTAAGATGATTGCAAAATCTTCACTGATAGGCGGCGAGCCTGGTGAGATTCATTATATCGGAGGGGCTGAGGTATTACCGGCTCCCCTTGAAGCAGATGAAGAATTTGAGGTGATAGAAGACCTGGGAACACAATTTGATAAAGAAGCGAAAACGATACTGATTGAACATAATCTTCGTTTGGTAGTATATATTGCTAAGAAGTTCGACAACACAGGAGTCGGTGTAGAGGATCTGATCTCGATCGGGACAATTGGTTTGATCAAAGCAATCAATACATTCGACCGAGATAAAAAGATTAAACTGGCAACCTATGCGTCACGTTGCATTGAAAATGAGATCCTGATGTACCTGCGTAGAAATTCTAAAACGAAGCTGGAAGTATCAATTGATGAACCTTTGAATGTCGATTGGGATGGAAATGAGTTGTTATTATCTGATATATTGGGAACAGAGGAGGATGTGATTTATAAGGACATAGAAAACGAGGTGGAACGGAATCTTCTGAATCGTGCTATTGATAAATTGACTGAACGGGAGAGGATGATCGTGAATCTTCGTTATGGACTTGAATCAGAGAATGGAGAGGAACTGACACAGAAAGAGGTTGCCACACTGCTCGGGATCTCGCAGTCCTACATATCCAGACTGGAGAAGAAAATCATCAAACGTTTGAAAAGAGAAATTGTCAGATTTGAGTAAAGTGATTTAAGAGAAGCATTTTGATGTATAATTTTGTGTTGTTTTGTGAATGATTTTATTAGACAGGAGGCATTCACAAAATGGTGCAAGGAAAAGTAGAAATATGCGGTGTCAATACGTCAAGACTTCCTCTGTTGGGCAATGTGGAAAAGGATGCATTATTTGCAAGAATTAAAGAGGGCGATACAAAAGCAAGAGAAGAGTACATCAAGGGCAATCTTCGGTTGGTGCTAAGTGTGATCAAACGGTTTTCTGCCAGCAACGAAAATGTGGATGATCTGTTTCAGATAGGATGTATCGGATTGATCAAAGCAATTGATAATTTTGATGCTTCTCTCAACGTAAAGTTTTCCACTTATGCGGTTCCGATGATCATCGGTGAGATACGAAGGTTTTTAAGAGACAACCATACGATCAGAGTCAGTCGTTCGCTGAAGGATACGGCATATAAGGCAATCTATGCACGAGAAGGCCTGACTAAAAAGAATTTAAAGGAACCGACCATTGTGGAAATCGCGAATGAAATCGGGATTTCCAAAGAAGATGTTGTGTTTGCTCTGGATGCAATCCAAAATCCTATGAGTCTCTACGAACCGGTTTATACAGAGGGCGGTGATACACTCTATGTCATGGATCAGATCAGCGATAAAAAGAACAAAGAAGAAAACTGGATCGAGCAGCTTTCTTTAAGTGAGGCTATGAAGAAGCTGTCTGAACGGGAGAACGATATTATTGTTCTTCGCTTTTTTGAAGGAAAGACACAAATGGAGGTCGCTGAATCCATTGGTATCTCACAGGCACAGGTGAGCAGGCTGGAAAAAAATGCACTGAGAGTCATGAAAAACTATCTGACGGCATAAAATATACAAAAGCGTTCGAGGTATATTTCGTGAGATTGTCGGAGCTTAAGGAAAAAGAAGTCGTCAATATTAAGAATTGTAAAAAGATTGGTTATATAGGGGATCTGGAGATTGATATCTGTACAGGCTGTATTAAAGAAATCATTGTACCGGAACGCCGTAGTATCTGCAATCTGTTCAATTCAGACAGTGGATATGTCATTCAGTTTTGTCAAATAAAACAGATCGGGCCAGATATTATTCTGGTGGATATTGCTGAACGCTAGGAGAGATCTCAAGGGGATTGTAAAAGCTGGAAATTAGTCATAGATATGGAAACTTAGAGTTGACATAATACAAGATATTGGCTTATACTAAATATATCCTGATATCTGGATAAAACAAAAGAGAGAATGAGAGGGAGTTACGATGAAGTGTCCGTTTTGTGGTCATGAAAACACAAGAGTTATCGACAGCCGTCCGGCAGATGATAACAACTCAATTCGCCGTCGCCGTGTATGCGATGAATGCGATAAGAGATTTACAACATATGAAAAAGTAGAGACAATTCCGCTGATTATCATTAAGAAGGACAATAACAGAGAGACTTATGACCGCTCTAAGATCGAGGCCGGTGTTTTACGTGCCTGTCACAAAAGACCGATATCTGCTGCTCAGATCACACAATTGATTGACGAAGTTGAAACGGATATTTTCAGCAGAGAAGAAAAAGAAGTTCCAAGTGCAGTGATCGGTGAACTCGTGATGAACAAACTTAAGGATTTGGAGGCAGTCGCATATGTCAGATTTGCTTCTGTTTACAGAGAGTTTAAGGATATTAATACCTTTATGGATGAGTTAAAGAAGGTTTTGGAGTAAGAAATATTAACGAAAATATTAATACGAAAACACTTGACGAATAAGTGGTGTATTGTATACAATGTTACAGTATTGTACAATACACCATTTTTTAGAAGAGGAGATCACACAGATGAAGAAGAGTATTACAAATGCTCTCTTGGTGATGGTGATTCTCACACTGACTATTGCACTGGGCGGATGCTCAGGTGATAAGGCGAGTGATTCTTCAAAGATTGTGGTAGGTATTCCACAGGATCTGGAAGATAGTCTTGACCCACACATTGCAGTTGCGGCAGGAACTAAGGAAGTATTATTTAACATTTATGAAGGGCTTGTAAAGCCTGATTCAAATGGTAATTTAATCCCTGCAGTAGCGAGCGAGTATGCAGTATCAGAAGATGAGATGACATATACATTCACCTTGAGAGAAGGCATCAAGTTCCACAATGGTAATCCCGTTACGGTAGAGGACGTGAAATACAGCATAGAAAAATGCGCCGATACCACAGAGGGAGAACCGTTGGTAGAGGCGTATTCTATTATAAAGAGCGTCAATACACCGGATGACAAAACGATAGAGATCGTATTGTCAGAACCAAACAATGACTTTTTGTCCTATATGACAACAGCCATCATTCCAAAAGACAATGCAGAATCTGACACAAAACCGATTGGTACAGGCCCCTATCAATATGTTTCACGTTCACCACAGGAGAATTTCATCGTGAAACGATTTGATGAGTATTGGGGAACTCCGGCAAACATTGAAACAGTTGAGTATAAAGTATGTCCCAATGCAGATACGATCGTGATGGACCTACGGGGCGGTTCGATTGATATGTTTGCTCGATTGACATCTGCTCAAGTCAATGAATTGGGAGACGGATTTGATATCTATGAAGGTACCATGAATTTGGTTCAGGCATTATACCTGAACAATGCAGTGAAACCGTTTGATGATGTAAGGGTACGTCAGGCAATGTGCTATGCGGTGAACCAACAGGAGATATTTGATCTGACCTTTGACGGAAAGGGTACTGAAATCGGAAGCTCGATGTTCCCGGCATTCGGAAAGTATTATGTACCTGAGCTTGCCGATGTGTATAATCAGGATCTGGATAAAGCGAAGGCCCTCATGAAGGAAGCAGGATATGAGGATGGATTTTCCATGACGATTACTGTTCCAAGTAATTATCAGCCGCACATAGATACCGCACAGGTTTTGGTAGAGCAGTTGAAGGCAATCAATATTGATGCAAGAATTGAACAGGTGGAATGGAGTAGCTGGTTGTCTGATGTGTATGCAGATCGCAACTATGAATCAACCGTCATTGGTGTGGATGCTGCTGAACTGACAGCAAGAGCTCTGTTGGACAGGTTTGAATCAAAGGCAGGTAACAACTTTATCAATTTTAACAGTCCAGAATATGACAAGATTTATGCTGAGGTCATTACCTGTAATGATGAAGAGAAGCAGACAGAGTTATACAAACAGCTAGAAACGATTCTGACAGAAGAAGCAGCAAATGTATATATTCAGGATATGGCAGAGTTTGTAGCACTGAATGACAGATTTGAGGGTTATGAGTTTTATCCGTTATACGTACAAGATATGAGTTTACTGAAATTACGATAGTATTTATGAATTAGTATTCATATCACTAACATTTTGTTTATAAGAGGGCGAGCCAATGCGATACATTGCAAAGAAGTTATTCACATTCATATTAACTTTACTGCTTGTATCGCTTCTTGCCTTTTTTGCATTTCAGATCATTCCGGGTGATCCTGCGATTAAGATGCTGGGCACACAGGCTACACCGGAGAAGATTGCAGCACTGCAGGAACAGATGGGGTTGAACCAACCGCTTCCGATTCGTTATCTGGGATGGTTGAGAGACTTTTTCCTTGGAGATATGGGCACTTCCTACAGTTATCATATGTCTGTCAGCAGTATGCTTGCAGGTAAGCTGCCAATCACACTGACATTGACGATTATGTCATTTATTCTAATCGTTGCAGGGACGATTCCGCTTGGAATCTATACAGCAAAGCACAAGGATAAACCTACAACAAAGGCAATCAATATTCTGAATCAGATCATTATGTCTGCTCCACCATTCTTTATCGGAATCTTATTTACATATTTATTTGGAATTCTGCTCCGATTATTTCAACCTGGGGGCTTTGTGTCATATACAACCAGTATTGCGGGTTTTATTGGATATCTATTCTTTCCGGCGGTTGCCATAGCACTGCCCAAACTTGCAATGGCAACAAAGATGCTGCAGGGATCACTTTTATCAGAAATGAAATCAGATTATGTTCGGACGGCATACAGCAGGGGCAATCGGACAAATGGTGTTTTATATCATCATGTGTTAAAAAATGCCATGATACCGGTGGTGACTTTTTTGGGGATGACACTTGCAGATATCGTAGCGGGTTCCATCATCATAGAGCAGGTGTTTTCCATACCGGGGTTTGGCAGACTGCTGATTACATCAATAGCAAATCGTGATTACCCGGTAGTACAAGCTATTATAGTATGTATTGCAGTGATTGTTTTGATTATCAATTTTCTCGTGGATATTGTATACCAGATTCTAGATCCAAGAGTGAGAGGACAGTAGACATGAAACAGAAGGATTATCAGTTTTATATCGGATTTGCGATAACGACAATCATTGTACTGTTGGTTGCAGTTGGCATTCTTTATACTCCATACGATCCTGATGCCATGAATTCGGCAGATAAGTTTGCGAGAGTTTCATGGCAACATTTGATGGGCTGCGATAATTTTGGAAGAGATATTTTCAGTCGTATCTTGAAGGGCACAGGAACAACACTTTTCATTGCACTATGTACAGTTGGAATTGGTGCGGGATTCGGTACGATTCTTGGGGCGGTGACCGGTTATTATGGTGGCGTGGCTGATGAAGTATTGATGCGTTTCAATGATGCGGTCCTGGCATTTCCGAGTATACTGATGGCATTGGTATTCATCAGTATTATGGGCAGTGGAAAATATAATGTCATGTTTGCACTTGGAGTTGTATTTATTCCGAGTTTTGCACGTATTGTACGTGGCGAATTCATTCATTATAGAAATCTGGATTATGTAAAAAGTGCAAGACTTATGGGGGCAGGTGCGATTCGCATTATGTTTGTTCATATATTGCCTAATGCATGGCCGGTATTGTTGTCATCAGTGATTATTGGGTTTAATAATGCTGTACTTGCTGAAGCAAGCATGAGTTTTTTGGGAATTGGTGTACAGCCGCCTGATGCAAGTCTGGGCAGAATGTTGTCTGAAGCACAGGTGTTTTTGATTTCGGCACCATGGTGTGCATTGTTCCCGGGTTTGATGATTGTATTGATGATTCTGGGCTTTGCATTGCTGTCAGAGGGCTTGAAAAGGAGGTCCACATGCTAGATGTAACGGATCTGAATATCGAGTTTCATGATCACCTGATTCCTGAAACAGTAGTATATGATTTTGATCTTCATATGGATATGGGTGATATTGTCGGTATTGTAGGAGAATCAGGCTCAGGCAAGACAATGACGGCGCTTGCTATTGCAGGGCTGCTGTCCCGACACGATATGCAAAAACGTGGTCAAATCGTTTTTGACGGATTGGAGCTTTTAACCTGTGAAAGGGCAAAACTAAGAAGCCTGCAGGGAAATGAGATCAGCATGATCTTTCAGGAGCCGATGACATCCTTAAATCCGGTAAAAAAGATCGGCTGGCAGGTGGAAGAAAGCCTGAGGATTCACACTGATTTGACTAAGGAAGAACGCTATCAGAGGGCAATAGAGGCGCTCAGAGATGTTGAGTTGAGTGAACCGGAAAAGGTCTATCACATGTATCCACATGAGTTATCAGGAGGAATGCGGCAGAGAGTTATGATTGCATCTGCGATTATCTGCCATCCAAAACTGATGATCGCGGATGAGGCAACTACTGCTTTGGATGTTACGGTTCAGGCTCAAATCATTGAACTATTGCGTCGGATCAATCAACAACAGAATACGGCAATTCTTTTTATTTCGCATGATTTGAGTTTGGTAAAACAACTGTGTGAGCGTGTGATTGTAATGTATCAGGGACGAATTGTAGAACAGGGAGAAACGGAACAGATATTTGAAGACCCACAGGAAGATTATACAAAGAACCTGATTGATGCAATTCCGAAGATCATCAGAACCAAACAGTAGCAGTAATCATAGATTATCAATTTTATGAAGAAAGCATGGTTATGGAAGATTATATTTTAGAAGTGAATGAATTAAATACATATTATAAAACCAACACAAACCTGTTTGGCGGTGCCGGAAAGCGAAAGCAGATACTACATGATATTTCGTTTTATATGAAACGTGGAGAAATCGTAGGTCTTGTGGGAGAGAGTGGATGTGGTAAATCAACTTTGGGAAGGTCGATCCTTGGTATGGTTCGGGACACCGAGGGCAGTATCATTCATCATTCAGAGCACCCACAGATGGTCTTTCAGGATCCCTTTGGCTCTCTTAATCCAAGTAAGAAGGTTGGTTGGATTATAGAAGAACCACTTAGAATCCAGGGTGGAATGAGCAATGAGGAGAGAAATGCAAAGGTATTGCGAAGACTGTTGAGAGTTGGGCTGGATGAGGAATTTGCACAACGATATCCAAATGAACTGTCAGGAGGTCAGAGACAAAGGGTTTGTATTGCATTGTCGCTGGTTCTGAATCCACAGCTTCTAATTGCAGATGAACCTGTTTCGGCATTGGATGTGACTGTACAGGCCCAGATCATTGATTTGTTGAAGCGGATCAATCAGGATCTGAGGATCGCAATTCTGTTTATATCACATGATCTTAAGGTGGTTTATCAGTTGTGCAGTCGTGTAATGGTTATGAAGGCCGGAGAGATCGTAGAGCAGGGCGATATTGATGATGTTTATTTCCATCCGAAACATCCATATACAAAACAGTTGTTGAAATCTGCAGGAATTGGATAAATGTGTGGTATTAAGAAAAACTCTTCTTATGTCGATAATTTAATTGAAAAATAAATGAAGTTACTGTATAATTAATTGTAACACATTATGTTAATCAATTATCTAATCACAAAGGAGGAATGATTCATATGGCAATCAACGGTCTACATGGTCAATATGATTTGTTCCAATATTATCAGTCGCAAAATGCTGTTAATAGGATTCCGGTAGCAGGTCAGGATGTTCCGGCAACCGATACAGAAATCCGTCAGCCCGCTTTACAGGATAGAGAAGAACCGAAAACACAGGATCAAGTACAGGAGAATATCACATTATCTCCGGCACAGGAATCGGGACTGGCCGATCGTACAAGTACCTCGGATCTTCAGGATATTTCTTTGAAATTCAATCGTGATGAAGAAGTCAGTCTGATCGGACGTGACAGTTCATTGATGGAATTGGATGTCGAAAAAGCAATATCAGATATGAAAAAGGATTCCATGCTTGAGCAGTATCAGTACTTTGTAGGCTCGGGAAGCAGTATCATTAATGACGAGGATGGTCTCGTCTTTCAGAAATTTCCGGAGCTGATGCAGTGAATGCACGAATAGGAATGGTAGCTTTGTTGTTAAAAAAAGAGTCAGGTTGACTCTTTTTTCATTTGAGCAAAATGAATGGCCACGGAGTTGGTATTTGGGAAAGATTTGTTTACAGAAACGAACTGATTTGATAAAATGATTTGATAAGAGTGCAGAATATAAGGGGAGTATTAGTAAAATGGAACAAGTTACAAAAAGAAGAACAAAGATATTATCTGGATTTGGTTTACTGCTTACAGCTTTTTTATGGGGATTTGCGTTTGTCGTTGTAAAGAACTCACTGGACGATGTATCACCGATCTACATGTTGGCGTTTCGATTTACGATTGCAGGAGTAATGCTGTCGATCGTGTTTCTGAAAAGACTGCGCAGGATCAACCGAAAGATCCTGTTACATGGTGCATGGGTAGGTTTCTTTTTATTTGCAGCATATCTGGTTCAAACAATCGGCTGTGATTATACAACCGCAGGGAAAAATGCATTTTTGACAACTGTGTATGTGGTTGTAGTTCCTTTTTTGAGCTGGTTATTACATAAAGGCAAGCCTGATCGTTATTGCGTGACGGCCGCATTCATTGCGATTATCGGAATCGGATTGTTGACACTGGAAGGAGATCTAAGCGTCAATATAGGCGATGCTCTCACAATGGCATGTGGAGTCCTGTTTGCATTTCAAATTATTTATATTGATCAATACACGGAAACAGATGATCCTGTTCTGATTGCTGTGTTACAGATGGTGTTTGCAGCAGTTTATTCATGGATTACCGCATGTGTGATGGGTGAAACCTTTCCAATGGATGCAGTCAGGAATTCGTCGGTCATTATTTCAATGCTTTATTTAGGACTTTTTTCAACAATGATAGCCTTTTTACTGCAAAATGTATGTCAAAAGTATCTGAAGCCGGCAACCGCTTCGCTGTTAATGTCTACTGAATCCGTATTCGGAGTACTTTGCTCAGCACTGTTTTTACATGAGATTATGAGTGGTAAAATGGTAACAGGATGTGTACTGATTTTTATTGCGATCGTTATCAATGAAACAAAACCGGGCAAAAATGGTCTGTTTTCTACTTTTTATCCGGATGATTATATGGAATCAGCCTATGCGGTTGATTATGACAAACTGTATCAGGAGGGATATAGAGGGTTGATCTTTGATATTGACAATACTCTTGTACCGCATGGTGCTCCTGCAGATGAGAGAAGTATTGCGTTGTTTTCACATTTGAAAGAACTGGGATATCAAATACTGCTTCTGTCAAACAACAAGGAGCCTCGTGTGAAGATGTTCAATGATGCAGTACAGGTTGCCTATATCCATAAGGCAAATAAGCCCGGTACGTTCGGTTATATCAAAGCAATGGAGCAGATGGGAAGCAATCGTGATACAACATTGTTTGTCGGAGATCAGTTGTTTACAGATGTTTGGGGCGCTAAGAAGGCGGGGATCAGAAGTGTTCTGGTAAAACCCATTCATCCGAAGGAAGAGATTCAGATTGTATTAAAACGGAGACTGGAGCGTATTGTATTATTTTTCTATCTGAAGAGGATTAAGCATGTGTAAGATTGATGGTAATACCAGTGTATATGGGCTGATTGGATATCCGGTCAGACATACGCTGTCACCGGCTATTCATAACAGATTGGCAGCAATGACAAAGATCAACTCTGTCTATCTGCCCTTTGAGGTTGCAGGTGAAGTGGAATCAGCTGTCAGGGGTGCATTTTTGCTGGGCATTCAGGGGTTGAATGTAACGGTTCCGTATAAAAATACGGTTATTAGTGCTTTATCAGCAATTGATCCTGAGGCGGAGCGAATTGGAGCGGTTAATACGCTTGTCAAAACCCAAAACGGTTATAAAGGATATAATACTGACGTGATTGGGCTAAGGCGTGAACTGAAGGAGGCCGGAGTCTCTCTTTTTGGCAAAAAGATTGTAATACTGGGAGCGGGAGGTGCAGCAAGAGCAACTGCAATGATGTGTGCAGCTGATGGCGCGGCAGAGATATATTTCCTGAATCGCAGTTATGAGAAGGCTGTCAGTCTGGCAGAGGCAGTACATCAATATACAGCTGATGAGCACAGACATGAGGTGATTGTAAGGGCACACAGAATTGAGGAGTATCATAAGCTGCAGAATGAATTAATTGCATTTCAATGTACTTCTGTGGGCTTATATCCAAATGTGAATGAGGTGGTTATATCTGACAGCAATTTTTATAAGAAGTTAGATATTGCAGTGGATCTGATCTATCGACCGAAGCAGACTCGCTTTATGGAGCTTGTAAAACAGGAAGGTGGAGTTGCCTTGAATGGCAGTAAGATGTTAATCTATCAGGCTGTGGCAGCATATGAATTATGGAATCATATCGAGTTGTCTGAGGAATTGATTGGTGAATTGATCAATGCTTTGCATGGAGAGGGACTGATTGATGGATAATATTGTATTGATTGGGTTTATGGGTTCAGGGAAAACGACAGTAGGACAATTGCTTGCACAAACATTGGGATATACCTTTGCAGATACGGATCAACTGATCGAGGAAGGTGAATCCATGACGATTCAGGAGATATTTGCTCAGAATGGTGAGGGGTATTTCAGACAGCTGGAAACCCTAATCATGGAAGAAGTCTCTGGAACGATGAATCAAACGGTGATTTCAGTCGGGGGAGGACTCCCTATGACACTGAATAACCATAAGTATTTAAAAAAGTGTGGAAAGGTGATATACTTAAAGGTAAGTGAGCAGACTGTCATAGACAGATTAAAGGGTGATACCAGTCGCCCGATTTTGTCAGGAGAAGATGCGACAGAAATGATTTATAAGCTATTGGCTCTTCGAGATCCGACTTACAGGACGCTTGCAGATCGTATCATCGAGACTGATCAGTTATCTGTTGAGGAAATCGTACAGAAGATTATACATGAAGAGTAAAGAAGGGAAGATGGTCATATGAAGATATTGGTAATCAATGGTCCCAATCTTAATTTTCTGGGAATTCGAGAGGTAGATGTTTATGGACGGGAGGATTATGATTCTCTTTGTCAGTTGATTGCGAAAAAGGGAGCAAAGGAGAATATTCTGATAGAAACCTTTCAAAGCAATCATGAGGGAGCCTTGATCGATAAGATTCAGGAAAGCTATTATGATAAGGATGTCAAGGGGATTGTGATCAACCCCGGTGCATATGGTCATTACAGTTATGCATTAATGGATGCTTTACATTCGATTTCGACTCCGAAGGTGGAGGTGCACATTTCTGACATTACAGAGAGACCGGAGGAATGGCGTCATAAAACGGTAACTGCCAGTGTATGCAATCAGTTGATCAAAGGACATGGTTTCCAAGGTTATCTGGAGGCAATTGACTGGCTCATAGCATTTGATAAAAAAAGTTGTTGAAATATGCAATCATTTAGTATAAACTGATAAGGAATTATTAACGGAACGTATTAAGGAGGAATATCTACATGATATCAGCAGG
>CAZVYQ010000037.1:0-29828 GCA_964631375.1 uncultured Lachnospiraceae bacterium | reverse complement strand
TGTTTGATCTTTTCCAATTTTCTTCCTCCCCTATGCTCTATTGTCACATCCGCAAACTTTTATTTTCTCTTTCACCAGATTTGTGACATATTCCATACCGACACAGCCATACTTCTTTGGATCAAAGGCATCAGGATTGACCTTCAAATACTCTTTGACGCCATTGCTGTATGCGATTCTTAATTCTGTTGCAAAATTCACCTTGCTGATCCCCCGTCTGATACATTCTCTGACTGTATCATCAGGTACTCCCGATGCTCCGTGAAGTACAAGCGGTATGGACACAAGTTTTCTGATCTCTGACAGTCTCTCTACATCGAGTTTGGGTTCTCCCTTGTAGATCCCATGTGCAGTACCGATTGCTACTGCCAGTGATGTAATATCTGTCCTCTTAACAAATTCTGCCGCATCCAGAGGATCCGTATAACCGGGATCTTTACAGTCCAGATCATCCTCTTTGCCTCCAACCTTTCCGAGTTCTGCCTCTACCGGAACTTCTGAAGGTCTGCAGGCATCTACAACGCGTTTGCTGAGTATGATGTTCTCCTCAAAAGGCTTCTGGGAACCATCAATCATAATAGATGTATACCCCGTCCTAAGAGCCTGCATAGCCAGATCAAAACTATTACCGTGATCCAGATGCAGTGCGATTGGAACTGCTGCCCTTTGTGCGGCTGTCTTTACATTTGCATAGTACATGGAAAGTCCTGCATATTTAATCGTTGATGGTGTGGTCTGTAAGATTGCGGGAGCACGCATTTCCTCTGCTGCCTTGATCACGGCCATAACCATTTCCATATTCTCAACATTAAATGCTCCTATGCTATATCCATTTTGATCTGCCTCGAGCATCATTTTTCTTGAAGATACTAATGCCATATTGTTTCCTCCATTCCTCTATCCGCAAACCGCATCACTGATGACGTAATTTAGCTTTGTTGCATAGTTATAATCCTCAACCAAATGTACAACACAATCCTCTGCCAGATCCTTTGGATCCATAGAAAGCAGTCCGTCTCTGACCTTTATGTATTGTTGTGGCATATATTGACGTAACATACTGAGTGGAATCTCCACCTCGTTCAAGTTGCTGAATAGCTTTCTAATTGCTTCCTGCATCTCAGGCTGAGCAAAATAGTAGCGGCATCTGTCTGAAAAGCTGTATTTTCTCTTAATTGCAAGTTGTACATCATCACCATGATAATGCTTCAGCCAGTTTCCTGGGTTCTTCAGCATAATTGCTTCCATGACCTCTATAAACTTAGCCTGCTTTTCTTCAGGAACAAGCATTTTTTCAATCATGGATAATGCAAACAAGCCTTCACGTAGAGAGAATGTCAATGCCGGACCGACCTTCAGGATTGCGATACCATCCTCAACCATTTCACGCAATTCCTCCGGTGACTGATAGTCTGTTGAATGTCCTTCCAGAACGATATTGTCATACTTATTCATAGAACGAGTCAATTCAGCCGCCTTGACCCTGTCATAGTGATAGATATCAGCATCGCCGAACTCAACACCCGGTTGTACGACGATTCCGATGATATTATCAAAGGCATCCTTTAACCCTCTTTTTTCAAACTGTTCACGGTACACCCGGATCGTCTGTTCAACTGCTTCCGGACTGGTAACCTGGATAGAATCCTCAGCCTCCTGTGCTCCTCCGGGAATCGGAACCTCACTTCCAATGATATAGGCAGGCCTAACTTCCAAGGGATTTTTCTTCAGAAGCTCCTGATAGGCTTCTTCACAAGCCTCATAGAGAATAGCTCCTCTTCTTGCAATCGTCTCATCGGTCAACATCTGATCCTTGGGATCATCTGCCACCCTCATACTGGTATCCAGATGGATTTTCTTAAAGCCTGCAAGCACAAACAGCTTCACCAGCTCGATAGATTTTGCCATAGCATCCTGCTCAGTTTCATTCTGCCAGGTCAAAGGCCCCAGATGGTCTCCTCCGAGGATCAGTTTTTCTCTCGGAAATCCGATCCCATCTGCGATTTTGTATACAAAGTCACGATAATCTGCAGGTTTCATTCCTGTATAACCGCCGAACTGATTTACCTGGTTGGCGGTTGCTTCCACCAGTACATAATCGTCAAATCGAAGTGCCTGTTTCAGACATGCTTCTATAACCAGATCATTTGCTGTACAAAAGGATGGAATTCCGGCATATCTCATACCATTTTTTCTTTTCTGCAGCATCGAACGCATTGCATCCATTTTCCTTGCCTCCAACTTTTTCATCTCTTTACCTGTGTTTATTTCATCCTAAAACCTGTGTTTATTTCCGTTTAAAACCTGTGTGTTATTTCTATGTTGATTTACTTTGCATCCGGACAGTCTACTATGACACCATCTTCATCCCAGAGATCATGCCAGTCATTGGCACCTGCCCATAAAAATACCTGTCCTTTTACCAATCTGTTGTTTTTCTCTAATGTCGCGATTACCTTCATCTCATCCTCAGTCAATCGCTCTGTGATGGTGGATTCCAGATTGCTCACATATTCGATCTCATGAATGGAAAATGGAATCGGAATCTGCCCTCTCTGTACAGCCCATTTCAATGCTACAATCGCAGGATGTACACCATGTGCCTGTGCGATTGCCTTGAATTCAGGGATCTGCATATCAGCGATATCATCAGGCTCCATGTCTCTCTCCGGTCTCTGTGGAGAACCCAACGGCATAAATCCAATCGGCTGAATGTCGTGTGCTACCAGATAATCAAATAACTCCTGTTGCTGGAAGCATGGATGAATCTCCATCTCACATGCAACCGGTTTGATACGGAACTGATCGATGACTGCATTTAACTTCGGAATCGTCATATTGGAGATACCGATATGTCTGATCAGACCTGCATCAACTAATTTCTCACACTGTCTGTATGTATCCATAAATTCTGCTACTGAAAATGGTCTGGAATCAGGATTACGTGAATCCACGCCACAGTGAGGTGCATGGTAATTCGGGAACGGCCAGTGGATAAAGAACAGATCAATGTAATCACATTTCAGATCTGCAATACTCTTTTTACATGACTTCTCTACTTCACGATGCATGTCATTCCATACCTTTGTCATGATGTATAAATCTTTTCTTTCAACAACTCCATCATCAAATGCCTTTTGGAATACTTCGCCGATCTGATCCTCGTTTCCATAGCATGCTGCACAATCAAACATACGATATCCAGCACGAATGGCTCCTGCTACTGCATTTGAAACCTCCTCAGCCGTAAAACGGTCTGAACCAAAGGTTCCCATTCCGATGCATGGCACCTGATCTCCTGTATTCAACGTAATCTGTGGTACTTTTGATGCTTCAACTCCCATTTCTGTTCCTCCTTGTTGTGAATAGTATTTGTTCTATTATTTGCCGGGTTGTATACCTGTTTTGATGACTGACATCTCATAATTACGCTTCACTGTCTATCAGAATCTTTCCCTTGACGGTTCCCGGTGTTTTAAACATCTCAAATGCTGTGTCAATCTTGGAAAGTGGTATTTTTTGAAAGATAAATGAATCGTCAAATTTCAACTCACCTGTCTGAAAATAATGTGCAACCAGTTCCCACTCATCTCCCGGGAACGGAGCCGAATAACTCATCCATGATCCTGTCAATATAAATTCCTTGCGGTTTATGTTCTCCCACTCTTCTACACCAAATGACAAATCTCTGGTTGGTGTTCCGATGAAGCAGACCTGAGCCTTATTTGCTGCCAGTTTGAAAGCCATCTTCATGGTGATGGTATTTCCGGCTGTTTCATATACATAATCAAATCCACGACCGTCTGTAATCTCCTTCACTTCATCCATGAAGTTTTCTTTTCCTGAATTCACGCCATAATCTGCACCGAGTCGTTTTGCCAGATCCAATCTCTCATCGAGGATATCAAACACAACCACCTTCTTGGCTCCAAAGATCTTAGCCCACTGCATGGTCATCATTCCAACTGTTCCGCCGCCTAAGATTGCAACTGTCTTACCGCCCTTGTAATCCACTCTTCTGAGTCCGTGCAGTGCTACTGTTGCAGGTTCGAAGAATGCACCCTTTTCAAAGCTCACGTTGTTCTCAAACTTTACTGCATTCTTTTCAGGTACTGATACATACTCAGCAAAACTGCCAAACTCTCTCGAGCCGATAAAGCTGTAATGCTTGCATAATGAATAATTACCCTTTTGACAATCTTCACATTTCATACATGGTATAAGGGGAACCCCTGCGATATGATCTCCCGGCTTCAGAGATGTAACTCCCTCTCCGATTTCCTCTACAACTCCCGAAAACTCATGTCCCAAAACATTTGGGAAGTAGTGACAGGCATCGCCGTTCACCCTTGGTATATCAGAACCACAGATACCGGTGTATTTTACCTTTACTATGACCTTTCCGGGTTCTGCCTTTGGCTTCTCGATTTCTTCATAACGAATGTCATTCTTTGCATGTACAACTCCTGCTTTCATTTCATTCTTCCTCCAATTTGTAATTACTTTTATGTAAACGAAACGTTTCGTTTTGACCCATCACGAAAACTCTTTTGAAAATGTATCCTGTAAACTCTCGTATAAATTCAAATAAAGTCTCATAGATTTCTGATAAATCTCGTGCGCCTGCATATCAGGCTCCTGCGTTCTGGTTATGACGATTGTCTGGTTGACGGCTTCCTCATAATTGCGATACATCCCACAGCCTACTCCTGCGAGCAGAGCCGCACCTAGTGTTGTAGCCGTATCAGAGGTTGGTACCTGAATCGTCTTACCTGTGACATCGGCCTTGATCTGCGTCCATAATTCTGAGTTTGATGCTCCACCCATTGCGTTTAATGTACCGATTTCAATTCCGGTCTCAGATGCCGTCCTAAGGTTATGCTCCAAAGAAAATGCTACGCCCTCCAGAATCGCTCTGATCATATGACCTCTTGTTTTATTAAAGGACAGACCATAAAATACTCCTTTGGCGTCAGGATTCCAAATTGGTGATCTCTCTCCTGCCATATAAGGAAGGAATGTAACTCCATCAGCTCCGGGGGTTATACGTGCTGCCTCAGTAGTCAAATCATCAAATGTCATATTCTGACCAAATTCTTGTTTAAACCATTTTAAGGTTCCGCCGCCTCCGACGGTTCCGCCTTGCAGCAGCCACAAGCCAGGAACTACATGTGGACTCAAGATCAGTTTAGGATGTGCCAGTGCTTGGTCGGTACAGATACTCATGCCGCCTGCCTGACCACCTTGTTCCTGTGTCTGACCCACACGATACACGCCTGCTCCCAGAGTTCCGCAGGCTGCATCCAAACCTCCTGCAATAACCGGTGTTCCCTCTACAAGTCCTGTCAATTTGGCAGCTTGCTTTGTAACCTTACCGACAATATCATCACACCGATAAAGTTCCGGAACCAGATCTGGTGAAAGTCCCAATTCTCTCGCCAGATCTTCATCATAGGTTAGGTTGTTCATATGGAAGAAATGAATGCCATATCCCTGTGAATAATCCTGACTCATGATTCCTGTCAGTTGATATACGATATAACTGTTGCTCTGTAAAAACTGATATGTCTTTTTAAAGATCTCCGGTCTTTCTTCCTTGAACCACAGCATCTTAGGAGTTGTATAGGAAGGGAGAAAATCATTTCCGGCAACTCCAAAGATTCGCTCTGTGCCCACCTCATCCTTGATGCGGTCACATATATGCCGTGCTCTGGTGTCCATCCAGATGGGAGTTCTATGTAACACATTTCCTTCACGATCTACCGGAATCGCTGACCAGCTCTGGCCATCCACACCGATACCGCATATATCATCTGCTCGAACGCCATCTTGTGATAACACCTCACGAATACCATCACAGATTGCGTGCCACCACTCATCAGCATCCTGCTCTACCCACCCGCTCTTTGGATAGTAAACCTGATATGGCTGATTGGATTGTGCAAGCACAGTACCTGATTGATCGAATACCGCCACCTTACATGCTGATGTACCTATATCAATTCCCAATAATAGATTCTGCATTTTTCCTCCGCTTAGAGCGAAACGTTTCGTTCTCATCTGAAAATAAAAGAAAAACCAAATTCTTGGGCTTTTCTGCATTTGCTATAGTGATTATACTGCTCAAAATACCATGTGTCAATATATTATTTAAAAAAATATGAAACGTTTCGCGTCCAAATTTTAAAAACGAACTCACAAACTGCTTTCTGTGCAGTTTTGAGTTCGTCTTCAATGTCAACCGCTATATTTTATACTGCCTTAATCACGAACAACAAGGAAGTAAAATCACCGCCTAATTGATCGTACAGCTTGCGCTCAATCGGAATTCCCGCATACATCAATTCGCTTCCGTATGACTCTAGTTTCCTGTCAAGATAGGTCACCTCATAAAGTGTATCCTCCAAGAGACCTGTCAACAAGATGCGTGAGAAGGAACCGTTTACTGAGTTCAGTCGTTGGAAATACATCGCAACAGCCTCTCTTCCATCCTCTGAGACACTGATCCAGGAAGCTTCATTTCCTTCAAAAGGATTTAAGATGCGATAGAATTTCCCTTGCTGGATCAATTTGCGATACTGTTTATAAAATGCAATCTGTTCCTTAACTGTCTTCAATTCTTCTTCGGATAATCTGTTTAGATCCAATTCATATCCAAATGCTCCGTAAAAAGCCACATTTGCTCTTGTTGCTAACGGAGTGGTGCGATTGTTCTGATGATTCGGAACCGCAGATACATGTGCACCAATCGAACGAATCGGATAGACCAGACTGGTGCCATACTGGATCTTGACTCTCTCGCATACATCCGTATCATCACTGCACCATGCCTGAGGTGCATAATACAACATACCCGGATCAAAACGTGCTCCACCGCTTGCACAGGATTCGAATAATATCTCCGGGAATCTGGTGGTCAGTTTCTCATACAGATGATAAACACCCAGTATATACTTATGCATCACTGTTCCCTGATCCTTTGCATCCAAAACACGAGAATAGCACTCAGACATATAACGATTCATATCCCATTTAATATATGAAATACAGGAGTCTTCAATGACATCGGAAAGCAGATTGTATATATATTCAACCACTTCCGGTCTGGAATAATCCAATATATGCTGCTGTCTTGCAGGACTTTCAAAACGATCCGGTGTAGAAATAATCCAGTCCGGGTGAGTGCGATAGAGATCGCTGTTTTTATTAACCATCTCGGGCTCGATCCAGACGCCAAAACGCATCCCCATTTCTTCTACAGCCTTTGATAATCCCGAAATCCCCCTTGGAAGTTTTCTCTTGTTGGCATACCAGTCACCCAACCCCTGTGAATCATCATCTCTTGTACCAAACCATCCATCATCCAATACGAATAACTCTACACCAGCTTCTTTCGCAGCAGCAGCTATCTTTAAAATCTTAGCCTCGTCGAAGTCCATATAGGTTGCTTCCCAGTTATTGAGCAGAATCGGGCGTTCCTGATCTCGCCAGTTCCCTCTTACGAGTCGTTTTGCATACAACTCCTGATAGGTCTGACTCATATAATTCAATCCACGGTCCGAATATACCATGACGACCTCGGGAGTCTGAAAGCTTTCTCCTTGACTTAACGGCCATGCAAAATTATCCGGATGAATCCCCATCATCACTCTGGTGGTGTCATAAGCACATACCTCCACCTGTGCAAGGAAGCTACCGCTGTATACAAAGCTGAAGCCATACGCCTCGCCCTGATTCTCGTTCGTCTCTGAACGAACCAAGGCCACAAACGGATTCTGTTCCGCACTGCTGATTCCTCTGTTACTGAATACGCTCTGCAGACCCTGACAAAGCTTTCGTCTTATAATCGAGCGTTCTCTGGCCCATGCACCTGATAACTGCAACATCTCATAATTCCTGTCTCTTAGATCCACGCTGGCACTCATGGCAGACTGGAGAACGATTGGTCTCTCACCAGTCTGTGTAAACCTTGTACTTCTGGTGATTACAGGATAATTCTCAAACACAGAATAAGTCAAAGTCAGTTCTGTGTCTGTTACAGCATCATGCAGGTAAATGTCCAGACTAACAGCTTCCTCATCCTTCTCTGTATACACCGCCGGTAGATCCTTCAGTGCCTTTTTCCCTGCATATATTTCATGAGATACATATTGAAAATCAGATATTCTGCTGCCATTCTCCTGCTCGACAACAAATGCTCCTATACGAAAATCTCCGACTCCATTACCCGGGTATTCCTGTTTCATACGTGACAACCCAAGTGTTGAAGGCGATTCCTGACAAAAGACTTCATGCGGGCAACTCACCTCTTCATGGAGATAAGAATAGTTCTCTCGATCATGTACCCTTTTACCATAATATAAATTTCCAAGTTGTTGATTGTCCATAATTTCTATAATGTAACTGACATCCGTATTATACAGATGGAATTGTCTGGACGCTTCGTGAAAAATAATGCCCATAGAATCCTCCTTATAGTTTTCCACCTGAAGTGGCAATTCCTTCGATAAACTGTCTTTGGAACAATATATAGATAATAACCATTGGTATGAATGCAAGCATGGAAGCTGCCATCAATTCAGGATAATCTGCTACAAACTGTCCCTGCAGCTTAGCAAGTGCCGCACTTAAAGGAATCGTTGCCTGATCAGTATTAACTACCAACGGCCACATCAAGTCCTTGTATGCAAACACTGCCGTAAAGATACCAAGTGCTACCATTGCCGACTTTGCAAGCGGAAGCATCACATAGAAAAATGTCTGTCCGATGTTACAGCCGTCCAAAACTGAGGCTTCCTCAAGTTCCTTCGGGAGTCCCATGAAATTCTGTCGGAGCAAAAATGTTCCAAACGCACTGACAAGTCCCGGAAAGATCAATGCAAAACTGGAGTTTAGCAGATTCATCTTGCTGACCATCAGGTACTGAGGAATGATAAAGATCTGTGCTGGTACCATCATCTGAAACAGAACCAGTGAAAAGGCAAGCTTCTTCCCCGGAAATTCAAGTCTGGCAAATGCATAACCTGCCATTGTTGCCGTTACTACGGCACAGATTACACGTCCGGCAATCAGTATCAAGGTATTCATGTATAGCTTAGCAAAATTCATCTTACTTAGAACACTGGTATAAGCCTCTTTTCTCCATATTTCCGGTAAAATAACAAATGGATTCATCTGTGTAGCCTCTGAGACTGATTTAAACGAAGTCAGTGCCATCCAAAGGAACGGAATGATCATGATGACAGCTCCAATCAATAATACAATATGGACGAAAATCTGTGATTTTTTACTTGTTTTCATATCTGTTCCTCCCTTCTAATTATAGATAACCCATTTTTTCTGACATCTCATCTGAATCACGGTAATGATCATGATGATCACAAATAACAGCAGTACAATCGCAGAACCATATCCCTTATTCCCTTGTACAAAGGAATACTCATAAAACTGAACAACTAAGGATCTCGTCTTAGGAAGTGCCGGATTGTTTCGATCCATCATCATATAGATGACATCAAATACCTGTAATGCTGCGATCACTCTAGTAACAGTAACAAAAAACATCGTCGGAGAGATAAGTGGTAATGTGATATGAAAGAATTCCTTCACCGGAGATGCTCCGTCGATCCTTGCTGCCTCATAGTAATCACGTGGAATTTCCTGCAGACCTGCCAGGAACAAAACCATATTGTATCCGATAATTGACCAAATACCAACAATAGCTACCGATATAAATGATGTGTCAGGATTTGAGATCCAGTTCACCTGTTTGAGTCCTATACTTTGAAGCAGATGATTGATCAGACCAAACTCTGAATTGTACAGCCAACGCCAAACCATGGCAACTGCCGCAGGTGCTGTAACCATCGGAAGGAAATAGATGGTGCGGTACACAGTTCTCCCCATGATTTTGCGATTCAGCATAACTGCAAATATAATCGAAATTGCAATGGAGAACGGAACCTCAATAATGGCATATTTAAATGTATTAAATAACGTCTGCCATACAACCGGATCATGAAACATCTTGTTGTAGTTATTCAGTCCGACAAAAATATTACCTTTCCCGAATGCTCCTGTTTTAAAAAAGCTCTCATATACTGTCTGAAAGATTGGAATGATGTTTAAAACCATCAACCCCAAAACAGTAGGAAAAATAAAAAGCCATCCCCAAAAAAACTCTCTTTTCTCTCTCGATGTGATCTTTTTTTTCTTCATCATATTCCTTCTCCTACAAAATCAACAAACCTGTTTTGTTTCCATAATGTACAATATAGGCAGGCATAGCTGCCTGCCCATATTGTTTAGACCATTTATTTGATGTAACTATTCTTCTGCAATCGCATTGTTCATGAATTCAGCAAGTTCTGTACAAACTTCCTCTGCACTACGCTTTCCTGTCCAAGCGTCTACCAATGCTTCTGTGTTCTTGTCTTCCCAAACAGTTGTATGCTTGGTGTAAGGTCTGATGACCATATCTTCTGTCATATCCAGATATGCCTGTAAGTTAAAGTCAGGATATGCTTTGATCCAGTTCTTTTCTGTGCCCTTCATAGCTGAGATAACAATACCAAGGTCAGACTGCTTCTGCTGTGCTTCTCTTGATCCTAAGTACTCAACCAACTGCCATGCTGCATCTGCTTTGCTTGTGTTACCTGCAATTGCCCATCCAAGACCGTTGTAGATAGATACTCTTCTGCCTGTCTCAGCATCCTTAGGAAGTACTGCTACATCACAGTTTGCTTTTACATAATCATTGTTGCAAAGATCTGCTAACATCCATGAACCCTGTAATACCATACCAACTGTTCCTGCTTCTAACAGTGCATTTGCTTCGTTCTCAGCAAGTACTTCATATGGAGGCATATAGCCGTTCTTTGCCAAGTCTGAGATAAATGTTACAGCCTTAACGGTTCCTTCAGAATCCATACCTGAAGCTGTTCTGTCCTCATTTACAACACAGCCGCCCATATCAAATACAGTGTTGTACCAACCTTCCTGATTGTTTGAAGGCTTAATGCAGCATCCATACTGGTTCTTAGAAGGATCTGTGATCTTCTTACAAGCATCTGCAAAATCATCCCATGTCCAGTCTGCATCCGGATAAGAAATACCAGCCTCATCAAACATTGTCTTATTGTACCATAAGCCGATTGTATCGAAATCCTTAGGAACTGCCAGCTGTTTGCCGTCATAGTTGTAAAGCTCTACGATGTCACTCGGGAATTCCTTCATTTCTAATGAAGTACTAGCTGAAATCTTATCTGAAATGTCTAACAACATATCATACTCAGCATATTTTGTGAACTCGTTGGAATGCATCCAGAATACATCTGGAAGTGATCCGCCTGTTGCACCTGCTTCTAACATTGTCCAGTACTCATTCCAAGGTGTAACCTGAATCTTAGCCTCAATACCCGTCTTTGCAGTAAAATCATTAACGATCTGTGTAAGACCCGGCTCCTGATTGCTATCCCAGATAGCAATGGTAAGTGCGTCACCTGATGCATCTGCTGCCGGTGCCTCTGCTGCTGGTTCCTCTGCTGCAGGCTCCTCTGCTGCTGCAGGCTCTTCTGCTGCAGGCTCTTCTGCTGCGGGTGCCTCTGCTGCCTGACCACCACATCCGATCAGTGATGCTGTCATCACAGACGCCAGTAAAACTGCTACAATTTTCTTCATCATCGAATATTACCTCCCATTTTTTGCGGACATATTGTCCATACATGTTTACGATACGTAGATCATACTATACAAATTCACCAATTACCATGTCGTAATGTCCGATGCAATTGTCCAAATGTGATAATGCAAGAGGATTAAAGTTCCTGTACGCGTCGTGCTCGCACGTAAGCGGACAGGACTTTAAGACTCGTAAAACATGAGCAAGTAGCACGTTAGTGCGGATTGCGAATGTTGTAGGATTGCGAGAGTTGCTTCGCAACGAAGCAATCCGTGCATTATCATATAGTGGTGGTTTACGCTTCCCGATACGCCTTTGGGCTCATATCATATTCTTGTTTGAACATTTTGGAGAAGGAAATAGAGTCAGCATAGCCCACCTCAGCCGCAATGTCAGCGATGGACATATCAGTAGATTTTAAGAGTTTTGCAGCCTTCTGTAGCCTGTAACTCACCAGATATTTCTGAGGAGACACATCCAGCTTCTTTTTAAAAATAGCTGTCAGATAAGAACGATTGATACCAATATAGTTTGCAATATCATTTACTTTAATATTGCGATAATTGGATTTAATGTATTGAAGTGCATAATCCACGTAAGTCTCAGAAGGATAGTCATACTTCTCACTTTGGGCATTCTGAGCCTCGATCAGTGTAGAAAGAATCTCATATAAATAGCCCACTCTTCGAATCTCATTGGCATAAGTCAGCTTGTTTGTATCCAGGATACTTCGAATAAATGGGGTATAGGTTGTGACAGCAAGTGTGGAAGTGATCACCGGATGATCCACATCGAGGTGTGCATGATTCAGATAACTTTTTGCCATCACTCCGTCAAAAGTTACCCACACATACTCCCAAGGCTCCTTGTCATCTGCAAAATATTGAATCGGAACACCCTTAGGAATCAAAAAGATATCATTCTTCTTGATATGATAAGTGGTATCGTTTATGATTAGAACTCCCTTGCCGTTTACTACGAAGTGTAAATGATACTCATTTGGAATCTTATGATCGTAGGTATAGCCCGGAGGACATTGCTGCTGACCGCAGTGAACCAGATACAGATCATTTGTCTGCTTTGTAATGTTACGCAGACAGCGAAAGCCTGCTATGTTCTTGTAAGTAGTTTGTTTAGACATAGACAACTCCTTTCCGCTTCCCAACTGTTCAAAAACGCTTTGGTTTGTAACACTCTATATCTTTGCGATTGAGTTTCCTTCCTGAACAATCGTACTCATAACAATCTCCATAGGAAACTCCTGTTCCTTGCTGTTAATTCTCTTTAGCAGCATCTCTACAGCCTTTTCACTCATTTCCTTCATCGGCTGAACCACCATGTTCATTCTGGGCTTCACTACATGGGAAAGAATCAGATCATCAAAGCCCAGCATTGAAATCTCCTCGGGGCATTGTATACCGGATTCATTGACTGCCATGACTGCACCCAGCGTAATTTCATAATTGCTCATAAAGACAGCAGTAGGTCTATTTTTTAATGCAAGAAGCGTGTTCATACTCTCATAACCAAACTCAATTGCATGAGCTCCATTCTTCACATAATCCTTGGGGATCTCGTAGCCCGCTCTCTTCATAGCATCGCAGTAGCCCTTATATCGTTCATAGCCTGTATATACCGATTCATCAGAACTGATTACTGCTATTCTTTTATGGTTGTTCTCAATCAAGGTGTTGACTGCCCGAAAAGCGGCCAGTCTGTTATTGATCTTCACACAATCATACTCGGCATCATCCAGTCTTCTGTCCATTAATACTATCGGTATCCCTGCCCGTTCTGCCGGTTTCAGAAATTCAGAAGTTCTTGCAACCGGAATCAGAATGATTCCATCCACCTTTTTGCTGATCAGAAAGCGTACATTCTGGGCCTCAACCGTCTCGTCATTCTCAGAAGCACAGATCAGCATACCATATCCACTTCTCCTCAAGCTTTCACCAATATAACGCAGCAGCGTCCCGTTAAAGAGACTTTCAATACTATATACGATGACACCAATTGTACGTGTCCTGTTTGTCACGAGTCCTCTGGCGATCTCATTCACCTCATAATGAAGTTCTTTGATCGCTGCTTCGATCTTGACCTTATTCTCAGGCAGAACATTCCCGCCATTCAGATATTTTGATATTGTCGCAAGTGATAGACCGGTTCGTTCTTTGATATCTACTATTGTAGCTGGCATGTAGGTATGACTCCTTTATGTATGAATCCCTTAATTAATACTAACATCTTGATGCAAAAAAGTAAATAAAAACAACCCAGACAGAGACAGTGTTGCCTGTCTCTGTCATTTGTAATGATTGATTGTTATGAGTGAATCAATTAACTGTTAGCACCTATATCATTTAATCGTTTTGTACATCGGACCATAAGCTGAACAAGCTCTGAAATCCTGACCCTCACGATCCGAACCAAATGCATTCCATGCTGCAGGGCGGAAGATCTTCTCTTCTGGTACGTTGTGCATGCATACCGGAATTCTCAGGATAGAGCAAAGTGAAATCAAGTCTGCTCCGATGTGTCCATAGCTGATGGCACCATGATTGGCTCCCCAGTTGTTCATCACATCATATGCTGTCTTAAAATAGCCTTCTCCTGTACACCTCGGGGTGAACCATGTGCAAGGCCATGTGTAGTCAGTTCGTTTCCATAAAGCATCTGAGATTTCAGCCGGTAGCTTTACAGTCCAGCCTTCTGCAATCTGCAATACCGGTCCAAGGTTTTTAACAAGATTCAGACGAATCATAGTACACGGCATCTCTGCCTTTGTCTCAAATCTTGAGGAGAACCCGCCGCCTCTGAAATATCCGTTGTCAGCCGCACACCATTCAGTTGCATTCATGATCGCATCCTGATCTGCCTGTGTCACCTCATACCAAGGCTTCATAACAGCATTTCCGTTCTCATCCTTTGCTTCTCCGCAGGCATCCAGACAGGCTGCACCGGAATTGATCAGATGGATAAATCCGTTGGCTTCTTTTGCATGTCCTTCTATACTGTAGCCCGTTACCCTCTTGACAGATTCACCGCTCCAGCAGGTACGCACATCTGCAAAGATCTGTGCCCGGTTTGTCAAAAGCTTCATGAACAGCATTCCAAGTCCATTGAGTACATCATTTTCTGTTGCCAGGACATATGGCTCTCTTGCTCCGTTCCAGTCAAACGAGGTGTTGAGCAATGCTTCCGGATAATCACAGTTTGGATAGAAATCAGTCCACTGTCTCTGTCCCTGAAATCCTGCTGCAATCGCATTGTGTCCTACCATTTCCTCTTCACAGCCCTTTGGCAGCTGATCATTTCCATTCATCAGATCCTTGATGATCACCATCATCTTAACAACAAATTCCCAGTCCTTTTCTTTTTGTTCCGGAGATTTCTTGATAAAATCAGGATTTTTATCATATCCCTCTTTACATTTTTCCTTTGTCCACTTTAGAGCTTTCTCATACTCGGCCTGATCATAAATTCCTTCTGTCATGCGTCTGATGATCTCAACCTCATCCACAGACTCTACTCTCATTCCCAAGTATTCTTCGATAAATTCAGGACTGATGATCGATCCGCCGATGCCCATTGTTACAGAGCCAATCTGCAAATAGGATTTCCCACGCATGGTTGCTGCTGCTACTGCTGCACGTCCAAAACGAAGCAGTTTCTCCTCGACATCAGCCGGAATGGAAGTATCATCTGCATCCAGTACCTCGTGACCATAGATTCCAAATGCAGGAAGACCCTTTTGTGCATGTGTTGCAAGTACTGATGCCAGATAGACGGCACCCGGTCTCTCTGTTCCGTTAAAACCCCACACTGCCTTGATCGTCATAGGGTCCATATCCATTGTCTCTGCGCCATAGCACCAGCATGGAGTGACCGTCAGGGTAATATCAACGCCTTCCTTCTTGAACTTTGCAGCACAGGCTGCACTTTCGCCCACGCGTCCAATGGTTGTATCGGCAATGATGACCTTTACAGGCTCACCATTGGAATATTGAATATTCTTTTCAAGTAGTTCCTTGGCTGATCTTGCCATGTTCATGGTCTGATCCTCCAGTGATTCTCTTACCTTCAGGGCTCCTCTTCTGCCATCAATTGTAGGTCTGATCCCAATGACCGGATAATCTCCGATTAATCTGTTCTTTGCCATCACATGTTACCTCCTCTATCAATATTGCTCACTGTTTTAATACATGTAAGCATAGGTGAAACGTTCCGCTTACATTTTACATTATACATACTGGTAATTCAAAATAAAAGTGCTATAATAAATAAATATGGTAATATATTCACCTATTTCTGATAAGGAGACCTTATGAAATATATCGACTACAAGGAGCAGAGAGAACAGGGAACCTTTAACTTTCCAATTGCCTTTTATCATGAAACTCCACGCAGTCCGCGCTATTATATGCCCTATCACTGGCATCCCCATTATGAGATTATTCGGATCTTATCCGGTTCGTTTCAATTAACACTGGATAACCAAACAAATAACTATCATGCCGGGGACATTATTTTCATCAAGGACGGAACGCTTCACGGTGGAACTCCTGATCACTGTATTTATGAATGTATTGTTTTTAATTTGCAGATTCTCATGAAGGACAACCATGCCTGTGCCAAGACCATACATGACATCATGGCACATCAAATCACGATTCATACACGATTGTCACAGAGCAGTGAGCGGATCTCACCGATCATACAAGGGCTTTTTAATGCTCTGTCCGATCGCAGAACCGGATATGAATTTATGACTCAGGGGTTTCTCTATCAACTGATCGGCGTCATTCTGGATGAGCATCTCTATGAGGAGCATGATGAGAGCAGTGCCGTATCCGAACGTCTCAATTCCATGAAGGATGTCCTGCAATACATTGCCGAGCATTATAGCAGCAGCATCAGTTTGGAGCAGTTAGCAAAAATCGCAGGTATGAATCCCAAGTATTTCTGCAGATATTTCCGGAGTATGACTGATCGCACGCCGATTGATTATCTGAATTATTTCCGCATTGAATGTGCCTGTGAGATGCTATCCACAAGAGATATCTCGATTAAGGAGGCCGCCATCTCATGTGGCTTTAATGATGAAAGCTATTTTATTAAGACTTTTCACAAATATAAAAATATCACGCCAAAACAGTTTATGAAGGCTGAATTTTAGGCATTGGAGGTATCTATGAAAGCAAAATGTATCTTATTCATATTTCTGGCAATATCAATATGTCTGATGTGTGCCTGCTCAGGCAGCAATACTGAGACCGCCGACACCACACCGACAGAGATTGCTCCGTTCTCCGAAGCGACATGGACCAGTTCAGTCAATGACATTTCCATACTGGAAGGCAATACAGCTTCCACTTATGATTCTGTCTATGGCGGAACAACCTATTCCTATCCAAAGGAGTATAACGGAAAAACGGGAACCATCAAGTATATGTTTGATGATAAAGAAGCTCTGATGTGCATTGCCTGGGCATATGGTTCAAAGGATGAAAACGAATTATATGCTCTGTATGATGAGATCAATCATTCTGTAAATGATCTCTATGGAGAAAGCCATTACAATGCCGATTCCAACACAACGAACTACGGAAATGTATGGCATCTGGACAGTGGTGACATCATCCTCAGCACCATGATCACATCAGATAACAAAGCGCTACAGTATGCTTATCTCAATCCCGCCGTATCCAACACAGGAGAGAAATGATTTCGTGCGATTCTGATCTGACTTAGGTGCCGCTGTTTATGAGGATACCCTCTTAACCAACAACGCCATAGAGTCATATCGATTCTCCATTTTTACATGCAGTGTATGCTCCATCAGACTGTATTCATGTTCGTTTGCTTCATAAACGGATAGAATCTCATAGTGGTGCTCCAATGGGATCTCGATATCCTGATGCTCCTCGAAGCCATGCAAAATGATACAGGCTTCTCCTGTGGCATCGTTTTCACGAACAATCCCCTGCCATCCTTTGAGTGATCTGTAGTTCTTTTGCTCTGTTCCATAGAACAAAGTCCTGCCATCCTTGATGATCAGATCAAGCTTTCTGTAAAAAGAAATTCCATCCTCTATGAGCTTCCACTGTTTAGGAGACAATTCCGTAATATCTCCCGAAATACACAATACTCCCAGGAATGTATTGGTGACCGAATAACAGATTCGTTGCAGGGAATCATCCATTCGTATGACACTCCAGATCTGGCTTTTCTCAGGACGAATCAGTCTATGCAGATTTGCAGCGATCACCGGTATCTCCGGTTCTTCGTGTGCATCTGAAAAGGATGCCATATCTGTAATATCCAAAAAAGAAGGTTCCAACCTGTGCCCACCGGAAGAACATAGCTCTATGATGATCCCGGGTACTTTTTCATGAATCTCACGATAAAAATCCTGTACAGCAAGGATATTCTCATAAAGCCCCTGTCCGAGACTCTCTGCTCCGTCACAGCCAATGCCGATGGATTCGTTATAATCTATTTTGACATACTCAAATCCATAATGACTTAAAAATCCAATCATTTTGTCAGCAAGATAGCTTCGTACCCACGGATCTCTCATATCCCAGAAATATCGATCTCCCGAACGAATTACTTTGCCATGCTTTTTCAGGAGATGCTCTTGATATTGCAGTGCCTTGGCGTATTTGCCTACTGTCTCAGCCTCAAACCATATTCCCGGCTTAAACCCTGCCTCTCTGATGATCCGAACAGCCTCCTGCATTCCATTCGGAAACAGTGCCTTGGAGACATCCCAGTCTCCCATATTGTTCTGCCAACCGTCATGTTCATCTGCATACCAGCCGGCATCTATCACAAAGTAATCGAAATCCCTGTAGCGTAATTCCTCTGTCAGTTCTCTGATACTCTGTTCAGATGGTTTTCCCCAGGTTGTACAATATTCATTAAAAACGACAGGAAGTCTATTACCCTCATCTCGATAAGACTTTACCTTTTTATGCATAGAGACCAGATTGGCACAAGCCTCCTCAAAGGTTCCGTGAACCACCGTTAAAAAAGCCTCTGGAGTCTCAAAGCCTTCTCCCGGATGCAAAGTCTTGCTCCAGTGCCCAAAATCATAATCAGCCAGTCCACCCGACATACACAGATTCTCATCTCTTCTGTAATATTCCATCTGCCATGAGCTTCCGCATTTCAGTTCTGCCGCCCAGACCACCTGACTTTCCGTATCTTCCATCGCTGCAAACGGATGGAATCTTCGAACCGGCATGGAACCGGTCTGTCCATACTTCTCAACAGAAACGCCGTGATGTGCCCATGATGGTTCCAACTGCAATTCTTCGATCTGTCCGCTCTCCGGTCTGCCTTCTGTACTCCATTTACTTCTGAATCTATGGTACCTTAACCGATCCTCGCCGTCACCAGTCACAAAGGGCGTCAGTCCGGCTATGGAAAAAGAGGACAGCATCTGAAGCGAAATGCTTTCCTGTCCATGATTTTCAATTCTGCTTCTGATCCTGATTCCTTTTTCATTTCTGTCATATGACATGATATGATCAGCCGATTGTCCTGTCTGATTTCTCAGACGCATTGTCACAACCATCTCGTCGTCTGACTCCTCAACTCTACAATCTGCAAAGTGAAAGGCTTCGGTAGTTGCGGAGTTTCTGGAAGTATGCCCTGCAGAAAATCCACTTGATACAGCGTCTCCATCAAACCACACCTGAATCAACGGATCGACCTTGCCCTGCTTATCCCATCTGATCTGATACTCCATATCCAGCGGATATAACATCAACTCCATATGTTGATCGGCATCTGTAATATAAGCAGCAACCATGTCTCCTAGCTCAAAACGTTTCAGTACCTTTTTCATATCATCCATTGTTCTCCACCTGTGATTCTAAAAAGTTTAATGACTATTTCTAGTATAAGACAGTTTTGCTTAGCGAACAATTCCTATTTATCCTTTTCTCCTAATATCTTGGCAAATCATATATCTCTTTATCTCCGGAATACTCAATGATAACAGATTCTCTGCTCCCTGTGCTTTGAATCAGGGTTACCTTCAACTGATGCTGTGGTTCCATATCACCACTCACATCCCCGATGCACAAAACCTTTTGCACATCCAGATAGGTCATTGTAGCAGACCAAAACCAGCCTGTTTCATAACCATATCCGTCGCCCTCATCATTATATAGGGTGAATGTACCATCTGCACCTTCATAGATCAATATCTCATCTATCTGTCCCTTTCGCTCATCTGCATAGGAAAGTCTGTCTGATACCGGGATAATTGCTCCTGCCCTGATAAATAACGGCGTTATTTCAATAGGCGACTGGTACTGTATTTCCTGACCACCTTCATAGATCTGTCCTGTCCAGTAATCATACCATTTTACTCCCGCTGGCAGATAGACCGGTCGGCAGTAATCCTCTCCAGTGATCACTTTGCTCCCTGCCTCATAATACATGGCATGTAAAACCGGTGCTGTTAGAAATGCACTGCCAAACATATACTCATCTGTCCGTAAAACAGCCCTTTGATCCTCAGAAAAGTCAAAAGCCAGACTCCTCATCATGATATAAGCATCTCTGTGTGCAGCTGCGGCACAGGAATAGATGTACGGCATAAAATGATATCTGAGGCGGATAAACTTCACAATGGTATCATAAAAGGAATCCCCTTCTCTGCCAAAATTCCAGGGCTCTCTCGGAGTATCTGTCCCATGAGAACGGAAGATCGGAAGAAATGTTCCAAACTGCAGCCATCTCGTATACAACTCCCGATAACCGAAATCCTGCACTCCGTCATTGTAATCTCCCTTCCAAAACCATAACGGATTATGTTCTCTGTCATCACATCCACGATTCTCATACTTGTCATTCACAACAAAAAAACCACCGATATCAAGCGTCCAGTATGGATTGCCGCTAAGGCCCATCTTTAGACCTTCCACTATCTGCTTTTTCATCGTCTCCCATCTAGCACAGATATCTCCCGACCAAGTAATACAACCATACTGCTGCCCAGACAAATAAGAGGAACGCGTCAGATTGACCACCCTTTTACCCGGTATGGAACGTCGCCAATTCTCATAGATTCCCTTAGCATGATATAAACCATATGTATTTAGCTGCTCCCAGGCAATTGACTTTCTGGATTCGTCAGTGACAAGCCGATAGCGTTCCTCTTCACTTCTTTTGCTCTCGCCTGACCAGTCGGCATCAGAAAAAGGCTCTGCATTATCACACCACAATGCATCACTGCCTGCACTCATGATCTCCCGCTCACACTGTTTCCAGTATAGACTGCGGGCGGCTTCGTCAAATGCATCATAGGTATTGGCATTTTTCAATAATAGATCCTGTTGTGTAAACTCCCTGTAATCCTCACAATCCGGGCTCATATTGGGCCATACCGAAACCATGAATTTCACATTCTTTTCATGCAGGTCATGCACCAGTGCCCCAAGATCCGGATATCGATCTAAATCAAATCTCTTGTCACCCCACATTCCCTCTCTCCAGCTATGCCAATCCTGCACAATGCAATCCAGAGGGATCTGTTCACTGCGAAACCGATTAGTGACCTCCAAAAGTTCCTCTGAGGTTTGATAGCGTTCTCTGCTCTGAATATATCCAAACGCCCAACGCGGCAGCATAGCGGCACGCCCTGTCAGTTGTTGGATTTGCTGTACCAGATGGGCAATATCATCTCCCATAATGACATAGTAGGTCAGCTGATCAGTGGTATCGATTTGAAATTCTACAGTTCTGCCGTTGCTTTCAAATATCATACTGCTCTCGGTATCAATCAGGATTGCATAATGCCCTGTCGTTACCAAGATGGGCATTGCAATCCTCATATTGGATTCATACAGATATTCTCTATGATTTCGATAATCAAATATTCCATCCTCATATTGCCCCAAGCCAAGCAGCAGCTCTGTTTTTCCAATCTTAAATTCCAGCCTGCCGGTATGGGAATAACGTTCAAAGCATTTTCTTGCATTTGCTATATAAGAGACTTCTCCATTTGCGGTTTGTTTTTTTTCAATCTGAGGCTCTCCGTCAATGACATATTTCCAAACCTCCTGATCTGTTAGTTCTTCACCCGTCTGTTCCAAAACTGTCCTACCATCATAGAGAAACTTCACTGATGCCGGTGTTTTGATATAACACCCCTGTTCAATCTCTTTTTTTGTAAAATGCTCTGATATCAATTCGCTTTTTCGAGGGCTATCCTCACCGATCACATAGGTGACTCTTACAATGGTATTGCTCAACTGTTCGATATACTGTTTCATATCTCATTATCCTTTCACCGCACCTGCAGTCATTCCTGATACGATATACTTCTGTCCCAGCAGATAGACAAGTAATACCGGAACACTTGTCAGCACAATGTCTGCACAAACCAGATTCCAATCCTTAAAGTAAATTCCAAAGAAATTATAAACCGAAAGAGTCATGGGCCACTTAGTGGAATTGCTCAGGAAATATAAGGGTGACACAAACTCATTCCATGTATTGAGAAAGGTCAAAACCACTGCTGTTGCCGTTGCAGGCTTCATCATCGGAAATGCAATATAGAAGAACAGCTTCCATGCACTGCACCCGTCAATGATTGCCGCCTCATCCAGTTCTACAGGAACCTTTGCCACAAATCCATGATACAGGAATACTGTAAATGGCAGCTGCATTGCAGTATAGAGTAGTACGATTCCACCCCTTGTGTTATTGAGTCCCAGTACCATCAGCACCTTGGTGAGTGCAACATAGTTGATTGGCATAGTAATTCCCAATACCATATATAGATAAAGAGCTTTGTTCAATTTTGTTTGATTTCTGGAAAAAACATAGGCAGCAAGTGCCGCAAAAATTGTACATAACAGAACACTTCCGGCAGAATAGGTCAGACTGTTTATAAAGGAACCAAGTAACTTACCCTTCTCCACCACAACCAGAAAGTTGTCCCACTGTAGAGGAATCTGTGGAAGCTTCAGATTCATATCAGAAGCATTTGTACTGTCTTTTAATGAGTTAAACAGAATCAGAATCAATGGCACCAGACAGACTAGCGATATGATCCATGCAAGTATATTTGATGAAATTAGTTTTATTTTTGCTCTGGGACTCATTATTCCACCACCTCATTCTTTGTCATAATTCGAATCATGTAAAATCCTATGATCACCATAAATACAAACATTACCGAGGATAATGCCGTACCTACCGCATACTGACCCGTTCCGAACTTCTTAAAGACTGCCGTATACAAAACCTCTGTGGTCGCCTTGCCGGGACCTCCATTCGTCAGTGCATACACCATATCAAATACCTTTAGCCCATATATGATATTTAAAACCGTTGTAGTTGCCATTGTAGGCAATAACAGTGGAAATGTGATATATCGAAACTTTTGAAATCCATTGGCTCCGTCGATTGCTGCTGCTTCATAATAAGTAGTATCAATTGACATGATACCTGCAATCAAAATGGTCATAATGTAACCAACACCACGCCAGATGTCCACCGCCATCACAGAACCAAATGCAAGTTCCGAGGTTACCAGCCATTTCTGTGCCAAGAAATCAAGCCCGATCGTTCTAAAAAAACTGTTCAGCAGGCCACTCTGTGGATCCAGTATGGATTTGAAGATCATACCGATGATCAGTGTAGACAGGACAGATGGCATAAACATAATCCCTCTGTGCATATTTAACAGCTTGATGGATTTGGTCAATAATACTGCCAATAGTAAGCCGATAGCATTTTTCAAAATTGTTGTAACGGCAGTAAATACCAGAGTATTCTGAATGATTTTTGTATAATTCTCATCCACGGAAAAAACTGTTTTAAAGTTTTCCAAACCAACAAACGACAACTGATCAGAGTATGCCGACCAGTCTGTAAAGGAATACCCGATTCCGATCAGTCCCGGCAACACAAACAAAACCGTATAGATCAGAAGTGCTGCTGCTGCAAAATAGGTTGGATAGACTCTCTTTTTCTTCATATTGATCCCTTTCTGAAAAGAGACCGTCTTATTTGATTAAGACGGCCTCTCTATGATATGTCAGATATTATTTTGCCCAAGCCTCATCGCTTGCCGCCTTAGCCTGTTCTGCTCTCATCTTATCAATGTCTGCAAGAACCTCATCCTCAGACATTTCACCTAACAGCATTGCAGATATATTTGCTCCCATATCCATCCACTGTGGATTGAAATACTTCACAGATGCCTGGAATACGTTCTCGCTTGTCGGATATCTGTCATAGAAATCCTGTATTGTCTCGGAGTAAGCTGATGGTGCATTGCTGTATGGAAGCTGGTTAAACTTTGCCACATTGTCAGTTAAGTATTTAAGACTTTCATCTGATGCCATGAACTCAAGGTATTTCTTAGCTGCATCAATATTCTTTGAACCTGAATAGATGAATCTGGAAGGTCCACAAGGATTGACATTGAGTACCTGATTATCGCACAACGGAAGTACAAAATATCCGATGTTGTCTACGTCAAAGGAAGGATCCAGTGCATTGATCTCTGCACCCATACCCTGATTTGCAACTGTCATGACATACTCACCGGATGCCATGTTCTTTGCTGCATCAGCATACACGTTAGACATATAGTTGTCTCCCCAGTAGCCTGCATCAGCCATCTCCTTGATCTGTGTCAGCAATAATTTTAACTCAGCACTATCCGTAAATGCAGCTGTATTATTATTTAATCCGTCTACAAGTGTCGGATCTGCCTGTGCTGCTGCCACTGCATCCTCCAACCACAGTGTATGATGCCACACATCACTAACTGCCTCATAGATAGGTGTCTTACCTGCCTCTAAGATTGCATCACATACTGCTTTAAACTCATCATAGGTCTTCGGAATCTCGAGACCAAGCTCTGCAAAGATCTGTTTATTATAAGCGATTGCCCATACTGCTGATACATCCTGTACCGGCTGACCATATAAGGTACCGTCTACTGATAATTCTCCTGCTGCTGCTTTTTCAACATTGCCTGCCCAGCTCTCACCACTCAAATCAACAGCATTCTTTGCAACGTCGATCTGTGTCTGGATGTTGAAGCGTCCACTCTGTGCACCAAACAGATCTGTACACTCACCTGTATTTAGCTTTGTCATCAGCAGATTCTCATACTGATCAGCTGGTACGATCTGATAATCCACCTTGATGCCTGTTTCTTCTGTAAACTTTTCTCCCAGTTCCAATTCGGCATCCTGTACCCAATCCTGACTTGCCATATATGTAATCGTAACGTCGCTCTTATTGTCCTCTTGTGTCTCCTCTGTTGCCGGTGCTGCCTCTTTTGTGGTGTCAGCAGCTTCTGCCTGTGCTGCTCCTGTATCTGCTGTGCTCTCTACGGCCTTCTGACCACATCCGATCATGCCGATCACCATTGATAATGTTAACCCTAATACAATTACTTTCTTTAAAGACTTCATGATATCCTCCTCGTTTTTTCTCCGTTAATAGATGCTTGACAATCGATTGTTATGTTTTATTATAAAGAGAGAGTTCTTGATTTTGAATGTATATTTATGGACAGAATCATGTCATTTTTTAACCCCTTACTTACAAATTGATCCTCCGTAGCCACTAACCATATGAGGTTGATTACGCTATGAACAGACGTCCCAGAAGCATACAGGCAACACTGCAAATTGCTTTTTTCATTGTATCCTTTGTGATCTTCTTTTCCTATATGCTCTACTTTGTCATTACCGAAACAAAGAAGATCAAGCAACAGGCCTTTGATACCATTGAACAAAATACCTTGACAGTAGCCTCGTTTGTGGATTCAGAAATATCCACCCTGGATACTGTTGCTCAAAACATTGCCTATTCCAATCTGGTGAAGGAACGCTTTGCAACCTATTTAGACTACTCCGGAATCCCCACCGCAGGATATGATAACGTCCAGAACGCCAAGGTTTTAACAGATCTCCTGACAGCCATCATCGGGCCGAATCGTCCTGTCGATCAGCTCTATCTGTATTCCATGGAGCATGGTGTATTTGGAAATGGTCTGGATAATATGGCCACAACCGAGTCTGCTTCTTCTTTTCCGTGGTATGAAGCACTGCTAGACAGTCCGCATCAAAAGATCATTCTCTGCAATACAGATGACCGTCTGACAAAATATTACTCTTATGCAGAGGGCTCTCATTTCCTGTCTCTATACAGCGTTTACCGTTCCAACTATAATACACCACAAGGGATCATTGAGGTAAAACGTTCGATTACCTCTCTGTATTCCAAGATCAAGAGCCTGTCTACCTCCTATGGCGAGAAGATCTATATCTGTGATGCCGGTGGTGCTCTGGTCTATCCTCTGTCCTCTTCTTCCGAGTATCAGGCTTATTATGATTATATTACATCTCTTGATTTTGTCTCTGACGTAAATGTGGCTGTTTTTGAAAAGGATTCCTATATATTTCATACTACCTCAGACTATTCCGGCTTCACCACCTTCATAGTGGTACAAAATCATGATCTTTTGAAACCGATCTATCATTTTGTACAGATTAATCTGATGATTTTCATCCTCATCACAATCTTTACACTTTTCCTGTCCATCATGGTTGCAAAGTTTATCACCATCCCGATTACCCGCATCTATACTCAGGTGCAGTCCTTTCATATGAATGAAACGGATCAGACTGATGAGGAACATTTCCCGATGATAGACACGCACATCCTCGAATTAAATGCTTTGTACGAAGCACTGGTGGATATGCAACAAAGAGCCAAGTTATCCATGGAACGTGAGGTTTCTCTGCACAATCAGGAAATGCAATCAAGGATGTTAGCACTACAATCACAGATGAATCCTCACTTTCTGTACAACTCTTTGGCAACCATCCAGTCTATGGCAGATGAGGATATGAACGATGAGATCATCAATATGTGCCAGACGATATCGCGTATCCTGCGTTATATCTCCTCTGACAAGGAACTTCTCGTTTCCTTATCGGATGATGTCCGGCATGTGGAGGATTATCTACAGTGTATGAAGCTCAGATATGAAGATGATCTGCAGTACCAGATAGACATTCCGGAGGAAATGCGCGATATCAGGATTCCCAAGCTATGCCTGCAGCTAATTGTTGAAAACTCCATAAAATTTGCAACCAAATCTGTTAAACCACCCTGGAAGATACATCTGACGGGCAAGATCTCGCATTCCTACTGGGAGATCAGCATCACTGATAACGGAGTCGGATTTACAGATGAGGACATCCGATCACTGAATGAAAAAATCGACTTTATTAACCAAACGGCACTGCTTCCCAGTCTGGAATTAAACGGTATGGGATTGATGAATATCTATATCAGATTTAAAACGCTTTATTACGGAAATCACATTTTCAAAATAGGAAATCTTGCAACCGGAGGGGCCATCGTTACGATCGGCGGATCACTACTGGAAAGTATGGAGGAATCACATGAGTCAAATTGAGTATTCTGTTGTTGTTGTAGAGGATGAAAAACTGATCGCAAAAAACATTGCAAAGAATATTGAGAAGGCAAATCCGCTCTTCAAGGTAGTTGAAATCTTCAGCAATGGCGAAGATGCCGCCAATTACATAGCAAAAAAGCCTCCTCATGTTGTATTCATGGATATTCAGATGCCCATCATCAATGGGATAGAATTGTTGAAGATAATATCTGAGACACAGGAGTATGTTTACTGTGTTATCCTAACTGGTTATTCTGATTTTGATTATGCAAAATCAGCTGTGAAATATGGTGCAATAGATTATCTGCTAAAACCTGTGAATCCCAAAGAGCTGTCAGACACATTGAAGAAAATAGAATTATCACTTGCCGCCTCTATGGAAACTCTATCCGATACATTATCAGAGCATTATCATAAACCTGAGGAAATCGTGGATCTTGTCAAAAAATATATTCAGAATCACTATGCCTCCACATTGGATCTGAACACCATCGCACAGGAACTGGGATTCTCCGCTTCCTATCTGACTAAGCTATTTACAAAATATGAGAATACAACTCCATCAAAATACATCCGCTGCTATCGTATGAACATAGCAAAACAGCTGCTTGCCGTTCCCGGTGCTTCGATCAACACGGTGGCTGCAGCTGTTGGCTATACGGATCCCTTTCATTTCAGCAAATCCTTCAAGCAAACCTTTGGGGTATCTCCTACCTCCTTCAAGGATGAAGGTAAACATTAGCGTAATCAATAGGGTTTACTCTGATGTATCTTCTTCCTGTTCCAGTTTCTGGTTCTTCTTTTTTAAAATTGAAGCAGTGAGCACCAGGACTACCAGACACAGAACAAAAACGCAAATCATTGCGACAAAACCAGCCGCTAATGCACCCTGTGTCTTTCCAAAATCATAATATGCCTTGACATAGATGACCACTCCAACAAACACTCCAGCTATCAGACTGAGAATCAGGTTTGTCGCAAAGTTCGGTTTGAGTTTACGATCCCAGATACCGCGCCTGAGACATGCAACAGCCAGATAAAGGGCCAACACCATGAATACAATCCATTCTCCTGCCAGTTCTTTTGACAAAAACCCTTTGCCCATCACAAACTGTACCTGCATGGCAATAAATAATCCCCAGAATGCAAGCCAGCATCCGTTTTTCTCAATGTGAAGCAGCTGCTGCTCCTTCATCTCATCCAAATTACTTCTTCTCTCTTTTTTCATCTTACTCTTCCTCTCCAAACAATTCATCTAATGACTTTCCTAATACTTTGCAAATCGTCCTGCATAGCTTAATAGTTGGGTTATATTCTCCCTGCTCAATTGCATTAATCGTCTGCCTAGATACTCCTGCCAGGTCTGCTAACTGCTTCTGTGTCATATCCAGCTGTGCTCTGGCTACTTTAATTGGTATGTTTCTACTCATTTGATCACCTCTTGAAAGTGATCATATCATTGTCGTGACATTTTGTCATCTATATATTACATTTTGTCAGCAAAAAAAGAGACCCTGGTAGGATCTCTTACTATTGTCGTATGATACAGTATATTTTTATCTTCAAAACTTTACATCTGCAATTTGATGGCTATTCGTCCTTCCTTTCTGACACTTTTTTAAACTTGATGCAAAACAAGGTAATGAGTGCACCCAAAACAAAGGCGATCACTGCCGTAAAGATATAACCTCCTGCCTCAGAGGCAGTTAATGCAGTTCCATAAGCCTCATTCACCCCCTGAGTCTCTAATACTCTTCCGGTCAGAGAAACGACATAGCCAATCAGCACCACAAACATAACAGGAATCATGGCACCCAGTACATAAAGCTGCTTCTTAAGTCTGCTATTTCTGATCGAGTGCTCTCTTGTAATAATCTTTTGTGTCAATTCATTATATTGGTCATCCATGTCTTTTCCTCAGTATTGGCTATTCATCTTGATTACAGCACTGCCAATACTCTTCTATTTTTTTCTTTGCTTCATCCTCGGGAAGATCAAACCCTTCCATAATGTGCTTTATTGTTTCTGTACTTGTCGCACCAAAGGATTTACATGTATTTATCATTACTCTAATTGCTTTTTCTCGGCTTTCCTTTCGGCCCAACTCTATTCCTTGTTCTATTCCTTGTTCTATTCCTTGCCTCAATCCACACTGTATACCTTCCTCGCGTGCTTCTTCTCTCTGTATCCGTATGTCGGTCGCATAATCGTATTCTGCTATCAGCATATTTACCACCTCGCTTCCTTTCCGTTTTAAATACTCTCTTAGTATCCCCTTTTCTATACATTCCTTGACTGCCTGCTCGACTTATCCACAAAGACGCTGTTTTTATAACTCCTGTTTTCCTTACCTGTTACATGTTCCATTCGTTCTCCTCCATGTGTATGATACAAGTGCAAAATCACTCAAAATACACCTACACAGAGAAAGAATGAATATAGTATTCCCTTACATCTCTATTATATGGAGATTTTGCCCTTTGTACAATACTTTTCTTTTGATTTGTGGATTGGTTACTTGTTGATTAGTTATTTGTTCAATAACTTCTCATAAAACCTTACGGTAGGAAAATAGTAGCGGAACCGCCAAGTAAATCCATTTAGACTATGGATACTGTATCATACAATTCCTGGTACATCGCCTTTTCATTCCATTGGTCATACTTCATATGA
>CAZVYQ010000036.1:20759-29847 GCA_964631375.1 uncultured Lachnospiraceae bacterium | reverse complement strand
TCTGAAGTCTGAGCGGACAAAATATCTGCTTTTGAGTATCCTGTTTGGGACATCGTTGGTCTTTACTCATATGCGAACATTGGGAATTTTGGCTTCTTTTTGTATTGCTATGAGTATGTATCTTTTGAGAGATCGGTTTAGTAGAGATAAACTGGTTAAATTTACTGGTCTTTCAATCTTGTGTATGATTGGCATGGTTTTAGGGGTTATATTTTGTATGAAACCTCAGCCATTGACCGGAGTACAGGATGCCAATCGTCTGATGAATCAGTTGGCAAAGGTATATTCTCTGTTTCATTTCGAAAATCTGTTGATGCTTCTTACCGGTTTCTTAGGAAAACTATTTTATATAGGAGTCGCAACCTTTGGGATTGGTTATCTTGGGATGATCAAGATCGTAAAAATACTGAAGAATCATAATGAAAATCACAAGTTTTTCTTTTGGCTGTACTTTCTTTTGGCATTATTTCTTTCGCTAGTGATCAATGCGGTATATTTTGTGAATGGATATCGGATTGATCAGCTGATCTATGGAAGATACAGTGAGCTGTTTATGCCGATCCTGTTATGCCTTGGCATTATGGAACTATTAGAAGCAAAGCGTCCATATCGTAGTATGATCATCATCTTTTTGGCCCAGTATGGTGTTGCATTTCTTTTGGATTATTTCATATCTGGGCATGAGATTATGACCTATATGCGTGATTTTATCATTGGTGCTTCGTGGATGTTCGGCAGACAACAGCCTGGTTTAAAATGGGTATTTATGATGCCGGTTATGATAGAGTTTTTCATTTCGATTCTCATTGTATTGATTATAAGATGTTCTCAAAAGCAAGGACACGAGCTGTTGCTGGGGACGGTGGCAGTATTGTATATTGGAATAGGTGTCTATATGACCTCCATATGTGTCTATGACTGTCATAAAGCAGATTGGTCCGATCTGAAACTGGTCAATCGGATTGAGGAGATGCAGCGTGAGGGAAAGGAATTATTTTTCTTGGATTCTATGTACAGCCCTTATATTGGATATGTACAGTTTTGTTTGCCTGATCAGAGGATACAGGTAACAGAAGGATTAAGCCCAGAAGCTTTTCAGACACCGGAGGAGGATATGGTGCTGACTTATCCTGATTATGAGCTTCCGGAACAGTTAAGTAGATATGAGCTGGTAGAGAAATCAGAACATTTTTGCCTGTATTATAATTATTGAATTGAGAAATGATGATTTATTGACCAAAACGGTTAATACAAATCGGTTAATACTCAAAAATAACTGGAAATAATATCAAAAGTATGTTAACATAAGTCTGATGTTGGTGCTTTACATAAGATTATCAGGAGGGGGAATAACTTATGAAGTCGGGGAAAAGAAATGAATTCAGTAAAAGAGGAAAAGAAAATGTAATCAATGCTGTGTTGTTTACAGCGGTGGCAATTGTATTTCTTGCAATCAGTACCATTAATACGAGGGCAGATGAAGGAAATAGTAGTGTAAGCGGGAATGAAGCAAAGCAGGAAACAAAACAGGAAAAGAACTATGGATCCAATTGTTCATGCCCATCCATGCCAATCGGTTCTACGGTAGGAACCATTCTGGTCAATGGGCAGACTGTATTCTCTACAGTGCCGGGTATGTACATTACGAATACTGTTCCGGGTGCGGCAATTACATCCAATTTGGGAACCATCAACACAATGGTCGGAGTACAAGGCAATGAGAGGGCATATGCAGAAATCCTGGATAGTAATTGTGGACCTGCAGCTAAGAGCATGATTGCGATGGCAGCTATGCAAAAGTATTATCTGCCCGGTCCTATGCTGGATATTAATATCGGAAAGAGAAATGCTTATGGAGCCATAGAATATCCGGCATATTTCATGCCTACGTTCTCTCCTGATTTCACGAAGCTGATACCGCGGACGATGGGTGCTGAGGTGGGTATCCCGAGTGGTTATTTGATACCCGGTTATGAACCTGCACTGTTGTGTTTGGGAGCAGATGCAACTCTTGAAGTAATACCTGCTGATTATTTCAGCAGTATGAGCAGCATGCATGTGTCAATCAGTAAACCACGTGGGGTATATATGATGATTCAGGCACCGATGGGAACCTTTTCGAATCTGAAAATGGAACGTATGAATTATTATTTGGGATTATCTGATGTTTATCCATCTGGTTTTTAGTTACTAAAAGTGTTAAAATGAGCAACATAGGATTAATATAAAAACAAGGAGTGTGGAGAGTACAGATGAAGAGTAAGGGATTGAAAGCAGTAGCAGTTCTCTTTTTGACTGCTACGATGATGTTGACAAGTACAGTAGGGGTATTTGCAACAACAGCAGATTATTATGATCAGGGCTGGAACCGTGTCGGTGGTTCGTTTGTGAACAAATCAGGAGCACCGATTGCAGGCGCGATGAAGCGTGGTGTGGATGTGTCCTATCATCAGGGCAAGATCAACTGGAGTTCGGTAGCAGCAAGTGATATCCAGTTTGCATTTATCCGCGCAGGCAGCTTCAAAAGTGGTTTGGATGCATGCTTCCGTGACAATATGTCCGGTGCCATAGCTGCAGGGATTCCGGTAGGTATTTATGTATATTCTTATGCAACGACTCCGGAGATGGCAGCTCAGGAGGGATTGTTTGCGATTTCCTGTGCAAAGGATTATCCGATCGCTTATCCAATTGCCTATGATATTGAGGATGCATATCATAAGGGTATGACTCCGGATCAGTTGAAGGCTTTGATTAATTCATTTTGTAATACGGTACAGGGTGCAGGCTATTATCCGATCGTGTATTCCAGCAAGAACTGGTTCACCAATCGAATCGGCAGTGTGACGCAGGATACTTGGGTGGCTCAATATGCAGATGCTTGTGCATATCCGGGTTATGCTTTTTGGCAGCCTACGAGTCATGGTTATGTGCCGGGTATCGAGGGCAGGGTGGATCTGGACTTCCAATTCAAGGATTATTCAGGAATTATCATAGCGAATGGATTCAAGGAAGTGAATGGCAAGAAGTTCTTCATGGAGAACTATATGATGCACAGAGGCTGGCTGGATTATAACGGAAAGCGTTATTACATGGAGCCACTGTTGGGTGTAATGCAGACAGGCTTGGTTTCTGACGGGACAGGTATTTACTTTATGGGAGATGACGGATCCATGCAGACAGGTCTGGTTACCATAGGACCGAATCAATATTACTTTGATCCTAAGACCGGAGCGATGGCTACCAATACAACAGTTAAGGTTGGCAAGAAGAATTATCTGATTGATATCGTGGGAATTGCTCATCTGGCACCATAGGAGGCAGGATGTTCAGACGGTTTTTATTACAAATGGGTTCTTGGTTTTATAGACATACAGTTTTTTTGCTGAAGAAGGTCAGTGTGCAGAGAAAGACAAAGAGTGTATTCGGGCAGGGGACATATTTTCGCAATACAGTCTTTGAGGGTAGAAATTTTCTGGACAAGGGTGTTTATGTGGCAAACGCATATCTTGGCTATGGAACAAATATTAATCGTTACTCTAATATTTCTGAGGCCAGGATCGGTAGGTTTTGCAGTATCGCTCCCAATGTGGAGATTGTGATAGGACAACATCCTGTAAAGGAGCGTTTTGTCTCTACGCATTCTGCTTTTTATTCGTCACGTGAGTGGCTTGGATATACTTTTCGTGATGATACTGTTTTTGAGGAAAACAGGTATCCGGCAGGAGTGGTGGAACAGAAGGGGCATACAGATTATCAGGTGGAGATCGGAAATGATGTCTGGATTGCCAGTGATGTGCGTATTTTGGCAGGCGTGACCATTGGAGATGGTGCGGTGATCGGTGCATGTGCATTGGTTACCAAGGATGTAGAGCCTTATGGTATCTATGCAGGTGTTCCTGCAAAAAAGATTGGTTCGCGTTTTGAGCCGGACATCATCCAAAAGCTTGAGGAGATCAAGTGGTGGGAGCATGACGAAGCATGGCTGAGGGAGCATGTGACTGAGTTTGATGATGTGGATTCCTTTGTTGAAAAGTATGCTCGATGATCTACGAGGTAAAAGAAGAGGGTTTATTGTTGACAGAAGAACAAATGACAAATGATAGTGAATTAAAGGAAGATAAGATCAGTAAATCACAGAAGGTGAAGCTATATTTTTTGCTGCACCTTCTGTTGATGATGTTCTCTGTGATGGGGATCTGTTCAAAGATAGCAGCAAATCAGGAGTTTATGAGCTTTCGATTTATATTGTACTATGGTTTGATGCTGGCTATTTTGGCTATCTATGCGGTGGCATGGCAGCAGATCATCAAACGTCTGCCTCTGACTACGGCATTTGCCAATAAGGCTGTTACAGTGGTCTGGGGAATGGTTTGGGGTGTTGTGGCCTTTCAGGAGCATATTGCGGTGAACCAGGTGATTGGAAGTGTCATTATCATTGCAGGAATTATCCTCTATTCCAAGGAGGTGGATTGATGGCACCTTATGTGATGATTTATCTCTCCAGTGTATTGGTGGCTGCGATCTCGCAGGTATTATTGAAGAAGGAAGCATTGAAGCCACACAAGAATGTCATCATGGAATATCTGAATCCAATGGTGATCATAGCCTATATATTCTTTTTGGGGACAACTGTGCTGAGTATGTTGGCTTATAAAGGAATTCCACTGAGTTTGGGTCCTATTCTGGAGACAACAAGCTATTTTTACATCACGATCTTTGGCGTGGCAATTTTCAAAGAACATCTGACTAAGCGGAAGGTGTTTGCGTTGGTTCTGATCATTGCAGGCATTGCAATGTATACAGTGGGAAATCAGATACCGGGCCTTGGAACTGTACTGTTGTAATCTGAAATAGAGTGAAATAGTGATATTAAGAAATAGAGATGAAGTGTTCATGAAGCAGAATTCGATGAGATTCCGAGAAGTGTTACATAAGGGAATGCAAATTGTAACGGCGGGGTATGTTATGTTTTTAATCATAGCAATCCCGTTGTTTTATCATCATGCATATTATGATATCGGAAATTATAAGAATGAACTGTTCTATAAGGGTACACTGATCATGCTGATGACTGTGCTGCTCTTTGGAGTTCTTGCATTGACTGAGAGGTTGATACATCGTGGAGGGCTGGAGGATTCGATACAGGTATTCAAGGGATTTGTGAAAACTCTCTCAGTGGTGGATATATTCATGTTGACTTATGCGGTCATTTCGTTTGCATCCTATGTATTCAGTAACTATAGAAATAGTGCATTATGGGGATGCGGAGGATGGAGAATGGGACTTGCTGCCCAGCTGATGTTTGTGATGATCTATTTTATCATCTCAAGATGGTGGTGCAGTGAATGGAACAGGTCATTTTTATACATCAATTTTGCAGTATCAGGAATCATCTGTATACTGGCAGTGTTGCATAGATTTACGATTGACCCGCTTGGTCTGTATAAAGGTTTGGAGTCCTATCATTTTGTTGAGTTTTTGACAACGATCGGTCAGGCAACCTGGTATTCCAGCTATCTCTGTGTGATGCTTCCAATTGGAGTGATGCTTTTCTTTTTTGAGAATGAGAAGAGGGATAGGTTGCTACTTGGAATATATTGCTTCATTGGATTTGCATCTCTTGTGACACAGAACAGTGACAGTGCTTTTATTGCTTTGGGTGTGCTGATGTTTATGCTGTTTTTGAATGCATTTGCTTCTCCTGCTTCGTGGAGAAGATTTCTGGAAGTTTTGCTATTGTGTTTGTTTTCCATGAGACTGATTGGTATATTGCAGATGATGTTTCCTGAAAAGGTAGTTCCCTTGGAGAATTTATCTATCTTTTTTTCTCAAAACGCAGTGATGTGGATGGCTTTGACCGCAGTGGTCATTCTTTATGTTATCTCTTGGATCTATCAAAGGAAGGATGCTCAACAAAGGAAGGACACGCAACAGATGGAGAAGCTGTCCACTATCTGCACTTGGCTTCGCATCTTGGTAATCTGTGTGGCAGCAGTTATGATTCCTTTGGTCATCGTATTGATTTATTTAACAACTACGCAACATTTGCCTGCCTGGCTGTCATTTCTGTATGATATGGGATATTTTCGGTTTGATGATGACTGGGGAAATGCCAGAGGCTTTACCTGGAAGTTATCTGCAAAAATGTTTGGTGAGTTTGGAGTGAGAGAGAAGCTGCTCGGATGTGGGCCGGATACGTATTCAGAGTATGTGAAGGCTTATCATATGGGAGAAATGACAGAGCGTTTTGGTAACAGTGTGCTGCCGAATGCCCACAATGAATGGTTTAATATGCTGATCTGCGAAGGGGTTCTGGGATTGGCGGCATATGCCGGTATATTTTGTGCTGCGGCACGAAGTTTGTTTAGAGACAAAAAGTGCTGTCTGGGAATGGCTGTTGCAGTTAGTATCCTATGTTATATGGGTCATAATTTCTTTTGCTATCAGCAGGTGATGTGTACACCATTTATTTTCATGTTTATGGGAATTGGAATGGCAATGTCGAAAAACGTCGGAAAATAACGGCAGAAATTCCTTGCTATTTGTAAAAATGTCTGCTATTGTAAATATGGCCGTTGACGGTGTTGTCCTGATAAGTAACCAATCACAAATTATGATGTACCAAACATCAGCGTTTAGTCTACTTTCCCAAGATCAAGATAACAGTCAGCGGTATTTTTTTGTCTTTTTTACTCATTCTTTGAAATCAAAAATCTCAGATATTCAATTGCATGGTCGATTCGCTGCGTGTTGTGTGTGATTGCAAAGATCGGTCTGACATCCTCGGTATATGTTCCGAGAGAACCATCCTCCTCAAAACGTTGGCAATGATCCAGACGTATTCCGGCAGAGACTGTATTTCCATCCTCTGTAGTGGCAGTATAATAGGTGAAGCCCTTTTGTTCCAATTCTTCCTTGAGGTCTGCAGGTAGGACTTCTTCTATATTGAGAAAGGCCTCCGACTCTGCATAGGGCTGCATAAATCCTTCGTCTCCCACCATGACATCGAGGTCATTTGCTGAGAAGAGTGCCATGATTTTTTGCTGATATGCAGCACTTGTGGGATCCTCTTCTTCATGGATGTGCATGGAGAAGTCAAGTACCAACTGCATAGCATCTGTATCGACACCGGAATAGTTTTTGTATTCATTCAATAATGTGGATTCTGTATCGTAATAGTAGTTCGAGTTGATCATACATGCATGTAGATAGGTTTCCCGACTGTTTCTGATCACATCTCTTGTTATGGAGGTTATGATCAGTGTTGCAACGATCACAATGATGATCGGAAATTTATAATAATCCCAGATATACCGTGCCTTCTCTTTTGGAGTCATAAACTTGAATTTCTTATTTTCTTGTTTGATATCATCACTCAGTGGCATGCTTTGATTTCCTTTCTGATTTGCTTGTCCGAATAGTTACATAGTATCTTTGTGAAAAACCAAAGTCAATGGAAAAAGTCCAAAACTTTATGAAATCTTTGTTAAATCACCAGCTGTCATCTGAAAAGAGGTTGTTATCAAAATCAAAATTTGGTACAATTGGAATAGTTGTATGACGAAGGAGGAATTCAAATGAATGATTCTTATGTGGAGTGTATGGTGAAACGAAAGGATAGTGTATGGAATCCGATTATTAAAGGGGTTATATATGCTTTGACTGTTATTTCTGCGATTCTGGCTCTGATGGGAATGGTTGTGATGTATATACCTGTGATCGGATTGATTCTCTTGATCATTTTCTGGATGCCCAATCTGGATCTGGAGTTTGAATATCTGTATCTTGATAAGGAGATTACGATTGATAAGGTTATGAATAAGCAGAAGAGAAAGCGTATCTGTGTGCTGGATCTGAATAAAATGGAATTTATCGCGCCTGAGAATTCACATGAACTGGATTCCTACAAGAACAGGAATGCTAAAACCAGAGACTTTTCCTCAAAAGATCCGGAAGCAAAAAAGCATGTTATGGTATACAATGCAGAATCCGGAGCAGAGCTGATCTGTATGGAGCCTAATGTAGAGATGCTAAAGGCGATCAGAACAGTGTTTCCGAGAAAAATCAGAGAGTATTAAATTAAACTTATCCCTTTTTGGGATAAGTTTTCAGTTTTTTATATCCTGAGACAAAGAATATCTGAGCAATATTTGAGTACACGTTGTGATTGACACACCGTGTCATATTTGGTAAAATCGTAGGAATTAAACCATATTAAAAAATAAAGAAGGAGGATTTTGAAAATGGGTCAAATTGTTGGCGAAGGAATTACATTTGATGATGTGCTGCTGATACCTTCATATTCACAGGTCATTGGGAATCAGGTAGATATATCAACATATCTGACAAAAAGCATTAAGCTGAATATTCCGATGATGAGTGCAGGGATGGATACTGTTACGGAACATCGTATGGCGATCGCGATGGCCAGACAGGGTGGTATTGGTATCATTCATAAAAATATGACTGCAGAGGCTCAGGCAGAAGAAGTCGACAAGGTAAAACGTTCAGAAAACGGTGTCATCACCGATCCTTTTTCATTATCTCCGGATCATACACTTGCAGATGCTGATAATCTGATGGCGAAGTTCAGAATATCAGGCGTCCCGATTACAGAAGGCAAGAAACTGGTTGGTATCATCACAAATCGTGATTTAAAATTCGAAACTGATTTCACTAAAAAAATAAAAGAATCCATGACCTCTGAAGGGTTGATTACAGCAGAAGAGGGCATAACTTTAGAAGAAGCAAAGAAGATTCTTGCCAAGGCAAGAAAGGAAAAGCTTCCGATTGTTGATAAGGATTTTAACCTCAAAGGTTTGATTACGATCAAGGACATTGAAAAACAGATCAAATATCCAAACTCTGCAAAGGACGAGCAGGGAAGACTACTGTGTGGAGCTGCTGTCGGAATCACTGCTAACGTACTGGAACGTGTGGAGGCACTGGTGAATGCGAAGGTGGATGTAGTTGTTCTTGATTCTGCACATGGACATTCTGAAAATGTATTGCGTTGTGTAAAGATGATCAAAGACGCATATCCTACATTACAGCTGGTTGGTGGAAATGTAGCAACGGGTGAAGGAAC
>CAZVYQ010000036.1:0-20659 GCA_964631375.1 uncultured Lachnospiraceae bacterium | reverse complement strand
GGCTGTGATGAGAGTCCCGGAACATTTGAATTATATCAGGGAAGAAAATATAAGGTTTACCGTGGTATGGGATCAATATCCGCTATGGAAAACGGTAGTAAGGACAGGTATTTCCAGAGTGATGCGAAAAAGCTGGTTCCGGAAGGCGTAGAGGGACGAGTTGCATATAAAGGAACTGTTGAGGATACAGTATTTCAGTTGATGGGCGGTCTCCGCTCCGGTATGGGGTACTGCGGTACGAGAACGATTGAAGAACTGAAGGCCAATGGAAGATTTGTGAAGATCTCTGCTGCTGCACTCAAGGAAAGTCATCCTCATGACATCCACATCACCAAAGAAGCACCAAACTACAGCACAGATGATAACTAGAAAGGAATTACTGAAATGTTACAATACATCACCCGCGACCTGAAAACAGTGGTTCACAGACGCTATACGCTTGCCTATCTTATAGGCATTGTTGCTCTGTGCATCATTGCGAACATTGCGGTAGTAGGATTTAGAATGATATACGGAACAAATGACGGAACCTTTGCATATAATTTGATTGAGTATGCGACCTGGTGCTTTATTTTACCGTATTACAGCTGCATCTGCATAGCAGATATTGTGTTTGGCAAGACCTATCCTAATCCCAGGATCAAGGATAAGATTACGAAGAATATGAGCAGAACGCAGATTTATTTTTCCAAATTTGCGGCATCTATTTTGGTTGCGATTGCCTTTTTAATCTTTGCATTTGTATTTTTAATGGGTTCTACTACATTGTTTCAGTTAGGTGATGGAACCATGCATCTGTGGGTGGTTAAGGATTTTCTGGATAAAATGTGGCTGGCACTGCCCTTATGGCTGGCTGGGATCTCCATAGCCAATATGTGTCTCTTCATTACCAAGCACAAGGTTAAGGCCTTTGTAACATTTGGAGTGATTACAGTGGTTATTCCGAGGATCATTATGTTTTTTGCGGCAGAGCCGTTTGAGTGGGCTGTTTTTCGAAACCTACGTATCTTCTTAATCTCGCAGAATTTTAGTTTGCTGCCTTATCCGGCAGATCCAAACCGCAATGTGGCACTGATCATAGGAATCGGAGTTTTGTATTCGGTGATTGCAAATATTGTGGGAGTCATAGCATTCAATAAGAAAAAATTTTAGAACTCTTCGGAGTTCTTTTTTTGTGGGAAAATATGTTTTAGGTGGTAACATATATAAAAAGTTGCGAAATTTGGTTGAAAATAGTGTGATTTTCGTGTATCATAGGTTACGTGGGGAAAATTAAGAAAGGGTCGTAATTCTATTATGCCAAGTGGGATGATCAATGTACTTGACATTCAGAAACTGCAGGATGCTTTTTCGTCGGTCGCGAAGGTGTTTCTTTTTTGCGTAGACAATGATGGCAGAAGGCTGACGGATATGTCAGGACCCTCTGGTGAAGTGGACAGGATTCTGAAGCTGTTAAGTGAGAAACATCTATCAAGTGTGATCGGTCGAGTGACCGGTACTTCTATTGAAGAACAGGTAGTCGAAGACACAGAGTTCTCAAACATCAAAATTGCAAGTATTTCCATACGAATCGAGAATGAACCGGTAATCAACTGGTTTATTTGTGCTGTTTTGAGTTACTACGGAGATACAGATCAGGAACGTGAGACAGCGGCTCTGAACTTTACCCATGTGACAACTGAAAAGGATTTTTATGAGAGTATGAATCTGTTGCGGAATGCTTCTGCACGGATCTATCAGGCAAAATATAAGGCTATTAAGGCCAATTCCGAATCTGTCAGAAGTAAATCTTCTGAACAGGAAATGAGTTATGCACTCAGACGCAGTGAGGTTATGACCGAGGTGGTCCAGCTTCTGGACAGTGATGCCAGCTTTGAAAAGATTTCCAATGATATTCTGACCTTAGCAGGTTCTTTTATTGACCTGAGTCATGCTTATGTACTTAGGATGAATCAGGATGGAAAAACTGCAGATGTGCTTGGTATGTGGGAAAATCAGGGCGTGACTACGCTGCTGGATGGGGTTCGCTCGATTTCCAATGAGGATTTTATAGCACTTTCTGAAAAAACCACGATAATCTCAGCAAAGAGCAAGATCCCTGAAACACATAGAAGAAATCTGGACAACCATCATGTCAATGCGTTGATTAATATTCCGATTTTCATCAATGGCAAGGTGGCGATGTATACCTTTTTTGCTGAGGGCAGGAAGGAAAGAGACTGGGAACTGGATGAGGTTAAGTTCCTGGGAGATGTTACAAAGATCCTGCAGAGTATCCTTGCCAGAAGAATACAGAAAAATTCATTGGCCAGTTCCTATGCATCTCTAGAGGCGATTCTGGACAATGTCGGAAGTGGAATCTATGTAAGAGATATGGAGACCAAGGAAGTGTTGTTTGTTAACCGCATTTTCCGCAATACCTTTGATAAAGAGATCAAAGAGGGTACAATCAATGATATTCTGGATGGGGGAAAGCGTTCCAGAGCCAGTGCGACTTATCTGGAGCTGCATCATCCTACAAGAGACAGGTGGTACGATCTGCATTACACCTATATTCAATGGGTGGATGGCCGTAAAGTATCCTTGTGTGCAATTTTTGATATTACGGATAAGAAACTGTACCAGCAAAAAATCGAACAGCAGGCCAATAACGATTTCCTGACAGGTCTGTATAATCGTATGTGCTGTGAGAGAGATCTTGTCCATTTTATAGATGAGGCGAAGCAGGGCAATTCAAAAGGGGCTCTATTGTATCTGGATCTGGATGATTTCAAGCACATTAATGATGGCTTGGGACATCAATATGGTGACGTTTTGTTAAAAGCCATTTCACACAGTCTGCAGCGTATCGAAGGAATTGAAAATACATGCTACAGAATGGGTGGAGATGAGTTTGTCATTATTGTTCCATCAGGAAGCTTTGATAAATTTGAAAATATCATAGAGGAGATCAGGGTTGTATTTAACAAACCGTGGTTTTTGAAGGGTGCCGATTACTATTGTACAACCAGTATGGGCATTGTCACATTCCCGGATGAGGGTGAAACAGTACAGGATCTGATTAAAAAGGCTGATATTGCAATGTATGAGGCAAAGAAGAGTGGTAAAAACAGAACCGCTTACTATGCTGAAAATGCTGATTCGTTATCCAACAAGCGTTTGGATATGGAAAAGAATATGCGTGATGCTACCGCAGATGATTATAAAGAGTTTGAGGTTTATTATCAGCCGATTATAGATATTCGTAAGGAGGGAACTCCATGTACTGGAGCAGAAGCTCTGATTCGTTGGAATTCAAGTGAACTTGGTTTTGTAAATCCTGCAGAATTTATTCCACTTGCAGAATATCTAGGTCTGATCAATCCGATCGGAAATTATGTGTTGAGAGAGGCATGTAAAGCATGCAAGAACTGGAATGAATCCGGTCATCCGTATTTCAAGGTCAATGTTAATCTGTCGGTTGTACAGCTACTGCAGAATGATATTGTAGAAACAGTTGAACAGACGATCAAGGAGACCGGTATCAATCCAAGAAATCTGACTTTGGAAGTTACGGAGAGTCTTGCCATCAATGATATGGCACGTATGAAGGGGATTCTCAGCAGCATCAAGAAGCTTGGAGTGCGGATTGCATTGGATGACTTTGGGACAGGCTATTCTTCATTGAATCATATCAGGGAGATTCCGCTTGATGTCATCAAGGTAGACCAGAGCTTTGTATCTGATCTGGCAGAGGATCAGTATTCACAGTCATTTATCAAGATGGTGGGAGAGCTTGCAACAGCCATTGGTGTAAAGATCTGTGTAGAGGGAATAGAGACACATGAACAGTTTAAAATCCTTGAAAATATGAATGTACGTCTGGTGCAGGGATTTTATTTTGACAGACCTATGAAGAGGCAGCAATTCGAGGAAAGGTACTGCTGAAAGAACTTGACATAAAGAGGGTATTTATGTTAACATAGTTCTTGACCAACAGAGTCACTAATTCTTCGAAAGGAATTTCATCTATGAATGATAAGTTCTTTGATGTAAAAAAGGAAAAACAGGACGCCATTATCAATGCAGCATTAAAGGTATTTGGCGAGAACGGATACAAAAGAGCAAGTACAGATGTCATTGTAAAGGAAGCTGGCATCTCTAAGGGATTACTGTTTCATTATTTCATCAGTAAACAGGGTCTTTATTCCTTTATCTATGATTATAGTATCAGGTTTATGTCATTGGAGATGACCCAGACGGTCAAGAAAACAGAAGAGGACTTTTTTGAGTTACAGAAACAGATTGAACTGTCCAAGACAAAGGTTATGAAAAACTATCCTCATATGCAGCAGTTTCTGGAAGGAATCCGTTTTGAAAAGAATCCGGAGGCATTGGAGGCAATTGCTGATAAAAAGGATGCCATGGAGCAGGTCTATAATGGAATATACAAGCAGGCGGACATGACAAAGTTTAGAGACAAGGTGGATATCAAAAAGGTCATTAATATGATTCAATGGACACTGGCGGGCTTTATGAAAGAGAAGTTCATGGGAGAGCCTGATCTGGATGAGATGTACATAGAGTTCGGCAAGTATCTGAAGATGCTGAGAGATCATCTGTATCGTCCGGAATTTGTTCCAAAGGAAGAGGAAGGTGACTGATTTACCTTCATACAAAGGAGTGGGGTTATGGGGAGATTTATTGTAGCCGGAATCGTGCAGATGGAGACAATTGTGAGGGTGGATCATATCCCTATGGATTATGCACCAATCACATGCACACCAAATACCATTTTTACGGATATAGGCGGAGATGCATATGGTGAGAGCCTGGCATTAAAGTCTCTGGGTGATGAGGTTACCTTTATGTCCATGATTGGTAAGAGTGCCTCACAAGAGCTGCTGAGTCTGTTTGATCTGGGGATGGCACTGGATACAGGATATGTTTTAAATGTTTTGTCCGGGACTCCAACAGCAGTTGTACTGTATGATAAAGAACGTAAGCAGCAGATCTTTGAGGATATTAAGGATCTGAGAAGTTATGAATATGATATGTCGATCTTTGAGAAGGAGGCCAAATCAGCAGATATGATCGTGCTTGCGAATGCACTGTTTTGTCATCCGCTTGCAAAGAGGGCCAAAAAACTTGGAAAGACCGTGGCAGTCAATTTCAGAGGCTTCAGTGAAGAAAAAATACCATATAATGCAGAACTGTTACAGGCTGCAGATATTGTATACATAAGTGATGATAATCTGGTTGACTCTTCTTATGACTTTGTGAAGAAGCTTGCAAAGGAGTTTCACAATCAGATCGTGATACTGGGACAAGGTGCCAAGGGGTTGATTCTGTATGACCAAAAGGATGATATTGTTGTACATTATAATTCCGTTAAGACCAATGATGTGGTGAATACAGTTGGTGCAGGAGAGGCTTTGTTTTCCTGTTTCCTGCATTTCTACCTGAAAACAGGAGAGCCAAAGCATGCAATTAAAAATGCACTTCTGTTTGCATCTTATAAGCTTGGGTTTACGGGCTCCTGTAGAGGGTTCTTGACAGAGGAGGAGTTGGATCATTGGTATTCTTTGATCTGGAAGGAAGAACGGATCGATTGATTTTCTACTAAATGTTGTATTTTTCTCTTGAATTTTTGATCGTTATACACTACAATTAGTTTTGGAAATGACTCAACGGAGAGGCTGTTTCTGTGTAGATTTCTACATGAAACAGCCTTTTTTGAGGAGTTTTATATCACAAACTAAATCACGTAGGAGGACAAGGGGATTATGAGTGATCAAACTAAGGCAGTTGACAAGGAAGGCATCTATGATGCAAAGCAGCTGGGCTCATCCAAAATGGTAGTGCTTGGACTACAGCATATGTTTGCAATGTTTGGTGCAACAGTGTTGGTTCCGGCATTGACAGGATTGAGTGTATCAACAACATTATTATTTGCAGGACTTGGAACATTGCTGTTTCATTTTCTGGCAAAAGGGAAGGTGCCGGCGTTTTTGGGATCTTCTTTTGCTTATTTGGCAGGTTATTGGGCAATCGCACCAAATGGTGAGAAGGAGTTGTTGCCATATGCTTGTCTGGGTGTGGCTGTATCAGGACTTTTGTATTTAGTCTTAGCGGCACTGATCAAAGCATTTGGTGCAAAAAAGGTTATGAGGTATTTTCCTCCGATCGTAACAGGTCCGATTATTATTGCCATAGGCTTGACATTATCATCTTCAGCCATTAATAACTGTAAACAGGACTGGCTGATTGCGATTATCGCAATTGTTGTTGTAATTGTTTGCAATATCTGGGGTAAGGGCATGATCAAGATCATACCGATCATTCTGGGTGTTGTATCTTCCTATGTGATTGCAGCATGCATGGGCAAGGTTGATTTTACGGCAGTCGGTGAGGCTGCATGGATCGGATTCCCTATTCATTATGATGAAACAGTTTTTTCTCTTTTCAAGGCTCCAGATGCTTCATTGATTGTAACAGCAATTATAACCATCATGCCAATCGCATTGGCAACAATGGTTGAGCATATAGGAGATATTTCAGCAATTTCTTCTACAGTAGGTAAGAACTTTATCGAGAATCCGGGACTTCACAGAACTCTGAGCGGTGACGGACTTGCTACAATCATTGCTTCTCTGTTTGGGGCTCCTGCAAATACTACATATGGTGAGAATACAGGTGTGCTTTCTCTGACAAAGGTATATGATCCTGCAGTAATCCGAATTGCAGCATATTTCGCAATCCTGTTTTCCTTCTCTCCAAAATTTGAAGCGTTGATCGCTTCTATGCCAACTGCAACTGTTGGTGGTGTGTCACTTGTTCTTTATGGTATGATTTCTGCAGTAGGTGTCAGAAATGTTGTTGAGAATCAGGTTGACTTTACAAAGAACCGTAATGTAATCATTGCAGCATTGATTTTGGTTCTGTCTATCGGAATCAAGTTTACGACTCTGTATAATACAGCAGGTGAAGAGGTTATGGCATCCGGAATCACAATGAACATCGGTGCAGTTACGATTTCACTGTCCGGCTTGGCGGTTGCTGCGATTGTGGGTATTGTTATGAATGCGATACTTCCCGGCAAGGACTATGAGTTTGGAAAGAATCCGGCAGGGGATCAGGCAGCGAATCTGGAGTTATAGTTTAAGGCAAAAGAATACTAAGAAGATATGATAGGTAATTTGAGACTGATACAAGACTCGAATTACCTATTTTGTTGGCTTAAAATCATGTCAGAGTTATATCGTGTTTCATATATGTTTAAGATACAGATTGACAAATACTATTTGAAATGATATATTAGAACAAACGTTCCCAAACGTATATTCGAGGACGGTATAGGATGATAGAATACAAATTGTTGATGACATGGGGGATATCGGATGGAGTATCTGACACAAGAACTGTCTGTTATGGACAAGTTAAAGATATTGACAGATGCAGCGAAATATGATGTAGCATGCACCAGTAGCGGAGTCGATCGAAAGGGCGATGGACGAGGCATGGGTAATACAGTTGCAGGGGGGATCTGTCACAGCTTTGCTGCGGATGGACGTTGCATTTCATTGTTGAAGATCCTGTTTACAAATGAGTGTATCTATAATTGTAAGTATTGCATTAACAGGGCGACCAATGATGTACCCCGTACATCCTTCACGCCTGAAGAGATTTGTGAGCTTACCATGAATTTTTACAAGAGAAACTATATAGAGGGACTGTTTCTGAGCTCCGGGATTTTGAAGAATCCGACCTATACGATGGAACTGATCTATCAGGCGATTTATAAGCTGAGAAACGAATACCGTTTCCAGGGGTACATTCATGTCAAAGCAATACCGGGTGCTGATGAGAGGATTATAGAGAAGTTGGGACTGATCGTTGATCGTATGAGTATTAATCTGGAATTGCCGACTGCTGATGGATTGAAGGAAATAGCCCCCAATAAGAGCAGAAAGACAATCCTAAAGCCCATGAGACAAATTCAGATGGGGATACAGGCGAATAAGAATGAACTGACACTGTATCGGCATGCTCCCAAGTTTGTGCCTGCAGGTCAGAGTACGCAGATGGTAATAGGAGCTACTCCGGAAAATGATTATCAGATCGTATCGGTAGCAGAGAATCTGTATCAAAAGTTTGATTTGAAGCGGGTATTCTACTCTGCATTTATGAATGTCAATCATGACAAGGATCTGCCAGCGACTTTAGAGGGACCTCCTCTGCTGCGTGAACACAGACTTTATCAGGCAGATTGGTTGCTGAGATTTTATGGATTTCAGGCAAAGGAACTGCTGAGTGAAGAGAACCCGAATTTTAATACATTATTTGATCCGAAGTGTGACTGGGCTTTGAAGCATCTGGAGTACTTCCCTGTGGAGATCAATCGTGCAGATAAGAGAATGCTGTTACGGGTTCCGGGTATCGGGGTGAAGTCTGCGGAGCGGATCATCATGGCAAGGCGTCATGCGAACCTGACCTTTGAGGATCTGAAGAAGATGGGAATTGTGTTGAAACGTGCCTTGTATTTCATTACCTGTGGAGGACGGATGATGTACAGAACCAAGATTGAGGAGGATTATATCTCCAGAAATCTCTTGGATATACATGAGCGGCTGCCGGAGGGAATCAGCAGAGATGGTACGACTTATAAGCAGCTATCACTGTTTGATGATGTTAAGTACGGATTTCAGAACCAGATCGTTGGTATTGTGTAGGAAGAGAAAGAAGATAGGTAGAGAGATGAATCATAGAATTTTTGTATGTGAGAATTCGCTTGAAGGTATTTTTACAGGAGTATACGATGCATGGGAGGCGGCCAGAGAGATCGGTCACAGTCATTGTAAAATAGAGACGATGGCTCCGGATTACTCAAACGGAATCATGGAGGAATGTCATTCTCATACACGTGATGATTGCAGAAATTATGAGTTATTCTCAGAATATATTCAAGTGATACCGGATGAAGAAAAGACGAAAAAGGTAACAAGAACAGTCTGCAAGAAGCTAGGGATGGCTGTGTATCAAGAGTTGTGCAAGGCAATGGCTGCAGAAGCTGCCAACCTGCTGTATGGCGGTAAGGAAGACGATTACGATAAGGGTGATGCAATCTATCGAACAATTGTTACCGGCTTTGCAATGACACATGGAGAGGATGTATTGACGAACCTGACCAATCCCTATGTCGCCAGGGTGTTTGAACTGACAAGGCGTGTGGGGAATGAATATAGCCACTGGATTCAGTTCTTGCGATTTCATGAATTGAAGAATGGAGTCATGTTTTCCAGAATTGCACCTGAGAACAATCTGTTAGAGATGATTGCTCCACATTTTGCGGACAGATTACCTTTGGAGAATTTTATGATCTATGATGAGAGAAGAGGATTGTTTGTCATTCACCGTGCAGGTGATCCGGAGCATCCGGTAGCGGTGGAGAACTCATGGGTCATTGTGCAGGGTGAGAAGCCGGATGAAGAAGCAATCACAGATTATTCTGACAGAGAGGAGTATTATCAGGAATTGTTCACCTCATTTTGTCATACCATTGCAATTGAACCAAGAGTTAACTGGAAGCTACAACGACAGATGCTACCGTTGAAGTTCCGAAAATATATGGTGGAATTTGGACAGTTTGATAAACAAACGACAACAAAAATTGATAACCGGAAAAATCAGTTTGTGTAATTCGTATAAAAAAGATACAATATATTGATGATATAAATAAAAATGAACAAATATATTGTATTTTTATAAAAACAAGAGCGGCAGGGAAAAGGTGGTATAGAGAATTGACATTGTGTCAATACTGTGTATAATATAACAAACGGTCGCGAAACGTTTTACTTATATAACTGTTTGAGCCGATATCGTTTGAAGTCATTTGTTTGAAAGGGGTGTATAGAATGCAGGAAAAGAAGATCAAACTGCCTGTTACTGAGGCAAGAGAATTCGTGAACACTGCCTCTAAATGTGATTTTGACATTAATGTATTTTATAATCGTGTCATTATTGATGCAAAGTCCATATTAGGTGTGCTAGGGTTAGATTTCAACCAGACATTGACCGTTCAATATGCCGGTGAAAACGATGCCTTTGAAAACTTGATTCATAGATATGCAGTATGCAGATGAGATGGATTTATTAGAGATGCCGAGTGTAAGAATATCTGTAAGAAATCTTGTAGAATTCATCATGCGTTCAGGAGATATCGATAACCGCCACAAAACTCCGGGAGATCAATCCATGCTGGAGGGTGGCAGGATTCATCGAATGATCCAACGCAGGATGGGTTCTGATTATCATGCAGAGTTTTTTTTGCGTTATGAGAAGGATATGGAGGATTTCGAGATTGTAATTGAGGGACGGGCTGACGGAGTCATCATCGAGGGAGATCAGGTTACAATTGATGAGATCAAGAGTGTCTACAAGGATCTGGATTACATAGGAAAACCAATGGACGTACATCTGGCACAGGCTAAGTGTTATGCATATATCTATGCGGATCAGAACAGTTGTCAGGATATCCGTGTCAGGATGACATACTGCAATATAGAAACTGAGGAAATCAAATATTTTCATGAAGCCTATACCTACATAGAAATCAGAAACTGGTTTATGAATCTGCTAGCGGAGTATGCAAAATGGGCCAGATTCGAGTTTGAATGGAAAAAGATACGCAAGCAATCAATCAAAGCACTAGAATTTCCTTTTACCTATCGAGACGGACAAAAGGAGTTGGTTTCACAGGTATACAGAACCATTTACCATGAGAGAAAGATATTTATAGAAGCCCCAACCGGTGTCGGAAAGACAATATCAACTGTTTTTCCAGCTGTTAAGGCAGTGGGCGAGGACAGAGGAGACAAGATTTTCTATCTGACTGCCAAGACGATCACAAGAACGGTTGCAAGTGACTGCTTTGATATACTGCGTTCAGGAGGACTTCGTTATAAGACGGTTATTCTGACCGCTAAGGACAAGATCTGCCCGTGCGAAGAGACAGAGTGCAATCCGGATGCATGTCCGAGAGCCAAGGGTCATTATGACAGGATCAATGACGCAATCTATGATTTGCTTCAGGCAGAGGATTCCTTTACCCGTGAATCAATCGAAGAATATGCCCTAAAGCATGTGGTATGTCCGTTTGAGTTGTGTCTGGATATGTCTTTGTTCTCTGATGCAGTCATTTGTGATTATAACTATGTGTTTGATCCCAATGTATATTTACGCAGGTTTTTTGGTGAGGGTGTAGAGGGTAATTATCTGTTTTTGATAGATGAGGCACATAATCTGGTAGACCGTGCGATGGATATGTATAGTGCCATTCTCTATAAAGAAGATATCATGGAGCTGCGCAGACACATTAAGCCTTATAGCAAAAAACTGGAGAAGACACTGGATTCTGTTAATAAATACATGCTTTCCTTAAAGAGAGAATGTCAGGATATGCTTCTCTTAGATGTATATGGTGTCGGGATCGGTGTGAGTCTGTCCCCTTTGCTGGTGATACTGACCAGACTGGTCACTCAGATGGAGAAATTTATGGAGGACGAAGATCGAAGTGAGATCAAAACTCCTGTCTTTGATCTGTTTCTACAGGTTCGTCATTTCATTAATATGTATGAAAACATCAATTCAGAGATGAAGAATTATGTTGCATATGCAGAACATGTGGAGGATCCGGTGGAGCATACCAATCGATTTATGATCAAGCTATTGTGTGTGAACCCATCCTATAATATTACGAAGTGTCTTGATAAGGGCAGAAGTGCAGCATTCTTTTCTGCAACGCTGCTTCCCATTGACTATTATAGAAACCTGCTCAGCGGCAATGATGAAGATTATGCGGTATATGCGAAGTCTGTATTCGATGAACGAAAGAGAGGTTTGTTCATCTGTAATGATGTCACAAGTAAATATTCCAGACGCAGTGACATGGAATACTATAATATCGCAAAATATATTCATCTGATCACAGGAGAGAAACAGGGAAATTATATCGTATTCTTTCCGTCTCATGCATTTCTGAATCAAGTCTATCATGTGTTTCAAGAGTTTTTTGAGACAGAGCAGGAGGAATGTATCATCCAGAAATCCAGTATGCGTGAGGAAGAACGTGAAGAGTTTCTCAACCGGTTCGAGGGTAATGAAGATTGTGATCTGGAACAGCTCATTCAGATGGATATTGAATATGAAGCAGAGAAGACTCTGATTGGCTTCTGCGTGATGGGTGGTATTTTCAGTGAAGGAATAGATTTGAAAAATGACAGATTGATTGGGACGATCATTGTTGGTACAGGTCTGCCTATGGTTTGCAATGAGAGAGAACTGTTAAAGGACAGCTATGATGCTGAAGGTATGCAGGGCTTTGATTATGCTTATCGTTATCCGGGAATGAATAAGGTACTACAGGCAGCCGGACGCGTGATCAGGACAGCAGAGGATGTTGGAATCGTGGCCTTGTTGGATGACCGTTTTCTAACTGCCTCTTATCAGAGAATGTTTCCAAGAGAATGGAAAAACTACCAGGTCTGCAATCTTGGTACTATTGCAGACGAGGTAGCTGATTTTTGGTCTATGATGTAGCACGCAGTCTTGCGATTTCTTCTTTATATGGAGGCAGCTTGACAGAGGGATCAGAAGGATCTTCTATATAAGGAGTCTCCAGAATCTTTGGGATTTCGAGAAAATCGGGATGATAAACAACCTTGCGTAATGTATCAAATCCGATCGTACCATCATCTAGATTAGCATGTCTGTCTTTGGCAGCACCTCGTTCATTTTTACTGTCATTGATATGGAAGACGGCAATCTGTTCTTTACCTAATATCTGATCAAACTGATCCAGTACTCCATCCAGATCATGAACAATATCATAACCTGCATCGTTCACATGACAGGTATCAAAGCATACACGTAGCTTATCGTTATATTTTACACCATCATAGATACGGGCCAGTTCTTCGAAAGATCTTCCGATCTCACTGCCTTTACCTGCCATGGTTTCAAGAGCAACATTGCAGAGAGTATCTGTTGTCAAAACCTCATTTAGTCCTTCAATGATCTTTGCAATACCGATGTCTGCACCTTCCCCTACATGAGAGCCGGGATGCAGAATCAGAGTATGAGATCCCATTGCGGCACTTCGCTCCAGTTCTGTTGCGAGAAAATCAACAGCAAGCTTGAACGTCTCAGGTTTTACGGCATTTCCTAGATTGATGATATATGGTGCATGCACAACAAATTCTTCTATTCCGATCTTTTTCATATAAGCCTTGGCTTCATCAATTCGAAGTTCACTGATATCCTTTCGTCTGGTATTTTGAGGGGCTCCGGTATATACCATAAAGGTATTGGCTCCATAGCTTTCTGCTTCCTTGACTGAACCAAGAAACATCTCACTGCCACTCATTCCCACATGTGATCCTAGTTTTATCATAATGCAACTGCCTCGCTTTCGTTCGTAACATCCATCACCCAGTTTACATGAAATTGAGTCAGAACACAAGATGTGGTATGATAAATCTGATAAGTAGCAAGTCCGAGAAAAACGATAGGTTTTTTGAGACTCTGCTACAGTAGAAAAAATAAGTGTTATGGAGGAATATTTATGTGGGCATATGAAAGTGTCTTTTATCAAATCTATCCGCTGGGCTTCTGTGGAGCACCTTATGAAAATGATGGCAATCTGCATCCAAGGATCAAAAAGGTGATCGATTGGATCCCTCATATTCAAAAGCTGGGAGCAAATGCGATCTATTTTTCTCCTGTATTTGAATCGGATACACATGGTTATAATACAAGAGATTATTTCAAAATAGACGTAAGATTAGGAACCAACGAAGATTTTCGTGAGGTCTGTCAGAAGTTGCATGAAGCTGGGATCAGAGTGGTGCTGGATGGTGTGTTCAATCATGTCGGCAGGGGATTTTGGGCGTTTCAGGATGTATTAAAGAATCGAGAAAACTCTCCTTATAAAGACTGGTTTCATATCAGCTTTGAGGGGGATTCCAATGATCATGATGGATTATGGTATGAAGGCTGGGAAGGCAATTATGATCTGGTGAAGCTGAACCTCAGAAATGAGGATGTGATCAGACATCTGTTTGATGCGATCAGGTATTGGGTAGATGAATTTGAGATTGACGGACTCCGACTGGATGTAGCGTATTGTTTGGACAAGGATTTTATAAAAAGACTACGTTCCTACTGCGATGGCCTGAAACAGGAGTTTTTCCTGCTCGGAGAACTGTTACATGGTGATTACAACCAGTTTATGAATGATGAGATGCTGCATTCTGCAACAAATTATGAATGCTATAAAGGGTTGTATTCTTCTTTCAACAGCATGAATATGTTTGAGATCGTTCACTCTCTGTTAAGGCAGTTTGGCCCTGAAGACTGGACATTATATAAGGGAAGACATTTACTATCCTTTGTTGATAATCATGATGTCAGCAGGATTGCCAGCAATCTGAATCAAGAGGTACATTTGCCTTTGATTTATGCTTTTGCATTTGGTATGCCTGGTATTCCTTGCATTTACTACGGAAGTGAATGGGGCGCAAAGGGGTCAAAGAATGAAGGAGATCAGGCACTTAGAGCATGTTTTGAGCAACCCCTGGAGAATGAATTGACTGAATGGGTCGAAAAACTTGCCAGGGCTAGAAAGAACTCTAAGGCGCTGAATTATGGGGACTTTCATTCTATCCTTCTAACCAACAGACAGTGTATCTTTGAGAGAAGATTTGAGGATGAGAGAGTGCTTGTTGCAGTGAATGCAGACAGTGAGGAATTCACCGCTCATTTTGATGCAGGGTGTGGATGTGCAGTGGATATGATTTCAGGAGAGAAGATTGACTTTGGAGGAGGAGCAAAACTGCATGGTTTCAGTGCCGCTTTTTGGCTGATGGAGCATTGAAAACAGGGGTGGACTGAGAGAACGTTTTATTGACATTAAGTGGTCAAAATGGTAATATCTATATATGTGATTTTACATCAGAGATGATGATATGAGGGACGGAAAGGATGAATGGTTATGAGGAACGAAAAGGGTAAAGTTGATTCAAAAGGAAATGAGCACATTGCACTAATGCAGAGAACCGGATCCAAGATCTCACTGATAGCTACCATATCAGTACTGATTGGAGTAGTTGCGGTTCTTTTATTAACAATTCCTCAGGCAAAAGAGGCATTGCAGAACTCCACAAAGGCATATATGGAAAATGTAGCAACATCATCAAGGGATTTGTTGGACAATGAACTTGCAGGGGCAGAGGCGACATCTGAACAGTATACAGCATTATTAAAGGATATACATGTAGCAGGAGCTGCATCTTCTTATGCATACCTTGTCAGCACTGATGGAACAATGTTATATCATCCGACTGCTGATAAGATCGGGAAACCGGTAGAAAATGTAGTTGTGTCCGGACTGGTCAAGGATTTGAAAGCAGGAAAGACACCTGCAGATGGTATTGCAATCTATGAATTCAAAGGTGAAATGAAGTATGCAGGTTATGCAATTACGAGTGACAAATGTATTCTTGTAATTTCAGCAGATGAATCAGAGATTATGGCTCCAATTAATAAGATCACAAACACTTCTGTAACAGCAGGAGTGATTATCATGATACTTTGCTCATTCATTGCATTGCTCATGAGTTTGAGGATCTCCAAGCCAATCAAACAGTTGACTGTTATTATCAAGGATACTGCTCAGTTTGACTTTAGAAAGAATCCTGCAAGTGAAGAAATCTGCAGAAAGCATGATGAAGTAGGTGCTATGGCCAGAGCAGTACGGGATATGAGAAGTAATCTGAGAGATATGGTTACTCTAATTGATGATGCAAGCAATAGAATCGCCAATAATGTCAATTCTCTGCAGTCTGTAACCAATGTGGTCAATAGTATGTGTACAGATAACTCTGCTACCACTCAGCAGTTGGCAGCAGGTATGCAGGAGACAGCAGCAACTACTGAAACGATAAACGGAAATATCAGTTATATGCAGACAGGTGCTGCGGATATCGGACAGTTATCAACAGATGGTGCAAAGCTGTCAGATGAAGTAATGCAGAGAGCAAATCAGTTACATAATACCACAAAGGAAGCAAGTGCGAAGACAAAACAGATCTATGATTCAGTAAAGGTAAAGGCTGATCAGGCTATAGAGGGCTCCAAGGCTGTTGATAAGATCAATGAACTGACAGAAGCGATTATGGCGATTTCATCACAGACCAGTTTGCTTGCATTGAATGCCAGTATAGAAGCAGCGAGAGCAGGTGAAGCCGGAAGAGGATTTGCTGTTGTGGCAACAGAGATCGGAAATCTGGCTGACCAGACCTCCAAGGCAGTAGGAGATATTAATTTCATTGTCGGAGAAGTGAATCATGCAGTAGGAAATATGTCTGAATGTCTGGAAGAGACTACAAGCTTCTTAGAGCAGACAGTATTAAACGATTATAATGAATTTGCCCTTGTCAGTGAACAATACAATCAGGATGCTACTGAATTCCAGACCAGTATGAATGATATTCATTCATCTATTGAGAATCTGACAAATGCAATCGGTGCAATCGCCGACGCACTGTCAGGAATCAATTCGACTGTTGGTGAGTCTACTGTGGGTGTTACAGACATCGCGGGCAAGACAACGGATATGGTAGGCAAGACCAGCGAGACATATGATCTCGTTTCTGAGAGTTTAGAGTGTGTTAAGAAGCTTGAAGATATTGTGAACGGCTTTATCTTACAATAAGTACTCCTTAGAGATTAAGTAGAAAATGAAAAGGGGTTGTCACAAGACAGCCTCTTTTTATTAGGAATGAATTTTGATATTTGTTTCAGAGAGGAACCTGATATGATTTATACATTAACATTTCAGCCATCGATAGACTATGTTGTCTATACAGAGCAGATGAAATTGGGTAAGATGAACCGCAGTAATCGTGAGTGCATCGTGTTTGGAGGAAAGGGACTCAATGTCTCACAGGTATTGAATAATCTTGGAATCCATAGCAGGGCTTTGGGGTTTGTTGCAGGTTTTACTGGAGAAAGAATCGAACATGGAATGAAGGAATGCGGATGTGACACTGATTTTGTAAGACTTGCAGAAGGAACCTCCAGAATCAATGTGAAGATTAAGTCTACTGAGAATGATATCATTATGAGTGAGACTGAGGTCAATGGATTAGGACCAATCATTCAGCATGAGGCAATCGATGAAATGTTATGTAAACTTGATATATTACATGATACAGACTTGATGATATTGGCAGGAACAGTGCCTCAGTCACTTGCTTTTTCGGAGTATCAGGATATTTTACAGAAAATACATGAGTCGGGGGCCAAACTGATCGTAGATACCACAGGAGAGCATTTATTGGAGGCATTACAGTACAACCCACTTTTGATCAAACCAAATCAAGATGAGTTGGGAGATATCTTCCAAACAAGGATCTGCTCCAAGGAGGATGCTGTTCTCTATGCCGGTAAGTTACAGGAAAAGGGAGCACAGAATGTATTGATTTCCTTCGCTGGAGATGGAGCTGTTCTGGTAACAAAACAGGGCGATGTGTTACAGAGAGATGCATATCAGGGAACGGTCGTCAATTCTGTTGGGGCAGGAGATGCCATGGTTGCAGGATTTGTGGCAGGATATCTACAGGAAATCAATGATCGGCTTAATATTCAGATGGATCAGAAAAATTATGAGAATATTCTCGATATGGCAGTGGCTGCCGGAAGTGCAACAGCATTTTCGGAGGGACTGGCACCGGGTGAGGTAATCAAATCAATGTTAAGGAGAGAAGGAAGATGAGAAGAATGATATGGGTCTGTGTCTTGCTGACAGGAGTGATTTTGACCGGATGTGCTCAGGCAGGTAACTCTGAGAGCAAAGTGAATTCTGAGACGATACAGAACGCAGAGGAAGCAGATAATAAGACTGAAACCAATGTAGAGAAAGATGTACACACGGAGGCGGATGTGAAGGAGGAGCAAGCAGAACCCAAAGAAAACGCAGAAACAACCGAAGCAGAAGCAGCAGAGGTAGATAATGCAGATACAAGAGTGGTTGTTTGGGGTGATTCATTGACTGAGGGCACCGGTGGAGAAGGAGTGACATATCCCAATGTACTTGCTAAGCTGGCAGGCTGTGAAGTCATGAACTATGGAGTTTATGCAGAGGCCACTACCTGTATTGCAGGACGACAGGGTGGAATGCCACAATTGGTGCATCCTGTTACCATACCCGCCGAGGTGACGGATGTGGATGTGGAAATCGAAAATGGTTATGGTGATTATGATATGATTTTGGTGTTCGGCGACGCAGGTATCAATCCATGCACAATTGCAGGAGTGGAAGGAAAGCTGTGGATGGATTTTAGTACCGGACAGAGGAAATTTACAAGAAGTGAGCCCGGTGAAGAAGTCGTATTAAGAGATTATACTCCAATCGAAACATTTGCCATGAAGGACAAGCGAAGTGATGACATTCTTGTAATCTTTACAGGCTCTAATGATGATCCGACTCCTGAAACAGTTCAGAATGTGATCGATGTTCAAAGGGATATGATCGCATATGCGGGAGTAGATCGGTATGTGATCATTGGATTGACCAGCAAACGCAAAATGCCTATGGCAGCAGAAGTCAATGAGGTGCTGGCAAAGGAGTATGGTGAACATTTTCTGGATGTGAGAAAGGATCTGTTGGAGCATGGTCTGCAGGATTCAGGAATCGTGGCAACAGCTGAGGATGAGGCTGATATAGCAGATGGAATGATTCCGAGAAGTCTCCTGACAGATGAATCACATGGTAATGCAGCTTATTATACAGTGATCGGCGAGGCTTTGTATAAAAAAATGCAGGAGATGGGATATCTGAAATAGCGATCGGATCAAAACGCAATTCCATTGGTACAATGATAGAATGATGACATATGGTATAGCATAGAATTTATTTTCAGGAATATCATATGGACAATCAAAAAATAGAGAATCTGTTAAATCTGGCATTGGATTCGTCAGAAGCAGAACGCAGTAAATCAGCAGTATTGGATGTAGGCTATGATACAGATACAAGGCAATGGGAATTGATCATCAGATATCATGGCAGTTCAGATAATTTGAATCAAAGAATGACGGAACTGGTGAATCGTCTTCGTGAGGTAAATATATTGACAGATGAGTCTGATTTTCATGCTGATTATCTCATAGGTGGATATGCCATTTTGACTGTTCCACAGGTTATGGTAGATGCACTGTCCAAGCTGGAGGAAATAGAATATATTGAGAAACCAAAGAGGCTTTACTTTTCCATGAATCAGGGAAAGCAGGCCTCTTGTATTTTGCCGGTACAGACAGAGACTCAGTATGGGATGTTGAAAGGCAGGGGTGTGATCACGGCAATTATAGATTCCGGGATCGATTATACACATCCCGACTTCAGAAATAATGATGGAACAACAAGGATTCTGGAACTATGGGATCAGACAATAGAGAGAGAACAAGGAGTGGCTGCGGATTCGACAGAGGCAGAGAATTTGATAGAGACAGGAACGGTGTATCTGAGTAATCAGATCAACGAAGCGTTAATTGCTGCAGGCGATATGACCTCTATCCAAGTGACGGCAAGACAAAGGCAGCTTGCATATCAATATGTACCAAGCAGAGATATATCCGGACACGGAACCGCAGTCACAGGAATAGCAGCAGGAAATGGAAGGGCATCTGAAGGGCGGTATCGTGGGGTGGCTCCGGAGAGTGCTTTGTTGGTTGTAAAGTTGGGAAATCCGAGAAGCGATTCTTTTCCAAGAACAACAGAACTGATGAGAGCACTGGATTTTTGCATTAGACGTTCTTTCTTCTATCAGATGCCAATTGCCATTAATCTGAGCTTTGGCAATACGTATGGGTCACATACAGGCAGTTCATTACTGGAGACTTATATTGATATGCTTGCAGGAATCGGGAGAAATGTGATCTGTATCGGAGCAGGAAATGAAGGTTCATCGGGAGGACATGTTGGAGGGAGACTGACCAATGAACCAATAGAGATCGGGCTGGCAGTTGCGAGTGGTGAAAAAACACTCAGTGTACAGCTATGGAAGGAATATGAGGATGTATTCTCGATATTACTGACTGCCCCGGGAGGAGAGCAGATCGAGCTACCGGAAGATATCACAGGTGTGTGGAGGTATGTGATCGGAGGCACAGAATTGTTGGTGTATCTGGGAGAACCGACACCGTATGCAGCCTCACAGGAGATTTTCATAGACATGATCCCTGCGGGTTCGCGAGATGAAATCGATACAGGATTATGGGGGATCAGACTGATTCCACGAAGAATCATTACAGGTGTTTATCGATTCTACTTGCCAGGGGCATCCGTTTTGCAGAGGGGTACACGATTTGTTACGTCATCCCCTGATTTCACATTAACGATACCTTCTACTGCAATTGAACCGATCACAGTTGCCGCATACAACAGTGTATACAATTCCTATGCAGATTTTTCCGGACGTGGTGCAGCAGATCAAAATGCGATCCTTGGATACTTTAAACCGGAAATTGCCGCACCGGGAGTTGGAATTATGTCAACTAATACAAGCGGAGATTATTCTCTCAATACCGGAACATCCTTTGCTACACCCTTTGTGACAGG
>CAZVYQ010000035.1:0-30581 GCA_964631375.1 uncultured Lachnospiraceae bacterium | reverse complement strand
CTGCTTCAGAGGTTCAATACATTCATCATTCATATATCCTTGATAGTAGAAAACATCCGTACCATTGATATGATTTAGAATTAAATCATTTACATATTTCTCACAATATCCTCATAGCTTACCAACGCTACATTCCCCATTTCTACTGTCTTTTCCATACATCCCTTTGTGAATCCAGATTTTGAAAAAAGATAATAATATACTCTTGTATATTGGAACAATTTGCTTCGGCTAATCAAGGTTTCAAGAACATCTAAATCAACATTCTCATTTCTCCATTTGCACTCTGCAAATAAAGCTGTTCTATTATCTTGCTCTCCCATAATATCTATCTCCGTCTGACACTTATTTACGGAATCATTGCCCCACCATCTCCCCAGTGAAACAAACTCGATAGGTGAATTTCCAATTAATAATTGCTTCCACAGATATTGTGCACAAATATCTTCAAACACCCTTCCCATATAATCGCTAAGCCCTGCTTCAATTTTCTTGTATACTAAATCAATTGCCCCTCTTACAATAATCGAATTATTGTCTAATACAAATCGATACCAAAAGCAGAACATATTGTCTTCAATAGAATATATCGATTTCTTTGAATCCTTTTCTCCATATGGTGTTTCCTTTTTAATAATGCCAAGACTAATTAAATTCTTTAAATATCTAGAGCATACATTGGTATCTTCTCCTACCTTTGATGAAATCTCAGACATACGCGAATAACCAGTTGCAATTGCTGTAATAATTGCAGTATAAATTGCTGGCTCTCTAACCTCCTGCTTCAAAAGATTCACTGGCTCCTCATATAAAAATGACATTGGATTCAAAAAGGTGTTTTTAATATTATCCTCCACGCTTAGCTGATCGCTCATCTGAAGAAGGTACTGAGGAGTTCCTCCTGCAATTCCATAGATCAAAGCCTTCTCTTCATCTGATAAACCCTCAAAATTCTTGCAACTCTCTTCGAAATCGAACGGCATAATCTTCATCTGTGCTGTTCTTCTTCCATAGACAGGTGCTTTATATGCAAGAACATGATCCTCCATATATGACATAGAGGATCCACACAAAATCAGCATCAATTTTGATGTATCCTTATATTTATCAATTAACAATTGCAATGTCGAAGCCAGGCTTTTAGATCCTCTTGCCACATAAGGATACTCATCTATCGCTAATACTACTCGTTCCTCTTCCGCCATCTTAAATGCGTACTCAAGAGCTGCTTGGTACGATGCGAAATAGGTGTCAGCTTGAATACCATGACTGTATTCCATGATGCTCTTACTTAGGTTCTCCAAATTCTGCTTTTCATTACTTTCTACACCCATAAAATATATGGACTTTTTATCATCGATGAAGTGATTAATCAGTGCTGTCTTTCCAACACGACGTCGTCCATATATTACAACAAACTCGAACCTATCTGATTGATATAATCTTTCTAATTCACTTAACTCTTTGCCTCTACCTATAAACATAACAGTACCTCCATCTCTATAATCTAACTATAATCCGGTTTTATATTTTAGTCAAGTATAAATGACTAATTTATAGTTGACTGAAATTGATGCACCGTTCAAGCATTTCGTTGATTATTTTAAGCTCTTTGTCGTCGATAGTTCATGATAAGTTTTTCTAATAACGATAACAGAAATAATGAAAGTCAATGCATCTGATATTGGCATGGAAATCAATATCCCATCCAAACCCCAAAATACAGATAATACTCTGTATGAAGCTTACTTAATGATTGATGGTGCAATGACTTATCCCGGCGGGCGAGCATTTGCTCATTTTATTGCCTCCGTTTGTAGATGTGGAGGATTTTGCGTCAAGCTCTTTGTATGTTCTTTTGATGATCCACGCAGCAAACAGGAAGGTTAGAATATCCGCCGCCGGAAAAGAATACAAGATTCCGTCAAGGCCGAAGAATATCGGCAGCAGAATTGGCAGAAAGACTCCAAAAATAATCTCTCTGGTCAGAGAAATCAGTGTTGATTCCAATGCCTTGCCAAGTGCCTGCAAATAGATGAATGTGCCCTTGTTGATGGTAGCCAATGCCATCATGCACAGGTAGATTCGGAAGCTCTTGACCGCAAACTGTGTATAGTAGGCACTCTCGTTGGCGGCGCCAAAAAAACCAATGAGTTGTTTAGGAAACACTTCCACGATTAAGAGTGCCACGATACCGACCACGGCCTCAGCAATCAGGAGATAGGTGAAAAGGGTCTTTGCCCTGTCCTTTCTGCCAGCCCCAATATTATATCCTACAATAGGAATACAGCCAGCCGCCATGCCTATGGCAATGGAGATGGCAATCTGGAAAAACTTCATCACAATGCCAAGCACCGCCAATGGAATCTGTGCGTATTCATTCTGCCCAAATATAGCGTCCATAGCACCGTATTTCGTGCACATATTCTGTACGGCCGCCATAGAAATCACCAAAGAGATCTGTGCCAAAAAGCTAGTAAGTCCAAGTGCAAGGAATTTCTTCATCAGTTTTCCCCAAATACCGAAGCTTTTTTCATCCAGCTTGATCGCCTTCATGTGACAAAGATACCAGATAGACAAAACGGCGGTCAATATTTGCCCTATCACAGTTGCAACTGCGGCACCCATCATGCCCATTTCAAGTGGAAAAATAAAGATGGGATCAAGTATCAGATTAACTACTGCACCGCTTATCGTGGCGATCATGGCGAATCTAGGACTGCCGTCTGAACGGATGATGGGGTTCATGGTCTGTCCAAACATGTAGAAAGGAATGCCCAAGGCGATCCAAAAAAAGTATTCCTTAGCATACGCATAGGTTTCAGCATTGACCTTTCCGCCAAACATTGTGAGAATCGGATCCATAAAGATGAGATAGATAGCAGTCAGCACAAGACTGGCGATGACACACAACAAGATAGCGTTTCCGATGCTTTTGTGTGCGTCCTCTTTTTTGTTTGCCCCGAGGCTGATACTGACAAATGTGCAACAGCCATCACCGATCATTACGGCAATGGCCAGTGCGACTACCGTCAGCGGGAATACGACCGTATTGGCGGCATTGCCGTATGATCCGAGATAACTGGCGTTGGCGATGAATATCTGGTCAACAATGTTATACAGTGCCGCCACCACCAATGAGATGATACAGGGAATAGAATACTTTCGCATGAGTACACTGATTTTTTCTTTCACGAGAAAATCGTTGGATTGTGTTTCAGTCATATTTGTCCTCCTAAATTTGCATCAAAAAAAGCACATGCCAATGCATGTGCAAAAAAAATACACACAGCGACAAAACTCATTCGTATCGTATCTGCCGAAGCATGTATCGTGTCTGATGCTTATTCAATTTAAATAATTATAGCACACAACGGTCTGTTTTGCAAGTGTCTCAAAAAATCATTACTCATCAAATGTGCCCTTAGTTCTTCACTAACATCATTCTTCCAATCAACATGTGTCAATCCATGTTCTTAATTTAAATCCTGTAAATTCGGCTATCTTCGTATAACACTCATCTGAACAATAACATTGCCAATATGGTGAGTTCTTCAACACAACTGACGATCATCCATTAATTGTAGCGGCAGTTGTACATAATCAGTTGGTAACAATTTATCCTTTTGAAGACGGAAATGGTAGAAGTCTCACCATTGTTACAGATTAAAGAGGCGTATCCTAAAATGATGATTGCAAGAGCCCGGCATGATGAATATTAATATGATGGGATATTGAGGACTTCGTCATATTTAGTATTACACAATTCAATAAAACTGATAAAGTTCCTTCACATTTACTCCCTCTTCTCCAAATTTCAAACAATTACTGTGATTTAATCCATCGAGAGAATAAATCGTTTTCTCTCTTAATGATATCTTCCACTTTTTCTCAAAGTCTAATTTAAAATAAATATAAGCTTCTTGCTTCAGAGGCTCAAAAACAATAGAGCAGAGCGTCATGTCCTGACGTGTGCTTTTCAGAACCTCGAAGGCATCATTCACTCCAAAGTGAGTAAATCTTTCATTAATACGATTATATGCTTGTATATATCTGTCTGCACCGCATCCACAGACTTCATCAAAACGCTTATTCGCAAAATTTCCAACAGGAAAATTTGTCATGACAATACATTCTCCCTTTTTAGGAGTAATAACATTGGTATATGTTCCTTCTTCCAGAATGAAACCACCACCATATTGATCGACAATCATAGTATGTACTCCCATCGTGGGGAAAATGGGATTAATATCGTAAATAGCGCTACGTTCTCCCAGAGTATCAAGGAAATCAGATGCTTTCTCCCCTTTCGGCATTACTTCTTTAATCACATCAAAGGTATGTATTCTATTTTCGTTACTACATGGTTTAAAGTCATTTCCAAACTCCAATGCCTGGTTACAAATAAATAAACCATTACTGTTTATACCGGCTATATTGATACATTCATCATTCATATATCCTTGATAGTAGAAAACATCCGTACCATTGATATGATTTAGACTTAAATTTAATGGAATTTCATCTGCGTCAAAATTCATACCATATATTGGATTCTCATTATGATATACTGCAAAACATGTACACATCCTTCTTCTCCTTTTCAACAACGCAACATAATTGAGTAGAGTTTTGGCCATCCATTTAGTGGAATGTATATAATATCCGCTTCTTTTTCGGTCTAATTATATCATTAAATCACGATTCACGGTATTATTGTTTGTTTTTTCATTTTTCATCGAAAATTTCAAAAGTAAATTCCACCGCCCCAATTTACCTCTGCACTGGAATTTAAATTTCAAGTCACCTATTGTTTTACGGTAAGTTATAAGCAATACAATCCCCGAAGCGTTCCCTCGCTATTGCTTCGCAACAGCTCGTGACACGGCATTCGCCGTGTCACCTTATAGGAATAAAAAAAGCTGGTACCAAGTAAACTTGATCCAGCTTTTATCATTCCTATAGGGAACACTTCTCATTGCTTACGCGCACATTGCTTACGCGTTCATCATATTCGCAGTTTGCTTTGCAAACTATGAATTCATCTGTGCGGCTACTTCTGCTGCGAAGTCTTCGTTCTTCTTCTCGATTCCTTCGCCTACTTCAAAGCGTACGAATTTTGCAACTACGATATTTTTGTTGACTGATTCAAGGTATTTGCCGACTGACTGTTTTCCATCTTCAGCTTTTACATATGCTTGCTCTAAAAGGCTGATTTCTTTTACATGTTTAGAAATACGTCCGTCTACTAATCCTACAAAAATCTTATCATTTACAAAATCAGCTTTTGCATCCATAGCCAATCCTGCAAGGGTAACTTTTGCTGCTTCTGAAAGGAAGTTGAAGAGGAAGTTCATGTTGCTCTTCTTCTCTTTATAGATTTCAATATCTTCATCACTCCATAATTTCTCATTTACAGCTTTCTCAATCAGCTTATTCAAGATCGGCTTAGGAAGAGATGCCGGATCGTTCAGTGCACTATCGGTTATGATTTCTTTTAATTTTGTCATCTCCTCAGCAGAAATATCAGATCTGCTGATATACTGTGGATTCATAGCTGCGATCTGCATTGCTACATTTGTTAATGCTTCCTTTGCAGCATCATCAGAAGCACCATTTGCTGCTACAATAACACCAATTTTTCCACCTGCATGAAGATAAGATGCAATGCAATCTCCTGAAGCCTTTGCAAATCTACGTACGGATAATTTTTCACCGATTGTAGCTGTCTTTTCTATGATCAGCTCTTTTAAATCATTCATTTCGATGACTGCTTCGATATCTTCTCCATTTGCTCCGCCCTCTAAACCGGAAGCAAGTGCTGTATCTGCAACAGTCTGTACAAATTCCTGAAATACTTCGTTTTTAGCAACAAAGTCTGTTTCAGAGTTTACTTCAACTACAACTACTTCTGTATCATTTCCTGCAACACGTGTGATACCTTCTGCCGCGATTCTGCTTGCTTTCTTTTCCATTTTAGCAGCACCGCTTTTTCTTAATACCTCTACTGCTGCATCCATATTTCCATCGGTCTCGGTCAGTGCCTTCTTACAATCCATCATTCCTGCACCGGTCATTTCTCTTAATTCTTTTACCATTGCTGCTGTAATTGCCATTTTATTTTCCTCCTGTTTTCTATACAATAAGCAGGGTACGTTCTACTCTGCTTATTGGAAATGAAAATATAATCATTTAAACTATTTATGCCTCTGTTGCTTCTTCGGCTTCCTCAGCTGATGCATCCTCTGTTCCGTCATAACCGTCTGCAGTCTCACCCTGTCTTGCTTCGATAACTGCGTCTGCCATCTTGGCAACGATCAGTTTTACGGCTCTGATTGCATCATCATTACCTGGGATTACGAAGTCCAGTTCCTCAGGATCACAGTTTGTATCTGCGATACCGATCAACGGGATTCCAAGTGTATGTGCTTCCTGGATACAGATTCTTTCCTTCTTGGGATCTACTACAAAGATTGCATCCGGGATTCTCTTCATATCTTTGATACCGCCAAGATTCTTCTCAAGCTTCTCCCACTCTTTTCTGAGTGCAAGTACTTCCTTCTTAGGCAGTACATCAAATGTTCCGTCTTCTGACATTCTAACGATTGTCTTGAGACGTGCGATTCTGGACTGGATGGTCTTGAAGTTTGTCAACATACCGCCGAGCCATCTTTCGTTTACATAATACATACCACAACGCTCTGCCTCTGACTTTACAGCATCCTGAGCCTGTTTCTTTGTACCTACAAACAGGATCGTTCCACCCTGTGAAGCGATGTCAGCGATTGCATTGTATGCATCGTCTACCATACCTACTGATTTCTGAAGATCAATGATATAGATACCATTTCTCTCTGTGTAGATGTATGGAGCCATCTTAGGGTTCCATCTTCTTGTCTGATGTCCAAAATGAACACCGGCCTCCAGTAACTGTTTCATTGAAATAACGCTCATGTTTCTTACCTCCGTTTGGTTTTGGCTTCCGCATGCTTCTAATCACAGGCTATTCGTTCCTACGAACACCGTCCTGCATATCCACATACGTGATTGATTTGTTCTGTTTCGCACACAAGTGCGTCAACTTTAGAAGTATAACATAAGAAAAGCCCCTATGCAAGGGCTTTTCCATAATTTTTTACTCAGCAGCAGAAATTAAAATTCTGGCGATCTCATCATACGTAGAACCACTAGGTATCGTATGCTTTCCTATTGTTATCTTATAATCATAATCGTGATTGCACAGGTATTTGTCAAAGGTCTCGGCATTGTCTACCAATCCTGCCTCCACGAGTTTTCGACTGACAACATCAGATCCATTACCACTCTCAACTGTGATCGTGACAGGGCCCGATTGGCTGGTTTTTTTATTATCAGTATTCGTTTTGTTACTACCACCTGCAACGCCAACTGCATCCTCAGATTCACGAATCAATTCGTCTGCCTTGCTATGATCAGTCTCCTGAGTCTTGGTTTCTGGTTCCTCTGTCTTGGAGTTCTGTTCTACTTTCTCACTCGCTTCCGGGGACTTTGTTGTCTCAACCGAAGGAGCCTGCGTTGGTTCGTCCTTTGTCACGGGTGTCTGTGTCGGTTCATTTTCTGCGGCCGGTGCTTTCGTTGTTTCCGTTTCCGGAGCCGTTGTCGGCTCGTTCTCTGTCTTACCAGGTAACAACACTGCACTTTCCTCTACCATACCAAGTGCGGCGGCTCTTTCCTTGATCTGTGCATCAGTGAGCTCACGTTTTCCTCGCATGGAAAAACTCATGATCACTGCTGTCACAAGGATTCCGATACCAAGTCCTCTTAAATAGTATCTTAATTTCATATTCATGCTCCCTCAAACAAATCTATGACCAGTTTTACTTCTCCCAGCCCCAAACCAAGTTCTTTTGCGATCTCAATATCAGATTTGCCTGCTCTGTGCAAATCCAGAATTCTTCTGTTGTTGTTCTTGCCACCCATAGCCTGAACACTGCCTGTGCCTGCCTTCGTACTTACCGGTTTCTCAGTCTTTTGAGTTGTGGCAACAGATTTATCAGCGGACTTTTTCACGACTGGTTTCTTTGCAATCGCACTGACCGACATTTCTTTTACAGCTGCATTTTCATGAACAGAAACCGCAGGAATGTCAACACCCTCTGCCAACCTGTGAAAGATCGGCTCAGGAGCACTTTCCTCTGTCTGCCCGGTAAAGGACTCTGGCTGTCCTGCAAAGGGATCAGTCTCCTCCTCAAACGGATCCGGCTGTTCTGTCTCCTGTAACTGTGAATATCTTGTTTCCGGCATTTGCTGTACTGGAGCCGCAACCGCCATATTCACTGTTGCATTCGCCGCTACTGTAACAGCAGCAACTGCTTCTTCCTTGGTTGCCTCCACTTTACGAACCGTGTTATTCAGGTCAGTTTGCTTATCATTCAGCATATCATATAGGAACATCACTTCCTTATGATTTTTATTGATCTCCTCTAGCACGGTATCGGAATACTCATTGACTGCCATGATTTTCTCATTTGATATCTTAGAAAGTGAACGTTCTGTCTTCTCGATTGTGTAATCAATGGTTTCCTCGACCACCTCATCCACGCGATCCCGTACATGCTCCATTTCACGTTCTATGACTTTTTTGACCTCGTCCTCACTGAATTTCTGCTGTTTGTCCGAGGGTTCACTTTTTAGTTCCGGCACCACAAAACTTGCGGCAAAAATAATCGCTCCTAATACAAGGAGCGTTATTTCAATTACTGTCATAACTGTATATCTCCCATCCTATATTTTAATATCAAATCCACCTGTTTTCTTAACAAATACCTTACCATCCTGCTGCTTCTGTTCGTCCGGTTTCTTCTTTTTTCCGCCATCTCCGAAATAAGAGTTTTTTCCTTTTTCCTTGGCATCATGACGAGTATCTGTCTTGTCAGTATCGTCTGACTGGCGTACTGTCCTAATATTTTGCTCGATCTCCTGATCGAACTTATGCTGAAAATTGTTTTGATCGATTACTGAGCGATTTTCCTCATTGTGTCTCAAAATTGATATATCCTGTGCTCTTGAAATAATTCCATTTACTTCAATCGGATTAATCATCGTCACACCTCATCTCCACTATAACGAAACCATCTTGACATCACCCTCGGACTTAACAAATTTGCAATGCTTCAACGAGTCATGTACATACAACGATACGTCTGAAATCGTAATCTTCACACCTGGATAAACCTCGTTTCCAATCTTGACCTGGGCAGCTGTCTCTGTATCCATGACACCATCCAGTTGTTCCAGTTCTTGTTCTGCAGCACTCAACTGTGTCTTTTGTATCTTACACGTTTCAACGAGTTTCTGAGCATACTGAGCCTGTTCATAAGGAAGCTTCTCCCCTGCGGCAAGCTTTTGGTGCATTGCGTTCAACACCGGCTGCAGTGTACCGAGGCTTTTCTGGAGATCAGCGATCGTCTTTCTCAGTGTATTGGCTCTTTCCTTAATCACAGGGTCTACACCGACTTCTATCAGCGTATCCGTACCCATCGGAGAACCAATCATCTTGGCAGAAATAATATTGCCGGCCCGAACGATTCCGCCTGTGATAAATCCCTTTCTTCCGGTCACCTCGATATCTCCCTTTGCAGATACCTTGCTGTGCAGGATAGCTTCTGTATGAACATAACCACCTGAGGTTACCGTTGCATTTTCAATGAATTTGGAAATGATATTGCCGGCTGCAGTCAACACACCCTTATTCATTCCATTGACGCCTCTGGCTATGATAATGTTACCGCCTGCTTCGAGCAGGGCACCTTCCACAACACCCTTGACCTCGATATCACCTTCTGCCTGTACACAGAACCCTGCCTTAACATTACCGCGAATCAACACATTACCTGAATACTCAATATTTCCTGTAGATGTGTCAACATCATTCACCTCATAGATATCTGATACAAACACCTTGTCATCGACAAGTGATACATGTCCGTTGACCTGAGAATGCAGTTCCAGTCCATCCTCTGAGAGCTCAATGTTCTTACCGTACTTCAATGTCAGTTTCTTTACATCTCGTTGCGGCACGCGCTCTCCGCATACATTCTGTCCCGGTTCTCCCGGATCAGCCTTCGTCAATCTTGCAAGTACATCACCTATATTACACTTGCTGATCATATCCAGTTCAAAGAAATTAACGGTTCCATCCTCATTAATCTTTGGCTTTACATTTGGATTTGTATTAAAAAAATACTCAATTTTAGCATCTGATCCCTGTACCGGTTCGATTCCTCTCGCCATCACATAATCAGTACAGTAGCACCGATTCGCTAAAAAAGCCGAAATCACCTTTTCGTTGATTCCGGTAATAACCTTATTATGACCCAAATCACTAATGATTTCCGCCATATCCATAACAGCTCCCTGATTGGAGGGTGCAAAAAATCTAACAGTAGCCTGCATCTTATCGGGGGATATCTGAACATCCAACATCTCCCGTTCTGCATAATTCTCCTTATCGTCAACAATGACATCTGTGATTGTCTGTAAGCCCACATAGGCTTTATTCAATGCAATCTGATCGTATTTTGTGTATCCTTTTCTTGCAAGATACTCCCTTAATTCCTCTATCCTGATTGCCTCTCCGCCATCAACTGGCGGGAACAAACGGATTGATGTATTCCCATTTTCCATTACCAGCTGGAAATATCCGTTTCTCATGGCATATACCCCCTATTAGCTCTGCCCGTTATTGCTCTGTTAATATGTCCATATACCTACCCATTTTGGTCTTCATCTTCTGCAGTCCCTTTGTGTGCAGCTGTGAGATTCTCGATTCTGACACTTCCAGAATGTTGCTGATTTCTTTGAGGGTCAACTCCTCATAATAATACAGCACTATGACTTTTCTCTCCTTCTCCGTCAGCAAATCAAGTGCCTCTGCAAGCATTGCCTTTAATTCTCCCTGTTCGACCACATCCTCCGGCTGTTCGAATTGCTTCGACGGAGTATTTCGATCCTGCGGGACATCGGTACCCTGCTCAATATACTCATTGAGCGACATGACATTTGTTACCTTCATCTGGCACTGCCATTCCAGATATTCATCGTCTGAAATGCCAAGTTCCTTGGCTATCTCGTTGTCTGTCGCATTTCTTCCTGTCTTTTCTTCGATCTCCTTAACTGCTACATTGATCTTTTTCTGCTTCTGTCTGATCGTTCTTGGAATCCAGTCCATCTTTCTGATCTGATCCAAAATGGCACCACGAATTCTCAGGCTCGCATAGGTCTCAAATTTCACTGCTTTTCCGGGATCGAACTTATCAATTGCATCAATCAGTCCGAAAATTCCATACCCAACCAGATCGTCGTACTCTACATTGTACCCCAGATACATACTTAATCGGCCCGCTACCACCTTGACAAGCGGTGCATATTCCAAAATGATCTTCTCTCTGCTTTCGGGCGATTTGGTTCTGGCATATTCAGCCCACAGCTTCTTCCTTGAAGTCTCGTCCATCGATTATTCCCCTTCTTCTTCCTTCGTCTCTCCCTGGCTGTTCTCGCCCTTCTCTTCTGCCTCTTCTTCCTCGCCGTCCTCCGGATTCTTTTTGATGACTTCCCCTTCATCATCAACTGCATCCGCATCGGGCATATGGAAAGAATCTAATATCTTTTTGACCACGATTCCGATGATTAGAAATATAATCAATACCCAGATCAGTATCATCAGAGTATCCCTGATCTCATATCCGTTCAGATATGTTACGATACAGGTTACTGCACCTGCTAACAACATAATAATCGAAGGGATTCGTTTTGTATTCATGTCAGTTCCTCCGATCTATATCGTCTTGGGCTGTTTTCCGACAGCCTTTATGATGAAATCCCCTGTTTCAGGGTAAAACTCCACTGTACGTCCATAACAGTCACCGGTGTCCTCAGCTAATATCCGGATGCGTAGTTCTTTGAGCTTTGCTTTGGTCGCCTCCACATTTCTGGCACCAATCGCTACCAGTTCAGATTTGTTCTGAAAAGCAAACATCTGTGCACCACCTGCAATTTTTGCTACGATCCTGCTCTGGATTGCACCTGCCTTGATCATCTGATTCACCAATTCCTGTATGCCGGTATCTGCAAACTTGGGTATACTTCCATTGTTCTGTATCTTGGTACTGTCCGGCAGCATAATGTGAGCAAGTCCACCTATTTTATTAATGGGGTCACGAAGGGCTATTCCAACACACGAACCAAGTCCCAGCGTCGTGATTCCATCCGGACTTTTACATAATTTCAGATCAGCCATTCCTACCTTTATCATTTCACTCATGAATTAATCCTGCCCTAATCATATTTCATTAATTATCTGTCAGTATCTGATCACATTCCCAAGGAGCCGAGTATCTTATCATAGGATTCCAGATCAGGCACCAAAATAAAGTATCCATCTAACTTGATATCATCCGAAAAAGCAGTCTGGATCAACAATATCTTATCTCCCAATGTACCAAACTCAATTGCGGGAACACTTAATATCGCTCCTGCCATATCAATACTGATATCCGGAATGGACGATATAATCTTCAGGTTTGTGAGTGTAGACAGAGATGACAGATAAGAACCTGTGATAATGTTTCCGATTTCCTTCAGGGCAGAAATCTCCATTTCTGTGAACTCGCCTTCATGAACCGTCTCCATACCCATAAGCTTCGCCACGAGTATCCTTGCTGAGTTCTCCTCTAACAGGAACATAATAGAACCTGTGATATCTCCTTCCACGGCCTGATAGATCCCAGCCATGATCTGCTCTGCTCCGCCCATGGCTTCACCCACCTCTGAAAACTCCAGCAGTGCCACCTTGGGAACCTTCATATCAACCTTCGTCTGCAACAACTGCGCAAGCGCAGTTGTTGCATTTCCGGCACCTATGTTTCCGATCTCTTTTAATACATCAAAATAAATTCCATCTACATGATTCAAGTCTATTTTTGCCATATTATTCCATACCTTTCAACGGTTAGAATGCTTCCTTCTCCGAAACCACTACATTCAGGTCAAGCAGAGAAATCAATCCACCATTGCACTTTCCGATTCCGTTAATATAATTGATGGAATCATCCTTTGCATCATATGCAACCTTCTCAGTATTGCTTTCATCCAGCGTTACAACCTCTTTGACCTCATCTACCACTACGCCGATCGGAGCATTCTGCTCTAATTTCAGGATAATGATTCTGGTGGTATTGGTCGTTTCATCCGGTGCAAGTCTCATCTTCAGACGCAGACTCATTACAGGAACTACCTCGCCTCTCAGATTGATCACGCCCTTAAAATATGGCTGTACCTTTGGAACTCTTGTAATTTTTTGCATACGTACAATATTTTCTATATACTTGATGTCAATTCCATATTGTTCTTCACCGATCTTGATCACGATGTACTGTGTTGATTCGCTTGCTACATTTAATTCTTCCATTGTCATCTACCTCCTGTTTATATCAATGCATTAGCATCTAGAATCAGTGCGACTTCACCATCACCGAGAATCGTAGCACCACTGATCATTCTGCTTGTACAATTGATATATTTTCCTAATGATTTGATAACGATCTCCTGCTGTCCGATCAGTTCATCTACTACCAGACCGGCCATGGCATCGCCCTTCTTGACAATGACAACGACAAGTTCATCGTCCTCCTTTGGCTTCGGTTCGATATCCAGCACAGAACGCAGGCGAATCAGAGGAATCACATTACCACGCAGGTTGATTACTTCCTTGGCCTGTACATACTTAACCTCTGTCTCTGACAATGCTTCGATGGTCTGAATGGAGCCAAGTGAGATGGCATATTTTTCTTCTCCGACTACTACCATCAGAGCCTGAATGATTGCCAGAGTCAACGGCAGGCGAATGGAGAAGGTAGATCCTTCACCCAGCTTAGTCTTGACACTGACATCACCGCCGAGTGCTTCGATCTTGGATTTTACAACATCCAGACCAACGCCTCTGCCTGATACATCAGAAACCACCTTTGCTGTAGAAAAACTCGGCAGGAACAACAGATCGATGATATCCTTATCGCCCATAGTTTCAGCCTGTTCTGCGGTTATGGTTCCACGTTCGATTGCTTTCTTGCGAACAGCCGCTACATCGATACCATTACCATCATCCTTAACCTCGATGACAACATTGTTTCCGTCCTGATAAGCGATCAACTGGATCGTTCCAACCTCATTCTTGCCACGTGATGCACGTGTCTCTGCGGATTCCAGTCCATGATCTGCACTGTTTCTTAACAGATGCATCAACGGATCACCAATCTCATCAACTACTGTTCTGTCAAGCTCTGTATCCTCACCTGACATAAACAGATTCATCTTCTTATTCAGTTTCTTTGACAGATCACGAATCATCTTCGGGAATCTGTTCACAACGCTCTCAATAGGTACCATACGAACCTTCATAACAGATTCATGCAGGTTGGTTGTAACACTCTCGAGATACTCGATCTGTTCATTAAAGTTTGTATTTGTAATATCTGTGGCACTAAACGATACCAGCGAGTTCTTGGCAATGATCAACTCACTGACCAGATTCATCAAAACATCCAACTTCTCGATATCGACTCTGACTGTTCTGTTTACAACAGGCTTTGCAACCGTATTCTTTTTATTAGTTGCTGTCTGAGTACTTGGTGCCGTTGTATTTTTGCTCTCACTCTCTGCAGCTGTTTCTGTACTGATTGCTGTGGAGGTTTCAGCACGATCTGCTTCGTCCGCTGCCTGCTCGCTGATCTCCAGATCTTCCTTGCGGATCGACTCTCCGATACCATCCTCAATCTCTGATACATTCTTAATAGCAGCGATCACCTTATCAAGAGAAGCATCTGTCACAAAATACATACTGAAATCAAAATCAAATCTCTCATCCTCGATGTCCTGTGCAGATGGATTTGAAACAACGATCGTCCCCAGTTCCTCCAAAGCCTTGAATACTAAGAAAGCACGTGCTGCCTTCAAGATACAAGTCTCCTGAACGGTTACACTCAGCCCGTATACATTCTGCTTCTTTTCAATTGCTTCCTTGAGTGTCTGAAGTTCTGACTCCTGCAGTTTGATATCCATCCACTTCTTGGTGGAAGTATTCTCAGCTGATTCCTCAGATTTCTCAGGAGCAGTTTCCTTTGCAGGCTTTGTCTCTGCTGTATCCTCTTCACCCTGACCTTCCAATATCTTAGTCAATGCGTCAATGATCGGCGTATTATCGTTCGTTCCTTCGTCAGAAGTATTCTGAATGGCATCCTTATACTCTTCTAACGCATCCAATGCCTGGAATAGTATGTCGATCAGATGTCCGCTGACCTTCAACTTTCCGGTACGAACCTCGGAAAATACGTTCTCCATATTATGAGTCAGCTTCTGCATTCTCTTATAGCCCATCGTACCGGCCATACCTTTTAACGAATGAGCCGCTCTGAAAATCTCATTGATGGTATCAACGTTTTCAGGCTCATTTTCCAAGATCATTAATTGTTCACTTAAACTCTGTAAATGTTCCTTCGTTTCGTCGAGAAAAATCTCTAAATATTGGCTTACATCCATAGTCAGTGTACCCCCACGTTCTTCATAATTTCGTCAGCCACATGCTCAATCGGTACAACAGAATCTGCTAGTTCTGCCGCAACGATGCTCTTTGGCATTCCGTAAACTGCACAGGTTGATTCATCCTGTGCTACTACATAGATTCCCTTTCGCGATTTCAGATTTCTGATTCCGGCTGTTCCGTCGCTGCCCATTCCCGTCAACACCGCACATATGATCTCATCATAGGCACTCTCTGCCAAAGATTCGAACATATAATTTGCACAAGGCTTGACACCCTCTCTGGTTGCTTCATCTGTCAGCGAGATATAATGTGATCCGCCCTTGGTAACCACCTTCAGATGCTGGCCTCCTTGTGCCACATATACATGTCCGGCTGCGATCTGTTCACCATCCACAGCCTCTGTAACAGGAAGTTCACTCAACTCATCCAGCCTCTCGGCCAGTGACTTCGTGAATCCCTTTGGCATATGCTGTACCAGCAACACAGGTGCCTTAAGATCCGCAGACAACTTAGGAATGACATCCTGCAAAGCCTTGGGCCCGCCTGTCGAGGAAGCAATCGCAATGATCTTTCTTCCATGAGAAGGTATTCTTGCAGGCTTTGCCACGATCGGCTTTCTATCCTGTACCGTCGATACCGTCTTGCCTGTACTCGGTCTGGATGCTGCTGTGGTTCCGGCTCTTGCTACGACATCCAGAAGTGTCAGAAAACGTTCCGTGAACTTATCGGATTTCGTGTCCAGTGCATTTTCAGGCTTTTGGATAAAATCCAGTGCCCCATACTCGAGAGCAAGCAGTGTCTCTCTTGCACCTTCCTTGGTCGTAGTACTGGCAACCAGCACATTTGCCGTTACATTGCTCTTCTTCATTTCCTTCAGAAGCTCAAGTCCCGTCATTCTCGGCATATATACATCAAGTACGACTGCATCATATTTTTTTTCGCAAATATACTTGAAGCCCTCTACACCGTCGTGTGCTGTGTCAACCACCTCAAATCTGTCATCTGAGTTAATTATATCACACAACACCCTTCTCATGAGTGCAGAGTCATCAACTAGCAGTACTTTTTTCTTCATCATAAGCCCTTTTCTCTTCTGCGTTTCTTTCTCTCTTCTTCAAAAATGTATCGAATAATACCTTCTCTGTCATCGTTCATAATGTTAGTGAACTGTATACGATGTTCAAACTCTCCCTTACGGTTCTCCAGTTCCTCGCTCAACAACACCTGACCGACCAATTGATACTCAATCATCTCTCCATTCACAAACAACGAAAAAATAAACAGGATCAGACTCTGGTTCGGGTATTGAACACCTGAGATGAATCTGGCACCTCCGCCACTGATATCAACAATGATTCCGTTATTCAGGGTAATATCCGTATCGATAAACTGTACTCTTTCCAGAATCTTCGGAAACTCATTCTCGCTCAACTGACGACATCTCATATCAAGGACACAGTTCAGTCGATAGTACTCTCTGCGTTGATATTTCCGGATATCGGTCGTGAGTTCCATCAACAGAATAAAGACATTGTTACTCTTATATCTGTCCAACACTCTCGCAAGACATTGATAGAGTCCGGTCTTAGTATAAAAACAGATGTTATATTCGCCATCTACAGGAAGCAGGATGACCTTTCCCTGTTCCATCGGCATCGCGATCTTGATCTGATCCTCGGAAACGATATCATACACCTGACTTTTGTAAGTCTTCCTTGCTTTTACGGCAAGCTCTTGATCCTCCGAATGCTGTTCGACGGTCTCCAACTCCAGTTTATCACCCAGTGTCACGAATTTTGATAGCATATTTTTCATCCCTCACATTCTTTCATTCTGTTCACGAAAATTTCTTGCCTGTTACAATATTTGCAAAGAATCCGGCCATTCCGTGTTTTCTGAATACCGGCTCAGCTTCCTTATTCATCAGTGTGACGGCCAGATCCTCGAATGCATGTGATGATTTGGCGTTCGGATTTTGAATGGAGATCGGAGTCTGCTGCATTACCGCTTTTTGAAGCTGCGTATCCTGCGGGATTACTCCGATAAATTCAATCGGGATCTTCAGATAACGGCTGACCACTGCATTCAACTTCGTATATAGCTGTCGTCCCTCTTCGAGGTTCTCCACCTTATTGGCAACCACCTTGATCTGAGTCATCTCTTTATTATACCGTACGTGACGGTTTAATGCCTTTAACAGAGAATAGGAATCGGTGATGGAGGTCGGCTCCGGTGTCGTTACCAACAGTACCTCACCACTTGCCACCAAAAACTCCAGTACAGAGTCTGATATACCCGCCCCCGTATCAATGATGATCACATCTGCCAGCACATCCAGTTCTGCAAGGTTCTGTACCAGATAATTAATGTAGTCCCTCCCCAGATTGGATAACCCTGCAATTCCGGAACCACCTGAGATAAATCCGATGTCCATCGGTCCCATGGTGATGATTTCCTTAATGTTCTTGCCCTGATAGATCAGGTCGCTGAGATTATGCTTCGGAATCGCACCAAACATAACCTCTATGTTGGCCAGTCCAAAGTCTGCATCAAATATGATGACCCTCTGTCCCATTCTTCGCAGCCAAACAGCCAGATTGATCGACACATTGGATTTCCCTACGCCGCCCTTTCCGCTGGTAACTGTGATCACACGTGCAGTCGGTCTCGGTGCCTGTGCGTTTTTCTTTATAATATTCCTTAATTGCTCTGCCTGATCCATATACTATTTGCCTCCGAGTAACTGCTTTACAGTTGCCTGTGGATTAAACTGCTCCAGATCATCCGGAACATTCTGCCCACAGGTCACATAAGACAAATCTGCTCCTGTATGTAATTTGAGATTCAGCAAATTACCAAGAGTTGTTGTCTCATCCAGCTTTGTAAAGATCAGTTTATAATCCGTCATTTCCGTGTAGGTATCTGCAATGCTGATCAAATCCCTGTATTTTGTAGTCGCACTGACTACCAGATAGACCTCTTTTTCAACCCCTTCTCTTACGGAATGAATATAGTGGCTCATGTTATTCTTCTGTGTTTCATTGTGATGGGAATGCCCTGCCGTATCTACCAGTATGTAATCATATTCCTTGAAATCCTCAATCGCTGCTTCGATTTCATCTGTTGAATAGATGACGCGAAACGGTACATCCAGAATGCTGGCATAGGTACGCAGCTGTTCGGCTGCTGCAATACGATAGGTATCTGTAGTCAACAGTGCTACCTTCATCTTCTCATTGACACTGAATTTGGAAGCAATCTTTGCAATGGTGGTTGTTTTCCCCACACCGGTCGGACCCACAAAGAATACCACCTTGGGATTTCGCTCGGCTGGTGTCAAAACCTTTGCCTGTCCGAATTTCAGGATCATCTTTTGATAGATATTGGCCAGAATGAAATCAATCGTAGCATTTGGCTTGTTAATCTTATCAATCTCTGCCAGAAGCTGATTGGCATATTTCTCATCAACCTCATTGTCAATCAATGTATTGTAAATGAGTTTGATGAAAACAACCTTGCTGTCATCAACTGTCTCATCCTTTTCATTTTCTTCCTCTTCCTCAGACTCTCTGCTCAACTGTTGTTCGATCAGAGAATGAAGGCTTTCCAGCTTCTCCTCGATGACCTTTTCGCTATGTCCGCTGTCAGATGCACGTCTCTCCCTGATAAAAGGTTCCTCCTTGATAATATCGGCAGAATACTCTCTTGGCTCAATCTTCTTTGCGATGGTCTTTTCACTTTCTTCCTCCATGGCAACAGTCACTTCGATCAGAGCCGGTTTGAAAAACAGAAGCTTAGACAGTCCTTTTTTCTTCATGTTCTTCACATTCATAACGACTACATTAGGCCCCATTTCCTTCTTTGCGGCCTCTATTGCTTCTATTTCAGTTTTTCCCTGGAATTTCTTAATGATCACTATGCTGTCACCATCCCTACTGATTGTAACTCAACGTTAGAATCTATCTCATTATAGGATACTACGATCAGATCCTTAAAATAATCCTCTGTTAATTTTTTAAAATACATTCTGACAATCGGAGACGTGATAATAATCGGGTTCTTGCCTAGATTCTCTAACTTCGCAATCTCCGTCTCTACTGCACTGACAATCGCTTTTGTCCGTTCCGGATCTAATGTCAGATATGCGCCCTGCTCTGTCTGCTTGACAGATCCCATGACCTCCTGCTCGATCTTAGGATCCAGCGTGACGACACTGGTCGCCTCGTTTGCCGGGAAATACTTTGCAGAAATCGCCCTCTTAAGGCTCTGTCTGACATACTCAGTCAGTACATCTGTATCTCTCGTTACTACCGCATGATCTGCAAGCGTTTCAAAGATTGTCAGCAGATCTCGAATGGAAATACCCTCTTTCAACAGATTCTGCAGTACCTTTTGAACCTCACCGAGTCCGAGCAACTTAGGCAGCAGCTCCTCGACCAGCGACGGATTGCTCTCCTTGAGGTTGTTGACCAGATTCTGTACATCCTGACGGGACAACAATTCGCTGATATGCTGTCTGATGACCTCGGTCAGATGTGTAGCGATGATAGACGGCGGATCCACAACTGTATATCCAAGGCTCTCTGCCCGTTCTCTCTGGCTCTCTGTAATCCAGATCGCCGGTAAATGAAATGATGGCTCAAAAGTCGGAATACCTGTAATCTCCTCCTCCACAAAGCCCGGATTCATCGCCATATAATGATCAAACAGGATCTCTCCCTCACTGACCTGAATTCCCTTGATCTTGATAATATACTGGTTCGGATTCAACTGGATGTTATCTCTCAGACGAATGATCGGTACAACCGTACCCAGCTCCAAAGCCACCTGTCGTCTGATCATAACGACTCGATCAAGCAAATCGCCGCCTTGATTGACATCCGCTAACGGAATGATACCATAGCCAAATTCCAGTTCGATCGGATCTACCTGTAGCAGCGAAACGACATTTTCAGGACGTCTGATTTCCTCTGCGGCAGTTTCATCCTTGTCTACCTCTGTTTCAATCGCCTCTACCTCGATATTATTAGCAATCACACGGGCAGTCAAAATAAATGCAACTCCGAGTCCCACGAACAAAATCATATTCAACGGAGTAAATACACCAAGAAATGAAAGCGTTCCTCCTACAAAATACAAAACCTTTGGTACACCAAACAGCTGCTTGATAATGGTATCACCAAAATCAGCATCCTTTGCAGCCTTGGTAACCAAGATACCTGTCGATAATGATATCAGCAAAGAGGGAATCTGCGATACCAAGCCATCACCAATGGTCAGAATCGCGTACTTCTGTATTGCTTCTGCAAACGGTAGATCAAAACGGGTCATACCCATTGCCATACCGCCGATGATATTGATTGCCGTGATCAACAGTCCGGCTGTTGCGTCTCCCTTAACATACTTAACCGCACCATCCATGCTTCCGAAGAAGCTTGCTTCCTGTTGTAACTTATCTCTCGCAATTTTCGCCTGTTCATCTGTCATGGCTCCGGTATTTAGATCTGCATCAATCGCCATCTGTTTACCGGGCATAGCATCCAGCGTAAATCTGGCTGTTACTTCTGCAACTCTCTCAGAACCTTTGTTGATGACCATGAACTGCACAATGATCAAAATGACAAATACAATCGAACCGATGATTAGATCACCGCCACCGACAAACTCACCAAATGTCGTTACGACATTACCCGGATCTCCGGTCTGCAGGATCAGCTTTGTAGAAGATACATTCAATGATATACGAAACATGGTGGTAAACAGCAGCATCGTCGGGTAAAATGACATCGACAATACTTCCTTAGCAAACATGGTATTAAACAGAATTGCCAGTGCTACAGCAATATTAATTGCAAGGCAGACATCCAAAAGTTGGGAGGGAATCGGGATAATCAGGAACACAAAGGCAGACAGCAAATATAATGCAACGCCTAAATCGGCCCTTTTCATCTTCAACGTGCCTTCCTCCTTCTGATATTACTGTAATACTGTGTAGATCATTGTTGGTCACCGGATCAGCCGGCCTTGTTCTTTGCTTTATAGATTGCTGCCAGGATCTCGGCCACTGCCTGATATAATTCCGGCGGTATGGCTGTACCGATGTCTACATTGTGATAGAGCATCCTTGCCAACGGTTTGTTTTCTTCAATCGGAATCCCATGCTCTCGTGCGGCTTCCTTGATCTTGAGTGCAAGATAATCCTCACCTTTTGCAATCACATAAGGAGCTGGACATACCTCAGTGTCATATTTCAGTGCAACAGCAAAATGCGTCGGGTTTGTAATGACGACATCTGCCTGCGGGAGAGCTGACATCATACGTCTTCTGCTGGCTTCCTGCATTCTCCTCCGCTGCTTGCCTTTAATCTGCGGATCTCCCTCTGCATTCTTCATCTCATCCTTGACTTCCTGCTTGGTCATCTTCATATCTTGTTTGAACTTAAACTTCTGATAGACAAAATCACCAGCCCCCAAAATCAAGTAAAAGATACTGATTCTGATTCCAAGATTGATCACAATGTCTCCGATCGCCTGTATGGCACGTATCAGAGTCATATCGTAAAGCAGAAATAAGGCATTGAACTGATCCTTAATCGTCGAATAGGCGATATAGGAAACCATGACAATCTTGATCACTGATTTTAATAATTCCATCAGCTTATCTTTTGAAAAAAAACGTTTAAAACCGCTAATGGGATTGAGCTTGCTAAACTTAGGCTGTAATGGCTTTGTTGTTGGTGCCCATTTCACCTGCAGCAGATCTACCACCACTGCTGTAATCACCGCAACCAGAAAGAACGGCAACAATACTAACAGCATCTTTTTCATGATTTCCGTCGTCAGTGCGGCAAACTCCTGTATAGACATTTCTCCATTGACTGTCTTGATGATCTCCGGAATCCTACTGTATACATAATAAAAAGTCTCTAAGAACTGGGTTCCGACACTTCCTATGAAGTATTTGATTGTTAAAAACAAAGCCAATAGACCAACGGCACTATTTAGTTCCTTACTTTTTGCTACTTGTCCGTCTTTTCTGGCATCGGACAGTTTTTTCGGGGTGGCATCCTCTGTCTTCTCACCACCGGGTCCGTCTTTTGCAAAGAACTGCAAATTATATTGGATCAACAATTGCATTTCTTCCATTCGGACTCCTCCCCATCATCAGTACATACTATAAGTCATGGCTGTCATCATGACCTTCATTTCCTCGTAGATATAGTTTGATATATCCGGCAGCATGCCGATCGTAAGAAACAAAACCGTAAGTCCAACCAAAATCTTGATCTGAATACCTACGGAGAACATATTGACCTGCGGGGCAATCTTGGCCAGAACTCCTAACATACAATTTAAGATCAGTATTGCTGCAATGATCGGAATACAGATCCTAAATGAAATCAAAATATAGTCTGTCATAAACTGTAGCATTGCCGTCATTAATTTCTCTGTATCAATGGAAGCTCCGCCGACCGGAATCATTCGATAAGCATCCGTAAATGCCCTGAAAAAATAATGATGCAGATTGGTCGCCATCATCATGAGTAACACTGCATACTGATACAGTGTTCCCGTAAAACCTGACTGTTCACGTGTCATGGGATCAAACATTTGTACCATGGACAGACCGATCTCCATATCTGCAATTCTACCCGCTAATAAAACAATAGAATTACAAATGCTTGCTCCAAAACCAATCAGAAGCCCTGTAATTCCCTCCTTTAGAACCAAAACGGCATAGCCCAATACTGTAGAGTATTCAAGCGGTTCATGCGGTGTCAATATCGAATATAGAACCAAAGCAATAAAAAAACTGAGTCCAGCTTTAATACGTCTGGGTGCATTTGTCGAATTAAAAAAAGGAATAATGAAAATAAAACAACTGACACGTGTCAATATCAGCAGAAAATATTCAAGATCCTGTAATGTAAACGAATAATCGATCATACCGCTACCTGATATAAACAGTGAAATCGGACCACAGTTCTGACATAAAGGTAGTCATATTATTTAACATCCAATGTCCCAAAAGCATCAAACTCACAAAAATCGCAAGGATCTTTGGTACAAAGGTCAACGTCTGCTCCTGAATAGACGTTACAGTCTGAAATATGGACACGATCAGACCTACTACCAACGATACAAGCAAAACCGGTGCAGCTGTCATTATGATTGTATACAGCGTCTCTCTTGTGATCAACGCAACGTCATCTACGGTCATATATTTTCTCCTTCAAAGATCCACCCGGCTAATAAAATGTTCTGACCAGATTCCCAATGACCAGATTCCAACCATCTGCCAGTACAAACAGTAGGATCTTGAACGGCATGGAAATCGTTGTGGGCGGCAGCATCATCATACCCATGGACATCAAGGTTGACGCCACGACCATATCTATGACAATAAAAGGTATATATAATAAAAATCCGATGATAAATGCTGTTCGCAATTCACTGAGGATAAAGCTTGGAATCAGCACCTTATTCGGAATGTCATCTATCGTTTCCACTTCTTCGAGTTGTGCAATGTCCATAAACAATCTGACATCCTTTTTCATGGTTTGACCATACATGAACTCCCGCAACGGATCCATTGCAGTCTCGACGAATTCCTCCTGTGTGATCTCTCCTGCTTCAAACGGTTTGACAGCAGTTTCATTGATCTGTGTCAATACAGGACTCATAATGAAAAAGGTTAAAAATAAAGTCAACCCAATCATGACCTGATTAGGCGGTGCAGATTGGGTTCCCAAAGCTGTCCTTAGAAAATGCAGTACAACCAGTATCCTTGTAAAGGATGTCATCATGACTAACAGCATGGGAGCCAGTGCAATTAATGTCAAAATGATCAATATCCTCAACGTACCGGACAGATTGCCCTCTCCGTCTCTGTAGGTCACGGAAAGATTGTTACCGACATTCAACTCTCGCAGATCATCACCCGTTTCTGCGGAACCGGGTTCATTTATGATTGTTGTCGGGCCATCATCGTCATCTTCTGTGATGCCGAGATCATTGACATCTGTTTCAATCCCTGCATATACCGGATCAGGAAAGAATACTCCCATGATCACAACACAAAACAGCAAGCAAAGCCCTCTGAACATCCATTTGCTTTTCTTTGATAACACACACTTCATATCGCTACTTCCCTTTATGTAACAGGTTCTTTGCTTTTGCAAACACTTCTTGAAAGCTCTCTGTCGTCATTTTACCTGCAGGCGTCAGATCAATTTCTTCCTCTGACAATTCCGTCAGAAAAGTGACCGTATCCTTGCATATGGCAATAGCCATATACTTCTCTCCGATTCTGACGATCTGTACAAACTTGTTATTAGTCAGTTTGCAGGTTTCAATCACTTCGACATTTTTGCAGGTCATCTGGGTCTTCTGATATCTGCCGACAAATCTGGTCGTACCATAGGTCAGTGCCAGCACAAATACAAACACCAAAATCACGGTGAAAAATTGTGCCACGCTTTCAAGACGTGAAGTCTGAAGCCCTAGTAATGCAGTCATACCATCAACCTACAACTTTTTTAACAGCCTCAATGACACGGTCTGCCTGGAACGGTTTTACGATGAAATCCTTAGCTCCTGCCTGAATGGATTCGATTACCATAGCCTGCTGTCCCATTGCAGAACACATAATGATCAAAGCACTGGAATCAGCTTCCTTGATCTTCTTCAGAGCCTGAATACCATCCATTTCTGGCATAGTGATGTCCATCAGAACAAGGTCAGGTTTGAGTTCGTTGTACTTCTCAACTGCCTTTGCTCCGTTTTCTGCCTCTCCCGCTACATTGTAACCGTTCTTTGTAAGAATGTCCTTAATCATCATTCGCATAAAAGCTGCATCGTCACAAATCAAAATATTCTTCGCCATACTCTACACACTCCTATAGTTTTATAGTTGATCGGTACTACTTAATGATCTCTGTTACCCTGACACCGAAGTTTTCTTCGATGACAACTACCTCTCCCTTTGCTACCAACTTGCCATTTACAAGCACATCTACCGGTTCACCGGCTATCTTGTCCAGTTCTACCAGCGTACCCGGTGCAAAATCGAGAATGTCGCTGATTGATTTGCTGGTTCTGCCAAGCTCTACTGTTACTTCCAGTGGTACATCTCTGATCAGGCCTATATTTTCCTGACTCTGCATTGCATTTACATCACCGCTGAAGGTCTGGAACGATGCGGGCTGGATATTCATACCCGGCATACCCATCGGTTGCTGCATTCCCATACCCATTCCTGCATTCATGCCCATCGGCTGTTGCATTCCCATGCCCATTCCTGCATTCATACCCATCGGCTGTTGCATTCCCATGCCCATTCCTGCATTCATGCCCATCGGCTGTTGCATTCCCATTCCGGCGTTCATACCCATCGGCTGTTGCATTCCCATGCTTGGCGGCGGTGTGGATGGTGCCTGTGGAATCGGGATCGGCTCCGGTGCCGGTGTAGATGGTTCCGGTGCCCCTTGGTTATTAATAAAATGATCATATAATGATTTTGCAAATTCGATCGGATACAACTGTATGATCTTTGAATCTACTAGATCCTCTATCTGCATTTTAAATGAGATCTTTACGAAGGTACCTGCGAGGAAGTCGGATAATTCGCTTCCGTCATCAAACTCATTCAGATCAACCAGACTGGCTTCCGGAGGGCTGATATCGATCATCTTTCCAAGCATTGAGGAAAGTGAGGTGGCTGATGAACCCATCATCTGGTTCATCGCCTCAGATATCGCACTCAGGTGTAATTCTCCGAGTTCTCCGTCTGTATTGGTTCCGTCCCCTCCCATCATCAGATCTGTGATGACCTTGACATCGGATTCCTTGAGAACCAGTATATTCGTTCCATCTAAGCCTACCTTGTATTGTATTCTGATAAATACACAGGGCTTTTCATAATCCTCTATGACCTTATCCCATGTCGCCAACTCTACGACCGGCGTCGTGATATTGACTTTTCTATTCACTAAGGAATATAGTGTTGTGGCTGAAGTTCCCATACCGATGTTGGCCACTTCACCGATAGCATCTTTTTCGACATCCGTGAGAAGTTCTCCACCGGAATTTGCCGAAGCCGGACTGCTGTCTGTATCCGCTGCCGGAGCATCATCTGTACCCATGCCGTTTAACAGGGCATTGATCTCATCCTGGGATAACATTCCGTCCATATTCCTATTCCCCCTCTCTCAGTACTGACGTAATCCTCACCGCATAGGAATCCTTGGTGGATCCGGGCAAGGCCTTGAATTTCCTGATGTTTCCTACAAATATATTCAAATCGTTGTTGACCTTTGAATTTAATCTGATGATGTCACCAATCTGTAGATTGGCAAAATCATTTACTGTGATCGTACTCTGTCCCAGAATTGCCTTAACCGGCATATCGACCTTCCGCAGCAATGTCTCAATGTGTTCCTTGAACTGCTCGCCGGAAGTATCCTTCATCGTTGAGAACCAATACTTGGTATTGAGCTTATCCATGACACTCTCTAATGTAAAATAAGGCAGGCAGACATTCATGAGTCCTTCAACATCACCAATTTTCATAGAGATTGTAACGATCGCAATCATTTCACTCGGAGCAATAATCTGTGCATATTGTGGATTGGTTTCTATCCTCTCCAGAATCGGATTGATGTCTATGACATTCTTCCATGGTTCCCTTAACTGCTGGACACAGGTCAAAATAACCTTCTCGACAATGGATAACTCGATCTCGGAAAAATCTCTGCTCTTTTCCAGCGCATCTCCCTGACCACCCAACATCCTGTCGATCATGGCAAAGCCAAGATTGGCAGCAAGTTCCAGCATAATATTGCCACCCAGTGGCTGAAAATTGACAATTCCGAGCAGTACCGGATTAGCAAGGGCTGTCGAAAACTCTGAAAAGGTGCATGCCTCTGAATTGACAACACTGACCTGTATGTTCTTTCTGAGATAAACCGGCAGATTTGTCGAAATCAGCCGACCGTAATGTTCAAATATGATTTCCAGTGTTCTAAGATGCTCTTTTGAGAACTTGGCTGGGCGTCTGAAGTCGTAGTTTTTGGCGACTATCTCGTCATTGCCGCCGATATCATCTGCGTCTAACTCTCCGGAGCTTAAAGCCTGCAGCAAACTATCTATTTCATTTTGGGAGAGTACCTCACCCATGCCGATTCACCTCCGATGCCAGTTTATTTTGATGCGGATTGACTACTGTAGATTGATATTTCTGAATGCGACATCATATACAAACTGAGAATCGAACATATCCTGAATATGTGTTAAAATCGCTTCTTCCATTCCCTTTTTATCTGCTTCTGCTTCTTCCTTAGTATATGAACTGATGACATCAATGATCTCACTCTTAATCAAGCTCTCCTTGGTTGGCATCATCGCACTGTAATCCTTAAAATCCTTATCCTTTTTGTTCATGGACAGCGACACCTCGACAAGAGCATAATGATCCTTGCCGTCAGCACCTTTTTTCAGAGCAATCGTCATCTGATCTGCGATATCATACATCTCTGTGTCAGCCATAGAAACTTCTTCGACAGCAGCCTCTTCCTCGGAGCCTGCCACGGGTCCAATCTCAAGATTCAGTACGGTTGCAATATTGTTGACCAATGCAACTGTCTTTTTATTAGCAGAAATGGTACTGAACATAATGATTCCCGTGAGTACCAGATTCACAATCAGAAGTGCTAATATCAGTATCGTTAACAAATTCTTCTTCATAGTACGGATGTCCTCCTTACAAAGCGGTCATTACTCGTAATTACTTAAGGTATGATAGATCCTGATTTCCACTCTTCTGTTTTTTGAGCGACCCTCAGGCGTCGTATTATCGTCAATCGGTACATATTCTCCCCTACCTGTATGCTTGATATTGGCAGGATTCAAATTGGTTGTTTCCAGCAGATAATCAAACACCGATAAAGCTCTCGCACTGGAAAGCTCGTTATTATTGGCAAATTGTGTGTTATGTATCGGGACATTGTCTGTGTGTCCTTCGATCTCGATCAGGCTTTCCCCATATTTCTGGAGAATCACTCCAATCTTATCCAAAATCGGGTACGCATCTTCCTTAATTGTAGCACTTCCTGAATCAAACAGCAATGCTCCATTTAATGTTAGAGACACATACTGAGTCGTAAAATCTATGTCAATATCCTTGTCCAGCTTAGCTTCCTTGACGGACTCCTCGACCTTTTCTGATAACTGTTCAGACTCCTTGAGCTGTTCGTCTGCCACCTCGTCAAATTCATCCTTTGCTTCACTCTCTTTTGAGGCATATCCCATAGAACTGATATAATCATCCAGTTCATTTAACTGGCTCACTCCGTTGGATACGAGGATTCCATCGCCAATCGCAGTAGCTCCTGCCGAAAAAATACTAAATGTCTGTGCAAAAGAAGCCGCAACCAGTTCAAACTTCTGTGCATCCACTGTCGACATGGAAAATAACAATACAAAGAAGCAAAGCAACAGGTTCATCAGATCCGCGAACGTATTCATCCACGCTGCTCCCGGCTTTACTTCATCCGGTTTTCTCTTGACAGCCACTTACTCCTCACCTCCGCCAAGATCCTTTCCAACACTGCCTCGATCAGCAGGTGACAGGAAGGATTTGAGCTTTTCTTCGATTACACGGGGATTTTCTCCCGCCTGTATGGATAACAAACCTTCAATGATGATCTCCTTGACCATCATCTCATTGTCATTGTTTGCTTTTAACTTGGCTACAGTAGGTCCTGCAATCCAGTTTGCCATCATGGAGCCATACAAAGTTGTAATCAAGGCAACTGCCATGGCCGGTCCAATTGTGGATGCATCGTCCATATTTTGTAGCATGTTAATAAGACCTACCAAGGTTCCAATCATACCCCATGCAGGTCCCATGGCGCCTACTGTATCCCAGAAGCCAATGTTTGTCTTATGTCTTCCTTCAATACTGATTAACTCAGTCTCTAAAATAGCACGCACAAGATCCGGATCCGTACCATCCACAATCAACATGATTCCCTTTTGTAGGAACGGATCTTCCAACTCTCCGGCGGCTTCTTCCAATGAAAGCAAGCCTTCTTTACGTGCCACATTAGACAGGTCGATAATCTTCTGTATAATCTGGGTAGTATTGATCACCGGATTCTTGAAAATGAGAGTGATACTTTTCAGACCTGAAACGAAGTTCTTGAATGAACATCCCGTAAGTACGGAGCAAAATGCACCGCCAACTGTAATCGCGATTGATTGGGGATCTATAAATGTGTGTGCGGTACTGAAGTCGAGACTATTACCCACAATACCGTAAATGATCAGTAAGAAACAAACTACTATGCCCACTATTGATGCAATATCCAATACTCCCACCTACCTAATTCGCATAAATATCCCTTTTATACGATTTTACTAAATTTTTCACTTCTTGTCTACGTTCTTTTACAATTATTTTTTTCCCGGTTGTAAAAGAAATGACAGTATCCGGCGTTTCTTCGACAGTTTCTATCAAATCCGGATTGACAAGTATTTTTGTTCCGTTGATTTTGGTTACTTCGATCATTTCCTCACTCCTTTGTTACAGGAAAATAAGATGAAAACTAAATACATAGTAATATAGGGGAACTAACATTAGTTCCCCTATCATATAAAACAAACTTGATTACTGACTATCGTTTGAGATTAACCAATTCCTCAATCAGTGTATCAGATACAGTGATAATTCTGCTGTTTGCCTGGAATCCACGCTGGGTGGTAATCATCTCTGTAAACTCTGCTGAAAGGTCTACGTTTGACATTTCCAGAACACCACTATTGATCTTGCCGGTGCCGTCCTCTCCAACTTCCTCACCGATTCCGTCAAAAGCACCTGAGTTTGAAGTTGCAGAATAAAGATTTTCTCCCTGTTTCTCAAGACCGGAAGCATTTGCAAACCTTGCTACCGCAATCTGTCCGAGCAACTTTGTCGTACCATTGTCATAAGAAGCAAAGATCTTACC
>CAZVYQ010000034.1:0-31421 GCA_964631375.1 uncultured Lachnospiraceae bacterium | reverse complement strand
ATGCATGAACTGGAGGAATTACTGAATATTCTTTCATCATCGATTGGTTCCCTTAAGGAAGTAACTTTGAGCGAATGAAATATTTACAAACTTACTCCTATGTGTAATAATAGAATTAACTCGATAAAAACCGACTCGGAGGCAACCGAATATAAATGAAGTTTATTGGACGTAATGAATATTTAAATAAATTAAAAAAACAAGTTGATACAGACGAGATGTCTTTTTCTCTGATTTATGGAAGGCGTCGAGTAGGAAAAAGCGAACTTGTTAAAGAGACATTAAGATGTGCAAACGAAAAAAGCATTTATTTTGAATGTAAACAGGTCGCTGAGGAAAGTAATGTTGCAAGTCTTAGTGCTATTGTTTCTGATGTCATGGAACTTCCTAAACTTGGCTATACGGATATTGAATCGCTGTTAGATTATATATTCAAATTAGCAGTAAATGAGAAGTTGATACTTGTTCTCGATGAATATCCTTACCTTCGGGAATCCGTAAAAGGACTTGATAGCATATTACAATCGCTGGTAGATAAATACAGAGAGAGTTCTAAATTAAAACTGATTATTTTAGGTTCATATGTTGAGATTATGAGATCTTTGCTTGAACATTCCAATCCATTATATGGTAGGGTGGATCTGACAATTGATCTGAAACAGATGGATTATTACGAATCGGCTTTGTTTTATCCGGAGTTTTCTCCAGAAGATAAAGTTCGCATTTATTCTGTTTTTGGTGGAATTCCTTATTACAATCGTCTAATCGATGATAAGAAAAGTGTACGAGATAATATGATTGACTTGATTGCATCTTCTGGAGCAAGATTAGAAAATGAAGTGTCGATGTATTTAAGTGCGGAGATTTCCAAAATCATAAATGCAAATGAGGTATTTGAGGCTTTGGCCAGAGGCTATTCAAGATATAGCGATATTCTGTCTCAATCACATGTTTCAAGTGGACCGACACTGATTGATGTTTTGGATAAACTGATTAAAATGGAAGTAGTAGAGAAAACTGCACCGATTAATGATCCTAATAATAAGAGAAAAGTAGGATATCAGATAGCAGATAATCTTTCTTTGTTTTATTATAGATATATTTTTAAGTATCTGTCACAGATGAAAATTATGGATTCAAGTGTTTTCTTTTCCAAGTATATTGAGAAAGATTTCGAAGAAAATTATGTACCACATCAGTTTGAGGAAATCTGCAAGCAGTACTTGATTAGAGAGAATAAAGCAGGTAATATAAATCCGGTGATTGAGAAAATTGGAAAATATTATTATGATAATCCGAAAGAACATACAAATGGCGAATTTGATATTGTCACAGAGGATGAATTGGGATTTGCTTTCTATGAAGTTAAATTCAGAAAAGCACCTGTTTCTAAATCTATGGTGGAAGATGAAATTGCTCAGGTAGATGCAACAGGATTAAAATGCTATAAGTATGTTTTTTTCTCGAGATCTGGGTATGAGGAAATGGATTTTGATAATGTTGTTAAGATAGATATAAGAGCATTGTTTGATTAAACGAGTTAGGATAAAACAAAAAATTCGTTGTAAGCACAATGTCAGGGTATTATAAGGCAATGGTGAATTATGATATGCCACAGTTTGTTGGATGAGAAAATAGAATATTTTTGAAGCGGTAGTAGCCTTTGCCAATACCGAGGGTGGAGACTTATATTTAGGCATAGAGGATTCCGGAGAGATAACGGGAGTCAATAGTGTGCATCAAAATCCAATAACACTTAGTGCGTTTATTGCAAATAATACCATTCCACCTATCTCAATAAGAGCTGAAATAATAGAAGATGAAAAATCAGTACTTAAGATTTCGGTACCAAAGTCTTATAGTGGTTTTGTTGCAGGGGCAGTATTTTAGTAATTGATGATGACGGCTTGGTAACCTGTTATTATCATAAAAGGAATGGTCATCTCGACCATTCCTTTTGTAAATAAACTCTATCTGAATCCATAATCGGAGGGAAATCACTTCCACTGGAAATTAATCAATCCATACAGATAGATCACAATCACTAAAACAGGAACAAAATATTTGAATATCGGTTTCATCCAATTCTTTACCTTGAGACCCGTTCCGGCGTTGGCTTCATTCAGAAATTGATCCCAACCCCAGCCGAATCGATCTGAACAACAGAACAATGCAAACATAAATGCTCCGAGGGGCAGCAGGTTTGTACTGACAATGAAATCCCAGAAATCAAGCCATGCAGTTCCTTCTGCAAACGGCTGGAAATGAAGTAGGCTGTAACCGAGTGCGGTTGTCAGAGAAATGATAAATATAACGATTCCACAAACCAAACATCCCTTGCGTCGGTTCCATCCTGTGAGTTCGCGGACGCAGGCAAGAATATTCTCAAATACGGAAAGTTCAGTAGAGAGAGCAGCAAAAACCATAAATAGAAAAAACAGAGAACCCCAGATTCTACCGCCTCCCATATTAGCAAATACAGTGGCCATAGTGTCAAAGAGCAATGATGGACCTGCCCCGACCTCTTCGCCATAAGCAAAGCATGCAGGGAAAATGATCAGACCGGCAACAATTGCTACAAAAGTATCCAGAGCGATGACATTGATGGATTCGCCGAGAAGAGAACGTTCCTTATCAATATAACTGCCAAAGATCGCCATGGAACCAATGCCGATACTAAGTGTGAAAAATGCTTGATTCATAGCTCCGACAATCACTGATCCATTTATTTTCCCAAAGTCGGGGATCAGATAAAATGCCAATCCCTCACCGGCACCGGGAAGCGTCATGCTACGAATTGCCAAGATGACCAACAGGATCAGGAGAGAGATCATCATGTATTTTGTTACGGTTTCTAAGCCCTTTTGGATATCAAAACACAGTATTCCAAATCCCAGTACAACTGCAACCAAAAGATAAATCACATTTACTGACGGATTGGTAATCATACCGCCAAAGGATAGGTTTGCAGTCTGTCCGGTGAGAAATTTTACAAAATAATAGATCATCCAACCGGTTACAACTGTGTAAAATGCCATCAGACAAACATTACCGAATAATGCAAAGTAACCGTGGAGATGCCATTTCTGTCCCGGTTTTTCTAACTTCTGATACATACGGACAGGACTTGCTTGTGAAGCACGTCCAAGTGCAAACTCCATCGTGATAGCCGGAAGACCCAAGAACAGCAGGCACAGAATATAGACGAGGACAAAACTGCCACCGCCATACTGTCCGCACATCCACGGAAACTTCCATACATTACCACAGCCAATGGCACATCCTGCACTTAACAAAATAAATCCCAAGCGACTTCCTAAACGTTCTCTTTTCATAAAAATAATCCCCCATAATTTAATAAAATCAATACGTCTAATTATAAAAAATTTATAAACTGTTTGCAATCCCTTTTTCTCTTAAAAAAATCAACTTTTTCAACGAAATCCCTAAAGTCCTCAAAAAATTGACCGATAAAGAATATATAGGATAGGTAGAGTGTATCCTAATATCCACGGAAGGAGGAACCGTTATGCGTATAGAAGCGTACAACCAAGTCAACCAGATCTATAATACAAACAAGACAACAAAGACGAATAAATCGACGAAGTCAGGTTTGTCAGATCAGGTCAACATTTCAAGCATTGGAAAGGATATCCAATCCTTGAGGCAAGCTGTTGCAGATTCTCCTGATATCAGAGAGGAACTGACAGCACCATTAAAGCAAAGCATCAATGCAGGCACCTACAATGTCAGCAGCCAATCCTTTGCAGAAAAGTTATTGGAGAAGTATAACGAAAACGAGAACCTTAGTTTCTAATCGATAGATTAAAACTTGGTGAGTGGGGTAATTTTAGTGGCCAGTTTAATGGAAGAATTATTAACCGTTTTGAAATCAGAAAATACGGAATATGAAACTCTACTGGAATTATCAATGAGAAAGACCCCGATTATCGTGAGTGGGGATATCGTGGAACTTCAAAAAATCACGGATGAAGAACAAGACGTTGTAAACAGAATCAGTCATTTAGACCAGAAGCGAGAAACGGTGACACAAGATATCGCCAACGTAATCAACAAGGATGTTGAGACTTTGAAGCTTTCAACTTTGATTCATTTACTGGACCGCCAGCCTAAGGAACAGGCAGAATTGGCAGCAATCAGTGATAAACTGCAGGATACCGTAAGCCGGATTAAAAAGGTAAACGACCAAAATGCAGGACTGATCAAACAGGCACTTGAGATGGTGACGTTTGATATGAATCTGATCCAGGCAATGAAACAGGCACCTGAAACAGCTAACTACAACAGAGGAGCAGCCAATATAGGCGACACACTCGGTTCAGTCAGCGGTTTCGATGCAAAACAGTAGAAATAAGTCCGCAGACGAGGTGATAGCATGCCGTTAATGGGAAGCTTATACGTTGGAGCATCAGGCTTACAGACAGGTCAGAATGCACTGAATACAACTTCACACAATTTGTCCAACATGGATACGGTAGGCTTTGTCAGACAGCAGGTACTGCTTGGAAACAGAACATACAATACCGTTGGAACCAGCTCCATCTCCTTACAGCAGGTGGGACTTGGTGTTAATTATGAAAAAGTTAGACAGGTCAGAGATTTTTTCTTAGACCAGACATATCGTGAAGAGAGCGGAAGGGCGGCATTTTATGAGACCTCCTATGATGTCATTAATGAGATTGAGACATTATTTGGAGAGATGGAAGGTGTGGCTTTTCAAACGTCGCTTTCGGATCTGTGGACGGCTATACAGGAATTGCAAAAGGATCCCTCAAGTACGGTAGTACAGGGGCAGCTGGTTTCAAAAGCTGCTACCTTTATTGAGCGAGCCAATTCTGTGTACAGCGGTCTTTCTTCATATCAAAAAACCTTAAATGATGAAGTTAAGGATATCGTCAAGACAATCAACGGATACGGAAATGACATCAGTGCCCTCAATGAACAGATCAGAAAATTGGAGATCGGTTCAGAAGAGGCCAATGATTTACGAGATAAAAGAAATTTATTAATAGACGAACTGTCCGGTTATGGCAACATTTCATATAACGAGGATATCGAGGGTGTTGTTACGATTAAATTCGAGGGAGTACAGTTTGTCGCAAGAGACAGAGTATATGAAATGCGTGCCAAGGTCAAGGATCAGGGAACGGGTTTCTATACACCGGTGTGGCCGGGAGACCCAAAACAGACAGAATATGATGAGAATAAGGATATTCCTGTGTTTGATTTATCCCTTCCGATATCCTCTGCTCTGGATACCGACATCGGAAAACTGAAGGCATTGATTTTGGCACGTGGTGATCATACGGCAAATTATTCGGATTTTCAGGAGAAAAGGGATCCGGTAACCAATGAAGTGACACAGACTTACGAAAAGGATATACAACCGTCCTTGATCATGAATATTCAGGCTGAGTTTGATAACCTGATTCATGGTATCGTAACGACGATGAATAATGTTTTGTGTGAGGAAGCAGATCCTGACAGCAGCAGTTATGACTCGGAGGAAGATTGTCCATATGAATTATTTGTGAGACTCGGAACAGAACGATATAAAGAACAGGCAGATGGAAAATACCATTATGTACCGGAAGATACAACGGGCAGTCCATCCAATGTCTCTTCTATGTATACTTCAAATAATCTGAAGATCAATCCGGATCTGCTCAAACAAGCCTCCTTACTCAGCTTTGTTAATGCAGATAAGACAGTGGATAAGGAGAAGGCAAATGCACTGGCCAGTGCTTTCACAAAAACCTTTGATACATTGAACCCGACATTGGAAGCACATCTGAACTTTACGGATTACTATTCTGCATTGATTGGTCAGCTGGCGAATGATGGTTCTGTGTATAAGAACATAGCAAGAACACAGGCAAGCACAGTGACTTCGGTAGACAATGCAAGAGATGCCGTCATGGGCGTATCCTCTGATGAGGAGCTGACCAATATGATCAAATTTCAAAATGCATACAATGCATCCAGCAGATATATCAATGTAATCAGTGATATGCTTGAAACATTACTGAATCTGAAATAAGAAACACAGACATAGGATGAAAGGGGTGACGTAGATGCCATCAACATTTTTTGGACTGAATATCGCATATACCGGGTTGGTTGGGGCACAAACCTCCATTAATACAACCGGGAACAATATCTCAAATGTAGAGACAAAGGGATACAGCCGTCAGCAGGCGGTACAGAAGGCTGCAGATGCACTACGTACCAATACGACCTATGGTATGGCAGGTGCCGGAGTATTGACGACTGCCATCGAACAGATCAGAAATGTATACTACGATACGAAATACTGGAACAACAACGCAGACCTTGGTCAATATAACATTCTTGCCGACTATATGAAGCAAATAGAGAACTACTTTATGGAAAGTGAAACAGTAGACGGATTTACAGCGATTTATGATGATTTCTTTTATGCACTCGGTGAGGTTAAGAAAAATGCAGGCGATGAAACTGTCCGGGCTCAGTTTATTTCCTTTGCACAAAACCTTACAACCTATTTTAATGAAATGTCTACAGATCTGAAGAAGCTACAGGAAGATGCAAATGCGGAAATTAAGAATAAAACGGATGAGATTAATTCCATTGCAGCACAGGTGGCCAACCTCAATAAACAGATCAACGTCATTGAGATGACAGGCATCACAGCAAACGAACTGCGTGATGAGCGTTCATTGCTGATCGATCAGTTGTCGTTAGCGGTTGATGTTGAGGTAAATGAGACCCCGATCTATACAACTGAAAAAGGTGATGAACTATCCGGAGCTAATAAATATACGGTTAAAATTGCAGGGCAGATGTTGGTTGACGGATATGATTACAATACACTCAGTTGTGTAGCCAGAGCCGAGAAAATCAATCAGTCCGACGCAGAGGGCTTATACAATGTACAGTGGTCTAACGGATTGACCTTTAATCTATATGGAGGAAGTCTGGGCGGAGAGTTAAAAGGTCTCGTAGAGATGAGAGATGGTAATAACGAGGAATATTTTAACGGTTCGGTTACAGCGGTCGATACCACCGGTACCAATCCGACAGTCACGGTTAAGGTGACAGATAGCTGGCTGAGGGATCTCACAAAGTGTACACTTCCGGAAAGCGGAATGATTAATATTAATAACTTTGAATTGAATTATGACAGCTGGGAGTATGATGCGGCTACTTCAACTTATAAATTTACAATGGCAGCAGGTGAAAGCGTCAATGGTATGGTTGGCAAGGATGCAGCAGTCGGCAGAGCAATTGATTATGAAGGAATACCTTATTATCAGGAACAGATGACTGAATGGGTCCGAACCTTTGCACAGGCATTTAATGACATCCTGATTGATGGTGGACAGGATCTGGATGGCAATCCGGCAGAAGTACTGTTTGTTGCCCAAAATGTTACAGATAACAAGAATCCATATACATTTCATGAGGCCGGCGTCAGTGGTTCTGTGAGCAGTATGGCTGATACCTATTATAAACTCACAGCGGCTACCTTTGCAGTTTCTCCAGATCAGATCGCTGATGCCAGAAAGCTGGCAACTACAAAAAAGGTGAGCGATGGGCAGGATAAATATGATCTGACAGACGATCTGCTAAAGGTCAAGACAGACAAGGATATTATGGTCTTTCGCGGCTGTTCCTCGGCAGAGTTCCTACAGTGTATCACAGCAGACATTGCACTCAATGCAAACAGTGCCAATACATTTCAACAGAATTTTACCAACATCAGCAAAGCAGTTGCAAACCAGCGTTTGTCAGTTTCAGGTGTCGATAATGATGAGGAAGCATTAAATCTTGTAAAGTTCCAGAATGCATATAATCTCTCATCAAAAATGGTACAGGTCATGACAGAGATATATGACAAGTTGATCCAGCAGACGGGCGTATAGGAGGAATCACTATGGGTATGAGAATCACCAACAAAATGATGACAAGCAACACAAATACGAACATCAATAATAATAAAATATCGGTAGACAGGCTAAATACGCAGGTATCGACACAGAAAAAGATCTCCAGACCCTCTGAGGATCCGGTTATCGCAATCAGAGCACTCAGACTACGCAGCAGCCTGAACGAAATTACTCAGTATTACGAGAAAAATATCCCGGATGCAAAATCCTGGCTGGAGGTAACAGAATCAGCATTAAAGACAACTCAGGGTGCACTTGAGGATATGTACGAGTATTGTGTGCAGGGCTCCAGTGATGATCTGAAAGCAACAGATCGTGCAAAGGTACTGGCAAACCTGAAAGAACTCAAAGCACAGGTTTACTCTGCAGGAAATGCAGACTATGCCGGAAGGACAGTGTTCACAGGCTACAGAACCGGTGAAAGTCTGACGTATGAAAAGGATACAGCACAACAGTTTACAATTACAGAAGGGTTTAATGCAAAGGATATTGATACGATTCAGTATGTATCGGGGAAGGTAGAAATAGATGCTTCCAATATTCCTGTGACGGCTCCGGCAACTCCTGTAGACAATGAGATACATAGAATACGACTGGCATATGATGAGAATGATGCAATCACCGTAGGAGCGACACCAAATAAAATTCAATATAAGACGGTTCCAACAGGAACAACAACTGTAACAAAGAACGGAACAGGGTTTAATATCAGTGTTGGCGGCGTAAATTATGGTATTACTTATAATTCCGCTACTGATAGATACACATCTGATGTAGCCGGCAGCACATTTGTAAAAAATGAAGATGGAACCTATACATTAAATGATGGAAGTACAACAGTGAACCTGACTTCTACGGGAGCATTGAAGAATGCCTATGTAACGAATGAAAGGAAAGTAACAGAAAAAACACTTTCTCCAAATCCGGATGCAGCATATCTGCCGGCTGCCGATGAAGTATTTTATATTGCTGAAACAGGAGAATTGGTTTTAGGGACAAATGCATACAATACCTTGAGTACTTTAAAAGATATCCCCGGAACCAGTACCATAGACTATAAATATGATAAAGAGCAGTGGGCTAAAGGTGATCTTCGGCCGGAACACTATTTTAACTGTATTGACAAAAGTGAAACACCGAATATTACACATAACTATTCCGAGCAAATTATTGAATACGATGTCAGTGTCAACCAGAATTTGAGAGTCAATACTTTGGCAAGTGAGGTCTATGATCATGATATTGTGAGAGACATTGATGAAATGATTAATACAACACAGGCTGTTATTGATGCAGAGGAAAAGGTTAAAAAGCTTACAGCAATGAAAGAAGACAGTCAATATACCGATGCTCAAAAAACAGTGATCACCACGATGTTGGAAGATGCCGAAAAAGAACAGACATTTCTCCAAGACAAGATGGAGAATTTGTTCAAGAGCAATATTACAGAATCCCAAGGCTACCTGGATCAGACCAATCTGGCATTGGCAAACTGTGGGGCACGTGGTACAAGCCTGAATCTCACACAGACTCGTATGAAGGAACAACAGGCAAGTGTGACTGAACTGGCATCCAAAAATGAAAACATCGATGTAGCAACTGCGGCAATAGATCTGGCAAATGCAGAATTGGCATATGACGCAGCTCTGTTAGCGGCAGGTAAGATTTCACAGCAGACATTATTGAATTATATTTAATCAAACGACGCATGATGATGCATAGGGAGCAAAGGAGAAAACTATGGTAATGAAAACAAAATTGTTCGGTGAAATTGAAGTGGATGAAGGAAAGCAGATCCATTTTGCAACAGGAATTGTGGGTTTTCCGGATCTGAAGGATTTTCTATTGATTCATGACAGTGAAAGTAATAACACTACGATCAGTTGGCTACAATCAATTCAGGAGCCTGCATTTGCCATGCCTGTTATCAACCCGTTATTAATCGTGGAAACCTATAATCCGGAGATTGAGGATGAACTGCTTGCTCCGTTAGGAAATCTAAGCTCGGATGATATGCTGGTGCTGGTAACGATCACAGTTCCGAAGGATATAAAAAAAATGTCCATCAATCTGAGAGCACCTCTTGTCATCAACGGTGAAAACCGAAAAGCGTGTCAGGTGATCGCAGAGGGCGAGCAGTATGCAGTCAAATATCCCATCTATGATATATTGATGGCAGCAAAAGAAAAGGCAGGTGAATAGTATGCTGGCTTTATCCAGAAAAAAGAATGAGGCACTTGTAATCGATAACTGTATAGAGGTAACCATATTAGACATCAAGGGTGATCAGGTAAAGCTTGGCATTGCAGCACCTAAGGAAATACCGATCTATCGTAAAGAAGTATATCTGCAGATCCAGGAAGCTAATAAGGCCGCAATGGAACCTGCATCACTAGAAGAACTCAAAAATATTTTCTGATTGTGCATAATTTACTCTAATCTTTTTTAGTTATCATGACGATAATAAGTGAAAGAGCAGATTGGCTAATAACACAAGGAGGTGTGTATTATGGCGATAGAACCATTAGGAAGTGCCATGACATTTCAGGCACAGGCTGTCAAACAGCCACAACAGGTAACAAGTACTGAAGCTGATTACACGGACGGAAAAGCTCAGGAAACTGCAATGCAGTCAGATCCTTCTACAGTAGCAATTGCAAAAGTAGACGAGAAGAATGAACAGGATGCAGGCAGACAGGGTGAACAGCAGCAGCCGAGCAATGATCAGATTAAGAAGGCTGTTGAGCAGTTGAATAAGAAAATGTATAATTCTGAGGCGATCTTCGGAATTCATGATGGTACCAACCGTGTAACCATTAAAATCGTTGACAAATCAACCAAGGAAGTCATCAAGGAACTCCCACCGGAAAAGACACTTGATATGATTGCCAAAGCATGGGAATTGGCAGGATTATTAGTTGATGAAAAGAGATAGGAGGAGTCAATATGCCAATTAGAATCAGTGGTATGAACTCAGGCCTGGATACAGACTCCATCGTACAGGATCTGGTCAAAGCATACAGTACAAAAACAGATACATATAAAAAAGAACAGACAACACTGCAGTGGAAGCAGGATGCATGGAAGACTTTGAATGCAAAGATTTATAAATTCTATTCCAGCAGCCTCTCCAACATGCGTTTTTCCAGCAACTATAATGCAAAGAAAACCGTTATTTCGGATGAAACAAAGGCAAGCGTTGTAGCGAGTGATGGGGCGGTTAATGGAATCCAGACATTGAAGATCGGCGATCTTGCCAAGGCTGCATACATGACGGGCGGAAAATTGACAGCCAGTAAATTATCAGGTTCAACTAAGTTATCAGAACTGGGATGTGCAGGAAGTGGAACCATTACGGTAAGTCAGGGAACGGCAACTACTGATGATGAAGGTAATACTATTGAACCTAAAAAAACAGAATTAGGATATTCGGAAAATACTACCATTGATCAGTTTATTTCAGGACTTAGTAATTTAGGTCTTAATGCAAACTTTGACAGTAATAATGGAAGAATTTATGTCAGTGCAAAGACAACGGGAACAGCAAATGAGTTTTCATTTTCTGATGATGGAGGTGCTTTGAGTGCACTGGGTCTATCAGCCGATAAAGCCAACAAGGTAGCTGGTTCAGATGCGAAGATTACTCTAAATGGAGTTGATTATACCTCCAATACAAATGCGTTTACTGTAAACGGACTTACTGTTACAGTAAAGGCTAAAACTGCCGAGGATGAGGAACTATCATTAAGTACAGATACAGATTATGACCAGATATATGATAATATTCGTGACTTCTTTAAGGAGTATAATACGCTTATCAATGAGATGGATTCACTGTATAATGCAGCATCATCCAAGGGATATGAGCCCTTGACGGATGACGAAAAATCTTCTATGACAGATTCCCAGATTGAAGCATGGGAGAAGAAGATTAAGGATGCATTATTAAGAAGAGATGATACTGTGGAGTCGGTGACATCTGCAATGCGTATGTCTATGCTGGAGACTTATACAGTGGGTGGCAAGCAAATGAGTCTGTCCATGTTCGGCATTAATACAATGGGATATTTTAATGCAGCAGATAATGAAAAGAATGCATATCATATTGACGGAGATTCCAAGGATACTGCTACGGCAGCTAACAAGGATAAGCTAAAAGCAGCGATTGCATCCAATCCGCAGAGCGTACAGGACTTCTTTACCCAGCTATCCAATAACCTGTATGACACATTGTCAAAGAAAATGCGACATACAGAGCATAGTAGTGCATTTACAGTTTATAATGACCTTCAGATGAAGGAAGAGTATGATGATTTTTCAACCAAAATCTCAGACTGGGAGAAATATGTCTCTAATATTGAGGACAAGTATTACAAACAATTTGCAGCAATGGAAAAAGCGATGGCAACATTGAATTCCAGCCAGTCTGCATTATCAGGTCTGCTTGGATCATCAAAATAATATACGATATTGATTATTCATCAAGGAGGATGTTGACATGCCAACTATGAACGGAGCTTATGCACAGTATAATAAAAGTAAGATTTTGACCGCATCACCCGCTGAATTGACACTGATGTTATATGAAGGAGCAATCAAGTTCTGTAACATTGCCATTGTAGCAATTGAACATAAAGAAATAGAAAAGGCACATAATAACATCATGAAGACACAGCGTATCATCGAGGAATTCCAGATTACTCTGAATCATGATTATCCGGTTGCAAAGGACTTCGATGTCGTGTATACTTATTTATTGAAGAGACTAATGATGGCAAACATGAGAAAAGACAAGGACATTCTGGAGGAAGTTCTCGGGCATTTGCGTACCATGAGAGATACATGGAAGGAAGTCATGCGGAGAAGCCATATGCCGACATAATCTGTCAAGGAGTACATATGTCTGAACAAAATCATTATATAGAGATGATGCGAACGAGTCTACAGAAAAAATCAGCGGTACTGGATAACCTACTAAAGGAATGTGAAAAACAATCTGAGATCGTTGAAGCCGAAGAGATTAGTTGGGAAGCATTTGATGAATGTGTATCTGGAAAGCAGTTTTTGATTAATGAACTTTCAAAATTAGACGAGGGCTTTTCAGATCTGTATGCAAGAGTAAAGTTGATACTTTCAGAGAATAAGACTTCATATCAGACGGAAATTACTGAAATGCAGAACATGATCAGACGGATTACCGATCAAAGTGTTCGTATCCAGACGGCCGAGGAGAGAAATCGTAGAGTGATTGAAAAAGGTTTTAGTGATACAAAAAGAGAAATCAAGACATCCAAAGCCAGCATGAAAGCAGCATCCGATTATTACAGAACTATGAGCAAGTTAAATTTCGTAGATCCGCAATTTATGGATCGAAAGAAGTAATTAAGGTAGTATACGGAATAAAAATTAAAGCTTTTCAGATTTATTCCGATATATTATATAAGTAAAGGAACTTACTTAACAAGGGCAGAAGTACTTAAAGGAGCGTACGGCCTAAAAGGACAGAAGCCAAAGTTACAAAGTTACCTAACAACAATGGCGGCAAGGAAGCCGCGACACATTTCAAGGAGGAATGAATTATGGTAGTACAACACAATATGACAGCCATGAACTCAAACAGACAGCTTGGTATTACGGCATCATCTCAGGCAAAGGTTACTGAGAAATTATCATCCGGTTATAAGATCAACCGTGCAGCAGATGATGCAGCCGGACTTACAATCAGTGAGAAGATGAGAAGCCAGATCAGAGGTTTGACACAGGCTTCCACAAACGCTCAGGATGGTGTATCTTGTGTACAGACAGCAGAAGGTGCGTTATCAGAAGTTCACTCAATGCTTCAAAGAATGAACGAGTTAGCTGTTAAATCAGCAAACGGAACCAACACCTCAGCAGACAGAACAGCGATCCAGAAGGAAATCACCGCTCTGATTAGTGAAATTGACAGAGTAAAGCAGTCAACACAGTTCAATACTTTACAGTTGCTTGATGGTAACTTCTCAGAAGGTGCAAAAAGAACTGTTCAGGTAGGTGCAGCTAACAAAGCAGAACAGAGAATTCAGATCCAGATTGACAACATTGCAACCAGCAAGTTAGGTGGCAAAGGCGTAGCACCGAAGTTGAATGAGATTAAACTGGATACATTATCCGGAGCACGCAAGGCAATCTCAGCAATCACACAGGCAATCGCAAAGATCTCAGATATCCGTTCCGCACTTGGTGCAGTACAGAATCGTCTGGAGCATACCATTGCCAACCTGGACAACATCGTTGAGAACACAACAGCAGCAGAATCAGAGATCCGTGATACTGATATGGCTAAGACGATGGTTGAGTACAGCAAGAACAATATCCTCGCTCAGGCAGGACAGTCAATGCTTGCTCAGGCTAACCAGTCAACACAGGGAGTTCTGTCATTACTTGGTTAATGAACAGTTACATCCGATATTAATTATAATCAAGAGGGATCGGCTTAGCCGATCCTTTTTGATTGTTTAATTACAAGATATGCAATCAAAAAAGAAGAAAAAAATGAAAAAATACCATATATTGATATAAAGTATTACATAAATGAGCCGATAATATTAATAAGTAATGACAGATTACTATATTTGATACAGGTAAAACAACAAATGGCGGCAGGGAAGCCGTGACATTTTCAAGGAGGAATGAATTATGGTAGTACAGCACAATATGACATCAATGAACGCAAACAGACAGCTTGGTATTACGACATCATCTCAGGCAAAGGTTACTGAGAAATTATCATCCGGTTACAAGATCAACCGTGCAGCAGATGATGCAGCTGGTCTCACGATCAGTGAGAAGATGAGAAGTCAGATCAGAGGTTTGACACAGGCCTCAACAAACGCTCAGGATGGTGTATCCTGTGTACAGACAGCAGAAGGTGCGTTGTCAGAAGTTCACTCAATGCTTCAAAGAATGAACGAGTTGGCTGTTAAATCAGCAAACGGAACAAACACCACAGCTGACCGAGTAGCAATCCAAAAGGAAGTTGCAGCTTTAATTAGTGAGATTGACAGAGTAAAGCAGTCAACACAGTTCAATACTTTACAGTTGCTTGATGGTAACTTCTCAGAAGGTGCAAAAAGAACTGTTCAGGTAGGTGCAGCTAACAAAGCAGAACAGAGAATTCAGATCCAGATTGACAACATTGCAACCAGCAAGTTAGGTGGCAAAGGCGTAGCACCGAAGTTGAATGAGATTAAACTGGATACATTATCCGGAGCACGCAAGGCAATCTCAGCAATCACACAGGCAATCGCAAAGATCTCAGATATCCGTTCCGCACTTGGTGCAGTACAGAATCGTCTGGAGCATACCATTGCCAACCTGGACAACATCGTTGAGAACACAACAGCAGCAGAATCGCAGATCCGTGATACCGATATGGCATCAACAATGGTTGAGTACAGCAAGAACAATATCCTTGCTCAAGCAGGACAGTCAATGCTTGCACAGGCCAACCAAGCAACACAGGGAGTTCTGTCATTACTTCAGTAATTACGACAGTGATTACATAGAAGGGAGGGAGTGGTCAAAATCCACTCCCTTTTCTTTGTTTTTCTTGTTGAAAGGTGTCTAATAGTGTAAAATAGTATTGTAATGGTCGAGGAGGTTCGTCATGACACTGCTATATGATGAGGTGAATTATCTGATCGAGTTATTGAATACTCTGTCAATAGAAGTATTGGAAAATGATTATGAGAATTACGATCAGAATATCGTAAAGTTTACAGAAAAAATGATCGATACATTTCCGAAAATCATCAGATCCTATACATTACCGGAATTTAAAGAGGTAGCATCCGATGTTTCCTATTGGAGTGGTCAGTTGGAGCAGCTGTTATTGGTATTCCAGAGCTCGGATCAGTTCAAATTTATCGATACTATGAATTTTGAAACAAAGGAAAATTTGATTTTGTATAGAGAAATGATCAAAGATCTGGAGATTTCGGTATGAGCGAGATGATTTGGAATCAAAATATAAAATCCATGAAACAACATTATCCCATAGTTGCAGAGGCACTTGAGAAGGAAATAGAACCTGCAATGATTGTTGGGACTGATGATGTATGTGGTAAAAAAGTATTATATTCGATAAAGGGTACAGAAACCTATCAACTCGATACGTTGTATGATTCCAATCAACTCATGGAAATGTGGTTTCAAAATCTCCCCAAAATCTATTTTCACACAAAAATTTTGATGTTTGGATTGGGTAATGGCATGTATGTTTACCAATTACTCAAAAACACATCAGATGATGTCCATATGATCGTGTTTGAACCCTCTCTGGATATACTGAGGGCGGTTATGCAGGAGTTTGACATCAGCCAACTGTTAGGTTCAAAGAGAATACATCTATATTTTAATCATTACATGGATCGGACTTTGGATGACTATTTTAGTGAATTATTAGAGTTTACAGATATAGAGGATTTCATCTATAAATCCTATTTAAATTATAATAAATTATATCCGACTGAATATCGAGAATACATGGAGGCATTGCAAAATGTATGCTCCGCAATCAATTCTTCACAGTCGGTTATTGGACGTTATGGTAAAGACTATTATGAGAATACATTTGCAAATCTTCCATTTTTATTACATAGCAAATCTTTGCAAAGCCTGAATGAAAGATTACCCAAAAATATTCCTGCAATTATTGTTGCAGCCGGTCCTTCCTTGGATAAAAACATCGCACGACTTCAGAAAGCAAAAGGAAGGGCATTCATCATAGCCGTTGATTCGGCTCTCAGACCTATGGTACGTAATCATATTATCCCAGATATCTGCATCAGTATAGATGGGAGAAAGAAAACAGCTCACTTTAATGATGAAGAGACCAGAGACATCCCGATGATCTGCTATTTGATCAGCCATAAGGAGATCATGAACAGACATCGTGCAGAGAAGTTTTTCCTAAATGATTTAAATCATCATATCCAGCATTTTTTGTCACAGAACCATATGGTGTTACCTGCGGTTACAAGTGGAGGATCAGTTGCAAATGATGCTTTTTCTGTGGCACAGATTCTTGGGTTTACGACCATTATTTTGATCGGACAGGATCTGGCACTTACTGATAACAAATCGCATGCAGATGCAACACTGGTCGGAGAACTGGGATGGATGGCCGATCATTATTCGGATCTGATCGAGGTAGAGGGGGTTGATGGAAACCCGATTCTTTCAAAACCGGAATACAAACTGTATTGTAATTGGTTTGAAGAACAGATTGTCAAATTCCCAGAGATAAAGGTGATCGATGCAACAGAGGGCGGTGCTATGATACACGGCAGTATTATCATGACACTCGAAGAAGCAATTAAAAAAGAATGCTCTGAAACAGTTGATGTTCAGAAAATCATCAGTGGTTGTGAACCATTTTTCGATGAGAAACAGACAATTGAATTGCAGAAGTATTTGAAGAACCTACCGGAACATCTTGAGGAGTGTCTTTGTTATACTAATAAGGGCTTACAGATATATGAGAAGATGATCACATATGTATATGCAGACAAGTACAAGACAAAGGAATTTGTAAAATTGTATCAGTCTGCAAAAGAGATCGGAGAGAAACTGGATCAGTGTCCTGATATGGATTATATCAGAAATCGGATTCAGGCACAGACGACAGCAATACTGAAAAGTGTCTATCATAATGAGGAGGACGAAAGAAAAGAACTGGTTGCTGCCTGTGATTATGGAAAAAGGTATTTACAGATTATAAAAAATGAATTGGAGATTGTGATACCTGACGTAAATGTCAAACTAGAACACATATTTTGAGAGGAATGATAAATTGACTTGAAAATCGTGATTTGTATCATAGGGAATGAACTAACCCATGAAAATGAGACATCACTCATGGCATATGATGATGAGAATACTATTATACACCTCTATACAAATGCAATTTGTGAGAAAATTTCTATAGCCGGCATACTTAGAATTTTAAATCAACTGGAACTCGGAGATGAAGTTGAACACTTATGGTTAATTAGTGATATGTCTGAATATCTGAAAGTTGCAGAACGATTTTACAGCGAGTTGTTTAGCAGATTTATTTTATTGCCATATAAAGAAACATCTTTTGCTATTGATGGCTTGTTATTGGAGAAATCTGATCGAGATAGGATACTCTTTTTTTCTTATTTGGTTGAAAAGAGAGATGATCAGGAAGCATTCAAACAAATGAACAGACTTGCTATACAGAGTAATGAACTTACTCTATATAACCGATTTTACTATTGGAGACAAGCATTAAGGATCTGTCTCAGAAAGAAAGATATCCATGATTCAGAGGCACTACAACAATTGTATCAGATGATCTATCAGGAGTATTATGCTGCCTGTAAAGATTTATTGAAGCCTATTTCAAAGAGTAATCGTAATGAAGAATTGATCTATGTGTTGACACTACAATTCATTGGATTGCAACATCCGCCCACCAAGAGTGCACTTGAACGGATTAATGTATTGAATAACCAATTACATAAACAGGTTCACGTCATCAATACAAAGGAACCAATGACTGCCTTGGGTGAGTTTCCGATGTATGCTCCGAGTTATGCTTCTGTCAATGATTCGCTTGCTGGATGTCGGATATATCAATATGAGGGCATGGTTTTCTCGCTCGATCAGAGCGAAAGAGAGATGCCGGACATCGACGAAGTGAGAAGGATATTGATCAAACTTCGGCAGGACAAGCCATATATGATACTTGCAATTGGGAATGGAAGCATTGTTGCAGATATGGCTTCCAAGATCGTTCCAGTCGTCAATATACCTGTTGCTTTTTCTTCTGTATGGATTCATGAAGGACAATATACTGCTATTGGGAGAAAACTAGGTCAGAAAGAAAGACTTTTGTACTTTGGAAGTACCGAACTCCCTGTAAATATCATAGAAAGTACCTTTTCTTTTTCATTGAATGAACAAAAAAACCATTATACAAGATGTGATCTGAAGCTGCCAGAAAACCGGTTTTTAATGTTGGTGGTGGGAACCAGACTTCATAATGAGGTGGATGATGAATTCATAGAAGCAATGCATCCGTTGCTTGCGAAAGGAGCTTATCTGGTATTTGCTGGAGTATTTCAAAATTATATTAGGTTTTGCCGCAAGGACAAGATTTTTGGAGAGAATTCCATTTTTTTAGGGTATCAGGAGGATATACTGGCAGTAGATGAATTGGTGGATTTATATGTGAATCCACGACGTTTGGGCGGTGGTTATTCCATAATAGAGGCTTTTTCAAAAGGTGTACCCGGGGTGACATTACGTACCGGAGATATTGCTGCTGCTGCGGGAGACGACTTTTGTGTTGAGAACTATCAAGAGATGCAGCATGTGATAGAGAGATATATGATAGATCCACAATTCTATTCTTCTCAATCAGAGAAAGCACAAAAACGAGTCAACGAAGTAACAGATGCCAAAGAAGCTTTGCAGCATATTATGAATGAAGCACAGAGCAGAGCATTGTTTTTTTGACGGGTTATTAATACACACTATGAGAGGGTTTGGTATGAAAACAATATTATGTCTTTTGGCTGGAGAGATGGATCCTCAAAACGAAGAAGCCATTATGAAATATGATGATGATGAGACCATGATCCATTTACTGACACATATGGTTGAAAATCAAATTACTGTTGGAATGATTTTGTCATTATACGAACAACTGGGTATAGGAACATATGGAGAGACAGAGATATGGCTGATCAGTGATATGCCCGTTTTGTTACAGTGTGCTTCAAAACTGTATGCTGGATTGTTTGATCAATATATTAAATGTCCATGCCTAACCACCATACCAGAACACATCGATCCGACATATATAAGCGTCTCTCAATGTGATAAAGAAAACCATAAAACTTTATTATATTTGATCAGTAAATTTCAGATTGTGAAGCAGTTTACAAAAACAGAAGAGTATTATCAACAAGAAAAAATGCTTTTGAAAATGCAAAATGATCTCATCATTATATTTGATGAGTGTGAGGCGTTATATAAGAAAGCAGATCTGAATACGCGATCTGTCTTTGAACGTTTTGCAGAGGATTACGCATATTCTGAGCATGGGATGGTATTTAGAATCCTGTGTCTGAGTTTCTTATTACAGATGTCGTTCGACCCACTCTATGCTAAAAAGCTCTATGAAGAAACGAGAGAGCAGGAGTTTACCGTCGATCAGAAGTTATTTCTAAGTAATCAAATTAAAAGAATCAGTTTGATGCATCCCGAGACAGCGGGTAATCAATATGCTGTCAAATTATTCGATGAAGTTGTTTTAGATTGGAAAGAAAAACTTACAGAATATCTACAGCCTATTACATATGACCATCGTAATAAAGATCATATTTTGATCCTAACCTTACAATTTCTTGGGACAAGACATGCACCAACTAAGACGGCAAATGAGCGAATCTATACGATCGGAAAATTGCTGGGGAAAGAAGTGCTGTGTATCAATACACGAGAACAATATACAATCAAGGGTTTTCTACCGTTTTACAATGCCACATTGAGAAGTATGGTGGATGATTATAACGGAGAGTGTCGCCTTCAGCATAAGGATTTCTCATTTGCTTATTACCAGCCGGATGTAGAAATGCCCGATGAAAAGGTAATTATAAATCTGCTACAGGAAATTAGGGAAATGGCACCATGGCAAGTAGTTGTACTAGGCGATAAATGTCTGTTGGGTGATTTGTGTGCTGAGATGATACCGACAGTGTGTATTCCGATGGCATTTTCGACGATTCCTAAAAAAATAGGCAGACAGTATGTTGCCGTAGGAAAACAATTATGTGATCGGGAGCGGGAGGAATTGATAAGAAGTGGATATCAGATGCCTTCCATCATCGAAAGCACTTTTACATTTGAGTTAATTGAACAGGATACGAAACTTTCAAGAGCAGAATTGAATCTACCGGAGGATAAGTTCCTATTAATAGTTGTCGGAATGCGACTGGATACAGAAGTAACACCTGAGTTTAATAAGATGTTGGCACAGACATATCAATATGGTACACATATCGTATTTGCAGGAGAGTTTGAGACGTATGAACAACGATGCAATCAGGATGCGGATCTGAAACTTCATAGCACTTTTGTAGGCTATCAGAAGGATATTCTTGCACTGATGGAGATATGTGACTTATATGTCAACCCACCACGTATTGGCGGTGGCTTTTCCGTAGTAGAAGCTTTTTATAAGGAGATACCGGGAGTGACACTACGTTATGGAGATGTTGCAGCTTCAGCAGGTCTGGATTTTTGTGTAGATGATCTGGAGGAGATGAGGCAGATAATTATACGATATATAACTGATCATAACTTTTATCATGTGATGTCCAAGAAAGCATTACAGAGAAGTAATGAACTATTTGACTCCAAGGGAGCAATGGAACACATATTGAATGAGATGGAACAAAGAGAGTTGTGGTTTTAACAAGATCATAGAAGATAAGAGGATATTCTATATGGAACAGGTGACTTTACAACTGATACAAACGGCAATAAATGAAGAACGATGGGACGAAGCAAAAGCATATGTTATGATACTCAAGACAATGGATTCTGAAAAATGTAAATCAGATATTTTCGCTGTTTTGGAAGCCAGTTGTTATATTCATGATGGAGCTTATCCTGATGCATTGGATTGTATCTATCGTGGATTGAAAGTGAATATTTATAACTATGAGTTATATTATATGTTGGGAAATATTAAGGAGGCATTAGGTAATCATGCTCAGGCTTTGTTTTCATATGAAAATGCAGCATTATATGCCAAAGGAGAAGATAAATCCTTTCTGGAAGAGTATTTGAAAGAATATCGTACACGACAGAAATGTTTGCCGGGTAAAGTAGCAATTGTATTGGTGAATTATCAAAATCTACAATATACAAAATTATGTGTAGATAGCATCGAACTGGAAGGCATGCATTATCCAAATTCATATGAAATCATTGTCATAGATAATCATTCAGATGATGGGACAAAAGAATGGCTGGAACAATCACATTATAAATACATCATTAATGATGACAACAAAGGATTTCCTGCCGCATGTAATCAAGGTATTGCATTGGCAGATAAGGATTCGGATGTTTTTCTGCTAAATAATGATACAGTGTTGATGCCAAATTCGATTTATTGTCTGCGTATGGGCTTATATGAGGATAAACAAAATGGAATTACCGGATCAGTTTCAAACTATGTATCAAATGATCAGAAAATAGATCAATCATTTGATACTTTAGAAGAATATATTTCATACAGTGCTGCTCATAACGTTTATTCTTCGTCACAACAAGAATTACGATTGAAGTTAGTCGGATTTGCAATGATGTTCAAAAGAAGCGTTTTGGATCAGATAGGTGTACTCGACGAGGCCTATGGGTTAGGACATTATGAGGATGATGATATCAGTATTCGCTGCCTAAAAGCGGGGTATCATATTGTTCTATGCAAGGATAGTTTTATTTACCATTACGGAAACAGAAGTTTTTACAAAAAAAAGCAGGAGGATATGAATGCCCATCATGAAATGATAAAGAAGAATTATTTATATTTTATTCATAAATGGGGTGTTGATCTTAATTATTATAGTCATATCAGAACAGAAATAGTAGATATAATTCAGGATTCCAGAGAAAAGAGGTTACGTATACTTGAAATAGGGTGTGGTTGTGGAGCAACATTATTATGTATTAAAAGTAGATTTCCTAATGCAGAAATATATGGAGTGGAACTGGAAAAGGCAGTCACAGAAATCGTTGAGCAGGTGATACCGATAGAATGTCAGAATATCGAGGATCAAGAGCTCTCATACCCAATGCATTCGTTTGATTATATAATACTGGGAGATGTGTTGGAACATTTACACAATCCGGCTGATATTCTATGTTATCTGAAACAGTTCTTAAGTAAAAACGGATGTATCATTGCCAGCATCCCTAATGTTATGAATCATACAGTGGTTTTGCCATTGCTAAAAGGAAAGTTTGAGTATAGGGAAGCAGGAATACTAGATCGGACCCATCTCCGATTTTTTACATTAGATAGCATATTAGAGATGTTTCTGGCGACTGGATATAGTATTACAAAAGTATGTACCCTTCAGAACTCCATTTCGGAAGAAAGTAAGGATTTTATTAAAAAATTGGTAACGCTCAGTGATGATATCAAGGAAGAAGGTTTTTATGCGTATCAATATCTGATCAAAGCAGATCTCACAAACAGCAAGTAGCGATTCTTTTTTTCTCTACTTTGCCGATATATAAATTAAGAGTATCATACAACATAAGAAAATGGGGTGAATGGTATGAGTCAAGATAAAAACATTTTTGAAGACTTATTTATCTTCGAGATGGCAAACAGTCATCAGGGTAGTGTTGAACACGGTAAAGATATCATTAAAGCAATGGGAAAAATCGCGAGAAAGCATAATATCAAAGCAGCAGTGAAGTTACAATATCGCGATCTGGATACATTTATTCATCCCGATTACAAAGATAGAACGGATGTCAAACACATTCCGAGATTTATGAGTACCAGGCTGAACTACGACCAGTTCACAGAACTGATCGATACGATTCGTGCAGAGGGTATGATTACCATGAGTACCCCTTTTGACGAGAAAGGCGTGGAATGGTGTCTGGATCAGGGCGTGGATATTATCAAAGTAGCGAGCTGTTCATCTCTTGATTGGCCGTTACTGGCTACAGTAGCAGCATCAAAAAAACCATTGATCATATCGACCGGTGGCAAGACAATGGCAGATATTGATAAGCTTTTTAATTTTTTTACTCATAGAGGTTGTGAATTTGCTTTCCTACATTGTATTGCTGAGTATCCGGCTCCACTTGATGGTCTACAATTGAATTTTATAGATAGAATGAACAAACGATATCGAGATATAGTTATAGGATATTCGGGACATGAAGCGCCAGATGAGAATATGGTTCCCATGTTGGCCATAGCCAAGGGTGCCAGGATACTGGAACGTCATGTGGGATTGCCGACAGACACCATAAAACTGAATGCGTACTCCATGAATCCGGAACAGGCAGAAAAATGGATTGAGTCAGCCTTGTTAGCAAAAGCTATGTGTGAGACCAAGAAAGAAAATGAGAAGTACATCAGTCAGGCTGAAATTGATTCACTTCGTTCACTCATGAGGGGTGCTTATGCTAGGAGAGACATCAAGGCAGGAGAAACAATGTCTGCAGAGGATGTGTTCTATGCGATGCCTTGTGGTGAAAAGCAGATGACCAGTGGTGAATTTAAACCAGATAAAACTGTTGCCACGAGAGATTATAAGGTCAATGAGGAAATCAGGGAAACGGCTAAGACGACCGGTGTTGGCATTGTCAGAAATGCCATTCATGATGCCAAGGGTATGCTGTATGAGGCAGGAATTGCACTGGGCGATGATTACGAGGTAGAGCTGTCACATCATTATGGAATTCCTCATTTCAGACAGTATGGTGCCATCATCATCAATATTATCAATCGAGAGTATTGTAAAAAATATATCATCGTATTGCCAGGACAGAAGCACCCAGAGCATGCTCACAGGATCAAAGAAGAAACCTTTCAGTTGCTATATGGAGATTTACAGGTAGAGATTGACGGCAAGGCAGTACATAAAATGAAGCCCGGAGATATGCAAACTGTATTACGCGGTGAGTACCATGCGTTCTCATCTGTAAACGGAGCAATCTTTGAAGAGGTTTCTACACAGCATATGAAGAGCGATTCCTACTACAGAGAAAAGAGGATCAGTGATCTGGATCCGATGGAGAGAAAGACATTTCTTAAAAAATGGTAAATGATGTAGATAGGACTTGATGATTTATGGGTAGAATACTGAGAGAGAAAATCACATATTGGATGCAAGTGTTGCTATTACCGATATACTGGTTTTCTTTTTTAGTGCCCAGAGATCCTAAGATATGGCTCTTCGGAAGTACTTTTGGCAGGAGATTTGCGGATAATCCGAGATATTTTTATCTGTATTTGTGTGCACATCCAGAGGAGGGCATCAGACCGATCTGGATCAGTCACAGTAGAGACGTTATCAAAATGATAGATGAGCAAGACGCCCAATATTGCGATGATGTTAATCACAGAAAGTATGAGGCATATTATTACAAGAGTTTGAAGGGTATCTGGTATTGTCTCAGGGGAAGTATCTATATTTTTGATAACTATTCAAAGGATATTAATTTTTGGACATCAGGCAGAGCAGTCAAATTCAATCTATGGCATGGAACGGGTAATAAGAAAGCAAATCATGACAATTTGTTTGACAGAGTAAGACATCCGCGTAATCTATGGGAACGGTTTACAACGTTCCCAAGAAGGTTGTCAGATGAGAAGCCAGGACATTATACATTAGCCACTTCTGAGCCGCTTGCTGTGATCTCCATGTCAGTGTTCAATGCTCCGTATTCTCATATGGTGATTGATGGATATCCAAGAAATGATGCAATGTTGTGTACCTCAAGGTATCGTAACGAGAAAGAACATAGAGATTTCATGAGTATTATGAATCCACAGGAAGAAGAGATTTGCCGGAAGGTTCTTGCATGGAAGAAGGAGGGTTATCGAATTGATTTTTACATGCCGACATTTAGAGAATCAGAGACTGACTTTTTTAAAGTGATGAATCTTGAGAGATTCAATGAGTTCTTAACACAGAATAAGATTATCTTCATAGTAAAGCTACACCCAAAATCCAAGTTGAAAAAAGAGTTTGCGCGGATAGAGCATTCGAATATTCACAATATCGATGGAGAGAATGATCCGTATACTTTTATGGGGTATGTTGATATGCTGACTGCAGACTATTCATCAGTATATTCAGACTTCATGTTGTTAGACAGACCAGTGGTAGCATTTCATTATGATTATGAGAAGTACCACGGCAATACAAGAGATGAATATATTCCCTTTGACGAGTATATGCCGGAACGTAAGGCAGTTACAATGGAAGAATTGATGACGGCGACTCTAGAGGTATTACAAGAAGATTCTCATAAGGAATCACGTAAGATATCCAGAAACAGGATGTTCAAGTATCAGGATGCGAATGCAACGAAGCGATTGGTGGCTAAGGTCAAGGCGTTATTATAAAAGTGTTAGGAGTAGAAAGATAAAATATATCGTAATATAGTATATGGAATCGAGGAGGATTGCATGCAATACGACAAGACAACGAATTGGGAGAAGATAAGAGATCAATATGACCATGTCATTGCGTGGGGAACGGGCTCGTTGCTTCAGATGAATTATCGTGAGGACTATTTTCCGCTCAGCATGGTGGTGGATGGTGTTGGAAGTCACATTGGTATGCAGTTTCATGATTTGAAAGTTCAAGATCCGGAAGCAATGCATACGTTGCAGGGAAGACTGTTAATTGTAATCTACACAATCTATGAGAGAGATATTCTAGACAGGCTACATGAGATGAATATTATTGCAGATACAATCGTCTATGATTTATTAAAGATACACACTGTTCGAGGGAGGGAATTTCCCCTATGGCATGGGAAGCATGCAGATGATATGATTCTGATCGAACTTGCAGACAGATTGGGGATTCAGGATCTACACTATCTGGATATCGGAGTATGTCATCCAGTGATGCGCAATAATACATATTCATTATATGAGTTAGGGTATACCGGTGTATTAGTTGAACCTAATCCCATGTTTCATGCATTGATAGATTGCTATAGACCAAAGGATGTGTTGTTAAAGTGCGGTGCCGGATGTGATGAGGATATGCTGCAGTATTATGCATTTCCGGATAGACCCGGCTTTGGAACATTTAACGCCGGTTTAGGAGAATGCAGAAGAAATGAAGGGTTAAGATGTGAGATCAGTGAGATTCCTATTATTGAGATTAATCAAATCATTGAAGAAGGATTTAAACTATATCCAAATATAGTCGATATAGACGCAGAGGGAATTGATTTTTCTTTATTACAGAAGCTTGATACACAGAAGTATCCGATAGAGATTATTATGTGTGAAACACAGGGGGTGGAGGATAGGCTCAATCAGCTCATGTGTGAAAAAGGATATCGCAGATATTCCAATGTTGGAGAGAATACAGTCTATCTAAGAGCAAACATCAATCCTACGGGTCTATTTGCGTTCTAAATCATATAAAGTATTGGTTATGTGGGAGGTATCATATGAACATAGCAGTTATCTTGTCAGGCGGCAGCGGAAGCCGTATGAAAGCAGGAACAAAACCAAAACAATATATGGAGGTTGGAGGAAAACCGATCATATGTTATTGCCTTGAGACCTTTCAGAGACATAATATGATTGATGCGATTGTAATCGTTGCTGAGGAACAATACCAGGAGATGTTAGATGAGTGGATGGAGAAGGAGGAGATTTCCAAGTTCGCAGATTATGCACCTGCAGGCAGAACTCGCCAGCATTCCATCTATTCTGGTATTTCTGTTGCTAGGGAAGTAGTAGATTGGTATGAGGTTCCTGATGAGATTGGTGGGTACATTCATGTTGGAGTGCAAGAGGAGACAGAGGATGTGAAGGATATCGTTATTATCCACGATGCTGCCCGTCCCTGCGTTAGTGAGCAGATCATCACAGATTGTATCATAGGAGCACAGGAATGCGATGGAGCGATGCCGATCATCACTGTGAAGGATACGGTATACAGAAGTATCGATGGAAAAACCATAGATGGTTTATTAAACCGAGATGAACTCTTTGCCGGACAGGCTCCTGAGGCATTTAAGCTAGATCCTTATCTGGCACTTCATGATGCGATGAGCGATGAAGAATTGGAAAATGTCAGAGGCAGCAGTGAGATTGCTTATAAACATGGAATGAAAATCAAGTTGGTGAAGGGCGAGGAAGCCAATTTTAAGATAACAACCAAGGAAGATCTAGAAAAGTTTAAGTCGCTTAAGAAGAAGCTCCATTGATAAATAACAATTAATAATTATAAGCAGGGTTTCTTGTCATATTTGCATTATTATGAATATTTGATTATTATAGGACTATACAGAACAGTAAAAGGAGGCAGCGTATATGCATGCATATGTACTGCACGGAATAGATGACTTAAGATATGAACAAGCAGACATGCCTGATTTAAAGCCGGGATGGGCACTCGTTGAAGTAGAGACAGCCGGGATCTGTGGTTCCGATATCCCAAGGATTTTTGAAAATGGTACTTATCATTTTCCGACAATTCCCGGACATGAATTTGCCGGCGTAGTTAAGAACGTAGGGCTTTCTGAGGACAGAGAATGGGTTGATCGGAGAGTCGGCGTGTTTCCGTTGATACCCTGTAGGGAATGTGATAGTTGTCGCAGTGAGCATTATGAGATGTGTGATAATTATGATTACATAGGCTCCCGTAGAGATGGAGGATTTGCTGAGTATGTAGCGGTTCCTATCTGGAATCTGATAGAATTGCCAGATACAGTGGACTTTGCAGAGGCAGCAATGCTGGAACCGATGGCTGTTGCATTGCATGCGATCAGACAGTTGCCACTGGACAGAATTAAATCGCTTGCAATCTATGGAGCAGGTCCAATTGGACTCTTGGCAGCTCAGTGGGCAAGATTGTTTGGAATACAGGATATCTATATCATTGCTAACAAACCGGGTCAACTACAGTTAGCCCATGATCTGGGATTCCAGAATGTATGTAACCAGACGGAAAACAATGCTGTTGAATGGTTATTTACTCAGAATGGAGATAAATCGGTAGATGCAGCGATTGAAGGTGTTGGACGAGGAGAAGTTCTGGAGCAGTGTATCCTAAGCGTTAAGGGTCAGGGAACAATCATCACACTCGGTAACCCTCATGGAGATGTATACATAAGTCAGGACGTATACTGGAAGATCCTGCGACGGCAGATGCAAATCCAAGGAACTTGGAATTCGAGATATGCGACGAGCACAGAAAACGACTGGCAGGATGCAGTTGATATGCTGGCAGAGGGTCGTATTGATGCAATTTCTCTTGTTACTCACAACTATCCCTTCAAGGAATTGATGGACGGACTTCAGGTGATGCGAAATAAAAGCGAATTCTATAGTAAGATACTAATCAGCAAAAGCATTAAGACTAGAATGGGCGGAATATAGCAACAGTAGAACTTGATAATTTTAATGATTTTAATCATATAATATGTTAAGATTAAGGAGAGAGGGTATGCCGGAAATATCTTTATTTTATGGGATTAGAGTGACGATGTATTATGAGGATCATAATCCGCCACATTTTCATGCAGAGTATAATAGTGATAATGCAATCATAGATATTTATAATGCAAAGGTGATAGGAGGAGCATTACCTTCAAAACAACTAAAACTGATATTGGCATGGTGTGTTATACATCAGGATGAACTGATACAAAATTGGGAACTTTCGAAAGCTGGAAAGTCATTAAATCATATTGATCCCTTAGTTTAGGAGAGTGAGTGTATGCTTCCGGAGATTGTGCAGGTAAAACCGACAGTTGATTACAAAGTATATGTATATTTTGCAGATGGTAAGGTTGTAAAGTTCGATGTAGAACCTTTATTACAGAAAGAAGTGTTTCAACCTTTACGAAATATAGAGTTCTTTTTAAATATGTGTACAATTATGAATAATACACTTGCATGGGACATAAGTGGAAGGAGAGATACAACACAGTGTGTTGATATTGATCCCTATACATTATATCAGTTAGCAGATGTAGAGGATAAGTGATGGTCAAGAATGGGTGGAATGTAAAGGTTCCACCCATTTTTGCCGATGAATACTATATCAAATAGTATTGGAGGTGCTGCCATGTGTAAAGGGAATAAGCCGGGACAGATATCAGCTTCACTAATGTGTGCAGGCATTAAGGACTTGGTTTCTAATATCCGTATCATGGAAGAAGAGGGAGTAGAGTATCTCCATGTAGATGTGATGGATGGCGAGTTTGTACCCAATCTGGGATTCGGTATGGATTATATCAATGGTGTCAGAGATATGACTAATATCCCATTGGATATGCATTTAATGATTATGCGTCCAGAGGATAAACTAGAATGGATGAGATTGCGTCCACAGGATCGCGTTATCATTCATTATGAGAGTACCATTCATGTACAGAGAACTTTGGTCAGAGCCAAAAGTTATGGATGTAAGGTGATGTTGGCAATTAATCCTGGGACACCGATTTATTCTGTGGAAGAGGTGTTGGATTATATCGATGGGATCAATATGCTGACTGTGAATCCCGGATTTGCCGGACAGAAGATCGTCAAGAGTTGTATTCCCAAGGTGGATAAGCTGGAAAATTATCTGCGGGAGGCAGGTTATTCAGAGTTAGAGATACAGGTCGATGGAAACATCAATTATGAAAATGCCAAAATGTTCAAGGATATGGGTGCCGATTTATTTGTTGCGGGAAGCACAAGTATATTTGATGGTGGAGACCTACGTACCAACATCAAGAGATATCGCAAAGCAATCAAAGGAATAGAATAACTGCCTGTTGATATAGAAATATAGTGAGGTACCGGTAGAATGACAAAAAAAATAGGAATTGTAATCTGTAATTACAATAAAGAAGATTATATCATCAACTGTATCAAATCGATTCTAGCATCTACAACCAAAGATTTTGATATCTATGTTGTAGATAATGCGTCCACAGACAATTCAGTCAGGCTAATTCAAGAAACCTATGGAAGCCAGGTGACATTGATTGTTAATTCTGAGAATCTTGGCGGATCAGGTGGCTTCAATGCTGGTTTACGTGAGGTATTAAAGCATGAATATAAATACCTGATGTGTGTAGACAATGATGTTGTATTTGATTCGTCTGCAATAGAAGAACTGGAGAAATTTCTTGAAGATCATGGGGAAGTTGGGATGGTTGGAAGTAAAGTATATTTTATGGATTATCCTGATAAAATCTGGTCTTATGGAGGCGAGATCAATTTTGATAAATATGTTCAGATTGATCATTATCGCAATTGTATCGATACAGCAGACATACCGGAAATGGAGTATGCAGATTATGTACCGGCGTGTTCTCTGATGGCACGGACAGAAGCAATTCGTAAGGTTGGAATTATGCCAGAAGATAACTTCATCTATCTGGATGATATGGAATGGGGATATCGCTTCAACGAGGCAGGCTACAAGGTTGCGGTCTGCGGGACCTCTAAGGTATGGCACAAGGGCGGCGGACGTAATGCAGGTAATACTTTTATTCACTATTATATGTGGCGGAATCGCATCAACTTCTTTAGGAAGACGTTACCTTCCAAAGAACATTTTGCAGAGCAGATCCTAACTGAAATGTTTCGCATGATCTATAGCGTTAATCTCAAGGGAGAGACCAATATCGTAAAGACTCTGATGTATGCTTTTGATGATGCAGTACATG
>CAZVYQ010000033.1:0-32566 GCA_964631375.1 uncultured Lachnospiraceae bacterium | reverse complement strand
TCTCACTTCGTGAGAACTCTCCCCGAATTAGAACTTCTTCATGTTGTTGGGTATCATAAAGTCATAAAGCTTATCATGCAAGCATGAACGCTTTTTGACTTTTGACACCTGTATCATAGCATATATTTACATATATTCAAGATAGATGAATCATCTAGATCATTTTTCAGATATCAGACATAAATGAAAAACATCCCCTTGGAACCTGTAGTCCTTGCTCCAGCAACTCTGAGAAGGCTTCAAGCTTTTCACGAATCTGTTGATGTGACCATTCAAAGATTCCGCGGTCAGGAAGAAATGCTAATACAGACATAATAATTTCTGCATATTCATCAGGATGTTCGCAGTGAAAGGTGCCTTCATCAATGCCCTGTTTTATGATTCCGGAGACGATTGGAGACAGAGCATATAGTATATTTGCTAATGACTTTTGATGCAGGGCAGCGTTCTGAGGTTTATGCAGATATTCATCCAGAGTGGGATCTACATAGGAGGTGCGATAGGTATAAAGCAACAATGCGAACTGCTCAACAGCAGGGAGGTTGCTTTTTTTTATGACTTTATCACAATGTCGGATGATCGCATCATATTCATCCTCGATTAGTGCGTCCAGAACTTCTTCCTTGGAATGAAAATAGTAGTATAAGCCTCCTTTGGCGATGCCGGCTCTCTTGGCAATATCACTCACAGAGGCAGTACCGGCAGTTCCCTCTTTGAACAATTCTCTCATAGTATCCAGAATTAATGCTCTTTTATTAGCTGAAACACTTGATCGTTTTTCCATTGTATAACTCCTTCAGTTTCGCTTTTGGCGTTTCATACCTGTATCATATTGTATCATAAAAAAAACTATTTGACTAGTGTTCAAAAAAGTGATATACTTCAAAAAAGTTGAACAATGGTCAAAAATTTAATTGGAGGAAATGAAGATGTGGAAATTGGTAACAACGCTTATTATGGTGATAGCGACAGCAGGAACTGTTATTACTGGTCTGGTAAATGCAATACGACTGCTCGTAGCAAGTGTACAGAAAAGAGATTGCTCAGTGGTTTTGAAAACCCTAAAGGGTAATTTGTTATGTCTGGCAGGAATTGTGACAGTTTTGATTCTATTTATCTGTCTAACCCAGCTCACAGCCTACACGCCCAAGATCAAAGGAACGGATGGAAAGCCATTAACAGGAAGTATTGCAGAACTCAGAAAGGTCAATCTAAATGGCCATCAGGAATGGATCACGATTCGTGGCAATGACAGAACTGCACCGGTTCTTTTATTTCTGGCAGGAGGACCGGGAGGAAGTCAGCTGACAGCAACCAGGGCTGACCTTGGAGCTCTTGAGGAACATTTTGTTGTGGTTAATTGGGATCAGCCGGGTAGTGCAAAATCCTATAGTTGCATGAATCGAAAAGAGATTACGCCGCAGACTTATATTGATGATGGCATTGCGTTAACGGAAAGTCTTCGTGAGGAGTTTGGAAAGGATAAGATTTATTTGGTTGGCGAGTCATGGGGAAGTGCTCTTGGTATTTTCTTGATCGGTACAAGACCGGAGTATTACGCAGGAATGATTGGGACAGGACAGATGATTGATTTTCTGGAGACAGATAAGATGAATTATCAAATGGCAATGGAGTTTGCAAAAAAGGATCACGATCAGAAGTTGATCGATCAACTTACGAGAGAAGGTGAGCCGCCATATTATTCAGGAAACATTTGTATGCGTTCCATGCCGTACATAAGCAGATTGTCTACTTATATGGCAAATCACCCTGATAAAATATCGCAGCCCTTCCATACCATGCAGGATTTGGGCGGTTATGAATATGGTGTGTTGGATGCAGTTAATTATTTTGTGGGATTGATCAATACATATGATGTTGTGTGGCCACAGCTGTATGAAGGCGATCTGCGTAAGGATTATCCGAAACTTGAAGTGCCGGTTTACTTTTTCCTTGGAAGTTTTGATGTAAATGCCCCAACCTCGTTGGTGGAGGACTACTACAATATTCTGGAGGCACCTAAAAAAGAGATCGTGTGGTTTGAACATTCGGGACACACGCCATGGACTTATGAAACAGAGCGTTTTGTAGAAGAATTACTGAAGAGATTTTCCTAATCGTACCATCAATATCTGACAAGTTAGCCGAACCAATCTTGTGTTTTTGTATTGGTTCGGCTAATATAGTATATAGTGAAAGTAACTCAGATGATAAAGGGGAAACATATTATGGATGGCTTGATGTAAAGACAGACTGATTATAAAGCCTCTGATTTTGGTATTGACAGGTTGGGGGAGAGAGGAGAAAAACATTATGGATGCAATATGGAGAGATTTGTTTGAGACAGCAAAAACGGTTCAGAGAGAGCGAAAAATCTCAGACTATGTAGAAGCGGGAGGAGTTGCTGCCGCAATTTATTCTGCTTCAGGAAAAATCTATGCAGGTGTATGTATTGATACTTGTTCCACGCTTGGAATCTGTGCAGAGCGTAATGCAATATTCAACATGATTACGGATGGAGAGGATTCGTTCACAAGAGTGTTGGCCATTATGCCAGATGGAAAGACAGGTGCACCTTGTGGCGCATGTAGGGAATTAATGGTACAATTAATGCCAAGTTCTTATCAAAATGTTGAAATTATGCTTGACTATGAACAGGATAGAGTGGTCACTTTGGGAGATATTACCCCGGAGTGGTGGATCTAGAGTAGGTGAATCAGATGGTTTTCTTAGCAATATTGTTTTTGGCAGTTGGTGTCATGCTCTTTTGGGTATTGGCACGAGGGTATGCCTTATCCCGGGGTGGAGTTTTATTTTGTGCATGCTATTTTAGCATGATGGGACTTGGAATGCTGATCTCTGCACTCCGTGGTAATGAGGCTGCGTTTGTATTTATTTTCAGTATCGGGTTTGGTGGATGTTTTATTGCAACGGCACTTTTTGCAATGATCAAACCATTCTTCTGCAGACAAAAGACGGAAGGAGAGTATCAGGGTGCTGTGCGGACAAACAAAGGCTGGTATGTTTTGAAATTTACATATTGGGCAGATGGGAAAAAGTATTACGGACAAAGCAGCAACATTTATCGGGAGTGGACTACAAAACACAAATTTCATGTCGGTGAAAGTTATCGGATCTGGTATTCTGAAAAAAACCCGGCGATCTTTACAGAACGAAGAAAAGTCGAATTCATATATATATGGATCTTGGTGTTAGGTTTGATGTTTTGTTATTTACCGTTTTATATGTATTACAAATAGAAATGCTGATAATATGCAATATTTAAGGAGGTACAGAACTTAGATGAGTAAATATGATCCGTTATGGAAATATGTGCAGGAAAGAGGAGAAGATTCTTTTCTGCTTACCTTTGAGGAGATACAGAATATCGCAGGACTTCCGATCGATCATTCTTTTCTGAATTATAAAAAGGAACTTATGGAGTATGGCTATCAGGTTGGAAAGATTTCTTTGAAAGCACAAACGGTTGCTTTTCAAAAGACAACGGCTGAGTAGAAATAGAAGTTGTTGTTTCAGATCTGTATGAGATGAATTTTCATACAGATCTGAGTGAAGAGAAATGATTCAGGAAAACAATGCTGGTTCATTCTTATTCCTTCACCATCTTTCGATACATTTGTTTCTTGGATAAACCGTTCTTCTTTGCTTTTGGAAGCCACAAATATCTGGAGGCATCACGATGCCAGAATGGACGAGGCCAATCAAGCTGCATGAGTATTGTTTCATCACTCTTTTGATTTATGATGTTGTCAGCAATTCTATTTAAATTCTGTCCAAGTGATTTATTTGGACCATATCCAAGTGGTATATTATGAACAATAGGAATCATCTCGCCTGTACCACTTCCAAGCCCCTGCCCCCATATGAGATTGGTTTTACGACACCACAATTGCATCTGATTTATGGCAATCTTTTTTTGTCTGCCTTCATAGAATCCATTATTTACGATACAGTAAACATGTGCACCTTCTTGATAGGTTAATGATTCCAGTCTAAGCAACAACTTGATCAGATGAGATGGAATACTGTCAATATACAAAGGAAAGACAAACACTAGAGCATCGCTTTTTTGTAGATATTCTTCATCCTCCGAAGTAAATACACCTCGATTCACATTGACCACGCGAATAATCTGTTCACCAAGCATTGATACAAGATGGTGAATCAATAGTTCAGATGTACTTTCTCCCAGTTTAGGGCTGCCGTTGATAATCATGATCTGCATTTTCTTGTTTCCTCCTTATTCTGTACGATCGATTGCAGTTCATTGACTGATCCTGCAAATTCTACATGACTGTCTGAAAAGTAGAAATTCTTTTGATTTGCTTTGATCAAAGAAGTGGCAATCTGTTTCTCCTCTAAAGATAAATCCTCGCCATAGAAATAGACTTGTAACGGAAATGTGTGACGATATCTTTGCTGATGGTGTGTTTCGTCTTTTTTGGTTACAAAAAAGGGCATGAGGAAAGATATACTCCGGTCAACCACACTTTTTATATTTGGGCTGTATCCGCCATACACACATTTACTAATCATGATAACCTCAGAGGCTTGTGCTAAAAGTGCCCCGATTGTTTGATAATTATCATTTAGAACACATTGTCCGGGTGTTTTCGTCCAGCAACCAAAACAGCCAATACAGTTTTTGGGAGTGTCCTGCACCGAAAATACTTTGTCCTCTGTTGAAAACAGGGTGCTGATTTGCTGAAATTCATTAATTGTTAAGTCATGCACGATCACTTTCATGTTATTCTCCTTATCTTACCAATGGTAACTATCCTTTGGTAAGATAATAACATAATACTATTAGGATGACAACTATTATTTTCATCATCTCACAATATTTATACGACAATAATAATATAAATATTAATTTGGGTATTTTTGCTTTTTCAAAAAGATGATGTAATCGAAAAGAAGAACATTGAGGATCAGATTGATACCATTGTATATTAAATAATACGAAGCACCTTGGAAAGGATAAGTAATCGTTATGAAACCTCAAAATGTAAATTTACAAATCAAAAATCAATTGTTATTAGTATTATTTTGTGGACTAATCGGGGCATTTGCTGGTGGCATTGTATGGGTATTCCTGAAAATTATGTCAGAAGGCATGACCTTGATCTGGACGAAAATCCCTGAACAGATTTCGCTTCCGTTTTACACGGTCATTGTCTGTACAGTAGGTGGTCTGATCATTGGTTTATTCCGCTGGAAATTCGGTGACTATCCGGAAGAGCTGGAGACCGTCCTTGGAAAAGTGAAGAAAGAAAAGCATTATGAGTATAAGAATATGCTGATTATGCTCTTGGCAGCATTATTTCCGCTTCTTATGGGAAGCAGTGTCGGACCTGAGGCAGGACTTACAGGTGTGATTGTGGGATTGTGTTATTGGGCTGGAGATAATCTGAAATTTGCCAAGAAGCATGCAAAAGAGTATTCACAAATCGGAATGTCAGTATCACTAAGTGTACTGTTTCATTCTCCTTTGTTTGGTATTTTTGAGGTAGAGGAGGAGACAAATGAAGAGGTTCCGCAACTAAATGCAGCATCGAAAATCGTAGTATATGGAATTGCGCTGGCAGCAGGAAGCGGAGTCTATGCAGGACTGTCGGCACTGTTTGGAGCAGGTCTTAGTGGCTTCCCTTCATTTTCGGAAAGCGAAATACTGCGTGACGATTATCTCATGATGATCGTATATATATTATGTGGTTGCATTCTTGCATACTTTTATAAGATTGTACATAGAAGCAGTACTATGATAGCAGCAAAGATGCCACCGGTGATCAAGGAAGTAATCGCTGGTCTGAGCCTTGGTGTTATTGGAACAGTAGTGCCCGCAATTTTGTTCTCAGGAGAGGAACAGATGGCGGAATTAATGGAATCGTACCATTTGTATTTACCAATCATGTTGATTGGAATTGCGTTTCTTAAAATCATCATGACAAATGTATGTATTCAGTTTGGTCTTAAGGGTGGACACTTTTTCCCATTGATTTTTGCAGGAGTCTGCATGGGCTATGGCATTGCGATGTTTGTATTTGGACAGAGCGGAGATCATGTCGTTATTGCAGCAGCTATTGTAACTGCAGCCTTACTTGGTGGGATTATGAAGAAGCCTTTGGCAGTCACCATGTTACTATTTCTGTGTTTTCCAATCAGACTGTTTGTCTGGATATTCTTAGCGGCAGCAATCGGAAGTAAATGTCACGGATGGAAGGAGTCTGTGGAGCCGGATGCCGGAGAATAGATGAAATCACTGTGAATCAGTACATGGAATACAAAAAAAGACAAGAAAAAGGAGAAAAAACATGAACAGCAAAACAATGAAGGTAATTACTCTAGTAACAGGCATTTTGACTCTACTATTGGGGCTCTACACGATTGTCAGACCATTTCGGACATTTCTTGCCATTGGATGGATTCTTGGAATTCTGATACTGATGAATGGAATAGAATTAATCATGATGTCACTGACAAAGGAACAGAAGGAAGTCGGTGCATGTATTCTGGGTGTTTTGGAAGTGATTGCCGGTTTGATCCTGTTAAGCAGCGGATTTTTGAAGTTCCTGACTGATGTTACAGCAGTATATATGGTAGGCTTCAGTATTGTGATGTATGGAATCTTTCAGATTGTTAAGGGCTTTCAGATGCTTAAGGTATCAAAAGGAACAGGGATTTTCGGAATTGTTTGTGGCGTTTTATCTATCATTTTTGGAATACTGGCATTTATGCATCCTGTCATTACAATGATATCCGTAGGATATATTATTGCATTTTCAATCATGATGCAGGGATTAAATATGATTATTTTTGCAGTATCAGTTGTTCCTGAAGTAAGCGAGAATTAATCATTTGTGAACAGCATGAAGGAGGACAGCATGGACGAGGATAAAAAAATGGAGTATGAGCAGGATTCTACTTCAATCAAGCGTTTGAACGCCTACATAAAGGTTACAAATGCCAATATGTATCTGGTTCTGGTTGCCCTCCTTTTGCTGGCTGTTGTGTTTCTGTATTGGGGATTTCAAGGAAGTATGCCCACAACAACAGATACATATGGATATGTGAGAGATGATGGCTGTGTCAACTGTTATGTAGAAACACATACAGCACAGGAAACGCTCGGAGCCATCAAGGAAGGTATGAAAGCGGAGCTTACCTATAAGGATCAAACAGTTGATGGAACGGTTATTTTTGTTGACACGATTCCACGCTCCAAGGAGGAAGTGATTCCAAGGCTAAAATATGACTATTTTGCTTCGCATATGGATCTGTATGAGTGGAACACAAAAGTAGAAATCCAACCTGTTGATGCTTCACTCCCGATCGACAGTATATGTCGTGTCAAGATTGTTGTGGAAGAAAAAAGACCAATTGACTTTTTGCTTCAAAGTGGCGAATAGAGTCAGAATGCAACGGAGGCTGATCATTTGGACGCAAAAAGAAATAATATAGAAAAAGTTCCTGTCATCATGCAAATGGAGAATCTGGAGTGCGGAGCAGCTTGTCTTGCCATGATACTTGCTTATTATGGTAAATGGAAGCCTCTGGAAGAAGTGCGTGTTGACTGTGGTGTCTCAAGAGATGGATCAAATGCGAAGAATATCATACTTGCAGCAAGATCCTACGGAATGGAAGCAAAGGGATTTCGATACTCTGTAGAGAGACTGATGGAGGTAAAACCCTTTCCGTGCATTGTATTCTGGAATCAGGAACATTTTGTTGTTCTCAAGGGATTTCGTAGGAACAAGGCTATGGTGAATGACCCTGCATCCGGGTTAAGAGAGATACCGTTAGATGAATTTCGGGAGTCCTATTCAGGTGTTACCCTATTTGCAGAGCCAGGAGAAGGATTTGAAAAGGGCGGAAGAAAGAAGAGCGTTTGGAAATTTGCAAGAAAACGCTTAAGTGGAACTCTGACTGCGATTTTTTTTGTGATTATTACAGGACTTTTGACGACTCTGGCTGGTGTGGTTTATCCGGTCTTTGGACGTGTATTCTTGGATCGTCTTCTGCCGGGTGTTAATCCGGACTGGATGCTTCCCTTTATCGCACTTATGAGTGGTGTTGCATTGTTTCAGTTTGTGATTGCTGTCATCAATGCTGTTTATCTGTTAAAAATCAGAGGTAAATTTGCGATTGAAGCCAATACTTCCTATGTCTGGCATGTACTCTGTCTGCCTATGACATTTTTTTCACAGAGAAATGTGGGCGATGTTTCGGCACGACAGGAAATGAATGAGACGATTGCAGAGACACTTGTGCATTCTCTTGCTCCACAGGTTTTGAATGTGGTGATGCTTGTTTTCTACCTGACAGTTATGCTGAAATATAGTGTTGTATTGACCTTGATTGGAATCAGCAGTGCAGCACTTAATATGATATTTGCCAATATTATTTCAAGACGCCGTGTCAATATGACAAGGGTAACGGTTCGAGACACAGCCAATCTGGCATCTGCTACCATCTCGGGAATTGGGATGATTGAAACCATCAAGGCGGGTGGTGGAGAAAGCGGCTTTTTTAAACGCTGGTCCGGTCTGCAGGCAGAACTGAATGCGTCGCAGATCAGTCTGACCAAGAAGAATCAGTATCTGAGTGCAATTCCCACTCTGTTAAATGGAATTGCATCTATTTCAATCCTGGTTGTGGGAGCATTCCTGATCATGCAGGGAGACTTTACAGTAGGTATGTTGTTGGCTTTCCAAAGCTTTTTATCAGCATTTCTGTCGCCTGTGAATGGCCTTCTGGGAGCCGGACAGACGATTGTAGAGATGAGAAGCTCCATGGAGCGAATAGAGGATGTCATGGAGTATCCGGAGGACATTTTGTGCCGGAATACAGAGCTTCCGCAGGAGTGTAAGCCTTTGACAGGAAAACTTGATCTAAGTCATGTAAGCTTTGGTTACAGCAGACTTGATGTTCCATGTATTGATGATGTATCCGTTCATCTGGAGCCCGGAAAAAGTATAGCCTTTGTCGGTGCCTCCGGTTGCGGTAAATCAACGATTTCAAAGCTGATCTGTGGACTATACCAGCCATGGATGGGAGAGATTCTCTTTGATGGGAAGAAAATTGAGGAGATCCCAAGGGAAATCATGACAAGCTCTCTTGCAATTGTGAATCAGGAAATTGTTCTCTTTGAAGATACGATTGAAAATAATATTAAGATGTGGGATTCTTCCATTTCAAATAAAGATATGATTCAGGCGGCCATTGATGCCAATATTCATGCAGATATTCTGCAAAGACCCGGAGGATACCAGCACAAGGTTTTGGAGGGCGGTCGGAATTTTTCGGGTGGACAGAGACAGCGGTTTGAGATCGCAAGGGCATTGGCACAGAATCCGACCATTCTGATTATGGATGAAGCGACCTCTGCACTTGATGCAGAGACAGAGGATCAAGTGATTGAGGCTGTGCGGCGACGAGGTATCACATGTATCATGATTGCCCATCGTCTCTCGACCATTCGGAAATGTGATGCGATTATTGTATTGGAAAATGGCAGAATTGTCGAGTGTGGAACGCATGAAGAACTGTATGCCAAAAAGGGATACTATAATCAGCTGATTACCATGGAATAAGGAACAGGAGCTAGCGAGAGCGTGAAAGATTTTTCTGAACGAGTTAAGGAGAAAAGAAAAAAGAGTAGTAATGACTTTCATGACTGCATTGTTGAGTTATCCTCCATTGTCGCAGGAAAAGGTGTCCTGAAGAACCTTTCAGATGAGTATCAGCTAACGCTGGTCAATGCTCTGGATGAGATTCTGAAGAGTCTGGGTGTTAAAAATGAAACCAGACAGGAGGCAGGAGAGGATGATGAGAGTTATCTGAAACGTGTGCTGCGTGATACCGGAACCATGTTTCGAAGAGTGCGTCTAAAGGGGAAATGGTATCAGGATGCAGCAGGTGTATATCTTGGATGGACCCAAAAGGGAAATGCAGTTGCACTTCTGCCGGCTCCAAACGGTGGATATCATTATTATGATTACATGCAAGAAAAGACAATCAAAGTACACGCAGGTACGAAAGAAGATTTAAGGGAGGATGCCATTTATTTCTATCGGGCACTGCCATTAAAAAGTCTGCATGTAAAGGACTTACTCTTATTTGTACTCAAGGGGATTACGGTAAAGGATGCCATTATGCTGACTGCGGTCACCTTGCTCGTTTCATTGATCGGTTTGCTGACACCTTATGTAAACAAACAGATTTTCTCGAGAGTCATTCCCAGTGAACAGATTAGTTTGCTGATTCCGATCACAACACTGCTCTTAGGAGTACTGATATCGACAATTATCATCAATATCAGCAGGACACTGGTTGGAAACCGCGTGGAACAGTCTATGGATTTATCAGTGGAAGCAGCATCTATGGCGAGGCTGCTCACACTTCCTACTGACTTTTTCAAACAATACAATTCCGGTGAACTGACCAGCAGGATGAAAAACATCAGTCAGCTTTGTGAGATACTGTATGAGATGATTTTTACAGCAGGACTTTCTACCTTGTTCTCTGTGATGTATATTTTTCAAATAACAAGCTTCACAAAGGAATTAGTGACTCCTGCAATCGTTGTAATCTTGCTGCCGTTACTACTTTCTATGGTATTTAGTGTCTGGAGTATCCGGATCAATCGGAGGAAGATGCAGGAGCAGGCGAAATTAAGTGGTCTTACCTTCAGCCTGTTTTCCGGAATAGAGAAAATCAGGTTGACAGGCTCTGAAAAGTCTGCATTTTCGAAATGGGCAAGAGCATATCACAATGTGGCTGCATTAAATTACAATCCACCCTTATTATTAAAATTGTATCCGGCAATTGCCGGACTGATCTCCATGGGGGGAACGATTGTATTATATTATTTCAGTATCATGGCAAAGATCTCCGTTGCAGATTATATGGCATTCAATGTCTGTTACGGTATGGCAGCAGGAAGCTTTTCTGCATTTGCATCACTATTGATGTCAGGTGCACAGATTCGCCCGGTTTTAGAGATGGCAAGCCCCATTTTAAATGCTGTACCTGAGACCCAGGCCGGAAAAAAGATACTGGAAAGGATTACCGGAGAGATTGAATTCTCGGATGTGTCATTTCGCTATCCGTCAGAGGATGAAGATAAACTACCGCTAGTGCTGGAACACTTTTCTTTGAAAATACATTCAGGAGACTACATAGGTATTGCAGGAAAAACAGGCTGTGGAAAATCTACGCTGATCCGTCTGTTGATTGGATTTGAAACTGCCGAAAAGGGCGCTCTGTATTTTGATGGAGAGAATATCGATACTTTAGATCTGCCTGCACTGCGCAGACAGATGGGAGTCGTGCTCCAGGATGGCAAGCTTTTTTCAGGAAGCATATACGAAAACATATCTATTTTCACTCCTAACCTGACAATGGAAGAGGCATGGGAGGCAGCCCAAATCGCAGGACTTGCGGAGGACATCCGTAATATGCCAATGAAGATGCAGACAATGATTACAGAAGGGACAGGCGGTATCTCAGGTGGGCAGAAGCAGAGACTCTTGATTGCAAGAGCCATTGCATCCAAAGCACAGGTCTTGATATTGGATGAAGCAACATCTGCACTGGATAATGTTACACAGAACAGAGTATCGAAAGCACTTGATGAATTGCAATGTACCAGAATCGTCATTGCACACCGATTGGCTACATTGAAGAAGTGCAGCAGGATCATTGTGATGGATCAGGGACGTATTGTAGAAGATGGTGAATATGAAGAATTAATCAAACAAAATGGTCACTTTGCAGAGCTGGTGAGATATCAGATGCTGCAGTCAGAATAAAGATGTGACAAGATCGACAAATGAAAAGGAGGATGTAGAAATGGAAGAAAAAAAGAATCAGGAACAGAATGAAGAAATGTCAATGGAGGATTTAAAGAAGACAGCAGGAGGCAAGAGAATCCTGGATGTTGGACAGACAAAAGATCTTCAAGCAAAAGAGAAACAATACGGAATACCTGAAGAAGAAGACGGTCAAGATGTATATGTCCATTATTAATGACGAATTTGCATTACAAATGCACTTGATCCAAGAGGGTCGAGTGCATTTTACCACGAGGAGGAGACCTACTATGAAAAAGGTGTATGTAACGGCACTTGCGTTAGCAATTGTACTTAGCGGATGTGGACAGACGGAAGTAGCAAACATAACAGAAGAAATAAATGTAACGGAAGAAACAAATGAAACTAATGAAATAAGAGAAACAGGTAAAGCAGAAGAGACGAGTGCAGGACAGGAGTTGGATCTTACTGCGGACAGTAAAGATGCAACAAAAGATACGATAGAAGTGAACTCAGCACTCTACGATGTGCTTGATTTTGAGGATACACAGGAAGCAGATTTCGCGGTCAAGGGATTGATTGATGCCCCTGAAACGCTGGAACTGAAAGCAGAAGACGGACATGTCATCTGGAGCCAGAGTGCTTATGATTTCGTAGACAATCAAGAGGAGATACCGGATACAGTGAATCCAAGTCTGTGGAAAAATACCATTAACAATCATGCATATGGATTGTTTGAGGTGACGGATGGTATTTATCAGGTGAGAGGGTATGATATGACCAATCTCACCCTGATAGAGGGAGATACAGGTTGGATTATCTTTGATCCGTTGATGTCTGTGGAATGTACTTCTGCGGCAATGCAACTGGTAGAAGAGAATCTGGGAGAGAAACCTGTCAAGGCAGTTATCATTTCGCATCCCCACATTGATCATTTTGGTGGGATCAAAGGCGTCATGACACAGGAAGAGGCCGCTGATGCAACACTTAGCATGGAACAGCAGATCAATAGTGGGAAGATACCGATTATTGTTCCTGAGGGGTTCACAGAGCATGCTGTTGCAGAGAATGTCTATGCAGGATTAGCAATGGGTAGGAGAGCAATGTATCAGTACGGAACGGCTCTTGAGCCATCGGAGACCGGAACTCTGGCAATGGGAATCGGTATGGGTCAATCCTTGGGAACAGGCTCTTTCATCACACCAACCTATGAAATCAAGAAGACCGGTGAGACCTATACAATTGATGGAGTTACAATGGAATTTCAGATGACACCCGGCACGGAAGCACCGGCAGAGATGAACACCTGGTTTCCTGACAAAAAGGCACTGTGGGTAGCAGAAAACTGTACAGGAACGCTGCATAATCTCTATACATTACGTGGTGCACAGGTTCGTGACGGAAATGAATGGGCAGCCTATATCACAGAAGCCATCAGTCGCTATGGAAAAGAAGCAGAAGTAACCTTTCAGTCACATAACTGGCCGCATTGGGGCAATGAGGTTGTGAATGACTATATGGTGAACACGGCAGCTGTTTATAAATATATTAACGACCAAACACTTACTTATCTCAATCAGGGTTATACTTCTGATGAGATCTCTAATATGATTGAGTTGCCAAAGGAACTTGCAAAGAACTGGTATACAAGACAATATTACGGAACAGTAGCACATGATTCCAAAGCAGTGTATCAGAAGTATATGGGCTGGTACGACGCAAACCCGGTTCATCTGAACCCATTGGAGCCCACTGAAAGTGCAAAGAAATGGGTGGAATACATGGGTGATACAAATGAGGTGCTCAAGAAAGCAAAGGAAGACTATGATGCAGGCGAGTACCAGTGGGTTGCAGAGGTCACCAATGTGATTGTGTTTGCTGATCCCCAAAATCAGGATGCAAGACTGTTATGTGCAGATGCATTGGAGCAATTAGGCTATCAATCCGAATCAGGTACATGGAGAAATGCCTACCTGACTGCAGCAAAGGAATTGCGAAATGGAAATCTTGCAAGTACAGTAAAATTAAATGGGGCCGCAATGGATTTGCAGTTGAATATGACGGCAGAGATGATGTTTGATTATATGGGCATATTGATGGATAAGAAAGCGATGGCAGATGAAGATTTCACAATCAATGTAAATCTGACAGATACCAAGGAAACTTATATGCTGCGTATCAAAAATGGTACACTTTTGCGATATGAAAACACTGCATCTGATACCCCGGATGTTACGATAACCTGTCCAAAGAATGCTTTATTTACAATTCTTTCAAACGACAAGGAAAAAATACAGAAAGCGATACAGATAGAAGGAGACGCAGATCGCTTTGATCAATTTGTGGAAAGTCTGAACCAGCTGGTGAGAGGGAAAATGGCTGATTTTAACATCATTGAGCCATAGTATAAATTAATTTCCATTCATAGTAATGACGACGAAAGGGAAATGGAGATATTATGAGTCTGAATAAGCAGAGATACTTCATGGGTTGGATGATGGTCATTATAAGTGCTTTTTATCTGGTTGCAACGACCATCTGGGTAATGAAGGAGCCACCTTTGGTACTTACTATTATGGAGATACTGACCATCCTGTCGGCTCTTATCATTGTAGGTTATTTTGTGGTTTTATGTCGACAGGTAGAAGAAAACAGGAAAACATTGGCATTATTTGCTCTGATACTGGTTGGCATGATGGCGGCAGTTACGATTTCTAATCATTTTGTATATATGACAGTGATTACACCCACCTTTGGAACACTTACCGATACACCTCAGATGCTACGCTTGGATGGATGGCCGTCTGTAACGAAGGCTTTGGAGTGTGTATCATGGGCAGCTATGCTAGGAATGGCCATGTTCATCATTTCTTTTGCACTAGGTCGTGAGGACAAATCGGCACGTTGGATTCTGCGTGTCAGTGGAATTCTAATCTTATTTGGTTTGATTGGTCCATTTTGCGGAAATATGCAGTTCTATTTTTGCTCCACTGTTGGATATACAGTAGGCTTTTTTATATTAGCAATCAGCGGTATCAGGAGGTATCGCTGATTTTTATCACAATGACAACACAAGAAGGTATGAGGATGAAGAGATATATTGCATTATTAAGAGGAATCAATGTAAGCGGTAAGAATAAGATTGCAATGCCTGAATTAAAGAAGTGTTTTCTTGAACTTGGCTACGTAGATGTAGTAACCTATCTCAATAGTGGAAATGTTATCTTCTCATGTTCGCCAGAGGAAGAAGTCAATCTGCAGAAGCGAATTGAAGAAATGATCAGAGACAGGTTTGCTCTGGAAAAACGGATTATGATTGGTGTAGATAAGTCATTATAATGATAGAGGAATAGACATATACATAATAAATTACAAAGAGAGGAAATTGCTATGAAACAGAGAATTAGTATTATTCTAATTGTTGTTCTTGCACTGGGGATGTTTAGTGGATGTAAGAACACAACAAGTGAGGCAGAGCCTGATGCCACAAAACAATGGGAGGTACTAGAGGAGGCTTATTGCTATACATTTCCACTTGTTATGATGGAGTATTCAAAGATTGTAGCTACAAACGCGGAGGAACCTGATGGGAAGGGACATGCACCAGTGAATCAATTGATTCATGCACAGAATCTGGCAAATGCTCAATTCAAAGCAGTCGTTACACCAAATGTGGATACAGTTTATACCCAGGCATGGTTGGATCTTTCTGAGGAACCAATGGTTTACATAAAGCCTGAGGCAGACCGCTTTTTTCAGATGCAGGTTTTAGATGCGTGGACGAATACACCTGCTGTACTAAAGGAGGCAGGTATTTATCTGTTTACAACATCGGATTGGAAAGGCAGTGTGCCGGAAGGAATGATACAGGTTGTTGTGCCGACGCAGATGGTTTGGATGCTTGGCCGAGTTGTTGTAGATGGCGAGTCAGATTTGAAAAATGTCTATGACATTCAAAACCAAATGCAGCTGTTACCATTATCAGCATATGAATCAGGCACTTCATACACAGCTCCGAAAGGAGAGTATAAGGAAGAAAATGATTTGGTTCCTGTGAATGCAGTTCTGACCTTGAACCCACAGGATTATTTTGCTACAGCAAATAGGCTCATGGTGACAAATCCTCCGGCAAAAGAGGATGCTGAAATACTGGAGAGGATTGCGGCTGTGAATGTCGGACCCGGATTAACGTTTGACAGTTCCAAACTTCAGGGAGATATAGGCACACAGTGGAAGGCAATGCTACAATCACTGCCCGACAAATTAAAAAAGGTGGGCACAGAATTTGATGTGAAAATAGGTTCTTGGGAATACTATGGAGAACCAATCGCAAACTTTGGCACGGAATATGATTATCGAGCAATGGTTGCACTCGGAGGTCTTGGAGCCAATCCTGTGGATGTTGCTTTATATTTAAAGACTTATGTGGATTCAGATAACAACCAGATGAATAGTGAAAATAGTTATCTGTTGCATTTTGATACATTACCTCCGGTAGTGGATGATGGCTTTTGGTCAGTTACCGCCTATGGCAGTGATAATTTTTTGATTGACAATGAGCTCAATCGATACTGCATTAATGATCGTTCTGATTATGTGCTAAATGAGGATGGAACATTGGATGTCATCCTTTCTGCTGATAAACCGGAAAATGAGGCAAACTGGCTTCCAATTGGCTCGGGAGATATTCATCTGTTTATGCGCATTTATCAACCCGATATGACAGTGATTGATGCAGGCTGGAAGTCACCAGTGATTACAAAGCTTCAATAAAGAGTTGGTTGGATATCAGCAGGGAGGTTCAACATCATAGTTCATATTTATTTAAAATGATTATTTCTCTGCACTTACAGTGGAAACCATGCGTAATAAATTGTTGGATAGATCACTACGTGTGGTTTCCATATATTCTTCGGATTTCTCTGCATAACTGTCAGGATCTCGTACAACACCTGCCATCACCATGGGATAATCCCCAAAATGAAAGCAGTATGCTTCACAGGAATAATCACTTGTCTCAGGATAATCAGGGTATGTGCATGCTAGTTTAATTATATAGTGTGTACAATCAAAATCTCCCACAGTCACATCCTCCTGACTGACGATCTTGTAAGAATCCACAACGGATGCACCTGTGATATGTTCGTTAAAGAACATGTCGGCTTCATCCATGATGAAGTAATCTAACAATTCATCATTTGTGCGTTCCTTTTTTTCTTCGTCTACATACGATAATAATGCTTGTCCGCCTTCTCGTAGGCTGGTTACATTCCCATCAGTCTCAACAGAAAAACAAATCTGGTCAAAATAGATTTCATCAAATATCAGTGGATAACGTCCATTGTCCGGAACGTCTCTTCCGCCACTTCTAAATGAAATATCAGAGCCTTCTTTTTCCTTTGCAGGCAAAACCTCATCCTGTGCATCGGTTGTGATCGCTTCTTCTGCAGGATCATCATTCTTCTCTGTTTTATTTGCATTGCAGGCGGTTAAAGTAAGCGCGACTGCACAGATACAAATAAGGATACTTCTTTTCTTCATTGCTAATTACCTCCTGTAACGATGTTATATGATTCATGTATCGCGATGTATTATATGATGTAAAAATAAGAAAAAATAGGTTTAGGTATCATCTAAGCTATTTTTGCCATTAACTAAAGATAAATATTAAATTGTGTGTTTTTGCTATTTCAGAAAGATGTTATAATAAAAGAAAATATCCGGTTACAGAGGCTGAATCAATAGTAAGAAGGAGCGCGTATGGAAACGACAAAGAGAAAACGACGCATTGAGACAATTGATATTGCAAAGGCAATCACCATATTTTGCGTAATATTAGGGCATACGACAGGCAATCTGGATGCACCGTTATTCAGAAGAGTACTGTATGCATTCCATATGCCGTTGTTTTTTGCACTGGCGGGAATGTCGATGAAACCGAAACCATTGTATACATGGAAAGAGTGGAAGACTTTTCTGCAAAAGAATATTTTGGCGTTGGTTGTACCATATTTGATATGGGGATTGGTTTATGCTCCATTTTCCTATCAAAGCATTCAAAATCTATTGTATGGTTCATGGGAATCATTGAACCAGATGAATACGTTAACCTCCTTGTGGTATCTGACCTGCTTCTTCCTTTCGAGGATTCTTGTGGAGATCATCATTACATTACTGGGGTGTTGTAGGGTCAAAAATATAGCGAACTGGTGTGGAATCTGTGCTGTTGTTATATTTGTTCTCGGAGTTGTAATTTATCATCCTGAAAATGGATGGCCATGGTGTGCAGATATTGCATTTGTTGGTGCAGCATTTATTCTTTTGGGAATTGCATTTCGTACATTTTTTATCATTATGGGACAGCAAAAGACCGGTTGGCTTGTGTTGGCGTTAATTATTAGTACAATCGTATTTTGTCTCGGAACGATATTCCGTGGCGATACATTGGAACTCAGCTTGATGTGTAAGGCAGCTTATGGAAACCTGATATGGTTTATCATGAACAGCATCTCAGGAAGTATGATCGTAATGTCAATGTCTATGTTGATTTCACGTATTGCTCGTGAATCTGCTCATCCCTTTAATACTGGTGCAGTTACATATATTGGTCAGCATACCATGGGGATTTATCTGCTTCATAAACCATTTTTACAGCAGGTTGTGATGCCTATATTACTGGGAATATGCAAAGAACCGAGTATGTTTTTGGCTATGGCTATCATCGGAACCTGTATTTCACTGGGAGTCAGTATTGTGTTCTGTATGGTGATTGAACGTTTTATTCCTCAGCTTTTGGGGCAGTTTCCACAAAATGAATGGAGAGAAGAGCGAAAGTAAGGAGAGAGTACTAATGGAGGTAACAATTATACGTTCAAACAGGAAAACTGTGGCGATTCAGGTGAATACTGATCTGACAGTAACAGTTCGTGTACCAAAGCGCGCCGCCACAAAAGACATAGAACGTATTCTGCGAGAAAGAGAACCTTGGATACAAAAGCATATAGAGCAAATGAGGATCAAAAGGGAACAGCATGCATCACAGGAGATCAAACAGCTCTCAAATGCAGAGATTCAGGAACTGTCAAATCGTGCTTTAGAGTATCTACCAAAGAGAGTAGAATATTTTGCTCAGTTAATTGGTGTGAAATATGGCAGAATTGGCATTCGACATCAAAAGACCCGATGGGGGAGCTGCAGCAGCAATGGGAATCTGAGTTTTAATTGTTTATTAATGCTGGCACCACCAGAAGTCATTGATTATGTAGTTGTGCATGAACTTTGCCATAGGAAAGTGATGAATCATTCGAAGGCCTTTTGGAGTGAAGTTGAGAAGATCATTCCGGATTATAAAAAATCGGTATTGTGGTTAAGAAAAGAGGTCTTATTATGAATCTGTTTGATATCATCGGACCGGTTATGGTAGGTCCATCAAGCTCTCATACAGCAGGAGCTGTAAAAATTGGATATGTATCAAGGAAACTGATGGGGCAGGATATTGTAAAGGCAGAGATCTTGCTCTATGGTTCTTTTTTGGCTACCGGAAGAGGACATGGGACAGATACTGCAATTGTCGCAGGACTGTTAGGCATGAAACCTGATGATGGGCGGATCCCCAATAGTATAGAACTGGCAAAGGCAGCCGGGATGGCTGTGAGTTTTGGAAAAGCAGATTTATCCGGAATGCATTCCAATTCTGTACAACTGAATCTCACGGGCTGTAATGGTAAAACACTATCTGTTGTGGGAGAATCCATAGGCGGTTCCTTAATCAATATTGCACGAATTGACGGACTGGATGCTAATTTCTCAGGAGAATATCCAACCTTGATCGTACACAATCTGGATCAACCGGGTTGTGTGGCAGAGGTCACAAGTATGCTGGCAAAACAATCTGTCAATATAGCAAACATGCAGCAATATCGTGCCAAGAGAGGTGGAAATGCGGTCATGGTAATTGAGTGTGATCAGGAAATACCGAAGGAAGCAATTGAATGCTTAAAATCTCTGAATGGAGTGGAGAAGATATGGGATTTTCAAAGTTAAGTGAGATCATTCAGATCGCAGAGAAAGAACAACTGGAATTCTGGGAGGTTGTTCTTCTGGATGATGTAAAGGAACGTGATGTTACAAGAGAAGAGTCATTGAGGAAAATGGAAGAAATGCTTGGAGCGATGTGCAGTGCAGATGCTTCCTATGATCCTGCTGCTAAGTCTGTAAGTGGGATGATTGGTGGAGACGGAGAAAAGCTATCTCATTATCGCAGACAGGCTAATCCACTGGTTGGAGATTTTTTGGCGGAAGTCATGGAGAAAGCAGTCAAGATGGGAGAATCCAATGCGTGTATGCACGCAATCGTTGCAACACCTACGGCGGGCTCCTGCGGTGTGATCCCAGCTGTTCTGTTGACCTATATGGAACAGAAAAGGGTCGATAGAGAGAGAATCGTAGAAGCACTGTATGTAGCAGGCGGTATTGGTGAGGTCATAGCAACCAGTGCCAGTATCTCCGGTGCAGAGGGTGGCTGTCAGGCAGAGATAGGCTCTGCCAGTGCGATGGCAGCAGGGGCAATCACCTACCTGGAAGGTGGAAGTAACGAAGCAATGATTCACGCCAGTGCTCTGGCACTCAAGAATATGCTGGGACTGACGTGTGATCCGGTGGCAGGATTGGTTGAGGTACCATGTATCAAGCGTAATGTCTCCGGAGCAGTTAATGCAGTCATTGCTTCGCAGATGGCGCTTGCCGGAATACGTAGTGCGATCGAACCAGATGAGGTCATTGAATCTATGAAGCGAATCGGTAGATTGATCCCTGCATGCCTGCGTGAAACCAGTCAGGAAGGGTTGGCAATCACAAAAAGTGCACAGAAGGTAGCTAAGAAAATACAAGTTTCTGATTAATCAGGATCAGCTTGATGGAGTTTAAGGTTGATATGCAGTCAGAATTGATATAAATGAAGTAGGAAAACAAGGGGTGTAGGAGAATGTATCGATTATTGATCGTAGATGATGAGCATGTTATCAGAGAAGGCTTGCGCATGCTGCCGTGGAAAGAAAATCAGATAGAAGTCGTTGGTATTATGAGAAACGGAGTTGAAGCCGCAGAATGGTTGAATGGTCATGAAGTCGACATTTTGTTGACAGACATACGGATGCCGGGAATGTCTGGGATTGAATTATCGAAGATGATGTTGGAACTGTATCCACATGCAAAGGCAATTCTGTTGACCGGATATGCCGAATTCAAGTATGCGAAGGAAGCAATATCACTTGGAATTTGCGGGTATATTTTGAAACCTTCTACCCCTGATGAAATTATAAAAACAATGAAAATGGCCTGTGAGAAGTTTGAATATGAGAATAGTCAAATAACCAGAATACAGCAGATGGAATCTGAGATACAGGATTACTCAATGCTTGTGAAACCGTCAGAAAAGCTGATAGATGAAGAGGATGACCGAATCAGTCAAATTATTCGATATATATATGAACACTATGATAAGGAATTGTCTTTATCTGTTTTAGCTGAACAGTTCCACTTTACAACTGTGTATTTGAGTCACTACATTAAGCGAGAGACAGGCTGTACTTTCTTAGAGATATTGACATCCATCAGAATGTATTATGCAGCGAAATATCTGAAGGAAAGTAAATTGAGAAACGGAGAAATCTGCCAACGAATCGGAATGGCAGACGAACGTTACTTTGGTCAGGTATTTAAGAAGAGATATGGTATGACACCATATGAGTATCGTAAGGATGGAGAAACAGCAACAAACCCATTTCGGAAATTTATGGAGTCTGAAAATCAATGAGACAAAAAATACGTGATTTGAAATTTACAAATAAACTGTTGCTGATTTTTCTTGGAATCATTGTGATTCCTTCTATTTTTCTGTCTATAATTGAGTTTACATATTCAAGTCGTATTATGGAAGAAAAGACGAACGACTATCTAAAGAGTATGTCTTCTGTTACATTATCCAAAATAGAAAGTACAATATCGGATATCGAAGATATGGCATTTTACATTAATGGAAATGACAATATACAGAATGCGCTTATGGAAGAGGAGAATGCACTCTCTGATAGGAAGTCATATTATGCTGTTTATGAAGAAATCTGCAGCAACCTGAAATTGTACGCATTATTTCGACAAGAGGTCAGTGCAATATCTATTTTGTCTGAGAATAATAGAACTTATTCTTATACAAAGAATCGTAGTTCAATTGATATTGCAAAATATATAAAGTCACAGAATCAGTATTGGGTTGTAGATGGTGAGCATGTGATGTTGATGAAGCAAATATATGCATTTCCGATGAAGGAATGTTTGGGATATACTGCAATTGATGTAGATGATGGGAGTTTGTACCAACTGATTGAGGATATTGAATATGCGAAAGAGGGTAATGTATTTCTGGTGAATGAGGAAGGAAAAGTGATTGCTGCAGAGGAGCAGGAACTACAGGGAGACTTGTTGCCGGATGCATACAGAAATTGTTTTGGCGAACAGGAAGCTTTTTATGGAGATGTTTTGATAGATAATCAACATTACAGTATTTATAACAGTGCGCCTATTTCCAATGGATGGCATATGCTTCTTGCAATTCCGAGGGATTACTATATGAGAGATATTGTAGGCTTAAGGAACATTGTGACTTTAATCACATTTCTGGTGGCATTGGTTGCTTCAGCAGCATCTTTATTGATTGCGAGGCAGATTACACAGCCGATACAAAAGTTATCCAACGCCATGGAACAATTCGGGCAAGGCAATTTTGAAATCAATAATGAAGTGAAATCAGACGATGAAATCGGAAGACTGAGTAAGACCTTCAACACAATGGTGGCGGATATGAATTCATTAGTGAAGTCTGTATATGAAGAAAAGATGATGAAGCAGGATGCACAGATGAAGTCATTGCAGATGCAGATTAATCCTCATTTTCTATATAATACATTGGATACCATTAATTGGATGGCCAGAATCAAACATGTGGATGAGGTTGGAGATATGGCGGCAGCATTGGGGAATCTGATGCGCTATTCACTTTCGGAAAAAAGTTATGTGACCATTAAAGAAGAGGTCGATAATCTGAAAAACTATTTGGCAATCCAGAATGTACGTTACGGAGATCAGATGGAATCAAAGATTGCAATCGAGGAAGAGTTTTATGATTTGTATATACCTAAACTATTAATTCAACCAATGGTGGAGAATGCAATTATTCATGGTTTGGAACAGAAGATGGACAAGGGACATGTTTTGATTTCTGCATATGTGGATGGAGAAAATTTATACATTGTGGTCGAGGATGACGGAGTAGGCATGACAGAGGATGCTGTTGAACAGATTATGTGTATGGACCATTCACAAAAAACAGAAAAGCATACATCCATCGGTATTGTGAATGTGAACCGCCGGATTCAAATGATATACGGAAAAGAGTACGGTCTTTTGATACAAAGTGTTCTGGGAGCAGGAACTAAGATGACACTTCATATGAAGGTTATTACGGAATACCTAGAATAATAGATTAAAAAATTAAACATTTTCCTTGATTTTATATGTATTATATTTTCTTATTTGTTGTTACTATGAATACAACACAGCGCTGATGTTAAAACTGAAAACAGAGGAATATGAAAGTGGAGGTAATATATGAAAAGGAAGATGTTAGCTGTTTTATTATGTGCAGCGATGACAATTGGTACTTTAGCAGGGTGTGGAAATTCTTCGACTACTACGCCGGATTCGGCAGCAAATCAGAACACAGCGACAAATGAAGATGTGGCAGAGGAAACAACAGATACAACTACAGAGGCAAGCGGAGAGCAGGTTACAATTCAGGTATTTTCAAATCTGCCGGATCGTACGACAGGTCAAGGATTCGTAGAGCAGACTTTATTTGATCAGTATATGAAAGAAAATCCAAATGTGAAGATTGAAATAGAAGCTTTGGATGATGAAAGTTATAAGACCAAATTCAAAGCATACGCATCAGGATCGGATATGCCGGATCTGGTGAATGCATGGGGCCAGCCTTCATTCTTAGATGAGGTAATAGATGCAGGGCTTTTGGCAGAATTAAATCCGGACGATTATGCTGACTATGGATTTTTGGAAGGATCCTTGGATGGATTCAGTAAAGACGGAAAACTTTATGGACTTGCAAGAAATACAGATGTTATGGCATTTTACTATAACAAGGCAATGTTTGAAGAATATGGTGTAGAGATTCCTAAGACCTATGACGATCTTTTAGCGGCAGCCGAGACTTTCAAGGCAGCAGGTATCATTCCGGTGTCTATGGACGGCTCTGACAAATGGCCGCTCTCCATCTACATTCATGCTCTGTATCAGCAGTTTGATGGTGCGGATACTTTAAAAGATGTTAAGGCGTCCGTTGACAATGCAGATTATACGGATGAGAATTGGACCAAGAGTTTGGATCTTTTCAAGAAAACTGCAGATGCAGGTGTGTTCCAGACAGGATTTGAAACAACGGATTATGCAACGAGTATGAATCTTTTTACAAATGGTCAGGCAGCAATGTTCTATATGGGAAGTTGGGAGATGTCTATGGCAACCAATGAGGACATTCCGGCAGAAATTAGAGATAATATCGGTGCTTTCAATATGCCAGCAGTAGAGGGCGGTAAAGGAACAGCAGCAGATATTGCAGCATGGAATGGCGGTGGTCATGCAGTAACAGCTAATTCAGATGTTAAAGATGAAGCAATTAAACTTTTGAATTATATGTATCAGCCTGAGAACTGGTCAAAACTTTGCTGGGAAAATGGTGTATGTATGTCTGCACAGAATTTCTCACAGTACTTGACAGGCAGCGAGACTTCTCTTCAGTTAGAGTTTGTTGATATGGTGAACAATTCAAAAAGTATTACAGGTGTAACCTTTAATGATCTTGGTACGAATGAGTATAAGACAATCAGTGAAGATGCATCAGTCGGAATAGCAATCGGTCAGATTTCTGCGGATGAATTTATAACTGCATTGACAGATGCCATGAAATAAGATAGCTGAAAGGGGAGCTGATCATCAGCTCCCTTTTTTCAGTCAGAGGAGAGTTCTCACGAAGTGAGATATTAAATAGGAGAGATTCGTATGGATAAGTTATATAGCAATAAAAAAGTAATATTCTCTCTGGTGGCACCGGGCCTTCTGGTGTTTTTGGTGGCAATTCTGGCACCAATCATATTGAGTGTATATTATGGATTTACAGATTTTTCGGGAATTGGAAAGGCATCTTACATCGGAATGGATAACTATAAGAATCTGATGCAGGACTCTGTTTTTAAGACATCCCTTAGAAATTCAATATATCTTGCAATCGGCTTTATTTGTATACAGCATCCACTTGCAATGATTGTGGCAGTGAAACTGGACAAATTGCAGAGAAAGGCGGAGGGGATTTTTCGATGCATTTTCTTCATTCCGAATGTCATTTCGGTTGCAGTCATTGCTTACCTTTGGAGATTTATCTATAATCCTAGTTTTGGATTGATTAAAAAAGTATTAGATGCATTCGGATATCAGGGAGAGTTAAATCTGCTGGGTTCCGGTACGGCAATCTGGGCAGTTCTTGTGGTCTTAATCTGGCATGGATTTGGATGGGGTATGCTGATTTATTATACCGGTATTAAGAATATTGATCCTGTCATGTATGAGGCAGCAGCAATCGACGGTGCAGATGCCAAAACTACTTTTTTCAAGATTACATTGCCTTTAATGAAACCTGTTATTCAAGTCAATGTGACAATGGCGGTAATTTCTGCATTAAAGCAAATGGAGACAGTTTACCTGCTGACGTCCGGTGGTCCAGGGAATGAGACACAATTTATGGCGAGTTATTTATATAAGCAGGCCTTTAATTCTTATAAGTATGGTTATGGAAATGCAATTAGTGTCCTTTTTATCATTATCTGTCTGATCTCAACGGTTGTATTGAACAAGATCTTTGCAGAAAGAGAAGAAAGGAGTTAGGAAGATGAAAAAAACAAATCAAGTAGTAGATACAAAAGAAGTAACAAATACAAACGGAAGAAAAATAACAATTATTATCATGACGTTTGTGGCTTTGATTCAGATGTTCCCGCTCATTTGGCTAATCGATTTTTCACTTTGTAACAGTAATGAACTTTTTACAAATGGGATATTGGTGTGGCCAGAAAAGATACAGTGGAACAATTACTTTCTTGCCTTTCGGGACGGAAATTTTCTTCATTATCTGAAGAATAGTTTATTGATTAACTCACTGGCAGTTATTTTGGTTGTTGTCATTTCCATTATGGCCGCTTTTGCAATCGAAAGAATGCATTGGAAATTGAAGGGCGTTGCAAGGATTATGATGATTATGGGTATGATGATTCCGATTCATGCAACCTTGTTGCCAAATTACGTCATCTATGACCGTCTTGGAATTACAGATACGATTTGGGCATTGTTGATTCCATATGTGGCGTTTTCACTTCCACAGGGGTTCTTTCTCACAGCAAGTTATATGAATTCTATCCCAAAGGAATTGGAAGAAGCAGCATTGATAGATGGGTGTGGCATATACAGAATTGTGGCAATTATCATATTTCCGCTAATGAAGTCTTCTATTGTCACTGTTTGTATTATGACATATCTGAACAATTGGAATGAGTTTATGATGGCAACCACCTACTTAAGCAGTAAGACGTGGAAAACATTGCCGTTTAGTATTTTAGAGTTTACAGGTCAGTATTCATCTAATTATGCAGTTCAGTTTGCAGTTATGACGTTATCAGCAGCTCCGGCATTGATTATTTACATTATATTGAATAAGCACATTACAAAAGGTGTAGCAATGGGAGCTGTAAAAGGTTGACGGTGAATAGGAGGATTGATACATGAATTGGGAATTTGAATTATTCGAGACATATGGAGAGAATGAACTACGGACTCAGAACAGGACATTGTGTGTTTCTGAAGAAGATGGGACGGAAAATCAAGTCATTAATCTCTATCCGCAGATGAACTATCAGACAATAGAAGGTTTTGGAGGTGCACTTACAGATGCAGCCGGTTATGTTTATGCACAAATGAGTGAAGAGCAGCAAAATCAAATATTGCAGGATTACTTTGGTGAGGGAAATATGAATTATCAAATGGTGCGTATGCACATTGACAGTTGTGATTTTTCAACCCACCTTTATTGTGCCGATGATGACGAAACGGATACAGAATTTTCGATGTTTCGTTTTGATGATACAGAACAATATATGCTTCCTTTATTGGATGCAGCAGAGAAAAAGTACAAAAAAAGACTTCCGATTATGCTCTCTCCATGGTCTCCGCCTGCCTATATGAAAACAAACGGCGAACGGAAAAATGGAGGGGCTTTGAAGAAGGAATATTATGAGCGTTGGGCCGCCTATATCTGCCGTTATATTCAGGAATTTAGAAATAGAGGATATCTGGTTAACCGCCTTTCCATCCAGAATGAGCCCAAAGCAGCGCAGACATGGGATTCCTGCGTCTTTAGCGCCCAGGAGGAGAAAGAGTTCCTGCGGGATCATCTCTATCCGGCACTTGTAAAGAACAACATGGAAGATATTGAACTTTTTATTTGGGATCATAATAAAGAACGCGTATTTGAGCGTGCAACACAAATCATAGATGAGACAACGGACCGAATGATTGCGGGAATTGCATTTCATTGGTATAGCGGGGATCATTTTGATGCACTTTCACTGGTACAGGAGAAGTTTCCGGGAAAGAAGCTGATCCTGTCTGAGAGCTGTCTGGAATTTTGCAAATATGATAAATCAGAGGAAATCGTAAATGCAGGAAGGCTGGCACATGACATGATAGGAAATCTGAATCATGGAATGACGGTATTCTATGACTGGAATATCTTGCTGGATGAAGAGGGCGGTCCGAATCATGTGAACAATTTTTGCGATGCTCCTTATCTGTATCACAGAGATACAAAAGAACTGGAGGAACGGAAAATATTAAAGTACTACTGGCATTTTTCTCATTTTATAAAGAAAGGGGCAGTGCGCATTGCAACTTCATGTTATACTTCGGATATTGAGGTGACAGCATGGAAAAATGTTGATGGCTCTTTTGTGCTGATTTTGCTGAATCGTACAAATGAAGAAAGAGCATATGTGCTTCGTATGAATGGAAAGACGATAAAAGGTACAGTAAAACCGGTTTCGATTAACAGTATTTGGGGGAAAGAACGATGATGAACCAAAAACTCTTATTTGGTGCGGCATATTACCCGGAATATATGCCTTATGACAGGGTGAAGGAAGATCTTGTGATGATGAAGAATGCGGGGATGAATGTAATCCGCATTGCTGAATCAACATGGAGCACATTGGAGCCGGAACCGGGAGTATTCAGGTTTGATGTGATAGACCAGGTACTGGACGAGATAGAGACTCTTCATATGATGGCGATTGTAGGAACACCGACCTATGCGATTCCGTCATGGGTGGAAAAGATGGATTCTGATGTGATGGTTCTGACAAAGAATGGACAGATGCCATATGGACATCGGCAGCAGATGGATATTATGAATGAGACGTTTCGTACCCATGCCAAAGAAGTGATTTGCCGGATTGTGGAACATACCGCAAGGAGAAAAAGTGTAATCGGATATCAGATTGATAATGAAACAAAACACTATGGAACAGCTGGTCCAAAAGTGCAGGAGATGTTCCTTCAACATCTAAAAGACAAATTCAAAACGACCGATGCGGTTAATCATGCATTTGGATTGACATACTGGAGTAATTCCATTGCAAGGTGGGAAGACTTCCCACATATGGATGGGTGCATCAATGGAGGGCTTTCGGCTGAATTTGAAATGTTTCAAAGAAAGTTGGCTGAGGATTATTTAAGGTGGCAGGCTGAGATTGTAAGAAAATATGCGCGTGAAGATCAGTTTGTAACACACAACCTGGATTTTGCATGGAAGAAGTTTGGTGCAGATATTGCACAGGAAGGATATTCGTATGGTGTTCAGCCAGATATGGAACACCATAAAGTAAGCAAATTTTTAGATGTTGCAGGTACAGATATATACCATCTGACGCAGGATGATTTGACCGGTGCAGAAATTGCCTTTGGTGGAGATGAAATAAGGAGCTTAAAACAGCAGGAATATTTTGTACTGGAATGTCAGGCACAAGGGTTCAAATATTGGACACCCTACACAGGACAGCTGCGTTTGCAGGCATATTCACATTTGGCAAGCGGAGCAGCAGCACTTTTGTACTGGAACTGGCATTCTATACACAATGGATACGAGACGTATTGGAAGGGCGTATTGAGTCATGATTTGGCGTCTAATCCAACCTATGAAGAGGCTTGTGAGATTGGAAAAGAGTTTCAAAGAATCGGACGAAAGCGGCTTGTGATTGCTAAGAAAAATGATATTGCAATGATAGTAGATAATCATACTCTGACATCGTATAAATGGTTTCCGATTGACAAGGAGTTAAGTTACAACGATGTTGTCAGGTGGATGTATGACAGCCTTTATGAGATGAATCTGGAATGCGATGTGATTCATGCAGAGGATTTGGAGATAGGAGACTATAAGGTTATAATAACACCTGCTCTTTATAGTGTCACAGACGAACTGACAGAGCAGTTAAATGATTTTGTAAGAGGCGGCGGTATCTTAATCAGTACCTTCAAGTCATTTGTTGCTGACCGGAATCTTTCGGTTCATCATGATACACAACCTCATCATATGACAGAATGTTTTGGTATGAGTTATAACCAGTATACGAATCCGGGGCGTGCGATGCTCAAATTGAATCACGAGGAATATGAATTGCAGTATTTCATGGAATTGCTCAAATGTCACGAGGCTGAACAGATTGCAGGTTATCAACATCCATATTGGGGTGATTATGCTGCTGTGACAAAGAATCGCTATGGGCAGGGAACAGCATACTATATTGGTGCATTCGTAGGAAAAGAAGCGTTGAAACAGATTTATCGAGGCGCATTTGACGAGGCGGGTATGGCAAAGGCACTTTGTTGGCCGATTACGATTCGAAGTGGTGTGAATGAATTGGGTGAAAAGGTACATTATGTACTGCATTATAGTGAAAAGACAGAGAATATTGTGTGTCCATATGATGCTGTGACTGATTTGCTTACTGATAGGAGCTATCAAAAAGGAGATGTGATTACATTGTCAGATTGGAGTGTATGTATTTTAGTAGAAGGGATAGAAAAATGATTCAAAATCCAATCCTTCCGGGCTTTCATCCGGATCCATGTATCTGTAGAAAAGGTGATGACTACTATATTGCAGTCTCAACATTCGAATGGCTTCCCGGAATTCCGATTTATCATTCCCGGGATTTAAAACATTGGGAATTATATACGCATGTCTTAACAGATGATACAAGAATTGACTTGAAGAGGCTCCCTTCGGCGAAAGGAGTCTGGGCACCTTGCCTAACCTATTGCGAAAAAGAGGACTTGTTCTATGTTGTTTATGGTGTGATGAACTCCATGAATGCCAGATATTTTGATGTGGACAATTATATTATTTCAGCAGAAGATATCAAAGGTCCATGGAGTGTTCCCGTTTATTTGCATTCAGCAGGCTTTGATGCATCTATCCTTCACGATGATGATGGACGTAAGTGGATTGTTTCGCTGGAGTGGGAAACGCGAGAGGGTTATGAGAAGCCGGGAGCAATCTGTATGGTGGAATACGACGTACAGAAAAAGAAGATTGTCGGATATCCAAAGCGAATCTGGAGTGGTGGAACGGACAGAGGTTGTATAGAGGCACCACACTTGACAAAGCATGAGGGTTGCTATTATTTGATGTGTGCAGAGGGCGGTACAGGCTATAACCATTGTGTTACTATGGGGCGGGCGAAGCATGTATGGGGACCTTATGAGAGGGATCCGAAGAATCCCATTGTAACTTCGGCACCTGGGGAGTCCAATGAAAGACAAGACCCGGATCATTTAAAGCCGAGGTATTATAATCCAGACTCTATTTTACAGAAATCAGGCCATGGGAGTTATGTTGAAACACAAATGGGAGAAGTTTATCTGGTGCACTTGACAGCACGCCCATTTGTGCCGGAACTGCGATGTACTCTGGGACGTGAGACTGCCATTCAAAAGATGCAATGGACTGCGGATGGATGGCTTCGCATGGAGGACGGAAGTAATCTTGCAAAGACCGAAGTACCGGAGAGTCAACTGCCAGAATATCCTGTACAAATTATTCCCGATTTTGATGATTTTGATCAAGATACACTTGGGTTGCAATACTATGCACCACGCCAGATGCCACATCGATTTGCGGATTTGAAGGCACGTCCGGGATTTCTTAGGATTAGAGGCGGAGAATCTAGAACATCTCTGAATCAGGTCAGCATCCTTGCGAGAAAATTAACCTCAGTTTACGCCAGAGTTACGACAAAGATGGAATTTGTGCCTGAAATCTATCAACATAGTGCCGGTTTGATTTTGTATTATGACAATATGAATTACATCAATTTAAGGAAGTATTATTCTGAGACATTGGGACAAAGTGCGTTGTCAGTGGTGCATCTTGAGAACGGTACTAAAAAGGAATTGTCCGATACTAGAATTCCGGTCAGTGAATGTCCGATTTATCTACGTCTGAACATAGAGGGCAGGCAGAGTTTCTTTGAGTGGAGTTACGATGGTTTGGACTATCATAAGATTGGACCGGTATTTGACACAACGCATTTTTCTGATGAGTATTGTGCATATGGAGAATTTACAGGAACTATGGTTGGCATGACCTGTGCCGACAGGATGAAGCATGAACACTATGCAGACTTTGACTTCTTTGAGTATCTTGCAACACCTATGGTCAACGGGAGTAAAAGTTCCATTTGGAATTAAATCTAGATTTGTTCAAGGATATTTTCATTTGGTAAGAAGTCCAATATACCGATTGTTACTATTCCGAAAAAGTGTGCAATGCAAAAAAAACTGGAATTAATGTATTCAAAGTAATATAGTAATAGAAGCAAAATAGCCGATCGGAGCAATCTGGTTGGCTTTTTTATTGCTGAATAAGCGAAAACAGACTATTATATATGTAGACAACTTTGAATTTGATTAGGAGCGAAAAGAAAAATGTGTGAAGAATGTTACTCTGACGAAAATAGAAGAACTCCATTACTCAATCCCTTGGACTGCTTAGAAAACCACACTCAATATATTTGTGGAACTTGTGGGCGTTGCATTTGTATTGAACATGAGACAAACAGAGGATTGCAAAGGTGGAATTTTCCTTTTAAGTCATTAGAAATTGCAAAACTTTATTTAAGATCAGCTGATTATACAACGAAAAAACCGTGTGGTATTTATGAGATAGAGAACAGTAAAGGCAGAGTATCTTATAAAATATTTGCAGGGAATGGGGATTTACATCTATTCTTGAAAAAGAATAAAGATAAGAAATGCAAACAAATGACACCTGTGTTTACTATTGGAGAGTATATAGAATATCCACATACAGAAGTACGAAAATTAACTTCTGATGAAGTAAAACAATATATGAGTGAACGTTAAATCTGGTGATATTCCTCAATCATTTATTTTACAGCTGAGCTATCTGCAGAGAAAGACTATGATAAATAGTAAAATGGAAACAAGAGAAAATCCGACTGTTTTCCAATACTTGTAGATACAGGCTTCAATTACTGCAT
>CAZVYQ010000032.1:0-34347 GCA_964631375.1 uncultured Lachnospiraceae bacterium | reverse complement strand
CTCCTAAGGGCTAGTTGTAGGTTCGATTCCTACTGGGAGCATGATAGAATGATTGACGGAGGTATTAAAATGCAAAATAAGGTTGTAGCGATCGTAGGAATGTGTGGTTCCGGAAAATCAGTTGTTACGAATACATTTGTAGAGCAGGGTTGGAACATGGAGTATTTTGGTAAGATTACCATGGATACTCTTGCAGAAAGACATATGGAGGTAACTCCTGAAAATGAAAGAATTGTACGTGAAGGTCTTAGGAAAGAATTGGGACTGGATGCGTATGCTAAGAAGCTTCTTCCTTATATTAAAAAGGATGTTCAAGCAGGGAATACTGTCTTAGACGGACTTTATTCCTGGTCTGAGTATACTTATTTGAAAAAACAGTTAGAAACAGATTTTATAGTATTAGCTGTAATTACTAACAAAAAGGACAGATATCAACGATTGACACATCGTGAAATCAGAGCCTTAACAAATGAACAGGCTGAGGCAAGAGATATTGCTGAGATTGAGAATCTTGAAAAGGGTGGGCCGATTGCAATGGCTGATTATTTTCTCATAAACAGTGGCAGTGAACAGGATTTGAAACAGGCAACGCTTGATTTTATAGATTCACTATAAAGATAGAATCCAGAGGAAAACATATGAACTATATTGTTTTTGACTTGGAATGGAATCAGTCATCTGATAAAAGAGATAAGGATTATGGTCTTCCATTTGAGATCGTTGAGATTGGTGCAGTCAAGCTAAATGATAAAAAAGAGATCATCAGTGAATTCAATCAACTTGTGAAACCGCAGATCTATCAAACGATTCATTATATGACGACAAAGATCATTCATATCGACAAGGAAGAGTTGGACACAGGGAAACCCTTTACAGAAGTTGCCAGAGATTTTTTGAAGTGGTGTGGTAGAAATTATATCTTCTGTACATGGGGAACGTTAGATCTGACCGAGTTTCAGAGGAATCTCTGCTACTATGGAATGGATGAAATTTCAAAAGGGCCTATACTGTATTATGATATACAAAAGTTCTTTTCTTTTAAATATGAAGATCGAAAGATTCGACGTGCATTAGAATATGCAGTGGATTATCTGAAGATCGAAAAGGATATCCCATTTCATAGAGCATTTAGTGATGCATATTATACAGCAAAGGTATATGCAACGATCAATGATAAAGAAATAGAGAAGTATGTATCATATGATGTATTTATGATTCCCAGGAATAAACGAGAGGAAGTCCATAAAACATTTCCTACCTATTCGAAATATATCTCAAGAGAATTTGAGGATAAAACAAAAGCAATCTCAGATAAATCAGTTTCCAGTACCAAGTGTTATGTTTGTGGAAGAAGAACAAAAAAGAAAATCAAATGGTTTTCGGTTAATGGAAAGCATTATTACAGTCTTTCGTATTGTAAGCGACATGGATTTCTAAAGGGAAAAGCCAGGATGAAGCGGGCCGATGATGGAAATATATATGTGATCAAAACATTGAAACTAATTTCTGATGAGGATGCACAACTGATTAAGGATAAGCAGGAAAAACTGAGAATACAACGATCTGAGAAAAGAAAGCAAAAAAAGGAAATGATTTGAGTCATTTCCTTTTTTGATGAAACTAAAACTTTAGATTGTCATATCGAGATGGAAACCGTCGTCTCTTTTTTCTTCGTTTCTTTTTTGAAAAGTATATATTATTCATAATTGCTCGAACGATAAACATGATAAAAATGATACCGGCTATGGTAAGCACAATGATGATAATTGTTCTAATGTTTACAAAGACAGTCTTCTTATTATGCTCAATTGGTTTTGGAATGACTGTATCAGCATCGGTAATCACTCTCGAAAAATCAAAATTCTCTGTTCCGTCTGTCACATAATCAATGGATGTGGAACCAACGTATGCATCACCAAAATAGTATTCGAGTGTAGCAACAGAAGACTCGTTTTTTGTAGTGTAGTTTATTTCAGGCTTGGCATCTGTAAAGGAAGCACCTTTCGGAATCAGGATATTGCCCGTTGGATTGATTGATAATAAAGGTTTTGAGCTGCCTAAAATATCAATGTTTGTGCGAAAGAAGTTATCACTGTCCATTGTATAGCCGGATTCATTAGCAGCAATATTCATTGTCTGAAAACTGTCAAATCCATAGTTAAACAGAGATATGGTGTCTAGAAATTGATCCGGACTTTCTTCCTTCATGATCACGCAAATCAATCGAAGTCCATCTTTTTCAGCACATGTTACAAGTGTTTGTCGTGCTTCGTTTGTATAGCCTGTTTTACCACCGATCACATACTCATATTCATATTGTAATCCGGGTAAGAGCAAATGATGATTGGTTAGTGGACGTTCCTCACTTTGTTTGTTTGTGGGTGGTATTGTATATCTTGTTGTACCCGAGATCTTAGAAATAATTTCATTATGATAGCATTCTCTGGCAATCAAAGCAAGATCATAGGCCGTCGTATAATGTTCTGGATTTGGAAGACCATTGGCATTTGAGAAATGTGTTTCTGTACAGCCGATTGCGGCAGCTCTTTCATTCATCATTTGTACAAAGGTCTCAAGATTACCACCGACATGCTCAGCAACAGCATAAGCCACTTCATTTGCAGAACCAAGTAGAATTCCATATAGGCATTGTTCCATTGTAAGCTGTTCACCGACATCTATACCAATATGACTGGAATCTCTTTCTATCCCAAAGACAGCATCATGTGAGAAAGTAACGACTTCGTCCATTGTAGTGTTCTCACAGGCAATCAAGGATGTTAACAGTTTGGTAGTACTGGCCGGGTAGAGCTGTTCATGTACATTTTTTTCATATAAAATCACACCTGTACCGGCGTCCATCAGGATAGCTGACGCAGCTCCGATGGAAGGTCCCTTTGGCCATCCCGGAATACTGTTGGTAACTACGGGCAGAGATTTTCTAAGCTCTGCTTCTTCGGATTGGGTGGTGGTGGAAGGCGTTAACACAGCATAGACAGGTATAGTGTAATAGATTGATAAAAGTAAAATTGAAAGAAAACATAATAATTTGAATCGAAAGTGTCTATACATAATAATTCCCCTTAGTAATCAATACTTTATTATCATACACTATTTTATCCTAAAAACAAAGTATTGATCATTCAATGTACAATCATCGCTTTTCATTTGAATTCAGATAGTGTAAAATAAAAGAACAACAAATGATACAGGTGAGACAGATGCGATTAAAAAATATCACAGGTTCCAGAGAAGTAATAGCAGCAAATGATTATGTTATACATGATGAGACAAAACATAAAGGATCATGGAATCAGATTTTTCATAATCAAAATCCGATAGAGTTAGAGATTGGTATGGGGAAGGGTCAGTTTTTATTAACACTTGCAAAACAGAATCCGGATATTAATTATATCGGAATTGAAAAGTATTCATCAGTATTATTGCGTGCGATACAGAAAATGGAGCTTGAGCCATTACAAAATGTGAGATTTATTCGTATGAATGCAGAATATATATGTGATGTATTTGCACCAGAGGAGATTCATCGGATCTATCTTAATTTTTCAGATCCATGGCCAAAAGACAGACATGCCAAGAGACGATTGCCATCAAAGGAATTTCTTAGTCGTTATGACCAGATCTTAAAGCAGGATGGTGTGATAGAATTTAAAACAGATAATAAAGATTTATTTCAATTTGCATTAGAGGAAGTACCTCTGGCCGGATGGGCATTTAAAGCAGTGACACATGATCTGCATCATGATGATGTACTGAATGAAGGAAATATTATGACAGAATATGAAGAGAAATTTTCCGCAATGGGAAATCCAATTCATAAATATGTGATTTACAGGGAACGATAAACGATGAATAAGAAAAAGGAGGAGTACATTATGGCACAGAAATTTCACGATGATGATTTTCAGACAGAGGTTTTGGATTATAAAGGGATTGTTTTAGTAGATTTTTTTGCAGATTGGTGTGGACCATGTAAGATGATGTCACCAATCGTTGATACACTTAGTGAAGAGTATGAAGGAAAGATTAAGGTTGGAAAAGTTAATATTGATGAGAATATGAAGCTTGCTCAGAAATACAGAGTTATGACCATTCCGACAATTATGCTGTTTCAAAACGGAGAAGTAAAAGAAACATCTATAGGTGCAGTTAGTAAGGAAAAATTGGTTGATATGATCAAACCATATTTATGATTTTTTCTTATGTGGGAGAATCCATGGTTTTCCGACCATAAACCCGAACCATCGATTGATCAATTCAATCATGATTGTTGAAAACAGCATGATTACCAAAAAGATGATGGCATAGAAGACATAACCCTTGGCACGTGTGACAAATTGGTTCATATACATTGCGAGATGCATGGCTCCATATAAAACCTTACTGTTGTTATGAACGGCCATCACGATCAGTGAATTTACGCCATAGTATTTTAATAAACGTAAGGGTTTACAGTTTTTACACAGCAGGATTACTCCAAAAGAACCACATAATGCACATAAGTAATAGAAAAACAGATTTTTTTGCACTAATGACCTAAAATCGACACCACCATTATGATTAACGAAGAAAATTCCAATTAATAAAAGCAGGAAAGCCAGTATCAGTTCTTTGATATTGGTTTTTTCATGCTCTTTCATGAGATAAAAAGCATAATATCCGATTGCGATTAGGGTAGTAGAAAGAATCGGTCGCAAAATAACGATGGCCAGTTCGTGTAAACGCTCCAACAAAGGGGTATCATAGGTAACCAGTTGTAGTCCCCAGGCACCAAGAGAAGCAAATACGGTCAGAATGAATAGGATTAAAATGGAGGTCTTTGTGGAAAACTTCTTTGTAATCCATAGAAATAACATTTCTCCAAAAAACAGAGTAGGCAGAAACCATAGTACAGACATACCATAGGTGCCTAGTACATACCAGAGATTGACAAGTAATGTACCGGGCATAATTGATCGTTCAATCAACAGAGCATATAAAACTACAGACAGATAACATACACTGAAACAATAATAAGGGATCATGATTCCTTTGAATCTTTTTTTAGTCAGAACTTTAATGTCTTTGTCTAAATCCTTCTTATAGTTAATCAGCATTCCTGAAATGATAAAAAACAAGGGCATATGAAATGAAAAGATCCAAGTACATACCGGCAGGATATAGGGAGACAATGCAAAAATATCCTTTCCCTGAAGATGTCCGATGACAACTAAGAGTATACCGACTCCTTTTGCCATATCAAAATAATCTAAGCGTTTTCTTTCTGACATGATGACTCCTTATGTTTTCCTAATAAAAATGGGAAGAAACGATTGATAATCAATATGATAATGGCCTCAAACAGAAACGTAAGAGCCATGATATTAAATAGAAAAATATAGCTTTTTGCACGAGTTATGACAGTGTCAATCTGCCAGGCTATCAAGATTGCGGCATAGAGAACATAACAATTAATATGAGTACACATCACAACCAAAGAATTTTTCCCAAAGAATCCAATCTGAGGTGAGTACTTGCAGTTCTTACAGATTAAAATTAAACCAAATGAACCAAGCAAAGCACAGAGATAAAATAGGGGGAGGTTCTTTAGGATTATATGACGAAAATCTACACATCCGTTGATCTGAGATAGTGGTAATGTCAATAGGATCATCAGAATACCAAGTGCCAGCTCTTTCCAAGAGAATTCTTGCTTCTTTTGTAATAACGGAAATAGGAAATAGGCAATTCCCACAAACGACAATGCGATAATTGCACGTAGAAATACACGTAACAAATCGATCAGAGATGTAATCAGTAAGGAGCTTTCATGTGCTGTATAAATACTACTGATTCCAATCTGTCCAAGGTATGCAAGCGGTACCAGAATCAAGATTAACAGAATGGAAGGAATACGAGGAAGTTTTTTGATGATCAACAGAAAGCCGACTTCACTCAGAAAAAGTGCAGGCAGAAACCAAAGTACTGAGGATCCGTACAGGGTCAATCCGGATATGACATTTTGAATAAAGGTGTAGGGAGTAATTTTGTTCAGATAAATATTCAATATGTCAATAAAGGTATAAATAATTGTAAAACTGATATATGGGATTAGAATACCACGAAATTTTTTTCGAAGAATAACTTCAATACTAATATCGGTCTGCTTCAGATAACAAATCAGCATACCGGATACTACAAAAAAGAGGGGCATATGAAAAGAAGAAATCCATCCGCGAAGTTCATCACTGATGTATTCTATATGTCCCAATACAACTAAAATAATGCCAAGACCCTTGACCATATCAAAGTAATTCAGCCTTTTTTCTGTCATAACAACCTCCGTCCACCTTAATATAATAAAAGAGAACGATTAAAAATACAAGCAAAAGAGTTCGTATCGTGTGACTTCCGTGTGACAGTAACAATTTATACTACTAAATAGTATTGAAAATAAGCAAAGTATGCCTTTGATAGGAGATTTATTGTGAAAAAGAAATTGATTCTTATGGGGTTTGCAGGAGTATTGGTGATTAGTACGATAATCGGTGGGACACTTGCAGCGTTTCGGGCAAACAGCAGTCAGGGTACTAGCAAGATCACGACAAAGAACATTGATATACATATCCAAAAGAACGATACCAATGAATTTGATCAGTATACAACCGGAATGATCAATGCTATGCCGGGGACGGTGATCAATACAGACCTGAAGATCGCATTCGATTCATCAAACAACTATGATTCTTATGTACGAGCCATCGTCAATAAAGCCTGGTGGAAAAAGGATGCTACCGGTAGTCTGGAAAAGGTATTTGATGATTCTTTGGATCTTGCAGCCATTGAGATCATTCCGGAGAATCAGGAGGATTGGATCATCATTGATCAAGATGCTGAGACAGTAGTTATGTATTATAAATATCCTCTATCAGATACCAATAGTTTGTTTCAATCAGAAACATCTGATTTTGTCGATAGGATCAAGATTTCCGAGGTTATTGGAAATGACTATGCGAATAAATCCTTTCAGGTGGAAGCAACAGTAGATGCCGTACAGATTTCACAAGGTGCAGAAGCGATCAAATCTGCATGGGGAGTACAAGCCTTTCTGGGTGCAGACGGAACAATTCAGGAAATCGCTGTGGAATAAGTAGAATGTTAATCTATGATCGGGAGATTAGGAAATGAAAAAAAGATTAGTAATGTTTAGTATCATGATGATTGTATTATTGGGAATGACAACTACAGTATATGCAGCCGGTAGTGTCGAGTTTACAGACCAAAATGAATTGAAGATCAGCAATACGGATTTTGGGACAGAGTTTCATAATATGGCTCCCGGTGAAATTAACAGTCAGACAATCAATCTCATTAATCATAATGGAAATGCAACAGATTTCTATATGCAGACAGAGGCAATCAGAGAACTTGAAAGAGATCATCAGGCAGCAGGAGGAGCATATGATATTAAGCTGGAGTTGAACAAGCAGGGTGTTGTAACAGTTCTTTATGACAGCTCTCTTGGTGGAGCGGTAACGGGATCTGATGGTAGTATTGTTGCAGAACAAAAAGGATTGTTATTACTTAATTCAAGTGAAATTGGAACAGATACTACGTTTCTTACTTCCTTGAACAACAAAGAATCAGCAAGCTTGATATTAACCATTGGTCTTGATGGGGAATCTATTCGTAATACAGAACAAAATACTTATCATAATGCAACCGGTATATTAGGATTTGAGTTTTTGGCAGCATATCGTGAACCAGATACAGGGAAGATTGTTCAAGTAAACAGAGTGGTTACACAATCATCTACGCCATTAAAAAATATCGTACAGACGTTTAAGGAAGTGGTTGTAGGTGTAAAGACTGGTGATCATACAATGATAGGATTATTTGCGGGGATTCTGGTAATGGGAATTCTGTTAATTGCAGCCACAGGAAAGAAGAAAAAGACGGAGGAGCCATTATGAACATCTTTCATAGATTCAATCTAAGATGGAAGAGCATCTTTATTGGACTCATATGTATATTACTGACAATCATTTTCACGGTACCGGTCAATGCATCAGTGAATACAAGGGAATATATCATTCGAATCTATGCAGGAAGTATAGGAACCTTTTCTGAGAATGCAAAGGTATACTATCAGAGTTTGGGTGCAAGGGTATCAGATACGTGTGTTGAGATGCAGTTGAAGCCAAATGATACATTACCAAAGCTTCCAGGTAACAGAGATGGATTTATCAAGTACAATGCCCAGAACAGTGGAAAGTACTACGTCATGGATAGAGCTTCTATGGGTGCCGGAGCATATACGAAGAATAGTGGAACAGTGAGTAGAAGTGAAGATGTCACGATTCAATATGGAAGACTATTAGAAGGTGTTGAATATACTGTAAAGTATGTTGAACAGGGAACTGGTATAGAGATAGCTCTTCCTAAAATTATATATGAGGAAGCCGGAAAGGATATTTCGGAATCTGCGATATCAATTGCAGGTTTTACGCTTGTATCAAGTCAAGTGCAAACGATTCAGTTGGTCAGAAACGGGAACAATAGTATTGTATTTGAGTATACCAGAAATTCAGCCGGAACCTCATATTCAGAAACAACTTCAACAGAGATGATCGATGGTGGTACCTCGACAGAGTATATTGAGACAGAGATCCCCACATATGTAGTGACGACAACTGCAGGAGAAGCAGATGGAGCAGCAGGAGGAGCAGATGCTGCAGCAGGGGGTGAAATTGCAGGAGAAGTTGCAGAAGGTGCAGTTGATGGAGGAGGAGTTGATATACCGGAAGGAGATGTTCCGTTAAGTCGGAGTCCTATATCAGATGAGAAATCCAATGATGCTGAAGTATCAGATCAGACGACAGAGCTTCTTGATTTACCGGATCAGGATATTCCATTATCAGAATCACCATTTGTAAGGACAGAAAGCTGGGTTTGGATTATGGAAGTGATAGGAGCACTTCTGCTATTGGGTGCCGTAACCTTTCTAATTGTAAGATATCGACTCAAAAAAATTAATAAGAACATCTAAATATTTTTGAAAGCATGCCGTAAATTAGCATGCTTTCAATATATTAGATATAACTACTACATATTGCGTTTTGAAAATTAATTGACACAATTCACCAAATTTTAGTTGACATTTCCGAAATTGTTAAGTACTATTGTGAAGCAGGTATTAATTGGGAGGTTTAGGACATGTTTACAGTTAATATGTTTGGAAAATTTCAAATAGCAACTAATGATATTGCTCTCAATAATGATAATATCCGTTCAGATATGATGGTGAAATTACTATCTTTTATCATTGTAAACAGAGAGAGAACACTTACTGTAGATGAACTAGCAGAGGTTTTATGGCAGGAGGACGAGTCTGACAATCCATCCGGAGCATTGAAGAATTTAATGTATCGATTAAGGACAGTGCTATGTAAATCCTTTGGAGAAGGAGACTTTATTATTACTGGAAGAGGTTCCTATTGCTGGAATCAGGATTATCAGGTAAAGGTAGACGTAGAGGAATTTGAACAATTTTGTGAAGAGGCAAGAAATAAAAGATTTGAAGTAGAGCAAAGAATAGATTACTACGAAAGAGCCATTAATCTATATCAGGGTGATTTTCTTGCAAAGTATTCATCTATGTATTGGATTGTTCCGTTATCTGCATATTATCATTCCATGTTTTTATCGGCCGTAAAGAAATTAGCAGCATTATATATAGAGACAAAACAATATGAAAAGATGGAGAAGATCTGTACAAATGCGCTTCGTTTTGATTCTGTTGACGAGAGATTACATTGTCTTTTGATCAGATCGATGATTTATCAAAATAAACTGGAGCTTGCAACAGAGTATTATGAGAGAGCAGAAAAACTCTTATATTCAACATTGGGAATTCGAAAATCCATTCAATTAAAGGATGTATTTGAAGAATTAACAAAAATGAAAAAGGATGTAAAGGCAGAAGCTATACATGAAGTGAATCAGGATATGACAGAAAATGATAATCCGGATGGAGCATACATATGTGGATATCCGATATTCAGAGAAATCTACAGATTAGAATCCAGACGTATTGCAAGACTGGGACTTTCAGAATATGTTCTCTTGATGACAGTATCACTTGCAAAAAATATCGAAAAAACAGGAAATGATAAAATCATACATTATCAAATTGATAAGACAATGGAATCTCTGGAAGAAACATTAAAGGAATCTCTTCGAATCGGAGATGTTGCCGCACGTTATAGTGATTCGCAATATGTTGTATTGTTACCGACTTTGGATTATGAGGACAGTGTAAAGGTAACGGATCGTATTGTCTCGAATCTTTATAAAAAACTGAGGAACAGACGTATTCAGGTAAAAAGTGATATATCTGAGATTTCCGTTGTGGAATCAATGGGAGGATTTAGGACATATGAGTACTCATAACAGATATCCATCCAATATGGTTCGTCTCTGCATTGATGCTTATCAGGAGGACATAGCCGGGAGAGCGTACTCCCCATTGAATACAGAGGAAATACAGTTTGCAGGTATCAGTGAATTATTTATGAAACTGGACCAAGTATTTGATCTGGCAGGATATCCGCAAGCCACAACAAAAAAGAGAACATTTAATGATATTAATAATCAATGTCAACAGTATCATGGAATACCTGAATCTCCTCTATCTGTAACAGAAATGCAGAACAGAGAAGGAAAGATCAAGACATACGACATCATTTTTTACTCAAGACTTAATACAAGCTGGCAGGGGATGGTAAAAAGTCCAAATGACCAGAAAATGGATGAATTTCACGGAGAATTGGAATTACTGGATAAAATAATTACAGATTAAGAATCAGACTGAATAACCTCGACGAAAGTTGAGGTTATTTTTATTTGTTCAGAATGAAACCCATGACATGTGACCATCATGTGACTTTGGGTTGATATAGTAAACAAAGATGGCTGAAAAAGTATGGCCAAAAAATCAGGAGGAACGAGATGAGGTCTGGAATTGTAAAAGGACTTGTTGCATATGGTTTATGCATATCAATCATGCTGACAGATATCCAACTGGTAGATGCTTCTATCACAAACCAGGGTACAGAAGCAGCTGATGTGTTGGACATGAATACTGCCAAACCAATGAATACAGATCAGACATCCGCCAAAGAAGGTTCTGAATTACCGAACGATGATATCAATGAGACAGATCAGGCAGTTCCTTCAGAGAAACCATCTCAAGAAACAGAGGGACAACCAGCAACAGACTCAACTACAACACCAACTGTAGCACCTGAAGCGGTTGTATCACCAACTGAAATACCGAATCCGGTAATATCGCCGACTGTGATACCGGAGCCAACAATATCTCCGACCGTAGTACCGGAGCCAACAATTACACCTACTGTGATACCGATTATTCCAACAGATCAGGATCAAACAGAGAAATTGACTACAATACAGTCTACGGTTTCAGATAATTACATAGAAGAACCGGAATATATTGAAACTGGCTGTGATATTGCCAAATCCGGTCAAAGAGTGATTGTATACATACCAAAGGATTTGTTTCCTGACAGTAATGAATTCAAAGTTGAAGCCGACATCATTCAAAATGATGATGTAGTTGAACAATTTATGGAGACATTGAATGAGGAACTTGAGATCACTTCTTATATCAAGGAAGTACATGGATATGATATAAAGCTTTATGTTGATGGTACTTTACAGGAACAATTACCGGATTCGGTAAAGGTTGCATTCAGTGGATGTGATGTTGTAAATACATCTACAGATGAAAGTACAGTAGAGGTGTATTACTTTGATAAGGATGAGGCGATTGTGGAAACCATGCCTTCAGAGGAAATAGATGATGAAACAATCGTTATGGAGACGACACATTTCTCCGAGTACTTTGTGACAGAAATAGAAAAAAAGAGATATACAGTATCCCCAATGAAAAAATCAGATATTATGGAGAAATTGAAAATGGCTCTTCCTTTCTCCGTATATGCAAATGTGATGACTTGCAAAACTCATATGGAGGGTACACTAAATGTAGATACATTAAATATGGAGAGTGGTCAGGTAGGAAATACGGAAAAGGTTAGTCTATATACTCCAAACTATACCCTTCAGGTAAGAAAGAAGATGAACGCAGGCGGTTTGATGAGCGGTAGTTTTCGTTTTGGTCTGTTTCAAAAGAAGGGTGAGGAATATCAATTATGTGAAGATCTTAATCGAGGACATATAAAAAATGGATTATTTACAGTTCAGACAGATCAAACAGGAGTCGGACAGACCACTTTAAGCCAGGAAGATCTCGTATATGGTTCTCAATACTATATATATGAAGTGAAAGAAATAAAAGATGAACAGGGGCACATTATTTATCAGCCCTGTTTGGAAACCAATGAATATGATGGAGCAACCTATACTCTGACTTATTCATCTGACTCATTGGTAGAGACGCCGAATACTATCAGCATTGGTAATTCAACAACTTATATTAATCATCTGAATATCACGGATAATTATGACAATTGGTTTCAAAATGGTTCAAACGGTGAGGTTCCTACACTGGTTCTGGGAAATGGAAATCGATATACCAAAAATAGTGACGGAAACAAAATTGTAATCACAACGGATAAAAATCAGAAATGTTCTGTTAGTAGTGTTGTAAATGTAAAGCAGACCGAAAACGGGTACTGGGAGGAGTTTTCGAGTTCTTTCAAGACACTTGAAGATGTTTCTACAGGGTTGGCAAATCTCCAGCATAGTGATGAGATTAAGGTCATCTGTATAGAACCTAATGCAAATGGAATGATAGGAACGCTATATTTGGAGGATGGTAATCTTATCACTTTGAGTGATATGAATGAATATATTAATAAAGGTTTATACTCCGGAAAGACTTCGGAAGGCAATAAAAAGTTGCTAGTCATCAATGTCGACTGTACAAATTATTCTATGACAAATCCGTTAAATCTATATGGAACGATGATCAATGGTAAGAAAGATGCCTGGACAGAAGAAGCAGCGGATGTAATATGGAACTTTGTAAAGTATGACAGTACAGGAAAGAGATTTGTTCCCTATGATGGGCAATTGAACACTAATAATGACATTATTGGAACAGTAGTTGCACCGAAGGCAACTGTGATAGAAGTTGCAGGCAATATTATTGGTGCCGTTATAGCCAATACTTTCTCACATGATTCAGGAGAGGTACATCATATTCCTCTTCACTATGCAGCAAAAGAAGATCATCTGGAGCTTATATGTGAGGCAACCCCACATCTTGCCAGATTCTCATTTTTAAAGACAGACAATGTTGATACTAAAAATGGGTTGAGTGGGGCTGAGTTTTCTTTATTCACAGATGAGAAATGTATTATACCGGCTAAGGCTAAGGATGGTCAACCAATCGTAATGATCTCTGATCAAAACGGAAAGGTTCAGTCACCGGAGCTTCCGATTGCAGTTTATTATTTAAAAGAAACAAAAGCACCGGAAGGATATTTTAAAAATCAAACTATAACAACAATAGACCTAATAAAAAGATATCAAGAACAGGCAGAACAATATAAGAATGGAACCATTTCAGAAATAAGCTTTGATTATGAGTTTCCGTTTATTACAAATCAAAGAATACCGGAAGATGCAACTTATCTGTTACTGGAAAATGATAAAAAAGCAGTGCTAAAGGATTGGAATAAAAGGACATACGATATTCTCCTGGATATAAATTCACTGTCAAAGAAAATAGAACATTCAGAAGAAAGAGAACCGGTAGATGTCGTTTTACTTTTAGATAATTCTACTTCTATGTATAAAAACAGCGAGAATAATAAAAGCAGAATAGAATATCTAAAGGAAGCAGCAACAGGGTTTATCAACACAATGATCTATCAGGACGGTAACGAAGAAAACGGAGAGAAAACAGGCTCCAAGATAGCAATCACCAGTTTTGATAATGGTGTTCATGAACTTAGCAATGGCAGTTTTTCAAATAATGCAGATGATCTGATTGGGATAATTCAGGGAATGAAAATGCAGGAATCGGGGACAAGAACCGATCTGGCAATGAAATCAGCATATGAAAAGATACAGAATTATCAAGGAGATAAGAAGGTACTGGTTGTATTATTTACAGATGGAGAACCTTACGAATCGAGTTCAAACCAGAGTACAAATGCAGCTTCGATAGCATATCAATATGCAAACGACATCAAAGGAAAAGACAAGCAGCTGTATATCATAAAAATAGGTGAGATGCAACAGAAATTCAATCTATGTAAAGTAAGTGGAACACCGGATCAGTATACTGTTCAAACGAATCAGGTGATTGATAGAAATATCACTGCAAAAGAGTTTTTGGATAAAGTGTCTACCAATCCGGAAACACATATTCTGGGGGCGGCAAATGCATCAGAACTTGCATCAACCTTTTTGGATATGGCGACGTTGATTACGACCTCAACGACAAAACTGATTCCGGTTGAGGGTGTCAATGTGACTGATATATTAGATTCAAGATTCACACTGACTGAGGACGGCAGAAAAACACTAAATGATTCTGGTGCTGCAATCAGTGAAAATGCTGACGGAACGACGTCGATCTGCTGGACAAACCAGACGATACAATGGAAGGATTCTGCTACGGAAGATCAATGGCCTCTGACATTCGAGGTTATGGCAAAAGAAGCTTATGCCGGAGGAAATGAAGTTCCGACCAATGCAGAGGGTTCTAAGGTGACGTATCTCGATGAAAAGAATCAAGAAGTAAACGAGAATTTTCCGTTCCCATTGGTAAATGTCCGATCAGATTTTAAAACAGAAAATGCAGAAGATATATTATTCTTGGGAGAATCATTAAAAGACTACTTTATTGACGAGAAAGTTAGTGAACTGACAGGTGTTTTAATGAATTCTGATGGAGTGACCATAGGTCTTCGAAGCAATGACATAACGGTTGATCAGAAAGAAATCATTTATACGGATCTGCGAGACATCAGGGTAGAGTTGAATTGGAAAGATCAAAAAGATCGTCCGGTATCTATTACACAAATTCAAAATCAAAAGCCTTCAGATAAACGGAAATATACAGCAGAGATCACAGTAACACCGGTCAAGTGGGATGATCAAACGGTTTTGACAGAAGGAAACTCGCAGGATGTAATGAAGAGTATGGAGAGTGTGAATGGCAACAGGACATCACCTGAGGGAGTCAGATATTATGCCGTAGACCCACAAATGAAAACAAGTACATACGAGGTCTATGTTGTAGACGGGTGTTTGAGTATTACAAAAAAAATCAATCAAAATTATACAACAGAGGCTATATCTGAGATGATCAAGGATAATCAGACATTTATATTCAAAATCGAACGATTTGATCTGCAAAATGAAAAGATGATCAAGGATGATTCCTTTGGAGAAGTATATGAAACAATTGATTTTGCGTATGGAGAGATGGAAAAATCGAAAACGCTCATAGGGCTGACAAAAGGATACTATCGTATCACAGAAGAAACAAACTGGTCGTGGAAATATGATCCAAGAGAAGACAATCCGGTTGAAATCAGTAGTGACAGTATCCTGAACCGAGATGGTGCTCAGTATGTGTTGATCGGAGACAGAAAATCGGAGGGAGATAAAATCCGATTTACCGGATTGGATACAAAGGAACGTAAGTATCCTAAGGCAGGTAGATATATAAAATTGATCAGTGATGAAACCACTCGTTTAGCCATAGAGAAAATGCTTCACGTTCCAAATAATGATGAGCCAATCCCGGAAGTGGTTTTCTATTTCTTCAATCACTTTACAACTGACTCAAAAAGAAAATGGTTCAGCGATGTATCAAATATGAAAAATGTGTTTCATTAACGAAAGAAAAGAGATGTAAATCATGCTAAAGAAAATATGGAAAGTAATCACGGATCTACTATTGGTTGTTTTAATCGCTCTCGTTGCAGTCTTGGTACTACCCCGATTATTTGGGATCAAACCACTTGTTGTACTGAGCGGTAGTATGGAACCAACCTATCATGTCGGAAGTCTGATCTATGTAGCCGGTACAAAACCGGAGAAGTTAAAGGTTGGTGATGCAGTAACCTATATGATGGATGATCATGAGACTATGATCACGCACAGAATCATTGAAGTGGATCCTGAAAATCAATGTGTATATACCAAGGGAGATGCCAATCAAGTAGCAGACGGTGGAGCTGTAGGCTATTCACAGATTGTAGGAAAAGCGATATTTTCGATTCCTAAAATGGGGTATCTGGCAAACTATTTTACAACCGGCAGTGGAACGATCGTGTTAATCACAGGAGTGATTGTAATACTGATTTTGGTTATCATGTCTGAATTGATCTCAAAAGTAGATCAAAAGGAGAAAGGTCAAAAGCGTGGCAGATTGGAGTGAATATGTATCCATTAAAGGTTAGCAGAAAACTTGTGGTATTTTTAGCTGCTTCTCTTGCATTGATGATAGGGACAGGAACGACATTTTCGTTATTGAAGGTAAAAGCAAATGTAATCACAAATCAATTCACATCTGCAAAGGTCAATGTACAGGTCGTCGAGATCTTACCTGGCCAAACGAATCAGAAGCAAGGGAGTGACAGTAACAATACCATGGATTTTGGCAATATCAGAAAAGATATTCCGATTTCAAAGAGCGTCAGTATTCAAAATGTGAATTCTGAAAAATATCCCACCACAGATACATTTGTCAGATGCCGTGTTGTTCCAATACTAAGAGATGCGGAGAATCACAATATCGCAACAGAGATTGTCGTAGAGATAAACGATAATAATCAGCCGGGAATGGGATGGGAAGCAGAAGATATTGATGGTGAAAGATACTATTACTGGAAAGAGATCCTAATGCCGGATGAGGAAACAACCCCTCTATTCTACTCCGTGACAGTCAGAGGGCAGGAGATACCGGAGGATGCTCATCTGGAGTTGCAGGTACTGGTTGATGCGGTTCAGGCAAGACCATTTCCGACAGCAGCTTTTAACTTGATGAATGAGAAGGATCGTGAGGAAGCCGGAAAGAAAATCCCTTCCTATAGTGCATGGGGATGGTATTACGACGGAAGTTTCCTAAGCAGAAACTTTTATGATAAGTAAATGATTAGAAACCAATCACAAGGTTGTGGAGAAAAGAGGAGAAACATGAAAAAGAGAAAAGTATTAATCGCAGTTTTGTCTGTTACATTAATTGCAGTATTGGCAATTGGCACAACAATGGCTCTATTAAAGGCAAAAACCGATACAGTTGTAAACACTTTTACATCTGAAAAAGAAATCAAGATCTCATTAAGAGAGCCAAAATGGGATGGATATGGATTTGATGAGGATACCACAACCATCGTAAGTGCTGAACAGCCAGCAGGAGGCGTAACAAAGATCGATGATGTAAACTATTCTAAACGAACAAGCGGAGCTAAGGACAAGAATCATACAGATGGCAAGTTTTATGGTATCAATATTGCATCACAATACTTACCGGGAGAAACGATTCCCAAAAACCCAATTGTCAAAAATACAAGTATAGATGAACCTGTTTATGTAGCTGTAACGGTAGAGTGTTTTAGGGGGAAAGATGATAACGCAGTCAGCATACCGTATGGCAATGAGAGCACAGACGAGACATTTTGCAAGGATTTTGGAGTGTTTAGCCCTAATGATAGTAATTGGAAGGAAGTAGAAACCATAGGTAATAAACGAGTATTTGTATACGTGAATGGAAATGCTTTATATTCTTTGAACGTAGGAGAGATTACAGGAGTTCCCGTATTTAACGAAGTCGTATTAAATGAGACTATTGGAGAAGATGAAAGTGGAGTCGAAGCAACAACATTGCCTGAGTTTAAGATCCAGATCAATGCATATGCGATTCAGGCAAGAAACATCAATGAAAAACAGGAAGAGAAATTAATTGATTTTGTAGAAAAAGTAAATGGAATAACTAATTAAAGTGGAGGAATCAAAATGAAAAAGAAACAGGTATTAATCACAGGAGCAGCAATGGTATTGACGGCTGCATTGGCAATTGGAGGAACACTTGCCTACATGACGTCGATTACAGAAACAAAGAAAAACGTATTTACATCTGATCAAGGGTTAAAAGGTAAGATTGAAGAAACGTTTGATGAAGAAACAGCAAAAAAATATATTCCGGGAGAAGCAATCGTAAAAAGCCCGTATTTTCTGTTGGAAAAGGGTGATTCCGCATATGTAGCAGCAACAATTACTTGTAAAAACAGTAATGGAGTGGAAATACCCTTATCTGATTTTGAAGCAAAATATGGGAAGATATATTACAATGTAGACGGCACAATACAGGTGGATACCAGTCCTTTTAAGATAAGCGGAACTGTTAAGGAAGGAATCAATCCTGTATGGCAATTAATCGAAGGAACAGATAATTTATATAAGTATTGTGATTCAGATGGAGCTTTGACAAAGATAACAACAAATCAAACAACGACACCAATGTTTGACGAGGTTGTTGTTCTTGCACAAATTCAAGAGATTCTTAACACTAATTACAGTACAAAAACTATCTATGAACAATACTATAATAATGATGGAGATCTGGCTTGGAGAGAGGTAGATAAAACTTCTCATACATGGTCTTCTGCAAACAGATATTTTGAAGATGCAAATGGAAAAAAAGAATTGGTTGATGCTGCCGTACTTCCAAGTTTCTCAATCGATGTACAGGGATATATGGTTCAGGCCGAAAACATTGAAGAAGTAGAAGCCATTACAGAATTAAAGAAACTGGCAGGTAAGAAAACCTCTGCAACAGGTACAACTGATTAATACATAAATAGATGAATGATAAATAGATTGGAGACAGAAAATGAATAAGAAAAGATTAATGATTATATCTTTGGTGGCAGTACTATTGGTGGCAGCAGTTGGAACAACACTTGCTCTCATGTCTGCAAAGACCGATGAGAAGGAAAATGTATTTACCGTTGGACAGGGAATCAAAGGGGAATTAAAAGAGCCTAACTGGGATGGTGATAATTTTACCGATGCAGATAATCAGGTAACGGTAGTAACAGATGATCAATTAGGAAAAAAGAAAGCTGAAAATTACTATCCGGGTAGCGAAATGTTAAAGGATCCGGCTGTGGCAAACCGATCAGCGGTTGATACTTGGATCGCAGTTACCATTGATTATTCTTACTTTGACAGAATAGCATCAACAGATGGTCAGGGAAATGAAGTTGTAACATACGCGACAACAAAAAATCCAAATGTAACCGGCATGATAATGTTCCATAATACGCCAACCAAGTTTGCAGAAATAGATTTTAATAATACAGATTGGGAGTTCAACAGTGATTATACGGTAGCTTATTATAAAACTAAGGTTGAACCAAAAAAGAAGACAAATACAGTCTTTAATAAAGTAACCATAGATAAATTAGCTGATGTTTCCGATACAGTTGATCTGAACAAGATGCTTGGAATCAGCAAATTTGAGATCGATCTTCAGGGATATTTGGTACAGGCTCAGGGAGTTGATACATTAGAAGCTGCAAAAACAGAACTGGATAAAATCATTGAAAAACATCAGACGAGTACCGGAGACTGAGCTGCTGAATAGGAATAAGCTGGCTGCAAGGAGTTCTTTATGAATCGAACAAAAAAGTATGTCATTCTAATATTATCGATAGCGATGCTCACAGTTGTTTTGATCGGCGGATCATGGGCTTATTTCACCGATTCCGATGAATCTAAAAACATCGTAACAATGGGACATGTACAGATATCGCTGGATGAACCGGAATTTGAGAAGATTACCAAAAACACGTATCATCAGGACGATGTAATGCCAACACAGATCATTGTGAAGGATCCCACAGTTACGATAAAAGAGGATTCAGAGGATTGTTACATCAGAGTGAAGATACTGGTCAATGGCTTTGATCAACTTCCGCAGGACAGCAAGAAAACAAAGCAAGAGTACTGTGAGGAGCTTGAGACTACCTTCAAAGTAAAGCAGAATGAAGACTATGTTTCAATGAAGGATTATGGATGGATCAAATCAGGAGACTATTACTACTATGTGGGCGGTAATGAAGATGGTATTTGTCATCCGAGGGATGTGATTCCGGTATTTTCTCAGTTTACCATTCCAAGAGATTGGGATGAGGAGATTGCAGAACAGGAATTTAAGATCACCATATCTGCAGAGGCGATTCAGGCAGCAAACTTCAAACCAACCAGAACAGATGATATAATTGAGTGGTTAATCACACAGAGTGATGGAAAATCAATAGAAGTAACTCCCGAATCCTATATACCATAACCCGAAACATGCAAGATCAGCCAAAGAAAGAACACAGGAAAAACAATGGATAAAAAAAAGGATGAACAATTTGAAAATCAAAGTTTTGTAATTGAAATAAAAGGCAAGGAAAATCATACATGGCAAGGTACGATCATGTGGGTTGAGGGTAAAAAAAAGGAAAACTTCAGAAGTGCTCTGGAATTGATCAAGCTGATGAATTCTGTATGCAGTGAGGAAACAGCTGTATGAAAAAGCATCCGGGTATGACGGCACGATTACTGAATTTCATAGGTATATTTTTAATGGTTGCGGTGATTGCCGTAACCATTCCTCTTAATGTACCAAAATGGTTTGGAATACAATTATTTGAGGTATTGTCCGGCAGTATGGAGCCTACTTATCCGGTTGGAAGTGTTGTTTACGTAAAGACGGCGACAACAGAGGATGTCCGAGTTGGTGATGCCATCACATATACAATGGGAACAGATGCCGAATATGTGATGACTCATAGAGTAACACAGATCCTAAAAGATCCAGAGGCGTTTGTTACAAAGGGAGATGCCAATGAAGCAGAGGATCCTGATATCGTCTATGGCAGCAGACTGATCGGAAAACCCTGTTTTTGTATTCCTTATCTGGGTTATCTATCAGAGTATTTTCATACAATGACCGGAAAAGCTGTCTGTATTTGTATTTTCCTGGCAGCACTGTTTATGTGGCTGTTTGCAGAGTTTCAATCACGCACAGTACTTCGATGGATGGCCGTTGGTATGGTAATATTTGGACTGGCAGGCTTGATTCTGATCATTATCGATTATAGACAGGCAGATCGAGAGTATGAAGCATTACAGGAGTTTGTTACAACAGGAGATATAAAAGTTTCAGATATTGAACGGACAGATACGGATGTCAGTGAAGAAAAAGTATTTGTTCCTGATATACAGATCGCAGAGAGGTTATCGGAATTAAAGGAGAAAAATGAGGATGCTATAGGTTGGATTGCATTTGACGATCTGAAACTCAGTTATCCGATCATGCAATCTACTGATAATTACTACTATCTGACACATACCTTTTCCAAAACAGAGAATAAATCCGGTTCAGTATTTCTGGATGCAGGAGATACATCGGACTTTACAGACTATCATAGTATTATCTATGGACATAATATGAAAAATGGATCTATGTTTGGCCGTTTAAAAAAGTATTATGATGAGGAGTTCTATCATGGAAATGAATGCTTTACGATTTACATAGGGCAGCAGGCGTATCGATATGAGATCTTTTCGGTACATACAATTGCAGAGACAGATGAGATCTATACGATCTGGTTTCGACCGGGAGAGCGTTCGGATGAATATGGAGAATTTGTCAATCGAATGAAAAACAACTCCTGGTATGACACCCATGTAGAGGTATCATCACAGGATAAGATAGTAACACTTTCAACCTGTACTGCTTCTGATGATAGGAGGTTTGTGGTACATGGTAAATTGGTGGCAGTTTATCAATTTGATCTGCCGGAGTAAAGGTTAGAGATTAAGACTTTTGACAACAAATTTGATTGGAGTCAAGAGTCTTTTCATCTTATTTACTATTTCATTTTCTGATAAAAAAGGATATAATGAGCAAAAGTACAGAAAAACACTATAGAAAGAATGAATTGTATTGTTGAAGGGAAGTGAATGTCATGACAGATCTCATCAGTCAGATGTCAGAAATCGAGAGGACGGCAGAGACAATTGTAACAGCTGCTTCAGAAAAAAAGGATCAGATATTTAAGGAAGCTGAGGATAAAAAGAAAGCATTTGATGAAGAATTGAAACAGGATGTAGAGGAACGAATTCACTATCTGAGAGAGAGTCTTTATCTAAAAAAGGATCAGGACATGAAGAATCTCAAAACCAGTACACAGAAATCCATAGAGGACATTCAGAAAATATATGAAGAACAGCATACGATATTAGCACAGGAAATTGTAAACAGGATTGTAGGTGCATGAGTATATGAGTGGATTGATATCTTATAGCGGACTAACGACAAAGGTACGTGCGATCCGGGGTAAGATGCTGAAACAGAAGCAGTTTTTGGAGCTTGCTGAATGTAAAAATGTTTCAGAGGTAGCAGATTATCTGAAAAATACTGATGCATATAGAGATTTATTTGCATCCATTGAGACTGCCACAATCCATAGGGGCACGATCGAAAAACTGCTGAAAAGATGCTATTACTCTGAATTTGAGAAGTTGTACCGTTTTGCAGATATGGAGCAAAGAAAATATTTAGAATTGTATTTTAAGAAATTTGAACTCTCCTTTTTAAAATCCTGTCTGCGTAATATTTGCAGAACAAATAGTGAGGATCGCAGTGATCGTGAGATTACGAGTCTGTTTCGTAGGTACTCCAAGTTAGATGCGGCAGCACTACAGACGGAGACAACGATAGAGGGCTTTATTGAAAAGCTTCGTGATACAGAGTATTATCTTCCTCTGAAAAAGGTCGTAGAGGGAGATCGAAGAACACTATTTGACTATGAAGCAGCTTTGGATATGTATTATTTTACGAAGTTCTGGAAGGTAAAACAAAAATCCTTTCATGGTGTTGATGCAAAGGTGCTTGACAGAGCCTTTGGGTATAAAATTGATATACTAAATATGCAATGGATCTATCGTTCTAAAAAGTTCTATAAGTTATCAGATGCAGACATTTACGCTTTACTGTTACCGATCCGATACAGATTGACAAAGAAGGATATAGAGAGGATGGTCGAAGCTGTTGATGCAAAGGCATTTCAATCTGCCATATCCAGAACATCCTACCAAAGGGTATATCCGGATATTTCAGGAGAGAATCTGGAAGATATGTATATCTATCTGCTGGATGGCATACATGACAGTGATGGGCAAAAGTATCCTTATTCTGTGGCGATACTGAATTCCTATTTATATAGGAAGGAATACGAAATCAACAAAATAACGACCATTATGGAATGTATACGGTATCAGGTCGATCTCAGTGATACCATTCATTATGCAAGGTTGAGTGAAGGATAGAGTTGTACATGAGTGATCGAAAGAAGGATGTAGATAGATGATTAAAAAAATGAAATTCATTAATATCATGGGTCCGGTGACAGAGTTTGACCGAGTTGTCCAGAACTATTTTCAAAAGTACGACATCCAGATAGAAAATGCTATGTCTGAACTCAAAACAGTACATGATATCAAACCGTTTGCGGATATCAATCCTTATGAAGCCAGACTTCATAAGTGTGAGGAAATCACGCAGCAGATCACAGAACCAAAACAAAAACTTCAAGAGGATATCAAGGTCAGAGACGCTATTAAGATCGTGGATAAGGCAGAGACGGCTGTCGGGCAGATTCAGGATCAGTTGAAAGCACTTGAGACAGAGAAAGCGGCTGCCAAGGAATCTCTGAATAAGATAGAACCATTTCGTGCATTACAGTTCAATATCTCCAAGATACTGGATTTTAAGTATATGAAGTATCGTTTTGGAAAATTTCCAAAGGAATACTATACAAAATTCAAAAAAACGGTTTATGACAATACCAAGGCGATTTTTTTGGACTGCTATGATGATATGGAATATGTTTGGGGTGTGTATTTCGCTACAAAATCTGATGCAGATAAGGTAGATGTTGTATTTACTTCCATGCATTTTGACAGGATTTACATCCCGGATGAGTATGAGGGAACGACAGAGGAAGTCTGTACGACTCTGCAAGCAAAGATTAAGGAATTGGACGAGGACATCAATAGATTGACTCAGAAAAAGAGGCAGCTTTTAGATGAACTTGCACCACGACTATTCCTGGCAAAAGAACGACTGACAATCTACACCAATAACTTTGATGTCAGAAAGCTTGCGGCTTGTACTAATCGTGGAGAGAAGCTTTATTTTATCCTATGTGGCTGGATCTCTGAGGAGGATGAAGTGAAGCTGGGAAAGGATCTGCAGAATGACAGGCAGATTACATGTGTGGCTGAGGATGAACATACCAATATTTTTTCGACGCCTCCGACTGAGTTGAAAAATCCAAAGATATTTAAGCCGTTTGAAATGTATATCAGGATGTATGGTTTACCAGCTTACGATGAAATCGATCCGACGATATTTGTGGCATTAACCTATGCTTTTATTTTCGGAGTTATGTTTGGTGATGTGGGACAGGGAATCTGTCTGGTCATTGGAGGGATACTGCTCTATCGGTTTAAGAAATTGGATCTTGCAGCAATCATTGGTACCTGTGGAATCTTTTCTACCATTTTTGGATTTCTGTTTGGCAGCGTCTTTGGGTTTGAAGATATCATAAAACCTGTCTGGATCAGGCCATTGGAAAAGATGGCAGAAGTACCGTTTGTAGGTAAGCTGAATTACATTTTTATAGTTGCAATCGCGTTTGGAATGCTGATTATAATTATTTCAATGATTATGAACATCATTAATTCCGTGAAAGCGAAGGATATGGAAAAGGGACTTTTTGATGCAAATGGAATAGCGGGACTGGTGTTTTTTGGTTCTGCAGTGTCTGCAATCGTGTTGTTCATGACAGGACATGCATTACCGGGTGGAATTGTGCTGATTGTGATGTTTGGTCTTCCGTTGCTTGCCATAGCATTGAAGGAGCCAATCATTAATAAACTTCGTAAAAGAGCAGAAATCCTGCCGGATGGCGTAGGGATGTACATTACACAGACATTCTTTGAGTTATTTGAATTGTTACTCAGTTATTTTTCCAACACACTTTCATTTGTGCGTATCGGAGCCTTTGCGGTCAGTCATGCAGCAATGATGCAGGTTGTTCTGATGCTTGCAGGTGCCGATCAAGGCAATGCGAATATAGTGGTTTTGATCATAGGTAATATTTTTGTATGTGGAATGGAAGGTTTAATTGTAGGTATACAGGTATTACGATTAGAATTTTATGAAATGTTCAGTCGTTTTTACAGAGGTACAGGACACGCATTTAGACCATTTCGGGCAGCAGGCAGAGAATCATAAATAAAGAGCAATACATTCACTGAAGGAGGTCATAATAATGACAATGATAGTAAAGATTACACTAGCAGCAGCGCTGATACTGAGTATCGTAGTACCATTTGGAGCATTTCTCCTGGGAGAACAGAGCAAGGGAAGGTATAAAACCACAATTGGGATTAATACATTTTTCTTCTTTTCCACATTGATCATTGCCAATGTATTGATGTTTGATACGGCATATGCGGCAGAGGCAACAGAGGCGGCTTCGGGGCTTGCAACCGGACTTGGATATATCGGTGCAGCAGTTGCTACAGGACTATCCTGCCTAGGTGGTGGTATAGCAGTAGCAAGTGCAGCAAGTGCAGCATTGGGAGCAATCAGTGAGGATCAGAGTATCCTTGGAAAATCTCTGATCTTTGTAGGACTGGCAGAGGGTATTGCCCTTTATGGATTGATCATATCCTTTATGATTTTAGGTAAATTATAATGAAAATGTATCTAATCAGTGACAACATCGATACCTATACCGGTATGAGACTGGCAGGTGTCGAGGGAGCGGTAGTTCATGAACGCAAGGAACTGAAGAATGAGTTGGATCGTGCGATAGCAGATAAAAGTATTGGCATCATTCTGCTCACAGAAAAGTTCGGAAAGGAATTTCCGGATATTATTGATGATGTACGTCTAAACAGGAAAATGCCGCTGATCATTGAGATACCGGATCGCCATGGAACTGGGCGAAGTCCGGATTTTATCACGTCCTATGTAAGCGAAGCAATTGGTTTGAAATTGTGATTGCAGTGAAGAAGGTGAAGGAATATGACGACCGAAGAAAAGATGCAGTATTTTTTAGATGAAACCATGCTGAGTGCCAGAAAAAACGCCTTTAACATGGTAGAAGAGTATTATGCTGCTGCTGATAAAATCTATCTGGAGTATCAGGAGACAAAAAGACATGAAGCAGAAACGCAGATCGATTCCGAGAAAGAGAGTCTGAAGAGAATCATTAATAAGGAGGTCTCTGCAGAGCAGAATCTGATTCGAAAAGGGTTATCAGACAAGCAGGAGGAACTCGAACAAAAGTTATTTGATGAAGTAAACCTGCTTTTAGATGATTATATGAAAACAGATGCTTATCAGGAACTATTGCTGTCGCAGATCAGAAATGCAAAGACATTTGCAGGTGATGATGAGATCATCATATATATCGATCCCAAGGACGAGGCAAAGAAGGGCGAACTCGAGAGTAAAACTGCATGCAAGCTGACTGTCAGTGAGTATTCCTTTGTCGGAGGAACAAGGGCAATTACCAATTCCGGTAGAATACTGATTGATAATTCATTTGAGACATTGTTAAAAGAAGAACGAGATAAGTTTGTCTTCCAAGGAGGACGCTAGTATGGAAAGAACAGGAATCATCTACGGAATTAATGGTCCGGTTATCTATCTGAAGGGAAATACCGGATTTAAAATGGCTGAGATGGTCTATGTCGGTAAGGAACGTCTTGTAGGAGAGGTTATCGGACTGACAACAGAAACAACAACGATACAGGTGTATGAAGAAACCAGTGGTTTGAAGCCTGGTGAAGAGGTCACAGCAACAGGATCTGCGATCTCTGTTACATTAGGTCCCGGCATTATAGATAATATCTTTGACGGTATAGAACGTCCGTTAACTGAGATAGCAAAAGCCTCCGGTATTTATATCAATCGGGGAATCAGTGCAGACGCATTAGATACGCAAAGAAAATGGGATGTCCATATGACGATTTCAGTCGGTGAACGGGTAAGCGGCGGAACAATTATAGCAGAGATTCCCGAAACAGCGGCAGTAATGCATAAATCCATGGTCCCTCCCTATGTATCAGGTGTTGTAAAGAGTGTAGTTACAGACGGACAGTATACGGTGGCAGATACAGTAGCTGTGCTGGAGACAGATCAGGGAGAAACGTATGAATTAAAGTTGGCTCAAAAATGGCCGATTCGTGTCTCAAGACCGGTTGAAAAACGACACACAACGACGATTCCTTTATTGACAGGACAAAGGATTCTGGATACATTATTTCCGATTGCAAAGGGTGGAACAGCTGCAATTCCGGGTGGATTCGGTACTGGAAAAACAATGACACAGCATCAGATTGCAAAGTGGTCAGATGCTAATATTATCATATATATAGGCTGTGGAGAACGTGGAAATGAAATGACGGAGGTATTGGAGGATTTCTCAAAACTGGAGGATCCCAAGACCGGAAATAAGTTGATGGCAAGAACAACATTGATTGCCAACACCTCCAATATGCCAGTGGCCGCCAGAGAAGCCTCTATCTATACCGGTATCACGCTGGCAGAATATTATCGGGATATGGGTTATGACGTTGCGATCATGGCTGATTCCACATCCAGATGGGCAGAGGCTCTGAGAGAGTTATCCGGTCGTCTGGAGGAGATGCCGGCAGAGGAAGGCTTTCCGGCATATCTTGCATCGAGATTATCAGGTTTTTATGAAAGAGCCGGTATGACGGAGAATCTGAATCATACAGAAGGTTCCGTATCTATTATCGGAGCTGTTTCACCGCAGGGTGGTGATTTTTCAGAGCCGGTGACACAGAATACAAAACGATTTGTCAGATGTTTTCTGGGTTTGGACAAGTCGTTGGCATATGCAAGGCATTTTCCGGCAATTAACTGGCTGACCAGTTATAGTGAGTATTTATCGGATCTGACTCCATGGTACAGGGATCATGTATCACCGGAATTTATGAGTAAGCGGGCAAGGATTGTTACACTTTTAAATCAGGAAAGTAATCTGATGGAGATTGTAAAGCTCATCGGAGCAGATGTTCTGCCGGATGACCAGAAGCTGATTATGGAGATCTCAAAGGTTATCAGAATCGGTTTTTTGCAACAAAATGCATTTCATAAAGAAGATACCAGTGTTCCGATGGACAAACAGTTTAAGATGATGGAGACGATTCTCTATCTCTATGACAGGTCCAGAAAACTGATTGCAATGGGTATGCCGATGTCTGTATTGAAGGAGGACACGATCTTTGACCGTGTCAGCTCGATCAAGTATGATGTTCCAAATGACCAGCTGCAAATGTTTGACCGATATCAGACCGATATTGATACATTTTATAATAAGGTGTTGGAGAGAAACCAGTAAAGAGGGAGAGACATATGTCAATTCATTATATAGGATTAAATGAAATCAATGGACCTCTGGTCGTACTTGATGGTGTCAAGGATGCTGCGTTTGATGAGATCGTAGAGATCGTAGTCGAAGGAAAAGAAAAGAAATTGGGCAGGATCATCGAATGTTATGAGGACAAAGCCGTGATACAGGTGTTTGAGGGGACAGACAATATGTCACTCAAAAATACACATACCAGACTAACCGGTCATCCAATGGAAATAGCATTGTCACCGGAGGTTTTGGGACGTACCTTTAACGGCATCGGTGTTCCGATTGACGGCCTGGGAGAGATCGTAGCAGATGTTCGAAGAGATATCAATGGATTGCCTTTGAATCCGACCATGCGAGAATATCCCAGAAATTATATCAGGACAGGTATATCAGCAATAGATGGATTGACAACTTTGATTCGTGGACAAAAACTGCCTATCTTTTCCGGCAATGGACTTCCACACGACCAGTTGGCAGCACAGATTGTTAATCAGGCCTCACTGGGAGATGATACAGATGAGAAATTTGCCATTGTTTTTGCAGCTATGGGTGTCAAGCACGATGTAGCAGACTATTTCCGGAGAGTATTTGAAGAGGGTGGTGTGTCGGATCATGTATGTATGTTTTTAAATCTGGCAAACGATCCGGTTGTTGAGAGATTGATCACTCCCAAGGTAGCATTGACGGTTGCCGAGTATCTGGCATTTGAACAGGATATGCATATACTGGTTATTTTGACAGATATGACTTCTTTTGCAGAAGCAATGCGTGAAGTATCATCTTCAAAAGGGGAGATTCCGAGCAGAAAGGGTTATCCGGGGTATTTATATTCCGAATTGGCAACGATATATGAACGCGCAGGAATCGTAGAAAATGCAAAGGGCTCTGTTACACAGATACCGATTTTAACTATGCCAAATGATGACATCACACATCCGATACCTGACCTGACCGGATATATTACAGAAGGACAGATAGTTTTGGATCGATCTCTGCATGGACAGGGAATCTATCCTCCGATCAGTATACTGCCATCTCTATCAAGACTGATGAAGGATGGTATTGGTGAAGGATATACGAGAGAGGATCATCAGGATGTGGCAAATCAGCTGTTTGCATCCTATGCAAAAGTAGGTGACGCGAGGGCATTGGCATCCGTAATCGGTGAAGACGAACTATCTCCGATTGATAAGAAATATATCTTATTTGGTAAAGAGTTTGAAGCTAGATTCATTGGGCAGGGATCTGTTGATAACCGAACAATCACGCAGACACTGGATCTGGCATGGGAATTGTTAGGACTGTTGCCGGAGGAGGAGCTGGATCGAATCGACACCAAGATTCTGAGTGTTAGATATCAGGAGACCAAACCGGAGGATCTGAAAGCAGTAAATGTAAGCGAAACAGAAACGGCAGTTGAATAGGAGTGATAGGGAATGAATCTGAATACATTTCCGACCAAGGGCAATCTTATCATTATAAAAAACTCTCTGCGTCTTGCTAAGCAGGGCTATGAGTTGATGGATAAAAAGAGAAATATACTCATTGCAGAACTGACTTCTCTGATTGATGAAGCAAAGGATATTCAATCAGAAATAGATGTCACATTTTCACAGGCTTATCGTGCTTTACAGGAAGCCAATATCGAGCTGGGGATTGATTATGTACAGGAGATAGCACAGGCAATGCCGGTAGATGAGTCCATAACGATTAAAACCAGGAGTGTGATGGGAACAGAGATTCCGCTTGCTCAGATCGAAACAGAGCAGATCAGACCGACCTTTGCATTTTATAGTACCAGAGAATCATTGGATGCAGTTAGAGCTGCCTTTGATAAGGTGAAGAAGCTGACGGTCAGACTATCTACCGTTGAGAATTCCGCATATCGTCTCGCTGCGAATATTAAAAAAACACAGAAAAGGGCAAACGCACTGCAGAATATCACAATTCCCACTTATACCAGACTGTGCACAGATATTCAGACAGCATTGGAGGAGAAGGAAAGAGAAGAGTTCACAAGACTCAAGATTATAAAGAGAAATAAAGAGAAAAAGGAAAGTCAGGAAAAGGTCGGATAACGCAATAGAAAATCCTCGAATATCGTTTCGAGGATTTTCTATTGGATAAAAGTCTTTCTTATGAAAGTACTTGATCTATATAGGCGGGCATTTGATCAACTGTGATACCAAGTGCAAGTGCCAGCTCTCCATACAGTAGTTTCTCAGCTTTCTGAAAGATATTGGTATCTGCCTGTGATAGCTTCTTACCATCCATTTCCTTCTGCTTTTTCGTATGATAGAGACCTTTGACCATTCGAATCCATTCTATACAGTCTCCTGATCGTAATATACGCTTGAATTCCTGGTCCCGTTCCTTGTCATTCACAAACCATAAGACTTCTACGGCCTTCATATCTTCAATGTATTTCTGGGCTTCTGGTTTTGTCAGACTTTTTCTCATTGAGACTTTATCACTGCCAACTTTGGCGTAAATCGTCTCACTCGCGTTGTAAACCGGTTGCAGCACATAATACATATTTCCATCCTTCATAAAATCCGGACTGCATATGTCTGTTATCTTGCAGACACCGATTGCACCATACATAACATAATCTTCTACATCGTATTCATACATGTAGTACCTCCTTCCTGGTCCATCAGAGAACGAAACAGCTTGCTCCCTACATTCATCCACGTTGTAAAGGAACATGCTGTCATTGAATACATTATAACATACTTTACACAAAAATGTCAGTGGGAGTTTTCTTAACTCTCACTGACTGATTTTGTTGAAAGCAGGATAGATATCATTGGATATAAAAGAACCATGTAAAAGGTGCCCCTGATCACACCCTTGAAAAATTTGAGAAACGCCGGTTTAAAATAATCAATACATATACCCAAGATAAGACACATTATGAATATCCATTATGATATTATCATACCTTCTCCATTTGGTGGATATATACCCCTACTACGAGTGATATCATATCATAGTTTTTGTCATATCCTGTCGAACTGTAAATATTATTTAGAAAATGTAACAATTCCGATTATGTTACGTCCATATTACCATATCGAAATCGTTCCCTTACAAGCTTTCGTTTTGTATCGCTTACAGGCAGGATAATACCATTCATAATCTCGATTTCACGATATTTAAATTTCCTGACATGCAGACGATTGATCAGATAGGATTGATGTATTCTAACAAAATTCGTAGACAAGGTTTTGATATATTCCTCCACATCCGATAATCGATTATAAAATAGTAGTTCTTCACCATTTCTGTGAAACAGGCGGATGATTCGCCTGTCACTTTGAAAATACAAAATATCATGTAAAGGAATCTGATGATGAATTCGTTGGATATCATCGACACGAAAGACTTCGTCCACTTCTCCGATTTTACGAATGGCATCATAATACACCTTGATTAATTGTTTTCTCTCAACAGGCTTTTTAATAAATGCAAATGGATGAACGTCAAAAGTGTCATATACCATAGCAGCATCATCTGCAATAAATACGATCAGACAATGAGGAGATTCTGCAATGATATTTCTGGCTACATCAATATCATTTTGCGAGACCAGATTCATAAAGATTAAATCATATCCACCATCAAGCTCCATACCCCATAGAAGTTCATCACCGGATCTAAAACAAATCGTTTCAACAGATAGTTTTTGTTTTCTGATTTCCTTCGAGATCCATTGTTCAATCTGCTTCATAAAGTCCAAGTCCTTATTACATACAGCAATTTGCAACATTATGATATATCCTTTCCTCTGTTTTTCATCATTATATTACACATTATAGAAATATGTGGGATTTACAATAAATCGATGTAAAATATTTCTATATACAATATCTGACTGTACGATTCGGGTTGTCCTTTTGTTAGAAAACAAGTATAATAGTGATACTATAACACTTAAAAAGAGGATATTGTTTATGAATGAAGAAAAAGATCAACGGACAGAATTCGATCAGGAAGAACAGAAAACCCCAATTAAAAAGGAACGTAAGACATTATCATTAACGATTCCTGGAATTATCATATACTCAGTTCTATTGATTGTTGTAATGTTTGGAGTGTTCTGGGGTGCAAAAAAACTGTTGAGCAAAACACCGGAAACAACTGCACCGGCTGTACAGGCAACCGCAACACCCGCTCCTGAAGTAACACCGGAGGCACCGACAGATACTGTCCAACCAACAGAAGAACCTCCAATAGAGGAAGAAGTGGAGGACTGGATCGATGTGTCTACGATTCTTTCAAAAGAGCAGGTGGTTGATTATACAACATTGTTCTATGAACCAAGTAAAAGAAATGCAAAACTGACTTGGAAGGATACGATATTTTCCAAACTCGAGAATCCATCAAATCCATCATTGGCTACAATTCATTCCTACAAGCAGATCAGGAAATGGGCAACCCGTGATGACGGCAAGAAAATGGAATACGAAGCATATGCTAATCCTGTAACCGGTCAGATTGAAAAGATTACGGCGATTGAACATTGCGGCGATTATCTTGAAATCATGGATTATTACTATGATAATGGTAAGATCAATTATATCGCACAACGTCAGATGATTATTAATACACCGGTTGATATTACATCAGCGGATATCGTCGGAAGATACTACTTCAACAATGACACATTGGTTAAGTTTTCAGCTGTTGAAAACCAGACGGCATATGAATATCAGGTATCAAATCTGAATAAATACAGCAGTGGAGCAATCAAACAATATGATTATCTCGAGGATACGATGGTCAACTGGGCATACGTCACATATAAAGTTGTCCCGGCACTTCCTGAGACGGAATATATCGAAGGATATGTATTTGATGTGTATAACAGTGCAATGGCAGATGTAGATATCTCATTAGTGGGTGCATCTACAGGCAAGGTTGTAATGACTGCAAAAACAAACGGGGATGGATTATATTCCTTTACGGCACCTGTCAACAATGAGGAGAACTATACCATTCAAATCAGAAAGCAGGGTATGGATAATCTGGATATTTATGATGTCAGTGCTAATTCAGGCTCATCATCATACTATGTAAAGCCGGCGTTTATGTCTTATTCACAGGATGGTGCTGTTTACGGTGTACAGGTTTCATTGAGAGATGCCGCAGCAAAAGGAAATGGTATAGGCGGAGCAGTTTTGAACGTCAGAAAGGGTCACAATAATAAAACTGGTGAAGTCTATGTGATGGGAACAGCAGATGGTTCCGGACTTGCAACAGTCAGTCTACCTGCAGGAACCTACACAGGAGAACTCACAAAGTCCGGATATGAAACCTCATATTTCCCAATCGTAGTAGAGATGACGCAGACAACAGCCTATGGTTATACGATACCGGAATTGGGTGACGGTGAGTATCGCTTTGTAGCGTCCTGGAATACTCCGGGGTTGGATCTGGAGACACTATTATTTGCAAACTCTTCCAGTGAAACAGCAAAGTCATCAATTGACGGTACAGACAATTCAGCGGCAGAGATCATCAGTGTCAATCAACCGGAGACAGGCATCTATCGTCTTTTTATGTATGATTACACAAGCATCACAGGAAATAATCAGATGAGTTATGCAATGTCAACGGCCAATACGCTGGTAACCGTGTTTGGACCGGACGGATATATGGCATCCTATTCTGCACCGGTAGGACATGGTGGTGTGATCTGGGATGTATGCAATCTGCAGAACGGAAGATTGACATCCATTGGTGATTACTATACTGTGTATCAGCAGAATTCATATTGGACGACAAAATAGTTTTGTAATATACTTTT
>CAZVYQ010000031.1:0-35435 GCA_964631375.1 uncultured Lachnospiraceae bacterium | reverse complement strand
AGAAGGATCTTTACCAATTATTCTGCCAATCTCAGCGAAGCTTTTGTTTTCAGTAGGTAGAGTGAAAATCATTTCCTACTTTACAAATCGAACATAAGTTTGTATAATAAATCAAGGAAACCATTTGGGAGGAACATGCTATGTTTATGGAAATCGAGGGTACTAAACTACATTATGAGGTTATAGGAGAGGGGATGCCAATGATCGTCATCCATGGGCACAGTGTGGATTATCGCCTGATGTCAGGACCTATGGAACGATGTCTCGGGACAGCTGCTCCATATAGACGCATTTATTTTGACCTTCCGGGAATGGGTGAAACAAAACTTGAAGATACAGTCAGATCGTGGGAGGACATCCGGAGGATACTGTTAATTGCAATCAGCAATCTGATTGGAGAAGAGAAATGCCTGTTAGTGGGTGAATCCTTTGGAGCATATATGATTAGGAGTATTTTATCGGCTCTTCCAAGTCAGGTGGTGGGGATGGCCTTTATATGTCCGTGGATTCCTGATATCACACAAAAATTGCCTGAGAGAGTGGTTACCGTTAGGGAGAACGGAAGAGAATGGGAACAGAAGGAATATGATTACTTTACAGGGATTGCTGTCAGATGGAATGAGGAGATCCTGAAACGGTATCGTGAAGATATTGAACCCGGGATTCTTTTATTTGATGCTGCTTTTGATGATCTGAAAAATGAATTGACAGTAGATCAGGAGGCTGTTTTTTATAAGCCTGCAGTTTTTTTGGAGGGCAGACAGGATCACTGCGCAGGCTATGATGCAGCTTATCAGTTATTAGAAAAGTATCCGAGGGCGACCTATGCCATAGTGGATTCCTGTGGACATAATATGCAGATAGAGAGTGAGGAGATGTTTTCAGCACTGTTTCATGATTGGCTGCGAAGGGTTCAGGAATATAACAGTTGATAAGGGCTGTAGGGAGATCAGACGATGGAGGGACATTATTATTCTTTAAATAACTATCTTCGAGAGAAATATGGAGAAAAGGTATATAAGCTTGCTTTGAATGGTGGCATGACCTGTCCAAACAGAGATGGGACACTGGGAACAGGAGGCTGTATTTTCTGCAGTGCCGGAGGCAGTGGTGACTTCGCAGAAAATACTTTGAGTTATGCCGGGCATGATACGATCTGTGTGGATCAGGATCGCATTTTGTATAGCCTGGAGATAGCAAAACAGCGTTTGTCACAGAAACAGACGGGAAATAAATACATAGCCTATTTTCAGGCATATACCAATACTTATGCATCAGCAGAATATCTACGTAGTCTATATTTACCCGTACTGCAACAGGAGGAGATTGTAGGACTGTCAATCGGAACGAGACCGGATTGTCTGCCGGAGGAAGTGCTTGATCTGCTCTGTGAATTAAATCAAATCAAACCTGTTTGGATAGAGCTTGGTTTGCAGACCAAACATGATCGGACAGCACAGTTAATCAGGAGAGGGTATGATCTGGTCTGCTTTGAACAGGCAGTGAAGAAACTTCGTGAACGCCGGATAGAGGTGATCGTGCATCTGATCTTCGGTTTGCCCGGAGAAGGAAGAGATGATATGATGGATTCCGTGCGTTATGTAAACCATCATGATGTTCAGGGTGTCAAATTCCAACTGCTTCATGTATTGAAACATACATATCTGGGAGATCTGTATGCCTCAGATATGCCTGAACTTCTGACGAAAGAACAGTCAGATATCAGAAATATGCTGCATATTCTGACGATGGAAGAGTATATTGATATCATTTGTGATGCCATTACTCATTTATCCCCTGAGATTGTCATTCACAGATTGACAGGTGATGGGCCGAAAAATCTCATCCTTGCACCGATGTGGAGTACCGATAAGAAAAGTGTACTAAATACTTTGCAGAAAGAGATGAAGCTGAGGCAGATCAGGCAGGGCAGTCTGTTTGACATTCCTTGATAAAGCATGTTTTTCGATTACAATTCCAGTTTGCGACTGCCAAATTTGCGATAGACGGCAGGAGTCAATCCCGTATAATTTTTAAATAGTTTATTAAAATAGCTCTGGCTTGCAAAGCAAAGTGTTTCAGAGATCATTAATATCGGATAATCAGAATGAATGAGCATATTTTTGGCTGTGTCCAGCTTACGGGTAATGATGTAATCAGAAATGGAGTAGCCGGTTTCCTTTTTAAACAGACGGGACAGATACCCTTCGCTGAGATTGGTGATACGGGTCAGCTCTTTTCTGGTTAGTGGTGTATGGAGATGGTTATAGATATAGTCGATACATTTTGTCACGGGGAGAGAATATACCTTGGCTGTACGCAGCTTGTTCATGTGTGTTGTATAGTATAAAATCATATCATACTGTAATTCATCAATTTCGCTGGTGGACAGACATTTATCTACTTTATTAATGTACATATCACTTAAGCTATAGGCAAGTTCGTGTTCCATACCTCCCTCGATACAGTATCTTGATATCATGGCGGTGGCAATCACAAAATGATATTTTGCACTTTGTACATGATTGTCAGACAGATGACCAAGTCCCGGTTGTTTTGTGAAAGGTATGTGTGCCAGTTTTTTGATCCGGTCCAGATCACCTGCCTTCACAGAATGATAAAACCCCAGTTCTTCCCTATATGGAGCACGATATGGTTCCTCTTCTCTGTTAATATAGGTTCTGTAGATCAGTTCCTGTTCGTTCATGATGGATTCTCCTTGAATAACTCTCCCATGATTAATATATCACATATATTATAAAAAAGACACAATTATTATATAGACTGATATAAAGATACGCTATGATTTCTTTAGAAAATACGTTAGATAAACATCAGGAGGTACGGATGATGGAAAATAAAAATAAAGCTTACTGGCTTAGAATTCTTGGGATTGCTATTCCATTGATTATCAGCAATCTGATTGCACAACTACAGATGGTAATCGATAAAATATTTCTTGGACGTTTGGAACTGGAATGTATGAGTGCAGTCGGTAACGCAACTGGCCCAATCTGGACGACTATGAGCACCATTTTTTCTATGACATTAGGTGGTACGATTCTGATATCGCAGGCAATTGGAGCAGGAGATGAGAAAAAGGCACAGGGGATCATGGCATCCATGCTGAAGTACAATAATGTACTTGCACTGTTTTGGTTCCTGTTTTGGATGTTTGGTGCACGTCTTGTATTTATTGCGATGGGTGTTGATGCCGGTATCATTGATATGAGTGTAAGTTATGCCAGATTTAGTGCTCCTATTTATCTGATCACCGGGATTAGTGCTTCTGTATCCTCCATGTTGCAGGTGAGTGAAAAAACAAAAATACTGGCCGTATATGGTTTCGTCAGATCCGGCCTGAATATTGTACTGGATTATGTCATGATCTTTGGTAAATTCGGTTTCCCGAAGATGGGGGTGAGCGGAGCCGCACTTGCAACCACCATTGCTGAATATGTGGGAGGAATATTCATCTTATGTTACATACTGCGAGAGAAGAATTTAATAGTAAAACCCTCCTGGTTCAGTATCGTGAAAGCAAAGGGGAGTTATTACATTACTGCAATCAAGGTTGGAATCCCTGCTGCACTGGAGGAATTCGCATGGAATTTTGGTAGTCTGTTTTTGATCGTTATGTTGAACCATGTCAGTCCGGTTGCTGCCGGTGTATATACAATCATCTTTTCAATAGAGTTACTGCCTGTTGTGATCATGAATGGCCTCGGTCAGGCAACGGTGACACTATCAGGACAGGAGACCGGACGTGGGAATGTACGCGGAATCCGTAAGCTTGTTTTGATATCCCTGATTTGGAGCATGATATTAGCTACCCTGATTCTGGTATGCTTTATTATATTTCCCAAACCCATCATCAGTTTGTTCACAACCGATCAGGGTATTGTTTCTGCCTCAACGATTTACCTGATCATTGTAGGGATTGATCTATTCCCCAAATCCGCTAATATCATCATAGGATCAGGAATCAGGGGATATGGGGATACCTTGTGGATGCTGAAAACGCAAATATTTGGAACAGTATTTGTAATATCAGTTTCAGCAATACTGGTGTTGGGTTTACATGCAGGTATGCTGGGGATTTTCTGGCTGGTTGTAGCCGATGAGACCCTTCGGAGTTTATTAAATCTATGGCGACTGAACCGAGTAGTTGCAGCGGAAGGGAAAGTAGTACCAATCAAACGGTAAAAAAACTGCCAACGAATACTTTTATAACATATTTTCAGAAAATAGTACAATTATGGAGAAATATATGTTATAATATTTATTACGACGCCCGTAAGTCATTTTCCAATGACTGTAAGGAGACAGTTTTTGATGAACAGAAGAGTATTGATTGTTGAGGATCAGGAATTAAATAGAGATATGCTTCGTATTATGCTGGAAACAGATTATGATATTCTGGAGGCAGCAAACGGTATTGAAGCTATTATGATATTACGACGGGAATACGCATCTATATCGGCAGTGATCCTTGATTTGATTATGCCTCAAATGGACGGATTTGAAGTGTTGAAAAGGATGCAGGGCAGACGAGAATGGTCACAGATCCCTGTGATTGTTGCGACTGGTACAGATGAAGAAGAGGCGGAAGAAAGAGCTTTATTAGCGGGAGCAATTGACTATATTACAAAACCATATCAGCCGGGGATTTTGAAAAACCGACTATGGAATACAATCAACCTAAGAGAGCAGGCGGCTATCGTCAATGCAGCAAAAACAGATGCGTTGACGGGATTATTCAGTCGTACTGCTTTTTTAGATCAGGCAAGAGAATTGATCAATGGACAGGAAGCCGGTTATTATGTTATGGATTGCCTGGATATTGACAGATTCAATGTGATCAATGATCAGTATGGAAATGATAAATGTGATGAGATTTTAAAACAGATTGCAAAGATACTTCGAAATGCATTTCGGGGAAAGGAAGCTACGATTTCCAGAATTACGGCAGACCATTTTGCCATTTTATATCCTAATAAGTATGTAAAATCAAAAAGAATTGAAAGAATCTCTGAAAGAATAGCGGTTTTGGATAGTTCGCTTCCTAAAATATCCTGTTCAATCGGTCGTTATTATGTAGAGGATCTCACATTGGATCCGGGCATTATGTATGATCGTGCGATGATGGCAAAGGAATCCGTTAAGAATCTCTATGATAAATACATAGCAGTATACAATGAGGATATGCGTAATCGGATATTGCAGGAACAAGAGATCATCAGTGAGATGAATCAGGCATTGCAGCTGGGGCAGTTTGAGGTGTGGTATCAGCCTCAGTTCAATCAAGTCTCAGGTGTCCTGATCGGAGCTGAAGCATTGGTACGCTGGAATCATCCTAATAAGGGCTTGATTGCGCCTGAGGTTTTTGTACCAATTTTTGAAAAGAATGGTTTTATATATGAAATTGACCAATATGTATGGGAACAGACCTGTATCTTACTGCGTGATATGATTGATCGAAAAACACCATTGATACCAATATCCGTTAATGTTTCGGGATATGACATTTCGTGTGAGGATATCGTTGACCGTTTAATCGGCCTGATTCAAAAGTATGAGATTCCGGTCAGTTCACTTAGACTTGAGATCACAGAATCTGCATTTGTCCGTTCCAGCGAACGGATCATACAGGTTGTAGAGCAATTGAGACAATATGGGTTCATTATGGGAATTGATGATTTTGGAAGCGGTTATACCTCATTGAAGACCTTGAAGGATGTTCCGGCAGACATGGTGAAGTTAGATATGCGTTTCTTAGAGACGGAGCATAATCCGGACAGAGGAGGCAATATATTGGAATCCATCGTCCGTATGGCCAGATGGATTGGGATGTCCGTCATTGCAGAAGGTGTAGAGGAACCGGAACAGGCAGAATACCTAAAATCAATTGGCTGTTATAATGTACAGGGTTTTTTCTATTCCAAACCATTGCAGACATGCGATTATACCAGAGTGATAGAAAATAAAGGATATGCACAGAGCATTATGACGACTGTTGCACAGAGAAATTCCTTCTGGGATCTACATTCCATGGAAACCTTAATATTTAATACGTATGTAGGTGGTGCATGTATCTTTGAATACTGTCAGGACAGAGTAGAAGTGATTCGTGTCAATGATAAGTATATGAAGGTATTATGGGGAGAACAGGATTACAAGACAGATTCACTGCATTTTGGCTGGGAGAAATATCTCACTCCGAACGCAAAGGCAGGATTGATTGAGGCGATTTCGCAGGCCATAGAAACGAAGAGTGAAATGGCAAGTGAGATAGAACTGTGTGGATTTCGAAATCCGGGTGAAAGTATTTTCATCCATTTATTCATGCGTGAGATCACTCACATTGAGGATCGTTACCTTTTTTATTGTATCGTGGAGGATATTACGGAACAACGGACAGCAGAGCAGCAGGAGAAGATATTGGCCGCCCAGCTGGAGATGGTGATGGAGAATATGAATAGTGGTGTCTCTGTATGCTTCTGTCACGAAGACGGTACAATGGAGATGGTATTTGCTAATGACCGCTATTTTGAACAACGTGGATATACCAGACAGCAGTATAACAACGAAATCAACCATGTGACGGATATCGTACATATGGAGGATGTTGTGCGGATCAAGGAAGAAGGTCTCAAGGCTGACAAGGGACATGCTCCCTTTGAGACTGTCTATAGAATCATCAAACGTGATGGGGCGGTTGCATGGATTAAGAGTGAGATTTCTCTGGTAAGATTTGAGGGTAATCAATATCCATTACAGATTGCAATCACAGATGATATAACGAGTGAACAGGCTGCAATTGCCATGGCAGAGGAAAAGGAAACATTTTTACAAATGATTCTGGACAATGTGGGAAGCGGTATTACTGCAACAACATTAAATCTTAAGACACAGGAGAATCTATTTGCAAATGAGCAGTATTATGCGTTGCTTGGATATACCAAGAAACAATATCAGGAAGAAGTGAAGAACCCATACCATAGAATCCATCCGGAGGATCGGGAACGGGTAATCGAAAAGGCTCAGAGTATTCGTATGTTAGATAAGCCGACGTCTATGGAATTTCGTATTGTCTGCAGAGACGAGACGATTAAGAAAATTCGTATGTTGTCTGTCAATAGGAGGATGAACAGTGGCGAACTGGATATTCAATTGAATCTGTATACAGATATTACTGAAGAAAGCAGAGAAGAAGAGAGACAAAAAGAATTGATAGAAAATCTTCCGTGTGGTGCAGGGATATTTGACATTACCGGAGGAACCATCAAATGTGTTTACCTGAATAAAAAGTATTGGGAGCTTGTAGGTAGAGAGCCTGCAGTAAAGGATAATATCCCGGTGATGGATTCCATCCATTTAAATGACAGGGCGATCCTGCCCATGATCATTCAGAAGATCGTGATTAGTAAAAAGGAGCAGGAATGTGAAATACATGTGCTGCATGGAGATGGCAGATATATTCCCTTTTTGGTTCGTGCCAATATCATGCGGCAAAAATCAGGCAAGGTAATGCTGTATGTGACATATACTTCCATCGAGGAGAACATTGTAACCTTCCGAAGAATGCTTCCGGTTGCGTTGGAAACCATGATGGCAGCATCTACAGATCTGTTCTTTATCAAAGACAGAACGTTAAAGTATGTGTGTGCATCCAGGTCATTTGCCCGGGTGGCAGGATTGTCTGATGAAAAGGATCTGATCGGAAAAACGGATTATGAATTGTTTCACAGTGATCTTGCAGATCTGTTTCATAATGAAGATCAGAAAATGATTAAGGAGGATAAATCTCTGATTAATCAGATGGAAATGCTTCCTACAGAGGATGAAAAGACACATCATTATAAGGTTTCTAAGTATTTATTACATGATTCCTATAAAAACATCATCGGCATCTATGGTGTTGGAAGAGAAATGGCAATCAATGAGGAAGCATAATAAAAGCCTTGAAACATTTGTTTCAAGGCTTATCTGTATCGTAGCGGAAGGGAGATTTGAACTCTCGACACCACGGGTATGAACCGTGTGCTCTAGCCAACTGAGCTATTCCGCCATGGCATAAAATAATGCGGGTTAATGGGACCTATAGGGCTCGAACCTATGACCCTCTGCTTGTAAGGCAGATGCTCTCCCAGCTGAGCTAAGATCCCAAATGTGATCTGCGAAGCAAATCTAAAACCTTGCTGTTTACCTCACGTCATATCACGATCTAGTATTAAACCCGCTTCGCTATTGTACTAAATATTGCTATACTTTGTCAAGAGTATTTTTTGTATGAAATAAGCAGTATGATATATACAGACAAAATAATAGAGTGCTGTCAGCACTCCATTATTTTATGGATATCTGAAAATACTCCCTTAACACCCGAAACAGCTGCGGAGCAATGACATGATATCACTACAGTTACTGAAAAATTTAAAGCACATATCGATTACCTCCTTGATTTATTTGTATTAGCTAAGTACAAATGAATTGTAACAATTTCGTAACATTTAAACAATAGGAGATGACTGGAAGAAAAAATGAACCAAAATCTATTTTGAGTACTCTTAATAACAGGTGCGCACCAAACGACAGAAGGGAGGCATTTTCTTGGAGGATGAGGCACAACTGGTTGAAAGCATGAAACAGGGTAATAAAATCGCTTTTGATCGAATTTACGAAATGTATTGTAACCAAATACTTCGGATGGCATATCTGATTGTTGGGAATCGGGCAGATAGTGAAGACATCATGCAGGAGACATTTATTAAATGTTATCTACACTGCACTGAACTAAAGAATAACTCCGGATTTAAGGCTTGGTTATATCAGATATTAACCAGAACTGCTTGGAATTATGGGAAAAAGTCAAGACATGAATATCCGGATGAAGAGATTGAACAAACAGCAGAGCATACAGACGGAGTGTCAGTGCTAGACCTTGTTGTACATAAAGAACAGGCAAATGAACTGTACAATGCCATAGCAAAGCTTGATATCAAGTATCGTACAATGATTGTTTACTACTATTACAACCAGATGTCAACTAAGGAAATAGCCGCCGCCTGCAATTGTCTTGAGGGAACCGTGAAGTCAAGACTGTTTACAGCAAGGGGACAATTAAAAAAATATTTGCAGAAAACAGGACAGGAGGTTAGCCATTGTGAAAGAACGGAACAATTTGGATATACAAATCCGACACGCATTGCACAGTGAAGGAGATCGTCTCAATGTAACAACAGATATGAAAGAGAAAATAGATGAGCAGATTCTTCAACAGGAATGCACTCTGAAAGTGGTTGACATAACTGATCTGTCTGCAAGACGAAAAAAGGAGAGAGTCATGAAAAAGATTAATAAGGTATGGATTGCCGTAGCAGCGATTGCTGTATGTATTTTGATACCAACGGGTGTATATGCAGCCGGTCAGATTACCAGCTATGTTTCTTCCATTTCACTTGGACACAGCTATGATTCCTACGAGGAGCTTGGTAAAGCGCAGGAACAACTGGGACTTACATTTAATTGTGTTGAGAACTTTTCAAACGGGTATCAGTTCAGTAAAATGGATATCAGTGGTGTTGATAAGCTGGATGAAAACAATAATAATATGGGTTCCTTCAAGGAATGGTGGGGCTACTATGTCAAGGATGGTGCACCTAAGATTACAATGATTGTACATGAGGTACAGGCAGAGGCTGCACAGGAAATTGATGACGCTATGGAGAAAAAAGAAATCTCCGGTGTTACTGTTTCATATAAATCAGACCATTATAAATTCGTTCCGGTCGATTATGAATTGACCCCGGAAGATGAGGCAAATATGGCAGGGGAGCATTACTACATTTCTTACGGCTCTGATGAGGTTGAAGAATCTGATATTTGCTTTGTATATTGGGAAAAGGACGGAGTCGATTACTCCTTGATGTGCAGTGACGCCACAATCAGTGCTGATGATTTCTTCAAAATGGCAGAAGAGGTGATTGCAAAGTAAAAAATAATTGAATTGCTACCAAATGATCATACGTTTTCTTTCAAAACAACAGCCCCTCCTTAACAGAGGGGCTGCATTTTATGTTACTGGTTCGGTGACAGACGTTTTGATTCTTGCAATTGCGTTTGCTACAGGTGGCAACAGGATCAGTATCATAGTAATTACACCTTCTGCATAGATGTAGATACCATTATAGACAGTCGTATATGCCAGTACATTCCAGCCTTCCCATGCATATTCGCTCCAAAAAATGTAACCGGACAGACTTGCAAAGATCCATCGGCCGGTAATGCTGACCAGGTAACCAATCAGAAGCCCATTTTTCTTCTTCCAGAAGAAGCCGGATAATCCCAGAGATCCAAATGCTAGAAAATAGTCCATAATGACCTGTAGAGGATGATAAATCAGAGGCTCGATCATGATCTGCAAAACTCCATATGCGATCCCGACACAGATGCCTGTTAGGGGACCGTAAAAATAACCGATCAGGCAGATGAACAGCATGGAGAAAAAGGTAACAGAGCCTCCAAACGGAAAATGAAACACCTTGATGAGGGATGCAATTGTGGCGAGAGCCAGTGCTACACCGCAAAAAGCCAGACGGCGTACGTAGAAATGATTTGATTTTGACATAAAAAAATCCTCCTTTGTGAAATGGGAGGGTCAGCCTTAAAAACTGCTTGCCTACGCCGGTATTATCCGGTTCAGGTCATGAGGGTTAGTCATAAAAATGACAGTCTCAGCAAAAAAAGCTCCCCTAGCATTACATTAATATGTTATACTATCTGCGTGTGAAAATAATCACTTCATTACTATATATCGAAACATCAGGGATGTCAACATGAGATGATTCAGGAAGTGAAGGATGGATGTCATAATGGAGGAAACATGGAATTATGAGAATTGGAATGGGCTATGATGTACACAAACTAACAGAAGAACGTGACCTGATTATGGGAGGCGTTAAGATACCATATGAAAAAGGATTATTAGGACATTCAGATGCAGATGTAGTGGTACATGCGATCATGGATGCCTTGTTAGGAGCCGCCGCATTAGGTGATATCGGAAAGCATTTTCCGGATTCAGACCCTCAGTATAAAGGAATTTCCAGCATAACGTTATTAAAACATGTCGGGGCATTATTGGAGAAGGAGAATTATTTTATCGAGAATATTGATGCAACGATCATCGCACAGGCACCTAAGATGCGGCCCTACATTGATGTCATGAGAGAAAATGTAGCAGCAGCCCTTCATGTGGAACTCAATCAGGTTAATATTAAGGCAACCACAGAGGAAGGTCTTGGCTTTACAGGTAATGGAGAAGGCATCAGTGCTCAGGCAATTTGCATGCTGACGACTGCAATTGATATGATTGAAACAGATAGGATGAGCGAGCAAAGCCGATGTACAGGCTGTCCGGGCTGTCAAAAACAATGATTATGTAAACCTAAATTGCAATTGACAAATGTATTGAGATTGCATAGACTGATACCAGAGTTAAATATATGATTTAAGTGATATACGGAGGCATTAAAATGGGTTATATCAAGCGTGTGAAGGATGAGATCCGCGTTATCAGAGAACGGGATCCGGCCATTCACAGTGCAATGGAGGTGTTTTTATATCCGAGTTTTAAAGTGATGATGAAATACCGCCAGGCACATCGATTATATAAAAAAGGACACTATTTTCTCGCAAGATGGATTTCACAGCGTGCTGCCAGAAAGACCGGCATCGAGATTCATCCGGGTGCAGAGATCGGAGAGGGCTTTTTCATTGATCATGGAAATGGTGTGATCATCGGTGAGACAACGATTATTGGGAACAATGTCACACTTTATCAGGGTGTTACGCTCGGAGGAACCGGCAAGGAACATGGTAAACGTCACCCAACCATCGGAGACAACGTCATGATCAGTGCGGGAGCGAAGGTTCTTGGATCATTTACAATCGGTGAGAATTCCAAGATCGGAGCCGGTTCGGTTGTGCTGGAGGAGGTACCACCTAATTCTACAGTGGTTGGTGTTCCGGGACGTGTGGTTAAGCGGAATAACATACAGATACCGAGAGACGAGATGAATCAGGTCGATCTGCCTGATCCCGTCAAAGAGGATCTGCAGAATCTGCAAAAGACCAATTCTGAACTGACCAATCGTCTGCTGGATATTGAACATGAACTCAAACGACTGCAAAGAGAAGCTACAGGAAGGAAATCAGAACATGATACTATATAATACATTGACAAAGAAGAAAGAGGAATTTATTCCGAATATAGAAGGCAAGGTCAGTATGTACACATGCGGACCGACGGTATATCACTTTGCCCATATCGGAAATTTGCGCTCCTATCTGATGGAAGATGTGCTGGAAAAGACATTTCGCTATCTGGATTATGATGTTAAGCGTGTCATGAACATTACTGATGTAGGACATCTGACAAGTGATGCAGACAGCGGAGAGGATAAAATGCTCAATGGAGCAAAGCGTGAGCATAAAACAGTTATGGAAATCGCAAAGTTCTATACAGATGCTTTCTTTTCGGACTGTAGCAAACTGAACATCAAGAGACCTGATGTGGTGGAGCCCGCAACAAACTGCATTGCAGAATTCATTCATATGATTGAGGTGCTGATTGAAAAAGGCTACGCATATGTTTCAGGTGATAATGTCTATTTTGATACCTCCAAACTTTCTACCTATTATGTGTTTGGAAATCAGAATGAAGAGGAACTTTTAGTTGGTGTTCGCGATGATGTTGCAGAGGATACCAATAAAAAGAATAAAAATGATTTTGTTTTGTGGTTTACACAATCCAAATTTGAAGATCAGGCTCTGAAATGGGAGAGTCCCTGGGGACTCGGATATCCGGGCTGGCACATTGAGTGTTCTGCCATCAGTATGAAGCATCTTGGTGAGTATATGGATATTCACTGTGGCGGTGTGGACAACATTTTTCCACATCACACCAATGAGGTGGCACAGAGTGAATCCTATGTCGGACATAAGTGGTGTAATTATTGGTTTCATGTACACCATTTGAACGATAAATCAGGTAAGATGAGTAAATCCAAGGGCGAATTTCTGACAGTCGACCTATTGGAACAAAAGGGTTATGATCCGCTTGCATACAGGATGTTTTGTCTGCAGTCACATTACAGAAAGCCATTGGAATTTTCCTATGAACAGTTGGACAGTGTTGCAGCAACCTATAAAAAACTGCGCACAAAGACAAGCTCCTACCTTGCAGAGGGTACAGTAGATCAGGCAGCGTTTGATGATTACAGGAAGCGTTTTGCAGATACGGTAGGAAATGACTTGAATACTGCCATGGCGATTACGATTGTCTATGATCTGATTAAGGATGATTTAAATGATGCGACAAAGCATGCATTGTTAAATGATTTTGATCGTGTTTTGTCACTGGATCTGACGATTCCCTTGGAACAGGAAGCTACAGTTGACAATGAGCTGACAGCATTTGTAGAGAGTAGGATTGCTGAGCGAAAGGAAGCAAAGAAGTCCAAGGATTTTGCAAGAGCTGATGCGATCAGAGATGAACTTTTAGAAAAGGGAATTGTTCTTGAGGATACAAGAGAAGGCGTAAAGTGGCATACGAAGGCTTAGGTAAATGTAAAGATGGAACAGATATTACCCTATATTAGACAACAATTTGACCTAAAGGAGGCGGATATCAACACATATTCGCCTCTTACCCTTGCATATATCGGTGACAGCATCTATGATTTGATCATTAAATCTATTGTGGTTTGTAGGGCAAATTGTGCGGCAAACAAGCTACACAAGTTGACAAGCGAATTGGTCAAGGCAGGTACACAGGCGAGGATCGCAGAATTGTTACAGGAGTATATGACTGAGGAAGAACAGAGCATCTATAAACGCGGTCGCAATGCCAAGTCCTATACAACAGCAAAAAATGCATCCGTGGCAGACTATCGAAAAGCAACCGGTATGGAGGCAGTGTGCGGTTACTTGTATCTGAAGGGTGAGAGTGAGAGGGTTGTGGGTTTATTGAAGCTTGGACTTGAACTATGCGGAAAGTGATACCTGTATCACATTATGAAAGGTCAGGATAATCAGGATGGGTTATGAAGAATTTTATATTGAGGGACGTAATGCGGTAATTGAGGCATTTCGTTCAGGAAAGACAATTGATAAACTGTATGTATTGGATGGGTGTCAGGATGGTCCTTTAGTGACGATCAAACGTGAAGCCAAAAAGCATGATACGATGATCAAATATGTGGAAAAGGAACGACTCGACCAGATGAGCACAACAGGACATCATCAGGGCGTGATTGCTCAGGCAGCGGCTTATGAATATGCTGATGTAGAGGATATACTAAAAAAAGCAGAGGAAAAAGGAGAGCCCCCTTTTCTGTTTCTGCTGGACAACATAGAAGATCCGCATAACCTTGGTGCAATCATCAGAACGGCAAATCTATGTGGTGCACATGGCGTGATCATACCCAAGAACCGCGCAGTCGGACTGACGGCGGTGGTTGCCAGAACTTCTGCGGGAGCATTGAATTATACTCCGGTGGCCAAAGTGACTAATCTGGCACAAACAATGGAAGATCTTAAAAAACGTGGACTGTGGTTTGTGTGTGGTGATATGGATGGAGAACTGATGTATCGCCAGAACCTGACCGGACCGATCGGACTGGTCATCGGCAGCGAGGGAACAGGCGTAGGTCGTCTGATTCGTGAAAAGTGCGACTATGTAGCGAGTATTCCGATGAAGGGTGATATCGACTCCCTGAATGCATCAGTGGCCGCGGGCGTACTGGCTTATGAAATTGTCAGACAAAGAATGATGTAGGAAAATAATATGGACAGGAAACATGATTATTCACATGCTACAGATGAAGAATTGATCTTGCGATTACGTGAGGGTGAGACACCTGTCACGGATTTTATTATGGATAAATATAAGAATCTCGTAAGAAGTAAAGCCAAGTCGATGTTTATCCTGGGAGCAGATAATGAGGATTTGATACAAGAGGGCATGATCGGGTTGTTTAAAGCAATACGTGACTATGACAGCGGTCGAGATGCAAGTTTTTATACATTTGCAGATCTGTGTGTGTCAAGGCAGATGTACACGGCAGTACAGGCAGCGGGAAGACAGAAACATACACCCTTAAATTCATATGTTTCTCTGTATACCAATATGTCGGATGCAGAAGGAGAAGAGGCCATTTTGGTTGATGCCTTGCAGTCGGCGGTAGATAAAAGTCCCGAAGAACTGTTTTTTGATAAAGAAAATGTGGCGGCGCTGGAGGATAAAATCGACAGTACATTAAGTGCCTTTGAAAAACAGGTACTTGATCTGTACATCACCGGAATGAGCTATATTCAAATTGCAAAGGTGTTAGGAAAGGACGAAAAATCCACAGATAATGCACTTCAGAGAATCCGAAGTAAGATCAAAAAAGAAATACTGAAAAAGTGATAGACAATTCACAGTTGAATATGATAGAATGTCTTTCGATGAGATATACACTATGCTGTTGTAGCACAGTCGGTAGTGCACCACATTGGTAGTGTGGGGGTCGGCAGTTCGATTCTGCCCAACAGCATTTTTATTGAAAGTTCTATAGGTCAAAAAATAGCCACAAATCGCATGTTTCGGCGGTCTGTGGCTATTTTTTATTTTGTTTTATTTATCCTTGATTTCCATATTGTCAAGAGCATATTGTAAGGCTAAACCAATCAATTCATTCCTGGAACGATTAGTTCTATTTGAGAGGTCATTATACTTTTCCTGTAATACTCGGTCTATACGAATAGTCATTGTTACGGCTTTATCTTCTTTAGGCACTACAACGAATTTATCCACAGTCTCAACACCTCCATATATTTTGAATACATTATAATGTGAATTCACACTGACATTCTATGACACATTATGATGTAAATATGCACTTCACATGTGAGTTAGTATGTATTATAATGAACAAAAAGGGAGGTTGATTATTTTCAGGGACTGGAGATTCTTAATTAAGGACTTGTTTTACAGCCCCTCTTGAGGCTCTTTAATACTGTAGCTAAGTGGTTCTTTTGAAAAATCACTGTTAAAATAGTAATCAACTTGATTATCCTGCTCGTATATGATACTCCACTGTGTGGTCCAATCGCCTGTCGGCTGTGAAACTTGTGATAACGCATCTTTTACTATGTCACGATTGAGAATTCCTTTGTTGTCATCATATATTTTATTCAAGGTCTCATATCGTCTCTTAGGACTTTCTCCACCAGCTGCGATATCACCATTTGCCAGGTTAAAGTTGGTTACTGTATTGGTATCTACCACAATTATACCATCTTCTCCAAACTCAACTGAAACCGCTTTTCCGGTTGCATCTGATACTGAAAAATGATGACTGATATTTGCCGATGCATGAATATCATACTGTTCAAATAATGCAATAGCATCTTCAACTGTGGCTGCTTTGTTAAGTGCTAAACGAATTGCTGTTGTAATGGTAAGGTCTGGTTTATCTGTATTCAGATTTGGCATTCCACCTTCATTTACTTCAAGTTCTGCAATGCAAAGACCTTTTTCATTAATTCCATCCATTGGTACATATAGTGCAGCAATTGCTAACATTTTATTTGCTATACCCTCTGGTAACACACTTGCACTTCCGGTTATATTTCCAAATTCACAGGTAGAAATAGAAGCATATCCATCAGAAGGTGTGGATTTTACAATGATAGGAACTGTTTTTCCCCAGTCAAAATTTCTTCCCCATATATGATTGCCATTTGTTGTTTTTGCCGATATTGTACTGCATGCAGGTCCATCATTTATAACATCTACTTTATAAAATCCGTGAGATATTTTACTTGTCAAGTATTCACTGACCTCTGAATCAGTAGATGCGCCGCCACCTGTAAGAAACTCATCAAAATGATAATCTCCATTTACTTCCATGTAGTATGCCGGATAATCTTTGATCTTGCTAATGGAACTTACAATTTTCAACTCATCTTTAAACATGATTCCGGTACCAACTACTGCAATTAGTAATAATCCGACAATGATCAATACAACGATTAAAACTCTTTTTTTCGTATTATTCTTTTTCTCTGACATGTTTTTCTTCATTATCTTTCTCCTTTAATGATCTGATTGACCATAGCCATCCAATCTCCATCATAATGAAAACCTTTCATCACACGTAATGCCACAAGTCCATTTACAATTGCCCATAATTCCAGTATCATTCTGGGTATTGCTTCTTCTGGAACATTTCTTTTACGTATTACCTTTCTGGCATTTTCCTGAAATAACTGAAATGGTAAATACTCTGAATCCTCTATGGCGTGTTCTGAAATATGAATGGAAATATCGTTCTGGTCTACAAACAAACGATAGTATTGTGGATTATCTTCAAAAAATTGAATGTAAGCAATTCCCATATCTCGGATTAACATTTTCTCATCTTGATTCTGATCAATTGCCACTTTGAAGTACTCTGCAAATCCTTCTGCAATATATTTTTTTATTGCATTATAGAATTCTTCCTTGTCATGAAAATGATTTTTGGGTGCTGCATGGCTTACACCGCACATGACAGCTGCTTTTCGTAATGATAAATTGTCATATCCATCCTCGTTAATAATTTGAATTCCGGCTTCTATTAATGCCTGTCTGAGATTGTTATGATGGTAGCCTTTTTTCTCCACGTAGTTTTCCTCTCTTTACTGTATGTTGATATCATGATATTGACAGCGTCTACATTGTAACAATATATATTGACGCTGTCAACATTTATTTTGCGAATTGATTTCATTTCTTATTCTATCAATAAAGTCACAGTGAAACCCTTGCGTAATTTGCGAAAAACACGTATCATTAAAGAGATGTTTGGAGGTATATTAGTATGAAAGAATCGTTATTTAGAAAGAAAAATATCGACAAAGTTTTTTCACCGGATCAACTGAATGATTATATCAAGGTATCCAATCCGAGTACATGGGTGATTTTGGCTGCCGTGATTGTTCTGTTGATTTCTGTATTAATCTGGGCAGTGTATGGAGAAATGCCGGGAACGACGGAGCATGCTATATCATTCATGATAAACTAGTAAAATACAAAGGATATTCTGCATGAATACGGCTAATAAAAAAGAAAAACTGAACAAGACTCACCAAACCGTGACAAAGGGACATGCCAAGGTTCCTGTTGTGATGCAGATGGAAATGCTGGAGTGTGGTGCGGCCTGTCTGACAATGATCTTAGCTTATTATGGTAAATGGCTTCCGTTAGAACAGGTAAGATCCGACTGTGGTGTGTCCAGAGACGGTTCCAATGCCAAAAATATCCTAAGAGCTGCCAGAAACTACGGATTGGATGCAAAGGGTTATCGTTATGAGCCAGAGCAACTGATGAAGGAAGGTCATTTTCCGTGTATCATTCATTGGAATTTTTGCCATTTTGTCGTTTTGTGTGGTTTTAAAGGGAATAAAGTAGTCATCAATGATCCTGCAAGAGGAACTGTGCTGTTGAGTCAGAAGGAATTTGATGAGGGATTTACCGGAATCAGTCTGATGTTTGAGAAGACTGAAACTTTTGTGCCGGACGGAAGACCCAAAAGTATCGGAAATTTTGTAGGAAACAAGCTCAAAGGAACAATACCTGCCTTTGCTTTTGTCATCCTAACAGCGTTGATCACATCCATGATTGGAATCATTAATCCCGCATTTTCACGTGTGTTTATAGACCGTTTATTATCAGGGAAGAATCCAGAATGGTTTAATCCGTTTATTCTGTTTATGATTGGCTTTGCATTGATACAGATTTTGGTTGAAAGTGTGAGAGCGATTTATATGCTGAAAATAGAAGGAAAGCTTGCGATTGTGGCTAATTCGGGCTTTATGTGGCATGTCCTGCGATTACCAATGGAATTCTTTTCCCAGAGAATGGCCGGTGATATTGCAGCAAGACAGTCGACAAATGAAAGCATAGCAGCTACCCTGATTGACGAATTTGCACCACTATTTATTAATTTCGTAATGCTGATTTTTTATATCGTGATCATGTTCCGCTATAGTCCGTTGTTAACACTGGTAGGGGTATTATCAGTAGTGATCAATCTGTTTGTTGCACGGGAAATTTCCAGACAACGTATTAACATCACACGTATACAGATGTGTGACAACGGAAAATTGTCAGCAGCTACCGTAAATGGTATAGAAATGATTGAAACCATAAAGGCAAGCGGTGCAGAGAACGGATACTTTCAAAAATGGTCAGGATATCAGGCTTCTGTGAATTCACAGAATGTGAAATTCATGAAACTGAATCAATATCTGGGTGCGGTTCCGACGTTGGTTTCCTCATTGACCAATATCATCATCTTGATATTAGGGGTATACCTGACGATACGTGGGCAGTTTACGGTAGGTATGATATTGGCATTTCAGGGCTTTATGATCTCCTTTACGGCTCCGGCTAATGCATTGATCAATGCGGGACAGAACTACCAGGAGATGCGTACAAATATGGAACGTATCGAGGATATCATGGAATATCCGACAGATGTTGAATACGATACAGAGGAAGCCGAATCCTATCAAAAACTATCCGGAAATCTGGTCATGAAGCATGTCACCTTTGGATATTCCAAACTGGCAGAGCCGTTTATAGATGATTTTAATCTGGAATTAAAGAGTGGCAGCAGGGTGGCGCTTGTCGGAGCGTCCGGCTGTGGTAAATCGACACTGTCCAAGTTGATCTCGGGTTTGTACCAGCCCTGGAGCGGAGAAATCCTGTTTGACGGAAAACCGATCAGTGAGATCAATCATGCTGTTTTCACCGGTTCGCTAGCTGTTGTGGATCAGGATATTATTATATTTGAGGATACGATTGCAAATAACATTAAAATGTGGGATAGCTCTATCGAGGATTTTGAGATGATTCTGGCGGCCAGAGATGCCAATATTCATGAGGACATCATGCAACGTGAGGGAGGATACCAATATAAACTTCATGAGGGCGGTAAGGACTTTTCAGGGGGTCAGCGTCAGCGTCTGGAGATTGCCAGAGTACTTGCACAGGATCCCACAATTATTATTATGGATGAAGCAACAGGAGCACTGGATGCAAAAACAGAGTATGAAGTCGTGAATGCAATTGAGGCAAGGGGCATTACCTGTATTGTTGTTGCACATAGATTATCCACGATAAGAGACTGTGATGAGATCATTGTGTTGGAACGTGGCAAGGTTGTGGAACGAGGGACTCATGAGGAATTAATGGCACTGAACGGAAGGTATAGTGAACTGATCACAAGCGAATGATGCAATTGAGGAAGAGATATGTCGGGTTGGTTTGAAGAACAGATCAAACAGAGAATACAGAATGATGAAGAAAGCTTCTCAGAAGCTTTTGTCAGTATGTCCGGAGTTGTAATGGGAGCAGCTGCAGAGAGAGCAAATGCTACCGGCAACCGGCGAAACCGAGATGCCATCGAACAGATAATGGATTTCTATCATGTAAAAGCTGTCAAAATACCAGAACAGATCGAAGATATCAATGAACAACTGGAGCATATCTTACGTCCTGTCGGCATCATGAGGAGAACGGTTCAACTGACAGAGGGCTGGTATAATGATTGTATTGGAGCATTATTAGGCACTACGCAGGATGGAGAGTCTGTTGCGATGATTCCCAGAGGATTCTCGGGTTATGAATATACGGATTACAAAACCGGGGAACAAGTCAGGATCAATGAAAAAACAGCAGAGAATCTGATGAGCGAAGCAATCTGTTTTTATAAACCGTTTCCGATGTATCAGATCGGGATTCGGGATTTACTGGAGTATATGCTACAGGCACTTTCCAAAGCAGATTACGTCATGATCGTACTTGCTACGCTTGCTGTGTCACTATTGGGGTTCATACCTCCTTTTGCAAATTCATTGATCTTTCAACATGCTGTTTACCAGGAAAACCTTAATGTTTTGATTCCGATCGCCTGTTTGCTGATCGGCTCGACCTTATCATCGTCTTTAATTGGTATCACGAAATCGTTGATCATGTCAAGAATTGAAACAAAGATGAATCTATCCATACAGTCAGCCGCAATGATGCGGGTTCTGTCCATGCCGGCTACCTTTTTTAAGGATTACAGCTCAGGTGAACTGGCAAGCCGTGTTTCTTATATGGAAAATCTGGGTACAATGCTGATTAGTATTGTACTGGATACAGGCTTAAGTTCTTTATTTGCAATTATTTATATCACACAAATCGCACATTATACTCCATCACTTGTTGTGCCCTCCATAGGGATCATGCTGATCACTGTGCTGTTTACAGCCCTTTCGAGTATGATACAAATGAAGTATTCGAGAAAAAAGATGAAATTGTCTTCAAAACTGGATGGTACGGTGTTTGATCTGATTACAGGTATTCAGAAGATTAAGCTGTCCGGAGCTGAACGGAGGGCCTTTGCAAAATGGGCAGGAAAGTATGAAAAGGTCGCAAGGATGGAATATTCGCCGGTGCTGTTTTTGAAGATCAATTCTGTTATCTCAACTGCGATTTCCTTGTTTGGAGTGATCGTCATATATTATGTTGCAGCAGTGAATCATGTCAGTACTGCCGATTATATGGCATTTAATGTATCCTATGGTATGGTAAACGGCGCATTTATGTCATTTGCCTCCATGGTACTTTCGATTGCTAACATTCGTCCGATTCTGGAAATGGTAGAGCCTATGTTAAAAGAGGTTCCTGAGATTTCACAAGACAAAAAAGTTCTGTCGCGACTAAACGGTGCAGTAGAATTAAATAATATCTCTTTTCGATACAACGAAGAAATGCCCTATGTATTGGACAATTTTTCATTGAAGATCCGTCCGGGACAATATGTTGCCATTGTAGGCAGAACCGGCTGCGGTAAGACGACACTGATGCGTCTGCTGTTGGGATTTGAATCACCGAACCGTGGAGCGGTGTATTATGATGGCAAGGATCTAACCACGCTGGATTTGAAATCACTACGCAGGAAGATTGGCGTTGTGCTGCAAAATGGTAAATTATTTGCGGGAGACATATTCTCTAATATTACGATATCTGCACCATGGCTATCTTTGGACGATGCATGGGAAGCAGCAAGAATGGCGGGCGTAGACGAAGATATTCGAAATATGCCAATGGAAATGCATACCTACATATCGGAAGGATCAGGCGGAATATCAGGAGGTCAGAAACAGAGACTGATGATTGCAAGAGCAATCGCACCGAAACCAAAGATATTAATGTTTGATGAAGCAACCAGTGCACTTGATAATATCACACAAAAAACAGTATCTGACTCCTTGGATGCACTAAATTGTACCCGTATCGTGATTGCTCACAGACTGTCTACCATTAGGCATTGTGACAGGATTGTAGTGCTTGATCAGGGTAAGATCATTGAGGACGGAACATTTGATGAGTTAATCGCACAAAACGGCTTTTTTGCAGAACTTGTGTCAAGACAATTGGTGGATTGATATCCTTTGACGTGACGTCAAAAGGAATGGTATAGTATGAACAGAGGTGATGATGATGGAATATAGAAAGATGGACAAACTTGGAATTGAGACTTCTCTACTGGGCTTTGGTTGCATGCGTTTTCCGATCACGGCTAGCGGCAGAATCAGCAGAGCAAGAGCTGAAAAAATGCTGGATGAGGCAATGAATGCGGGTGTAAACTACTATGATACCGCATATCCATATCATGACGGAGAGAGTGAGACTTTCGTCGGAAGTGTACTGAAAAAGTATGAGAGATCCACCTTCTTTTTGGCAACCAAGCTTCCATGTTGGATGGTTGATAGTATAGAGGATGCACAACGAATATTTAATGAACAGCTGGAGCATCTTCAAACAGATTATATCGATTTTTATCTGTTACATTCGTTGAATCAGAACAGTTTTAAGAAGATGTGTGATCTGGGCGTGGTGAATTGGCTGGAGGAGCAGAAGGCAAAGGGCCTCATAAAATACTTTGGATTCTCATTTCATGATTCTTATGAAGTCTTTGAGGAGATCATCACCTATAGGGACTGGGACTTCTGTCAGATACAGCTGAATTATATGGATACAGAAGAACAGGCTGGTATCAAGGGATATAAAAAGGCAGAGGAACTGGGTATACCGATGATTGTCATGGAGCCTGTCAGAGGTGGCTCTTTGGCCTATATGGAAGACAGCATCGGAAGTCATTTTAAAGAACTGTCCAAAAATGCAACCTACGCATCATGGGCACTCAGATGGGTGGGAAGTCTGCCGAATGTCAAGGTAATCTTAAGTGGGATGACGACCATGGAACAGGTACATGATAATCTGTATACGTTCAGCCCGTTCATGCCGCTTACCCCCAATGAGCAGATGGCTGTATTAAAGGTCACAACAGAACGCAGAAAACGTATCAAAAACGGATGTACCGGATGCGGCTACTGCATGCCGTGTCCAAAGGGCGTCAATATACCGGAGAATTTCAGAATATGGAATGATTATGGGATCTATGAGAATGTCGGAGCATTAAAATGGAGCTGGAGCAATGACATAACTGATTCCGAGCAAGCAAAGAATTGTGTGGAATGTGGCTTATGTGAGAAGGCATGTCCGCAGAAACTATCGATCCGCGAGAATCTAAAACAATTGCAGACAGAACTGGATCTGGCAGTTGCCGAACTGACGACTTGCTAAATGTGTTCAATGAAGTTATAATTAAGAAGTGTCAAATTTTTAGAAAACCAAATGAAGGAACAAATCAATGGGACTGAATGAAAACGAAGAAGTAATCTCGAGAAATTTTATTGAACAAATCATCGAAAAGGATCTGGAAGAGGGAATCTATGATCAGATCTGTACCCGATTCCCACCCGAACCGAACGGTTATCTGCATATCGGGCATGCAAAATCAATCTTACTAAATTATGGCCTTGCTCAAAAATATCATGGAAAGTTTAATATGAGATTTGATGATACGAATCCAACGAAGGAAGATACGGAGTTTGTGGAATCTATTAAGGCAGATGTAGAGTGGCTTGGTGCTGACTGGGAGGACAGACTGTTCTTTGCATCTAATTATTTTGAGCAGATGTATGAGGGAGCTGTTAAACTTATACAAAAAGGTAAGGCTTATGTATGCGATCTGACCGCTGACGAGATACGTGAGTACAGAGGGACACTGACAGAGCCGGGCAAGGAAAGTCCCTACAGAAACAGAAGCATAGAAGAAAATCTCGAGTTATTTGAGAATATGAAAAATGGTGTCTATGAGGACGGAGCCAAAGTGCTGCGTGCAAAGATTGATATGGCATCTCCCAATATCAATATGAGAGATCCTATCATTTATCGAGTTGCTCATATGACACATCATAATACCGGAGACAAGTGGTGTATCTATCCGATGTATGATTTTGCTCATCCGATTGAGGACGCCATTGAAGGTGTGACACACTCCATCTGTACATTGGAGTTTGAGGATCACAGACCATTATATGACTGGGTGGTTAGAGAATTGGAGTACGAGAAACCGCCAAAGCAGATCGAGTTCGCAAAGCTATATCTGACAAATGTAGTTACCGGAAAGAGATATATCAAAAAAATGGTTCAGGATGGAATCGTAGATGGCTGGGATGATCCGCGTCTTGTATCAATTGCAGCATTACGCCGTCGCGGCTTTACACCCGAATCCATCAAGATGTTTGTTGATCTGTGTGGTGTATCCAAGGCAAATTCGTCTGTAGATTATGCGATGCTGGAGTATTGTATCAGAGAGGATCTAAAACTGAAAAAGCCCCGTATGATGGCAGTGCTGGATCCGATCAAGCTGGTGATCGACAATTGGCCAAAGGATCAGGTGGAATACCTGGATGTGGCAAATAATCTGGAGAATGAGAGCTTGGGTTATCGTAAGGTGCCATTCTGCGGAGAATTGTATATTGATCGTGATGATTTTATGGAAGAACCGCCCAAGAAATATTTCAGACTGTTTCCTGGAAATGAGGTTCGTCTGATGCACGCTTATTTTGTAAAGTGTGAGAGCTATTTAAAGGATGAAAATGGGAAGGTTACAGAGGTACACTGTACCTATGATCCGGCGACGAAATGTGGCTCCGGTTTTTCGGAGCGCAAGGTTAAGGGTACGATTCACTGGGTACCGGCACCATTTGCGGTTCAAGCCGAAGTGAGACTGTATGAGAATATCATTGATGAGGAAAAGGGTGTTTACAATGAGGACGGAAGTCTGAACCTGAATCCGGATTCCTTAAAGGTGTTAAAAAACTGTTATGTAGAGCCTAGTTTTGCAGAAGCAAAGCCCCATGACAGTTATCAGTTTGTGCGACAGGGATTCTTCTGTATCGATGCAAAGGATTCCAGACCGGAAGCGCTTGTATTTAACAGGATTGTTTCCTTGAAGAGTTCATTTAGGCTCCCGGCACAACAATAAGATAGATTATATTGAAGGAGGTTTCTGCAATGGGAATATTGTCAGGACTTGATCAGTTCGGACTGGGGGATTTGGAGAATGCTGATTTGTACGCATCAGGACAAAATGGTGAGGATAAAGCAGCACAACAGCATAAGGAACCCACAGAGATAGATTTTCTGTTTGACAAAAGTTATACATGTCCGATTTGCGACAAGGAATTTAAAACAAGGACAGTTAAGGTGGGAAAGGCAAAATTGCTGGGAACAGATTCTGATCTTCGTCCCAAGTATGATAAAATCGATTCGCTAAAGTATGATATCATTTTATGCCCTTCCTGTGGATATGCCTCTCTTGCAAGATACTTCAAGGTGATTACACCACCACAGGCAAAGTTAGTCAAAGAGAATATTTCTAAAGGCTTTAAGCCCTTACCTGAAAAGCCGGTTTATTCTTATGATGATGCTCTGGAACGTTATAAACTGACGCTTGCAAATGCAATCGTAAAACGCGGAAAAGCAAGCGAGAAAGCATATATCTGTCTGAAGATGGCATGGTTGGTCAGGGGAAAGTCGGAAGAGCTGGATATCACAGACCCCGATTATGATGCGTTGTTAAAGAGCTGTAAGGATGATGAAATGGAACTCCTGAAAAGTGCCCTTGAAGGCTTTATCAGTGCACGCCAGTCTGAATCTTTCCCGATGTGCGGAATGGACGAGACGACCGTGGATTACCTGATTGCTGTGACAGCAGCAAAATTTCAAAGATACGATATTGCTGCAAAGATGGTTTCCGGAATATTGCTGTCACCGAATGCGAATGCGAGAATGAAGGATAAGGCAAGAGATTTGAAACAGCAGATATTGGATGAAAGGAAACATCAGGGATAAAAACATAAAGGGATGCGACTAAAGTCACATCCCATTTCATTGCTATTCATCCTGAGGATCATCATCAGGCTTGTCAGCCTCGACAGTATCTGTTGAGGAGGTATCCTCTGATACGGAAGCACCACGATCAAGTGATACATATCCACGTTCGGAGTCGGATTTCTTATCATCATCAAAGAAATCGGAAATATCATCATCAGAGTCTTCATAATCCTTTGTGGAATTCTCGTTTTTTTGCTTAAGGTAAAGATATACACCGGCAGCTGCAGCACCTGCTACCGTAGTGAACAATAGAAATTTTCTGAACTTTTTAGCCATTATTTACTCCTTTCCTGTCCATTAAGATGTTACTATTGTAATCCATTTTGAGGAAAATGAAAAGGAGAATATCTGAAAAAGTTCATTTATCACCTTGGAATGGTGACAAATGTAACTGTGAAGTACGAAATAATTTGCGTATAATGAAAACAGTTAAGCAAATGAAAATTTCGAAGGGAGACTTTCAATATGGAAAGAAGAAATCGTGCAAGTAATATACTATGGGGAATCGCCTTTATTATTATAGGATTAGGATTTGCCGGAAAAGCATTCGATATGTGGGACTTTAACCTGTTCTTTGAGGGTTGGTGGTCATTGTTTATCATTATTCCATGTGGTATCAGTATCATATCAAATGGACCACGTTCCGGGAATATCATTGGTTTGATTATAGGACTGCTGCTTCTGTTGATTGCACAGGATATCATTAGATGGAGTACCATCGGCAATCTGTTCGTACCATTGATCTTAGTGATTATCGGACTTGGATTTATCTTTAGAAACAATACAAGTCATCATCATGACTCGATGGAGTATAATGATTTTATAGAGCCGAATGTCAATAATAATGATCCGAACTTTACAACAAGCAATAACGGCACACAGGAATCTGCAAAGGGTAGTTTTAAGGATATCAGTGCAATATTTTCCGGACGTAAGGTAACTTATCAGAATGAAACCTTTGTCGGAGCAAATATCAACAGCATTTTTGGCGGATCAGAGTTGGATCTTAGAAATGCTTACATGAATGGACATGTCGATATCAATGCAACCAGTATCTTCGGAGGAACCACCATATTTATTCCAGACAATGTCAGAGTTGAGGTTAGTGGTGTTCCGATCTTCGGAGGAATTGATAATAAAGCTCCCAATCCGATTGGAGATGTGAGAGCGGTTCTTCATATTAATGCGACCTGTATGTTCGGAGGGATTGAGATCAAATGACACAGTTTGAAAAAGCGATCAAAACAATAGCCATAGTAATAGCCGTATTTGTTGTGATTGTCATCATTGGAGGCATCATTACTGCAATCGCTGCGATTGCATCCGTCTTCTCTTCTGACAAGGCACATCAGATGTTCAAGGAAGGGGCCAATAAGGCCGTTGAACAGGCAATTGAATTAAAGGATATTGATGAAAGCTTTGATGCCTCAGATATAGAAGATCTTGAAGTTAATAATTCCATCGGGACTGTAAAAATCGTGGAATCAGATGATGAAGACGCTGACGAGATTTATGTAACGGGAATAGGTCTGAACGAGGCATCCTGTGTAGAACAAAATGGTGATGAATTGTATATCTGTAATGCTGCCATAGACGTTGAATTATTTGGAGTTAAGCTGGGACAGAAGATCAGTGAAGAGGACATTGGTGTTACAGTTGTGATCCCAAAGGGCTTTGAGTTTGATGATGTGATTTTAGTCAATTCAGTAGGGGATTTGGAGGTTGATTGTCTGACTGCAGAATCGATTAAAATGGAGTCCGGTGTAGGCGATACAAAATGTAGAAATGTCTATGCACAGGAAACCCACATTAATTCAGGAGTAGGAACGGTTGATGTATGCTTTTCAGGTTCTATGAATGATTATGATATGAATCTTGAACCCGGGATTGGCAGCATCTATGTGGATGGGATCAAACAAAGTGAAATGAGTCACACTAATCGTGATGCTGATAATTCTATTAAGATTGAAAGCGGGGCAGGAAGGGTAGATATTAAATTTGAGGAGTGAACAACATGAACAAAACGTATGATGTGATTATTGTAGGTGCAGGACCTTCGGGTATCTTCTGCGCCTATGAGTTGTTAAAACAGAAACCGGAAATCAAGGTTCTGATGATTGAGAAAGGGCGTTCCATAGAACAACGTAAGTGTCCAAAACGAGATACAAAGGTATGCGTTGGATGTAAGCCATGTTCCATTACAACAGGTTTTGCAGGAGCAGGGGCTTTTTCTGATGGGAAGCTTTCATTGTCACCGGATGTCGGAGGTAATCTTCCTGAGATCCTTGGGTATGAAAAGGCTACAGAGCTGATTCATGAATCTGACAAAATATATCTGCAGTTTGGAGCAGATGAGAATGTCTATGGGCTGGACAAGGCAGCTGAGATACGTGAAATCAGAAGAAAAGCCATTACGGCTAATCTGAAGCTCGTAGAATGTCCGATTCGTCATCTTGGAACAGAAGAAGGATACAAGATATACGCAAAGCTGCAGAAGCATTTGGAAGAGGTTGGTGTGGAGCTGTGCTTCAACACCATGGTGAAACAGATTATCATCGAAGATGGTATTGCAAAGGGCGTAGAGACTGACAGAGGAGATTTCTGCTATGCTTCCGAGGTTGTTGTAGCTGTTGGTCGTGAAGGCGCAGACTGGTTTAGCCATATATGCGAAGAAAATGGTGTAGAAACAAGAGTTGGAACAGTAGATGTAGGAGTTCGTGTAGAAGTACGAGATGAGGTTATGCAGTTTTTAAACGAGAATCTGTATGAAGCGAAGCTCATCTATCATACGCCGACCTTTGATGATAAAGTAAGAACCTTTTGTACCAATCCATCAGGAGAGGTTGCGACCGAATATTATGAAAACGGCTTGGCGGTTGTGAATGGTCATGCATATAAATCGAAGGAACATAAGACCAACAACACCAATTTTGCAATTCTGGTATCCAAGAATTTCACAAAGCCTTTTAAGACACCGATTGAATATGGAAAACAGATAGCTCAGCTATCCAATATGCTCTGCGGAGGAAGGATACTGGTACAGACCTTTGGTGATTTCAGACGAGGAAGAAGGACGACAGAGGAAAGGTTGTGTCGTAATAACCTGATTCCGACATTGAAGGATGCTGTGCCGGGAGATTTATCACTGGTATTTCCGCATAGAATCATGGTCGATATCGAAGAGATGATTTTTGCTTTGGATAAGATTACCCCCGGTCTTGCAGCTGAGGAAACCTTATTGTATGGAGTTGAGGTGAAATTCTACTCCAATAAAGCGGTTGTTAATACAGATTTTGAGACAAGTATTCAGGGCCTGCGTGCAATCGGAGATGGTGCAGGCATTACACGTGGACTGCAACAGGCATCTGCAAATGGAATCAGCGTGGCAAGGAGTATTTTGGAGAAATATGCAGTGAGGTAATTTGATGCATATCAAAAAGAGTATATTCATCATGGAACTGCTGACCATGCTCTTACTGGCCGGAGGCTGTGGTGGGATTAAAAAGAATACAGAGATCATTCTGACAACTGATTTTCAGGAAAATGAAGTGTTCCGAATTGAGGACATATCCTGTATGCAGCCGGAGATCATGATCTACCTGACAACTGCCAGAAATCAGTATGAAGGGGCATTTGGTTCTGAGATCTGGAATGTGGACATGAACGGAGTTCCGTTATCTAATGAATTCAAGGAAAATGTCATGGCGAGAATCGCACAGATCAAGGCCATGAATCTACTGGCAAGACAGTACGATATTTCTCTCTCAGACGGAGAGAAGAAAATGGCTCAAAAAGCGGCGAAGCTGTATTATGATTCCTTGACACCACGTGAAGCAGCAGCACTGGGAGCGGATGAAGAATTGATTGCTGGGATGTATGCAGAGTATGCTCTTGCAAACAAGATCTATGAAGCATTGACAGCAGATATCAATCCGGAGATCAGTGATGATGAGGCCAGAATTATTACAGTAAAGGATATCTTGATTAAAACATATGAAACTGATCCCAGTGGACATAAGGTGAATTTTGGAGAGGCCAGAAAGGCGGACGCCTACAGCCGTTGTGCTCAGATCTTGGAACGAGCCAGAAATGGTGAAGACTTTGATGCATTGGCACTTGCATACAATGAGGATGTGAAGACAGAATACAGTTTTGGCAAAGGGATTATGCCACCAAACTATGAAAATGCTGCTTTCGCACTTGGTAAGGATGAAATCAGTGATATCGTAGAAACAGAGTTTGGATATCACATCATTATGTGTACCAATACCTTTGATCAGGAAGAAACAGATGCAAATAAGCTCGTTATCGTCAAGAAACGGAAGGAAGAGGCGTTCAGTCAGATTTATGATGAGTTTTTGACAACATTAACCTCAAATCTAAATGAACCGTTATGGGATTCGATCAACGTAGATCATGAGGATGGGGTAGAAACAACCGGTTTCTTTGATGTATATAATGAACTGGCTGCCACAGAGACAGAAGAAGAATCTAAATAAAATATAAAATATATATGAATTATTAGCACTCAGCTTGATTGAGTGCTAATTTTCTCTTGACAATTTATTTTCTCTCATCTACAATCGTATTTAGGCAGTACAAACTATCAAAATATACAGAAGGAAGTGTAGAAAATGGCAGCAAAGAAAGGTAATTTATCAATTAACAGTGAGAATCTGTTTCCGATCATTAAAAAATGGCTGTATTCAGACCATGATATCTTTTTCAGGGAATTGATTTCCAATGGCTGTGATGCGATTACAAAGCTGAAGAAATTGGAAGTTATGGGTGAGTATTCTTTCCCGGATGATTATGAGAGCAAGATTGAAGTCATTGTCAATCCGGAGGAAAAAACGCTCAAATTCATTGATAACGGTATCGGAATGACTGCTGATGAGGTGGAAGAATATATTACTCAGATTGCATTTTCCGGTGCAGAAGCCTTCCTTGAAAAATATAAGGATAAGACGAATGAGGATCAGATCATCGGACATTTCGGACTGGGATTTTACTCGGCATTCATGGTAGCTGAAGAGGTTCATATCGATACGCTGTCCAGCCAGAAGGATGCAAAGGCTGTACATTGGGAGTGTGACGGAAATACTGATTACACCATTGAGGATGGAACCAGAACAACCGTCGGAACAGAGATTACATTGTTCCTGAATGAGGAAAGTCTGGAGTTTTGCAATGAGTACAGAGCAAGAGAAATTATCAAGAAGTATTGTTCTTTTATGCCTGTTCCGATCTTCTTAAATAAAGCAAATGCGGAAACAGAGTATGAAACAATACCTGCTTCCGAGAAGACTGAAAAGGATGTAGTGGTTGAGACCATTCCTGCTACAGAGAAGGATGGAGAGAAGGAAGAAGAAAAGGTCAAGATCGTAAAACGGCCTGTTGCTCTCAATGATACCACTCCTTTATGGACAAAGCATCCGAATGACTGTACAAAGGATGAATATCTGGAGTTTTACAGAAGAGTTTTCATGGACTATAAAGAGCCATTGTTCTGGATTCATTTGAATATGGATTATCCATTTAACCTGAAGGGTATTCTCTATTTCCCAAAGATCAATATGGAATATGAATCCATCGAAGGAACAATCAAACTTTACAACAATCAGGTATTTATCGCAGATAATATCAAGGAAGTCATTCCCGAATTTCTAATGTTGCTCAAGGGCGTCATCGACTGTCCTGATCTGCCGTTGAATGTATCCAGAAGTGCACTGCAGAATGATGGCTTTGTAAAGAAAATTTCAGAATACATCGCTAAGAAGGTTGCGGATAAGCTTTCAGGAATGTGTAAGACAGAGAAGGAAGAGTATGAGAAGTACTGGGATGACATCAGTCCATTCATTAAGTTTGGCTGTCTGAAGGATGATAAGTTCTGTGAGAAGATGACAGATTATATCCTGTTTAAGAATCTTGAAGGGAAATACGAGACTCTACCGGAGTGTCTGGAGATCAAAACCGCCGAAGAAAAGAGTGCCGAAGCTGCAACTGATGAAGCAACCGGAGAGAAGGTTGAGGCAGAAGTCGTAGATGAAGGAAAAGATAAGGATACCGAAGAAGATGCAGAGCCGGCAGAGAAGGAGCCAAGAAAGGTCATCTATTATGTAACGGATGAACAGCAGCAGAGTCAGTATATTAATATGTTCAAGGCTCAGGGTATGGATGCTGTGATCCTGACGCACAACATTGATCAGCCGTTTATCTCCCAGTTGGAATCCAAAAATGAAGATATTAAGTTCCAGAGAATAGATGCAGATCTGACAGATTCCTTTAAAGAGGAGATTGCTGAGGAGGATAAAAAGGATATCGAGAGTCAGGCAAAATCATTGACCGGTATCTTTAGAAAGGCTCTTTCCAATGACAAACTGGAAGTCAAGGTAGAGAAGCTGAAGGATGAGTCTGTTTCTTCTGTACTGACTATTTCGGAGGAATCCAGACGTATGCAGGATATGATGAAGATGTACAGTATGCCTGGCATGAATATGGGTTCAGATATGTTTGGTGCTGAAGGTGAGACTTTGGTTTTGAATGCAAATCATCCGTTGGTACAGTATATTTTTGAACATAAGAAAGCTAAAAATATTCCTGTGATCTGCGAACAGTTATATGATTTGGCTCGTATGTCCAACCAGCCTTTATCACCAGAGGCAATGACAAAATTTGTTGCACGCAGTAATGAAATCATGCTATTATTAACGAAGTAAGGGAATGCATGTATGACCGCGGGAATTCATTTCCTGCGGTCACTTTTTTAGGAGCGTAAGAATGGTCAAGAACATCATCTATGTGCAGCAGAATGAGGAAATTGCCAAGTCAATATTGGATGGAATCGCAGGCAGTGGTTATGAAGTGTTTCACTGTGTGACTGCGGCAGAAGCATTTAATCTGATGACCAGACAGGATGCTCATCTTTTGATGCTGGATATCAATATTCCTGATATGCGTCTGAGAGAGGTTGTAAAAAGGTGTTCGGAGGAGTTTCCGGCAACGGTTCTTGCCGTATTTACAGACTACCCCAATTCAGAACTGTTGACGAAACTGATCAACAGACATGGTATCTATAAAATATTTGTTGCACCATGGGATACTGCACAGATTGTGGAACAAATTGAGGATGCTATGGAGTATGCAGAAATCCGATCAGAACAGCTCCAAAGAGAGGGAGCGTTAGTGCTTGAAAACAAGGAATTTGATACGACACTTGATACACTGCGCGATTCGTTGCAATTTCAGAAGTATAGTTATTATAAGATCAACGCAATACAGCATACTTTACTGCGGGTCACAACAGAGAATGTGATTGGCGATCTGTCAGAGGAAAATAAAAGGAAGGTATATCAGTTTTCATCCGGAGCGATTGAAGGTTTGATCAAATCACAGACAACGACCAGTCTGAATGTAAATGCAATGGAGAATATCATTCGAGGGGATCTGGAATCCTTTCATACCATTCAGAGTAAGACAATAGAAAGCTGTCTGATCGGAGACATTCCGAGGGTCATGATAGCAAATGTAAAGGCACTGATCTGGATGATCCTGTATTATGTCTCCAAGGATCAGGTTTCATGTGAAGCAGAAATACTCTCAAGTTATCTCACTAATACCCGTATTTATCTAGAGGTAAATGTTCGATTTGACAAAATCATTCCGATCATTACACTGGAGAATCCATTGGAGGAAGCATATGATAAGATCATGAGGGAATTGATGACACCTATGACTGCGGCAATTGATATCATTAGAAAGGATCAGGAGATCAGTTTTCAACTACAGGTTCCCATTTCCTATTTAGATTAAAAGACACTTCATAATGGAGTGTCTTTTAATATATGACTCTGTTTCGACCTTGTTCTTTTCCGATATAGAGCTTTTGATCGGCCTTTGAGATTACCTCCAGTAGTCCCGCCCCGGAATCAAATTCTTCTAATCCGAAGGTTAATGTAATATTTAAGTCATAATTGTTGAAGTGAAAATCAGTATTTTTAATCAAGGTTTTAAGCTCATTTAGTTCAACGAATATTATGTCTGCATTGTTTCCTTCAAAGGTAAACAGGAATTCTTCACCGCCCCAGCGGGAGACATGTCCTTTTTCATTCATAAAGCTTTTGAAGATTTCTGCAAGCTTTTTTAATACAAAATCGCCGGTATCATGACCATAAGTATCATTTACATTTTTAAAATGATCGATATCAGCAATGACAATGGAAAATGGCATATCTGAATGTTCGTAATACTTGGCAAGCTTTTCAAGATGTGCCATCATGGAACGACGGTTCTGCAGACCGGTCAATGCATCTATGGATGCAAGCTGTTCCAGCTTTTTGGAGTATTGTAGGATCTTGTGCTCGGAGGCTGAGAATTTCAAACAGAAGAAACGCGAGATGATGATCGCAATCAAGGTGGCATATAGTACGTTAGCCATCAGGATCAATCGGTAAAACATGCTGCTCTGGTACTGGAGCTTTGCAAAACTTCCTGCATACATGGTAACCAAAGCCACCAAAATTCCGGTGATGATGGTATAAGTGTATTTATAGACCAGAGAACCTTCTGTTCGGAAAAATATGACGAAGATACAGAGAAGGGCAATGTATTGAAAACCAAAATCAACGCCTGCAAAAATTGCAAAGGTTGATACAGAAATGGCAGAAGTCGTACAGTATAGATACAAACAGACTGTTGTTTTATCTTTATATGTATAAACAAAGATCAGGATCATTGACAGGATCAGAGCGATCGCAAGGGCAGCAATCCACAAAGGAATATGTCTGATGACAGTGATCAACAGAATAATATAATACAGAGATGCAAGCAAAGTCAAAAAACGTAACAGAATAGCAGTGTCTTTGACCTCATTCTCACGTTTTACATCCCGAAAAAGGAATTCTTTGATGGTTTGATATAGTTGCTTCATAACATACACCCCTGATGCTGACCACATATTCCATAAAATAGGAAATTTGTACTATTATTATTATATCATAGTAACAAGGCTGTGACTACCTGTTTTGAAAATTTGTAGGCTTGC
>CAZVYQ010000030.1:10077-36365 GCA_964631375.1 uncultured Lachnospiraceae bacterium | reverse complement strand
ATCATCTGTATCTATGAGGTAGATATCATTTCCATCATCTTGTACTACGGTGATACCGGTCTCCTCTATAACGGCTGTCGGAGCGGGTTTCATCGCTAACATAGGACCAAAATAATATAATGCGATTGCACCGCTGATTAATATCAGAGCAAGAAAACAGATCAATACGATTAGTAGAACTTTCTTCTTCTTTTTCATTCATAATCTCCTTTACTAAAGATATATTAACATTTTACCATAAATTAGAGAGTAATCACGATGTAGATTCTTTACTTCTATATGAAATTGAGTGAAAAGTGAAACAAAGAAGCCTGCTGTTTTCGCAGCAAGCCTCTCTGTCCTCCCAATGTAAGGTTCTATTTTTTAGCTAAAACCATAACATTCTTTGTAATATCACCAAGTGTAATATAATTTCCGTCTCCACTTAAAAATACTTTATTGACCTTAAATCCATCCTTGAGTGGTATTTCTTCTGTTGTCCAGGTGTCTCCTCCGTCTTGGGTTGTCAGACTCCACAGCTTTGTTCCTTCACCCGGGACAATACCTGAAAATACAAGCATACCATTGTTTTCATCATAGAAATTCATATCGGCAATTGTTGTTTTGTACTTATAGAGTCCTGCTTCACCCTTTTCATTTGTAACACCAAAGTCTGCCAGTTTGATATCTATATTTGTCCATGTAGAGCCACCGTCAGAGGTAATGTACAATAATCCTTTATTATCTAAAATATAAATGTCCGAAGCAGTGCGAAGTGCAATTGCTGCAATGTTATCAATTCCTTCAGGAAGTACCGGGAAGGTCCATGTTGTACCGCCGTCATTGGTTGCTGCACATTTCTTTCCACTTACGACCCAACCAGTTGTATCATCCAGGAAATCAATGTTGGAATGAGTGGAAGATAATACAGCGTCTGATACTTCGCTCCATGTCTTGCCACCATCTTTTGTAACGCGTACATTGTTTCCATTACCGCCACACCATGCGAGATTTTCATCTACGATATCAAGACAAAAGCGGCAAAGGGAACTATTCTCGCCCTCTGTCCATGTCTTTGCTCCATCCTCAGTATAGCTGATTGCTCCGGCATAACCTACAGAAATACCAAAATTCTCATTTAGAAAACCTTCAAAGTTGGAATCCTTAAACATTGGTGATTCTACTACGATCTCCCATCCGGATGTTGTCGGTGATTCGCTCATAGGAACGGAATCTTCTGTTTCTGCCAAAGCAATGTTCTCTGCCGATTCTGTCTCAATAGCAACGGCTTCTTTCGTAGCATTTTCTGGAACAGTGGCACCTGTTGCCGATGAAGCATCTGTATTGTCTTGTTTTGCCGAAGCACATCCAGTGAACAATAGAGTGATGATCATACAAGTGGTTAATAAGTAAGTATAATTCTTTCTCATAATTAAATCCTCCTTTTTCTACAGTATAGTTCTGTAGTTTCAAAAGAGGAATTGCAAATAAGAAAGGAAAAACTGCAAATCGAAAATATAGAAAACTAAACTCCTTCAAACTGACTGCGATATTCTGTTGGTGTACAGCCAGCATATTTCTTAAAGGAACGCAGGAAGTGAGCATCATCGCGATAACCGGATCGTTCCATGATCTCACCTATAGACAGATAGGTCTTTCGTAAGAGTGAACAAGCAATCTGCATACGCAGGCTGATGATGTACTCCATGACGGTTACACCCATCTCGGATTTAAACTTTTGACTTAAAGTAGTTTTGTTGGTGTGAAACTCTTTTGTGATATCTTCTATTACTACCTTTTCTAAAAAGTGGACATGTACCCAGTTGATAATTTCTCTGATTTCCTCCGACATTGTTCCACTATATACCTTCTCATAGGTAATATCACCATTATAGATAGAATTTACATTTAAAAGAAGTTCAATAAAGAAGGATCGACTGCGGCAAGGCCAAAAAGTATCCTTTTGTTGAGATAATTCCTCACCTGTCAATGAGATTAATTGGGTGATTCGGCTGCCAAGACTGAAATTAATAGAACATGCTCCAATATAGGTATCGGTTCGTTCAAAAAAGGGACGGAAGAAATAAACATCTTCACCGAGTTTGTTTTTCCAGTCATCATAATCCTCATATTCGATATATCTTCCATAACAAAATGGATCAAAATACATAATATCCATCTTAATATCAGAAGTATTATGTAGACACACGTCATCTTCATGATTGAGACATAATACAGCAGGACTGGTGATGATCTGACTGTTGCCTCCATTTTGAAAGATACCATGTCCCTCCTTGATGTAAACAATCCTAAATCGCAGATGATCACATTGGTTCTCTAAAGTATCAGTATCCTTTATACATGTAATATTAACCTGACGTCCGGGATAGATCTCTCTGCCAACTGTAGTATATGCTGCATAATCCATGATAACACTCCTGTTTTGTAACATAGTAAGTGACGAATATAATGATCACATTCACATCATAAAAAGAATTGTTAATACACATATAAGATACCATAATTTTGAAGGAATATCCACCAAAAATCTAAAGAGAGATCTGCTTGAAAATAGTATTTTATATGATTTTGGTATTATGCTATACTAAGGAAAAACACAATTGGAGGTATTCGAAAATGATCAGACATATTTGTATGTTCAAACTAAAAGAAGAGAATAAGGAGATCAATATAAAGGCTTTCTTTGAGAGGGTGCAGAGTCTAAAAGAGATCGAACAGATAAGGAATTTTGAGGTTGTAAAAAATGCTGCAACAGCACCGGATCAGAACTACGATGTTTCTCTGCTCTTTGATTTTGATACAATCGAAGATTTAAACTCTTATCAGGCAGATCCGCGTCACAAGGCATTTGGTGGTTTTGTCCGCGAGATCAGAGAAGAAAGAGCATGTATCGATTACGAGTATTAGGGTGATAACAGAGATGTTTGGAGGTAGAGTGTGTGCATTGAAGATATAGTAGAGGAGTATAGTACATACATTTATAAATATGCTTTAAAGCTGACATGTGATCCGCATAAGGCCGAGGATATTGCACAGGAGACTTTGATTAGTGCATGGAAGAGCATGGATCAGATTAGAGAAGAGAAGGCTATAAAAAAATGGTTGCAAAAGGTTTGTCTGAACCATTTTCTAATGGACTATCGTAAATCTAAAAAGGAAGCAACCAGTGTAGTTGAAAATATCGAGGAACTGGAACAAGAGGGCAGGGTTCTGGTTTCCATGGATGCAGGACCGGAGGAAGAGGTTCTGGTTGATGATGCGATTCGTGAAATACAAAATGGTTGCTTTTCTGCTATGGCAAAGAAGCTTTCGATTAATCAGAGAATCGCTTTTTCTCTTGTCGATATGTTTGGATTAAGTATTGCTGATGTAGCAGAGCTGTTGGAATTATCTGAAAATGCAACCAAAGCACTTCTACATAGAGCCAGAACAAATCTGGAACAATTCTTTGCAGACCATTGTAATCTGTTGGATGAGAAAAATCCATGTAGTTGTCAGGGTTGGATCAATTTCAGCACCAATCATGCAAAAAATCAGGAGGCTGCACAAGAGGTATTTCATGCGGACAGGCTTTTTGCTCCTGAAAAACAAATCGATGAATCTGTCAAAGGAAAGCTGCGGTTTTTATATACGCATATACCTGAAAAGAAACCCGATGAGCAATGGTTTGAAAGTGTAATTTCATCTTTTAAATCATCACAATAATTTCTATGATAAAACGTATCTGTCTCATTTTATTTGCATCCTTATATATGTAGGAAATTAATATTACATATAGGAGGAAGATAAAATGTATGAATCAAGATGCGGAGTGTGCTGCAATAGTTGTGATCACAAGGAAGAATGGGGATGTAAGGGTTGCCTGAATATGGACAAACCGACTTGGGGGGAATGTGAAGTCAAGAAATGCTGTGAGGAAAAGAAATTAGATTTTTGTGGAGAATGTATGGAATTCCCATGTGAGATGCTGTCTAATATGGGTAAAGAATACGGTTATGACCCCTCTATTAAAATTGAACAATGCAGGAAATGGATGAATGAGAAATAAAAGAACTGGAGATGAGTGTATATGTGGTACGACGAAATGTTCCAAGAACTTGAAAAACTGGGAGATCCGGCACAAAGCGAAAAAATGGCTGCATATATGCAGAATCTGTTTCCGTTTCTGGGAGTTCCCAAGCCTGAACTGAAGGTATTTATGAAGCCTTATCTCAATCAGACAAGAAAACAGGATTTTGATTGGAATTTTGTATTTGCATGTTGGAAGAAACCCTATCGAGAAGCTCATTATATTGGAGTGGAGTATGTATTATTACATAAAAAACAGTTGGGCAGCAGTGACCTCGAGAACCTGAAATATTTGATTACACATCAATCCTGGTGGGAGACTGTAGATTCTCTGGATGTTGTGGTGGGCGAAGTTGTATTAAAGGATCCGAAACTCAAGAAAACAATGTTGAAATGGTCATTGGATGATAATATCTGGCTTAGAAGAGTTGCAATTGATTATCAGCAGGAATATAAAATGGAGACAGATACAGAAGTCTTTACACAGATTATCAGCAACAATTTTGGAAGTACGGAGTTCTTTGTGAATAAAGCAATCGGATGGAGTCTAAGAGATTATAGTAAAGTAAATCCGGAATGGGTCAGAAGCTTTCTCGAGGAGCATCGGGAGCAGTTGGCTCCACTCAGTATCAAAGAAGCCAGTAAATACCTATGAATTAGTTTTGTAACAAACCGATACGTTCAGTCTCTGTAAGTGGCCGGTAATCGCCGGCCTTCAGAGACGGATCAAGCTGTAAAGAACCCATTGACAGACGCTTTAGATACAGTACCTTTTTATCAACAGCTTCAAACATTCTCTTAATCTGATGAAATTTGCCCTCATAAATCGTTATCTCAATTTCGGAAGTTTGTTCGACTGAGTCTATATGAAGTATTCGCAGATCGGCTGGCATTGTCCTAAAATCATCTTCCAGATCAATCCCATTTTGAAAAACTTTAATATCTTCATCAGTAACCAATCCCTGAATCCTTGCATAGTAGGTCTTTGCGACATGATGATTTGGAGACAGCAGATGGTGTGCCAGCTCACCGTCATTTGTGATTAGAAGCAGACCCTCTGTATCCTTATCCAGTCTTCCGACCGGAAATAGATTCTTCACATGAGAATCTGTAATCAGGTCTATGACTGTCGGTTGCTTTCGATCCTGAGTTGCCGAAAGGACATTGGATGGCTTATAGAGCATGAAGTACTCATAGGCAGTATATTTGATATTTTCATGGTTATAACAGACAACGTCCTGCTCAGTATGAATCTTCATCCCGGGATCACGAGTCGGAATCTGATTAACAGTAATGAGTCCTTTTTTTATATAGCTCTTTACCTCGCTTCGTGTACCTATATTCATATCAGCCAGATATTTGTCTAGTCGAATACTATCCTTATTCATCTGTCATTCCCTCATTCTTAATCTAGAGTATCACGAAAACTTTTTTGAGCCAAGCAGAAATTTCCTCTTTTTGACCTTTCTATATAAATCATATATAATAATACAGGTAATAAAAGTTGTAAAGTAACTATTAAAAACTGTTTTTATCTAGGGTCAGGAGCTGATTGGTATGAATAATGGATTTACACATTTTGATGCAACAGGGAATGCAATCATGGTTGATGTTTCAAATAAGGACATTACAGACAGAAAAGCAGTTGCTGCAGGTGAAATCATTGTCTGCAAGGAGATCCTGGATGCAATCAAGGATCGAACCGTAACCAAGGGGGATGTGCTGGGAGTTGCACGAACAGCAGGGATCATGGCTGTAAAGCAGACGTCTTCTTTGATTCCGATGTGTCATCCGTTGATGATTGATAATTGCAGTCTGGACTATGAGGTCGATGAGCAGGGCGGACGGATCAGGGCTATTTGTAAAGTACGTTTTTCCGGCAGAACAGGTGTTGAGATGGAAGCTCTGACAGGTGTATCTGTCTGTCTGCTGACCATTTATGATATGTGCAAGGCAATTGACAAGAGAATGGAGATCACAAATATCCATTTAGTGAGCAAGACAGGCGGAAAGAGCGGAGATTTCTATGCGTGACCGATTAGGAAGAATGATTGACTATGTCAGGATTTCAGTGACAGACCGATGTAATCTGCGATGTGTATATTGTATGCCGGAAAATGGAGTACAATTACAACGGAAAGAGGAGATATTGACATTTGATGAAATTGTCAGGGTTTGCAGATTGTTTGCATCTATGGGAATCCGATTTATCAGATTGACCGGTGGAGAACCATTGATCAGATATCAGATTACCGATTTGATACAGCAGATCAAGGCAGTGGATGGAATTGAGAAGGTTACATTGACGACGAATGGCGTCTTACTGGCAGACATGGCAGATGCTTTGATTGAGAGTGGGATAGACGGGATTAATGTCAGTCTAGATTCTATGGATCGTGAACAGTTTCAGGTGATAACGAGATATGATATGTTGTCGCGTGTACTGCAGGGAATAGATTTGATGTCAGAAAAAGAGATACCGATTAAGATTAATTGCGTCACCATATGTCAGGGTAAAGGGCATGAGAGAGCAGAGGATGAGGAAAGACTGATCAAGGTAGCAGAGCTTGCAAAGGATAGAGCCATTGATGTGCGAATGATCGAATTAATGCCGATTGGCTATGGGGTAAATTATCAGTTTATCGAGGAAGATCGAATCAGACAGTTGTTACAGGAACGATATGGTATGCTGCAACCATTTGAAGAGATATGCGGAAACGGGCCGGGAACCTACTATACTATCGATGGATTTGTCGGTAGGATTGGTTTTATCAGTGCGATCAGTCATAAATTCTGTAATTCCTGTAACAGGATCAGGCTGACATCACAGGGATTCTTGAAATCCTGTCTACAATATGATATCGGGACAGATTTGAGGGGATTGCTGCGAAACGGTGGTACGGATCAGGAGATCGAAATGGCTATACACCAGTCCATTATGATGAAGCCGGAAGGACATAGATTTTGGCAGACTGCGGTAGATCAAACAGAACATGCCTGCATGTCTCAGATCGGCGGATGAAAAAAAGAAAGAGATGAATATTGTGAAAAGAGTAGCGATTATCACAGCAAGTGACAGTGGATCCAAAGGTCAGAGAGAGGATGTCAGCGGACAGACTGCAAAGGAAATTCTGGAACAGGGCGGTTATCAGGTAGTATCCTTGCAGGTATATCCGGATGATCGAAGCCAGTTGAGCGATGCAATGAGAAAGATCGCAGATGAGGATCTGGCAGATCTCGTCATTACGACAGGCGGCACCGGTTTTTCAAAGAGAGACTGTACTCCCGAGGCGACGATGGATATCATTGAGAGAATTGTACCCGGAATACCGGAGGCTATACGTGCTTATAGTCTACAAATCACAAAACGTGCAATGTTATCACGGGGAGTGGCAGGAATACGAAAAAATACACTGATCATCAACCTGCCCGGATCTCCAAAAGCAGTCAGTGAAAGTTTGGAGTATATATTACCTGAGTTGAAACACGGACTGGAGATTCTCTCCGGTGAAACTGGTAACTGTGCGAGGTGACAGCAATGGGATACATTAGAGCGGTATGTACCAGCCCTAAAAAGGGAACACAAAAGATCAATGTCGGTTCATGTGAGTTGATTGAAAACTATGGATTAAAAGGAGATGCCCATGCGGGAAACTGGCACAGACAGGTCAGTTTACTATCCTTTGAAAGTATAGAAGCATTTAAGAAAAAAGGTGCCATAGTAGAGAATGGTGCCTTTGGTGAGAATCTGGTCGTGGAAGGCTTTGATCTAAAGAATTTACCTATTAGAACCAAATTTCAATGTAATGAAGTCGTTCTCGAGATGACACAGATTGGAAAGGAATGCCATAAGGGCTGTAGTATCTTTCAGCAGATGGGCGAGTGTATTATGCCTCATGAGGGAGTATTTGCAAGAGTTCTTCATGGAGGAACCATATCGGTAGGTGACATCATTTTGCTTATGGAATAAAGTGCTGTACCAAAGACAAAATGTGCGGATTCCGAGAGAATCTATTGAAAGATGGAAAAAATGAAGTTATACTTAGAAAAGTTTCACGATGACAGTGATTAAGAGGAAACGGATGAAAGAAAAAATACAAAGTAGACAGACCAATATCATAATGGGAGTTCTCTTTCTGATTACAATGTTCATTGCATGTAGTCCATTATTTACTGAGAATTGTATTAACGGACATGATATCGAGTATCATTTATTGCGGATCGAGAGTCTAAAAGAAGGGATCCTTATGGGAAAGCCCTTTTTAAAGGTTAATGTTCTGTTTCTGGGTGGAGCAGGCTATGCGAGCTCTATGTTTTATCCGGACTTTCTCCTATATATTCCGGCATTGCTTCGAGTGCTGGGAGTCAACATCAACGCATCATTTCATATATTTGTTGAGATTACTTTTATACTTTGCTATGGAATAACATATTACTGCACCAAATACATTACAAAGAGTTCCTACGCAGCATCGGTGGCAGCAGTTGTTCTGACACTTTGTCAATATCATATGGATGATGTCTATATCAGAAGTGCGGTCGGTGAATACACGGCATTGATCTTCATTCCACTTGTCATTGCGGGTATTTATGATGTTTTTTACAAGGATATGGAGAAACCATGGTTACTCGGAATCGGCATGGGTGGTGTTTTACTTTGTCATAGCAATTCTTTTGTGATGTGTATTGGATTGTGTATTCTCTTTATGATCTTGAGATGGAAAGTATGGATTCATAATGTCAGTCTGATCTTGAAATTGATCATAACCACAGTGACTACGCTGTTAATAACAATGTTTTACTGGCTTCCGATGTTGGAGCAGATGATATCAACGACATTTCATGTCAGTACCGCATGGATCATGCCGGATGAAGCAATGAGAGAAGTCTCTTCGATATTTACCGGAATCTTTCCAGCAGTCGGGATCGCAGTATTTCTGATCAATCTCCCGAGAATCATGCTTTCATCACGAAGCAATCAGGAGAATACGGCAGAAACGGATATCGAAGGAACAGATGACAGAAAAAAACTGCTTAGTTTTTCTACGATCTTGATGGTGGCAGGAATATTGTTTGCACTTGCAGCAACGAGACTTTTTCCATGGGAGGTGCTTGGAAAGTATCTGTTGATCATACAATTTCCATGGAGACTTTATTTATTGGCCTCTGCGTGCCTTACCATTAGTGGAGCAGTGATTTTGTATCTATATTTTACGAGTGAAAAGACCAGAGAATATACCTTGCTATTCGTGATCTGCGTTATGGCATTCAGTGCATTCTCTTGTCTCGAGAAAAATGAGGAAGGTTACTATTCATATTCAAATGATTATTTTGCATATGAACCATTTACATTTCATATCATTGGCGGTGAGTGGCTTCCGGAATCGGTTACGGATGTGGAGGCAATCGAAACAACGAATGATACAGCCGTGACAGAAGATGGTACAAGGATCAAGATTGGACACAATAAAAATGCAGTTATGCTTGATTATCCGGGAAGTACAGGAACTTATATTGATGTGCCTCTGATTTACTATAAGGGTTATACAGCAAGTCTGACAACAGTAGATCAAAAGGAAACAAAGCTGCAGGTTACCGGTGAAGGTCAGAATGGATATTGCAGAGTATTACTGACGGGAGATGAACCGGCAGGGCTACTGACGGTATACTATAAAGGAACAATTGTACAGAATATTTCCTATATCATTTCTGTACTGACATTGATCGGCTTGTTTGGATATGGCTTTTGGGTTAGAAAGAAAGGGAACAGCCGACAGGAGGAAGGATCGTGAGATTACAATATATATTGTTGACTGTCTGTATGGCGATTATGTTCACAGGCTGTGCAGATACGTCTCAAGCAGTGGCTACAACAGCAGTTCAGTCTGAGCCGATACAAAAAGAGAAAGAGGAACCGGTTAACAAGGAAAATGTACTGGTCAACCAGATTGGATATGAATCAGGAGCACAAAAGCTTGTTATTTTTAAGGAAAACTATGAAACAAACCTGTTTGAAGTGGTCAACGTACAGACAGACGAAACGGTATACAGAGGAACTATTCTACAAAAGGAGTATAATCTAAAATCTGATGGTTTTGCCGCGTATGGTGATTTTTCCAAGGTTACGGAGGCGGGAGAATATTATATCGATGCCGGCGAGTACGGAATATCTGAAACGTTCAAAATATCTCCTAATTTGTATAATGAACTGCTAGAGGGACAGATGACTTATTTTAGCCAACAAAATGGAAAAGAGCCATCCGAAAAGGATGCAGTGATCAAGGCGGCAGACTTTATGCTTTCCTATCTCTATTTCTCACAGATGTTTACGTCAGCAAATGAGAAACAGATGCCGGAGATCTTAATAAATACAAGGGAAAAATTAGAGGAACTGATTCATTCAAGTCAGGGAGATGGTACAGAGACAGCCGTACTGGCAATGGCAGTTGAGTTGTATGAACCATTTGATCAAGAGTTTTCTGTGGAATGTCAGACAAAGGCCGAGGAGTATTTTGTCGGATTACAGGAAGAAAAGGTCGATGATGAGTTATACTGGGCAGCAGCAGAATTATATAAATTGACTGGAAAACGGGAGTATCTGAACGTAGTGAACGAGTATTTGAAACGTGAGGAGCCTAAAGGGTTTGGTAAGACGGCAGTCGGATATTATGGAACATTGGCATATCTGACGACAACATATAAAACTAATGTGGATCAGTGTACTAAGCTCATGGAGCAATTGTTTGATGATGCAATTGAGATCGTCGAGCAATCCAGTGCAGACGGATACAAGGTATCACTTCAAGACACATATCAGGAGGATGACGCAGAGATTCTCATACAGAATGCAAGATTGCTCACCTTAATGAATATTATTAGTAAAAGCAAGGATTATGTGCTTGGTTCCGGCAATCATCTTGATTATCTATGTGGAAGAAATCCATTTCATATCTGTTATTTAAGTGAAGACAACGAAGTATATCAAAGTGAGTCTATGATCTTTATCCTATGTGGATTGGCAGACTCTTATGAAAGTGAGGAAAATATCAAATGAAGATTTTAGTGTTGGCAGGAGGATTGAGTACAGAACGAGATGTATCCTTTGTTTCAGGAATGCAGGTTTATAGAGCGTTGAAACGTAAAGGACACAACGTAGTTTTGATGGATGTATTCCTAGGCTATGATGAAGAACTGAAGGAAGATCTGTTTGAAAAGGACTGCGATTGGGCAGCACAGATCGGAGCGATCTCGGACTGTGATCCTGATATCGAAAAGGTAAGAGCACAGCGAAGAGACCAGTCAGATAATTTCTTTGGACCGAATGTAATCACACTCAGCCAACAGGCAGACATTGTATTTTTGGCTCTGCATGGTGCAAACGGAGAGGATGGTAAGATCCAGGCTGCATTTGACCTCATGGGGATCAAATATACGGGAACAGGTTATAAAAGCTCCGCACTTGCAATTGACAAAGAGATCACAAAACAATTATTTATCCGCAATAACATTCCAACACCAAAGGATCTGCTCGAAGGATCAGATGGTGATCCGTCAAATTTACAATATCCATGTGTGGTCAAGGTATGTTGTGGTGGTTCCAGTGTTGGAGTTTATATTGTAAATAATGAATCAGAATACAGAGAGGCAATGGAACAGGCAGGTCAATATGAAGGTCGGACGATCGTAGAAAAATACATAAAAGGTCGTGAATTTTCCATAGGGGTTGTAGACGGCAAAGCTCTTCCTGTCATAGAAATCGCTCCGATACAAGGCTTTTATGATTATAAAAATAAATATCAGGCAGGCAGTGCCATTGAAACCTGTCCGGCACAGATTGATGAAACCGTTTCTCTGGTCATGAGACAGGTAGCAGAACGTGTGGTAGAGGTGCTTGGGATAGAAACCTATGCCAGAATGGACTTTATGATGGATGATCAGAACCATTTCTATTGTTTAGAGGCGAATACCTTGCCAGGTATGACACCGACCAGTCTGCTTCCACAGGAGGCAGCCGCAGTAGGGGTATCTTTTGATGATTTGTGTGAATGGATCATTCAGATCTCTATGAATAAATATAAGAAATAATGAATGTCAGGTGGAGTTATTATATGATGCAGAATATGTCTCTTGAAAAAATAGCAGAGGCTTGTCAGGGAAGGCTGATTGCTAACACAAAGTATACAACAGCTTTGATCAGTTCCGTAACTCTGGATAGCCGAAAGGTGATACAGGATTCGCTTTTTATCGCGACACGCGGAGAACGCGTAGATGGTCATGATTTTATCGATGATGTGTTTGAAAAAGGAGCATTATGCGTTGTATCAGAAAAGGAATTGAGTCAGCCCAAAGGACCTTATATTCTGGTCAGAGACAGCTTTCAGGCACTGAAGGATATTGCGGCATATTATCGCAGTACACTGATGATCAAGATTGTCGGGATCACAGGAAGTGTCGGGAAAACAAGTACGAAGGAAATGATTGCTTCTGTTTTGGAGCAGAAGTATAATGTACTGAAAACAGCAGGGAACTATAATAATGAAGTGGGACTCCCGCTTACAATCCTGAATATCAGAGAGGAACATGAAATCGCCGTGGTTGAGATGGGCATCAGTGATTTTGGAGAGATGCACCGTTTGGCAGCCATTGCAAAGCCGGATATCTGTGTCATTACAAATATCGGTCAATGTCATCTCGAAAATCTAAAATCACGAGAAGGCATCCTAAAAGCAAAGTCAGAGATATTTGATTTTCTGAAGGAAGATGGTGCGATCTGCCTCAACGGAGATGATGATCTGTTATCGACATTACAGGAGATCAAGGGAGTCAAACCCCTGTTTTTCGGACGGCAGGAGAACAATCAGATCTATGCTACAGATATTATCAGTCGAGGACTGGAGGGGACATCCTGTGTCATACATCGAGGAGGGGAAACGATCGACGTATTGATACCGATTCCCGGAGGGCATATGGTACAAAATGCACTTGCAGCTGCTACAGTCGGAACTGTTCTTGGATTTTCCGCACAATTAATCCAGCAGGGAATCACAGCTGCGAAGACCATTCGTGGCAGAAGTAATTTGATCAAGACAGACAAGGGACTGATCATTGATGACTGCTACAATGCAAACCCGATGTCCATGAAAGCCGCTATAGACTTATTGTCTTATGCAACTACCAGACGTGTAGCGATTCTGGGTGATATGTTTGAACTGGGAGAACAATCTGACAAACTTCACTATGAGACAGGTTTATATGCAGCGGCATCACCAATTGAGGTTCTGATCCTGATCGGGGAGAATGCAAAGCATATGAGCAGAGCTGTGGATGATTATTGTGCCGAGCATAAGGACAGAGTTTGTGAGAAGTATTATTTTGCCGAGAGAGATCAAGCAATTGAAACACTTTTGTCGATTTTGAAGAATCAGGATGCGATATTGATCAAAGCATCACATGGAATGGGCTTTCAGGAAATTGTCACATATATTACAAAAGAACCCTGATATTAAGGGTTCTTTTGTTGTTCCAGCATCTCTTGTATGAGTTTTTGTGTATAGGCACCGGAAAATTTTCGATCCTCAGGAGACAGATCCTTGATATAAAAAGGTTTTCCATATTCCAGTACGACATCAGCCGGTTTAATTTTGTATAGGTGATTTTCAAATATTTCAGCAGAATTGGTAATCGCAATCGGAATAATGGGACAACCTGATTTTTCGGCTATTTTCAAACTGCCTTCTTTAAAAGGCATCATCTCGTCAACCTTATTGCGTGTTCCCTCAGGAAAGATACAGATGGAAATTCCCTTCTTAACCAGATCAATAGCTTCTAATATGGTTTTCAGGCCTTCCTTGACGTTCTCACGATCCAGAAACAGACAATGCAGATACTTCATCCAGACAGAAAGAAGAGGGACTCGAAGCATTTCTTTTTTTGCTACATACCCTGTCGGTCTCGGAACTCGTGTGTAGGTCAACAGGATGTCAAAATAACTGCGATGGTTTGCAACATACAGAACAGGCTTGTCTAGAGGTACATTTTCTTCACCGATCACCTTCAGTCGGACACCGGAAATGAAGAGGACGACCTTGAATGCCCAGTTGACAATCGCAAGAGAACTTCTGTCCTTTAATGGCATATGAAACTTCCCAATGATCCATTCGATTAAGAACAATGGAATGCTGACAATCAAAAAAAGAACTACAAAAACTGCGGCAACAATAAAACGTATCATAACCTCAACCCACCTGTTTCTTCAGTATCAATCCAAGATTATTATACTTCGTAACAGTCATTTCGACAACTGCAAACGCATATATTTTAGCAAGAATCAGAACAGGGTAAAAAGGATTGAATAAGAGAACCTGCAGTGTTGTACTGCTGTGTACATGTGTGATTTTATGTATGGGTACTGCTTGTACGAGAGAGCATACCAGTACAGAGAAAATAAGGAATCTCGAATATACGGTACTTGGAAATGATGAGGTTCCCGAGGAGTTAATCAAGATTATAGATGAACGAAAGGAACAGGAATTTAAACTGACCTACAGTGATGGAGAATTTCTATATATCGTTGTAGGCTATGGTGAACAAACAACAGGGGGATATAGTATCAGAGTCAACGATGCATACCTGACCAGTAACGCTATCTATGTAGATACCTCTCTCATCGGGCCAAAGAGAAGTGAAGAGACTATAAAGGCAACATCCTATCCATACATTGTACTAAAGACAGAATATATTGATATGCGAGTTGTATTTGATTAACAGAGTATGATAAAATCATAAGAGAAAAGTGAGGATATAGACATGATCATTCGGAATGGACGCATTATGAATCCTGCAGACGGTACAAACAGAATTGCAGATATTAAAATACAGGGAAACCGAATTGTAGGGATAGGTGGATCATATGAGGCAGAGGAACAGGAAGTAATCATAGACGCAGCAGGCCTGGTGGCAGCACCGGGCCTGATTGACGTACATGTACATTTCAGAGACCCCGGGTTTACGTATAAAGAAGATATCCACACAGGTGCTGAGGCGGCGAAGCATGGTGGATATACAACCGTGGTCTGTATGGCAAATACAAAGCCGGCGATTGATCATGTAGAAACACTGCAATATGTATTGGAACAGGGAAAAAAAACTGGAATTCATGTGTTGACAGCGGCTGCAGTCACAATGGGTCTAGGTGGTAAGGAGCTGGTAGATTTCAAACAGCTTGCGGCAGCAGGTGCAGCCGGTTTTACTGATGATGGGATTCCGCTCATGGACAAAGAGTTATTAAGGAAGGCAATGTATGAGTCTGAGAAGTTACATTTGCCGATCAGTCTGCACGAAGAAGATCCGGCATTGATTACCAACAATGGTATTCATCGTGGAAAAGTAGCAAAAGAACTGGGAATTGGTGGTTCTCCATCCGAGGCGGAGAGTAAGTTAGTTCAGAGAGATTTGGAGCTTGCTCTGGAGACGGGGGCCATACTCAATATTCAACATATCAGTACCAAGGAAGCTGTGGAAGCGGTTCGACAGGCAAAGCCAAAAAGCGAGAATATCCATGCAGAGGCTACGCCACACCATTTTTCATTGACGGAGGATGCTCTGCTGCAACATGGTACATTGGCAAAGATGAATCCACCGCTTCGGACAGAAGAGGACAGGCAGGCAATTATAGAAGGGTTAAGGGATGGAACGATAGACCTGATCGCAACAGATCACGCACCACATAGTGCCGAGGAAAAGAAGAAACCAATCACAGAGGCACCGAGCGGTATCATCGGACTGGAAACGGCTCTGGCTCTTGGTATTACAAACTTGGTACGTCCGGGATATTTATCAATCATGCAGCTGCTGGAGAAGATGACAGTACAACCGGCAAAACTGTACGGATTGAAAGCAGGAGACCTGAAAGAGGGTGCAATTGCTGATCTGGTATTGTTTGATGATGAGGAGCAATGGGTAGTTGATGGGTTTGCATCCAAGTCTGCTAATTCTCCGTTTTTGGGAGCCAAATTGTATGGGAAAGTAAAATATACGATCTGTGAAGGCCAATGCGTATATAAAGATTGAAAGGAAAGGATAATATGTCAGAACAGAAAAGAGAAATAGCCAGGGTGATCCGTCAGGAAGAAATCGCAACTGATATTTATAGTTTATGGATAGAAGTGTCTTTTGCAGAGAAAGCAAAACCGGGACAATTTATATCTATCTATACAAATGATGCGGGAAAGTTACTGCCTCGTCCCATCAGTATATGTGAGATCGGAAAGCAAAGTATCAGGATTGTATACAGGGTTGCCGGTGCGGGGACAAAGGAGTTTTCCGAATATCAGACAGGTGATCCGATTACTGTTCTGGGACCATTGGGAAATGGGTATATACTAGAGGAAAAGAAAGCTTTTATCATCGGCGGAGGGATCGGTATCCCACCGATGCTGGAGTTAGCAAAGCAATTAAACTGTGAGAAACAGATTGTTGTGGGATACAAGGATGAACTGTTTTTAGATGAGGAATTAGCAAAACAAGGGACTCTTTATATAGCAACTGAGGATGGAAGTATCGGTACAAAGGGAAATGTTATGGATGCTATTCGGGAGAACGGTCTCACAGCTGATGTGATCTATGCTTGTGGTCCAAAGCCGATGCTCCGGGCGATTAAGCAGTATGCAAGAGAGCATCAAATCAAAGCATGGATTTCCATGGAGGAACGAATGGCATGTGGGGTAGGTGCTTGTCTCGGCTGTGTTTGTCAGACAAAGGATGTGGACGAGCACTCACAGGTACATAATAAGCGGATCTGTAAAGAAGGACCTGTATTTGATGCCGAGGAGGTGGAGTTATGATGAACACAAAGGTTACGATTGCCGGTGTAGAATTTAAGAATCCTGTTATGACCGCCTCAGGAACCTTTGGATCCGGTATGGAGTATGGTGATTTTGTTGATTTAAACAGATTAGGAGCAGTTGTGACAAAGGGAGTATCCAGTGTCCCTTGGGTAGGAAACCCGACACCGCGTATTGCGGAAACCTATGGAGGTATGCTCAACGCCATTGGACTGCAAAACCCCGGGATCGATACATTTATCAAACGTGACATTCCATTTCTGAAACAATATGATACAAGGATTATTGTGAATGTTTGCGGAAAGAGTATCGAAGAATATCTGGACGTGGTTGAACGACTGGGTGATACGGAGGTTGATATGCTGGAGATCAATGTATCGTGTCCGAACGTCAAGGAAGGAGCGATTGCCTTTGGACAGAAGGCAGATGCACTGTTCAATATTACCAAGGCCATTAAAGAAAAGGCGAAGCAACCAATCATTATGAAGCTGAGTCCGAATGTAACGGATATCACAGAGATGGCAAGAGCGGCGGAGTCTGCAGGAGCAGATGCTCTCTCGATGATCAATACGTTGACATCCATGAAGATCGACATCCATAGACGTACCTTTGCACTTGCAAACCAGACCGGAGGACTATCAGGGCCTGCGATCAAGCCTGTGGCAGTCAGAATGGTATATCAGACAGCCAAGACTGTGAAGATACCTATCATCGGAATGGGTGGGATATCAAATGCAGAGGATGCAATTGAGTTTATCCTTGCCGGTGCAACAGCGGTTGCCGTAGGTGCCGCGAATTTTCACAATCCATATACTACAACAGAAGTCATAGAAGGTATCGAACAATATATGAAACAATACGGAGTGAACGATGTCAACGAACTGATTCATGCTGTCAAGTAAGCATAACCTCTCCTTTGTCTGCATACAATTAAGAAAAATGATTGCAGACAGGAGGGGCTTTTTTGGAATTAGTAAAGAAAAATGTACATATGGACGTACAAAAGAGCCATGTCAATACACAGCTTACACTGGATGATGATTATAATATTCCGGACACCCAGGGTGATGTATATAAACTGCTGATTGATCAGGGAAGGCTGCAGACAGATGAAATCAAGGCTTCAGAGGATCATGTGACAGTCAAGGGCAGACTGCTGTTTTCTGTTCTCTATCTCAGTGAAAATCAGCCTAAGAATATACAGAATGTGAATGGAAGTATTCCTTTTGAGGAATTCATACATATGGAAGGAATTGAGAGCGGAGACATGGTTAAGATGACGGGAAAGATCGAAAATCTGACCATTTCCCTAATCAATTCACGAAAGCTGAGTATCAAAGCCATTGTTACTCTGATGATCGAAGCAGAGGAGGTTCGCGATGAAGAAACCGTTATGGACATCATATGTGACGAACCGGTCGAGTATTATCAGAAATCAATGGATGTTACACAGATAGCAGTGGATAAACGAGATATCTACCGTATACGTGAAACCTTTGAACTCCCGTCGGGATTACCGAATGTAGCTAAGATGTTATGGGAAGAATACCAGGTTGGAGATATGGAGTTTAAGGTTCAGGAGCAGAAAATCATGCTTCACGGAGAATTGAACCTGTTTTTACTGTATGAGGCTGAGGGAGAGGAATCCGGTACACGTTGGTATGAAACAGTCATTCCGTTCAGTGGAAGTATAGACTGTTCAGGCTGTACGGAGGATATGCTGCCCGCGATACGATATGAGATCGGACATCAGGAACTGGAAGTACGCCCGGACTCAGATGGAGAGGAACGCTCCTTTGCAATCGATATGGTTCTGGATCTGAGCATAAAGCTATATCAGGAAGAACCAATTAAAATACTTTCAGATGCATATGGTGTGACAACAGAGTTGGAAACGACTATGAGAGAGAGTCATTATCGCAGCCTGCTGATCAAGAACAATGGAAAATGCAGAGCAGATGGTAAACTGCGTGTGAAAAATAGAGATATCAGGATGCTGCAGATCTGTCACAGTTCCGGTATTGTAGTGATTGATGATCAGGAGATCGTTGAGGATGGGATACATCTGGAAGGTGCAATTGATGTGCAAATCCTGTATGTGACAACAGATGATAGTGTTCCCTTCTATACAATTAAAGGAAGCATTCCGTTTTCCTATACGGCAGATACGCAGGGGATAGACGATGATTGTATTACTACAATTGATGTTAATATTGAACAGCTGGCAGTTAATATGATAGATTCCGAGGAACTTGAGGTAAGAGCAGTATGTGATGTGCAAGTGATTGTATTTAAAAATATCAGAGAAAATACCATTTCTGACATTCAGTGTCATGCAGCTGACTCGGATAGGATGGGTACACTTCCCGGTATCGTGGGCTATATTGCAAAACAGGGTGATACCTTATGGCAGATCGGTAAAAAGTATTATGTACCGGTAAAACAGATCCGAGAGACAAACGGTCTGACTTCTGATGAATTGCATCCCGGAGATAAACTGTTAATTGTGAAAACACTGCATACAGTATAAATACCGAAATTGAAAGGTCCGCCGTTTGACTTTCTTGCAAACGACGGACCCTATTTCAAATTGGTTATGGTAGTAATGATTAAATTGTTCCTGCAGCTGATTCTTCAGCCCATTTGTCGAACTTACTCATTACCGCATCATATGTTTTTGATGAAATGTCAGGTAAATCCTTACCCCAGGCTTTTGTTGCCTGTTTATAACCCTTTTCAAAGGCACTTCTCATCTCCTCGATTTTTTCAGGATCGCCGCCTGTCAAGGCCTTTGCCATATCTAAAATACGGTCTGATGTCTTATCTACACCCCAGTAGCCATCTTCAGCGATATCAGCCTGTGCCTGAGCTTTTGCGGCTGCTGAAACAGTATAGTTTCCTCCTGCAAGGAACTGCCACATATCATTGGCTTGTCCGTAAGCGTTGCCCTGCTGAGACATCAACTTCTGAACAAGACTCTCTAACTGAGCTGTTCTGTCAGCTGCATCTGCTTTTAATCTGGCGATTAATTCTGTGTCAGGAGTGTAAGTCTTTTTGGTACTATCTGTTTTCTCAGAAGATGAAGGCTCGTAGATCACTCCACTTTCCTCAGCTGCTGTCGTTGTGTTATCCTTTGTTGTAGTCTTTGCCGGATGTGTATATGCACCATATGCATCGGCTGCTGATGAATAACTTGAAACTCCGTTTACATTCATATTGAACCCTCCTTGGTTGGTCAGCAAATAATAAAAGTATTTCATAATACTTAGTTCTTATCACTTATATCGGATATTCGATATGAAAACTTTAGTGTATGAATAAAACTATTGAAAAAAAATAGCGAAGTAGGTAAGATAGAGTTACATATATTTGGTATACAAAATGCAAGAGAGGAACAAAGCGGAGAATGGATCAGATCAGATTGAAAGCATTCGCAAAAATAAATCTGGGACTTGATGTGGTACGACGCCGTGAAGACGGCTACCATGAGGTGCGAATGATCATGCAGAATATTAATCTGTATGACACGGTTACAATGAAAAAAACAGATGATGATGTCATCCGAGTGAGTACTAATCTGCATTATCTGCCAACAAATGAGAATAATCTTGTATATCAGGCAGCGAAACTATTAAAGGATGAGTTCAAGATATCAACGGGAATAGAGATCGATCTGCAAAAATATATACCGGTGGCAGCAGGTATGGCAGGTGGTAGTTCAGATGCGGCAGCAGTCCTATATGGTATGAATCAATTGTTTACACTGCAGTTGACCAAACAAGAACTGATGGATCGAGGAGTCAGGATCGGAGCAGATGTACCATACTGTATTATGCGTGGAACAGCCCTTTCAGAAGGAATCGGAGAGATATTGACACCACTTTCTCCGATGCCGATATGTCCTATATTGATCGCAAAACCGGCGATTAGTGTATCCACAAAATATGTATATGAGAATTTACATGCAAATGAATTACAAACACATCCGGACATTGATGGAATTATTGAAGCGATTAAAGCATCAGATATCAAGGGTGTCGCTGATCGACTGGAGAATGTGTTGGAAACAGTTACAAAAAGTGAGTATCCGGTGATAGGTGAACTGGAATCCTTTATGAAAGAGCATGGTGCATTAAATGCCATTATGAGCGGTAGTGGGCCAACCGTATTTGGTATTTATGATCATGAAGACACAGCAAAGAAGGCCTACACAGCCCTCAAACAGGCAGGACTTGCAAAACAGGTATTTTTAACAGAGACATTTCACTAAAAGGAGGTTGACGATGGATAAGGAATTTTCAATGAGTATTGATGAATATCTGCCATTACGAGATGTGGTATTTAACACACTCAGACAGGGAATTCTAACCGGTGAGCTAAAGCCCGGAGAGAGATTGATGGAAATCCATCTTGCCAATCGACTTGGTGTCAGCAGGACACCGATCAGAGAAGCCATCCGTAAGCTGGAGCTGGAAGGATTGGTAACGATGGTACCCAGAAGAGGTGCTGAGGTATCACGGATCTCAAAACAGGATCTGAGAGATGTGCTGGAGGTTAGAAGAACACTGGATACGCTGGCAGTTGGTTTGGCATGCGAACGAATGTCAGACGAGGACAGGATTCGGTTAAGAGAAGCGAAGCAGGAGTTTGAACGCTCAACTAAGACGAAGGATGCTACGACGATTGCTCAGGCAGATGTAAAATTCCATGATATCATCCTAATGTCTACCGGAAACAGAAGATTGATACAGATGGTCAGTAATCTGGCTGAGCAGGTATATCGTTATCGATTGGAGTATGTCAAGGATTGCCGCAATCATGAACGTCTGATCCTCGAACATGATCAGATCTGTAATTATATCGTACAGGGAAATACTGAAAAAGCACAGGAGATCAGTCAGATTCATATCGATAATCAGGAGAAGAATATCATTTCTCAACTGGATCTGTAGTCAGGCTGTATAAAACCCATGAAATGGGATATAACTCTGATACAAAGATCAGGCCAGACAGGACCGGGAGGAATGAATATGTATCAGAAGTTATTAATAGCAGCGATGTCATTAACGATCGGAGTATGTGCAACTACGCAATACAGTCAATATATGAATACGGCAACAGGATGTTGGGGACTCTTGTACCCAAGGTTATGTTATATAGAAGGAACCTATAAGTCGCTTGAGGGGACTGCGGCAATGACAGATCCGACAGAACTTCTACAGATATCAGATCCGGATCAGATCATGATTCGGTGGAAACTCCTTGAAATATTATCTGAATAAAGATAGAATGGTAATCATCAGTATATAGAGAGGTATCATTATGAACAGCAAATATGCACCGATTGGTGTATTTGATTCAGGAGTCGGAGGACTCACTGTTGCTAAGGAGATCATGCGGCAGCTTCCAAATGAACGCATCGTTTATTTTGGAGATACAGCACGCGTGCCGTACGGAAGCAAGTCCAAAGAAACTATAACTAAATATACTAGACAGATCATTCGCTTCCTACAGACCTATGATGTCAAGGCAATTGCAATCGCCTGTGGTACAGTCAGTGCCTGTGCTCTGGAGGAAGTAGAAAAAGAGCTGGATATCCCGATCATCGGTGTATTAAAGCCGGGATCCAGAGTTGCAGTGGAAAAGACCCGAAACGGCAGGGTTGGTGTCATCGCAACCGAGAGTTCCATACATAGTGAAATGTATCAGAAGTTTATACATGAGATGAATGAAAAGGTCCAGGTATTCGGAAAAGCATGTCCATTATTTGCACCCTTGGTAGAAGAAGGTTTATGGAAGGATCCGGTTACGACCGAGATCGCACGACGATATTTAGAGGAGTTAAAGGAGAAGGATATAGATACACTGATTCTCGGCTGTACACATTATCCGCTACTCAAGGATACGATCGCTGAGATTATGGGAGATCAGGTGACATTGATCAATCTGGCCTATGAGACCGCGGCTGATCTCAAGAGGTTACTTGAAAGTAAGGGACTGCTCAATATTGCACGGACTGAGGATTATGAGGTCAATTATAGATTTTTCGTGAGTGATGTGGCAGATAAATTCAAAACCTTTGCAGAAGCGATCCTTTCAGATATGGATTTTGCAACAGAAACACCATTTATCACAAAACAAATCAATATAGAAGCATTTTAGGAACAGGTTGGGCATATGACAAAGGATGTATTGATATCAGTAAAGGGACTTCAATTCGGTAATGATGTGGATGAGGATATGGTCGAGATCATTACGAGTGGGAGTTATTATAAGAAGAATAACAAGCACTACCTGATGTATGATGAGATTACAGAGGGTTATGAGGGTGCTACCAAAAACATCGTAAAGTTCGACGGATCAACACTCGATCTTACAAAAAGCGGTGTGACTAACGTACATATGATCTTTGAGGAAAAGAAGAAAAACATCACAAATTATATCACTCCCTATGGGAACATTTTAATTGGAATAGATGCACAAAAGGTAGATGTTGCAGAAACAGATGAGAATATTCAGATCAATATTGATTATGCACTGGAGGTCAATTACGAGTTTTTAGCGGACTGTAAGATCAAGATGGATATTAAACCAAAGGAAGGCACAGCGTTTACTTTACACTAGGAGAAAACGGAGGGAAGACATGAAACTTAGAAAAGCGATTATACCTGCAGCAGGACTTGGAACCAGATTTTTACCGGCTACAAAGGCACAGCCGAAGGAGATGCTGGCGATCGTAGACAAACCTACGATCCAGTATATTATAGAGGAGGCAGTTGCTTCCGGTATTCAAGACATCATCATCGTGACCGGACGAAATAAGAGATCTATAGAGGATCATTTTGACCGCTCCATAGAGCTTGAGTTGGAGCTGGAGAAGAATAATAAAAAAGAAATGTTGGACATGGTACGCTCTATTTCTGAGATGGCAAATATCCATTATATCCGACAGAAGGAGCCGCGTGGACTGGGACATGCAGTATTGACTGCAAGACATTTTATCGGAAATGAGCCATTTGCAGTACTTCTGGGTGATGATGTTGTTGTATCAAAGAAGCCCTGCTTAAGTCAGATGATCGATGTTTACAATGAATACAGGACTTCTGTCATCGGTGTACAGAAGGTGGCACATGAGGTAGTCAATAAATATGGTATCGTAGACTGCAAGGCAATTGACTCCAGAGTTTACAAGGTGCGGGATCTCGTTGAGAAGCCAAAGGTAGAAGATGCACCATCGGATATTGCGATCCTCGGCAGATATATCCTGACGCCTACGGTATTCCAGTATCTTGAAACACAGGATGAGGGTACAGGCGGTGAGATCCAGCTGACAGATGCATTGCGTCGGATGGCAAAGGATGAGGCAATGTATGTATACGATTTTAAGGGACATCGTTATGATGTTGGTACAAAGGAAGGCTTTCTGCAAGCGAACATAGAGTTTTCTCTTCGCAATCCGGAGACCAAGGATAAGATGATGGACTATATCAGAAGACTGAATGAAAATATGGATGAGATGTTAGATTATGATTGATTGAATATAAATAAAATGGCCGGTGATATAATATCATCGGCCATTACTATGTTAGAGTTACTACTTAATTGGCTTTGCACCTGCTTTTTCCTGAAGTTTTTCAACACTGCGTTTGAAAAAGCCCTTTTTCTTTGGCTCTACCTTGACAGTACCGCGAAGCCCTTTGACTTCTGTGATATAGATACCACTGACAACAGCTTTGACTTCCTTTTTCACAGGAACTGTATCAAAAATCTTCTCGTCACAGACCAGAGTCATCATCTGCGGGCCGACCTTTGCCTTTACAATCGGCATCTTGGAATTACGCAGCAGCTTTGGAGTCTGTTCAATGACCATTGCCGGTAGACCGGAATCCTTGAGCTTCATCCTTTTCTTATCTATAATCAGCATGGAAACAGTTTGCTTAGCTGCATCAATTTGTTCCTGCTGTTCTGCCTGTCTTTTCTGAGCCTTTTTTCCAAAGATAAACAAGGCAACTGCCAATACTACCAATACGGCCAGTATAATAAGTAATATAATTGTAGTTTGTGACATAAAATACCTCCTATGATGAACCGATATGGAAAATCGGAATCTTGCACGTAGTATTATAGCATTCCCGTTACCAAAGTGCAAGAAAAAGGACTTTTCATATTTGCCACAATGTGATATAACTGATATGTTAGCGATTTAAAAGTTTGAAACAATCAGAGAGGAAGTAGTTATGAAAAAAAGTGGTGTTGTAATGGGTATTATGGTGGGTGCAATGGCTTTATTGGTCGGCTGCTCATCAACAGTAGACCCTGATAAGTATGTTACATTGGGACAATACAAAGGATTAGAGGCAACGAAGCAGGCTGTATCAGTGACAGATGAAGAAGTTGATCAGCAGATTGAAACAAATATGAAACAATATGCAACAACAAAGGATATCACAGATCGTAAGGTCGTAGAAAAGGGTGATATCGCAAATATTGACTATGAAGGAAAAAAGGATGGGGTTGCATTTGAGGGCGGAACAGCAAAAGCCTTTGATCTGGAGATTGGATCAGGAAGATTTATCCCGGGATTTGAAGACGGTATCGTCGGTAAGGAAGTAGGCAAAACATTTGATTTAAACCTTACATTCCCTGAGTCTTATTCCAATAATCCTGATCTAGCCGGACAGGATGTTGTGTTTACTGTTACAGTCAATGGAATCAAGGAAAGTGTTGTACCAGAGCTGGATGATGAGTTTATTAAGACATTGGATTCCGGTGCAACAACCGTTGCAGAGTTTAAGGATCTGGTAAAACAGAGCATATTGAGCAGTAAGGAAAGTACATCAGAGGAGCAGGTGATCACTGATCTCTGGAATCAGGTTATGGAAAATGCCACCATTAGTGAGGACATACCGGCTGATCTGATTCAGGATAAGGTTGATTTTGTATATGACAAATATACACAGAATGCAGAGAGCTATAATATGGATCTTCCGACCTATCTGTCACAGATGATGAATATTTCTGAGGATCAGTTCAAGGAAGAAATCAACAAAATCGCAGCAGATGCAGTGAAGGAAGCATTGGTAGTCAGTGCGATTGCAAAGGCTGAAAAGCTGGAACTTACAGAACAGGAAATCACAGATTCTCTCAAAGCAGCAGCTAGTATGTATGGCTACAGCAGTGATGAGGAGTTCAAGAAGAATAATGATATGACGTTGTTTAATGAACAGATGCTTCGAATGAAGGTCAATGATTTCATTAAGAATAATGCAGTGATTAACGGTGATTCAGCTGAGGCTGCAAAGGATACAGAAGCAGCACCGACTGAGGGAACAGAAGAAACAACTGAAACAGAAGAAACAACTGAAACAGAAGAAACAA
>CAZVYQ010000030.1:0-9977 GCA_964631375.1 uncultured Lachnospiraceae bacterium | reverse complement strand
AACAGAAGAAACAACTGAAACAGAAGAAACAACTGAAACAGAAGAAACAATAACGAAATAGGAACAGAACGGGGATAGATGGAGATGGATTTAGTATCGGTCAGAGAGTTATACAAAAACAAGGATCGTTATATCAATACTGAGGTACAGATCGGCGGATGGGTCAGAAACATCAGAGATTCCAAGACCTTTGGATTTATCGTAGTCAACGACGGAACCTTTTTTGAACCGTTGCAGGTTGTGTATCATGATGGTTTGAATAACTTTTCAGAGATTTCAAAGTTAAACGTTGGTGCAGCCATCATAGTCAAGGGAACCTTGGTAGCGACACCCGAAGCGAAGCAGCCATTTGAGATACAGGCAGCAGAGGTGGCCATCGAGGGTGCTTCTACACCAGATTATCCACTACAGAAGAAGAGACATACCTTTGAATATCTGAGAACGATTTCACATCTGCGTGCAAGAACCAATACCTTTCAGGCGGTATTTCGTGTTCGTTCGCTGATCGCATATGCGATTCATAAGTTCTTTCAGGAGAGAGAGTTTGTCTATGTACACACACCTCTGATTACAGGAAGTGACTGTGAAGGTGCCGGCGAGATGTTTCGCGTAACGACTCTGGATATGGACAATGTTCCAAAGAATCCGGATGGCAGTGTTGATTATACACAGGATTTCTTTAATAAGGAGACAAGCCTGACAGTCAGTGGTCAGTTAAATGGTGAGACCTATGCAATGGCATTTAAGAATATCTATACTTTTGGTCCTACATTCAGAGCTGAGAATTCTAATACAACAAGACATGCGGCAGAGTTTTGGATGATTGAACCGGAGATGGCATTTGCAGATCTGCAGGATGATATGATTTTGGCAGAAAGCATGATTAAGTATATCATAAGATACGTTATGGAAAATGCTCCGGAAGAAATGCAGTTTTTCAATCAATTTGTGGACAAAGGTCTGATTGAGCGTTTACAACATGTTGTAACATCTGATTTTGCACATGTAACCTATACAGAAGCAATTGAGATTCTGGAGAAGCATAATGACAGGTTTGACTATAAGGTTTCCTGGGGATGTGATCTGCAGACAGAGCATGAGAGATATCTGACAGAGGAAGAGTTCAAGAGACCTGTATTTGTAACGGATTATCCAAAGGAGATCAAGGCCTTCTATATGAAATTGAATGAGGATGGTAAGACGGTTGCTGCCATGGATTGTCTGGTTCCGGGTATTGGTGAAATCATCGGTGGTTCTCAGAGAGAGGATGACTATGATAAGCTGGTTGCCAGAATGGAGGAGCTAGGTCTTAAAAAGGAAGATTATGATTTTTATCTGGATCTTCGGAAGTATGGTTCTACGAGACATGCAGGATTTGGGCTTGGGTTTGAGAGATGTGTGATGTATTTAACTGGAATGGGGAACATCAGAGATGTGATTCCGTTCCCGAGGACAGTTAATAATTGTGATTTATAAGGTAAGATGGACGGAAGAAGTGTGTAGGTGGGTGTGGCACGATGCCCTGGTACAAACTCTTCGACGCGTCGTCGGCTTCATTGATAAGCAAAGAAAAAACGGAAGGTGAGTCTTCCGTTTTTTCTTTATCAGTTCAGCCTCCTTTGGCTTAACCTACGAGTTTGTACCAGGGCATCGTGCCTCACCCATCTACGAACTTCTGACTGTGGGAGTATAAGAGTAAGGGGAGTGGGTTGATATGTATCGTGCCTGGCTCATCTAAGCACTTCTGACTGTGAGAGTAAGGGGAATGGGTTGGTGTGGAATAAAATAGTGGGTTGCGAAATAGGGCGGTTTTGTGTATAATAAAGGTGGGTTTACATAAATTCTGAATGAGGATGAGGGTCCTCGTAAAAGGGTGAGTATGGATGAATAGAAGGGTTTTCTGCGTGGTTCTCGCAGTTTTATTATGCGTGTCAATGGTGACGCCTGTCTGTGCAGCTACTGCTTCTGAACTTAGGAAGCAAAAGGAAGCAGCTCAGAAGGAGTTGAATTCCCTGAAGAAAAACATTAACAGTATAGAGGAAAATAAGGATGCAGTAGCGAGTGAACTGGAGGAACTGGACACTCAGTTGGTGGATCTGCTTTCGACTGTGGAAATATTGAAGCATGATATAGAAAATAAAGAGGTTGAGATTGCTGAGGCGACTGCGAATTATGAAGCAGCACAGGCAAAGGAACAAGAGCAGTATAATGCCATGAAGCGTCGTATCAAGTTCATGTATGAAAAGGGCGAGACAGGTTATTTACAGCTCTTGATTGAATCGCAGAGCATTTCTGATCTGGTGAATAAAGCGGATTATATTGAAAAGCTTTACGAGTATGACAGAACATTATTGATAGAGTATCAGGAAACTAAGGCAGAGGTTTTGGCATTCAAGGAAGAATTAGTCAGTGAAAAATCAGAGATGGTGGAGTTGGAAGCCGATCTTGCAGCACAACAGGAAGAACTGCAGGCTATGATCACGGAGAAGCAGGCAACGGTTGAGAATTTCGAGACTCAGTTAGCAACTGCGAAGCAACAGGCAAACGCATACTCAGCAACGATTAAGGCACAGACCAGTGAGATCAAGCGACTGGAGGCTGAAGAAGCGGCTAGAAGAAAAGCAGAGGAAGCTGCCAGACGGAAAGCAGAGGAAGAATCCAGAAGGAAACAACAAAATCAAGGTTCCAGCCAGTCCTCAGGTAATAATGGAGGCGGAGGATCCTCAGGTGGTTCTTCCGGTGGAACCGGAAGTGGTACAGGACAGGATATCGCAAATTATGCCTGTCAATTTGTTGGGGGTCCTTATCTTGCAGGCGGGACAAGCCTGACAGAGGGGGCTGATTGTTCCGGATTTACATGGGCCGTATTCCAACATTTTGGTATCAATTTGCCAAGAAGCTCCTATGCACAGGCATCAGGGGGTAGTGAGATCAGTTACTCCGATATGTCACCCGGAGATATCATTTATTATGGCGGACATGTAGGAATCTATATCGGAAATGGAACCATCGTACATGCCAGCACGGCGGCAACCGGTATCAAGTATTCCTCAGCAACTTATCGTTCTATTATCACTGTCAGAAGATATTATTGATCAGACTTCCGGCAACCATACACGCATTTGATTCAGACCTCGATTGCTCCAGGTATAGTAAGGAATCAGATGGATTGTACAAGGCTTTTTCATGGGACGTTGCCTGCTGTAGAGAGCTGGAGAGGATTGTACCCGATATCCCTGAACTTCCATAGGAATGATACCGGACAACAATGCTGTATCATAAGATAGTATTTTTATAGAAGCGTCATGATCCACACAAAGCGAGAACACATCCTGATCATGATCGATTCCTTCGGCACAATAAATGAACGGCCCTCGTCCAAAGGCAACTCTGCCGTTGTCGGCACTGATTGCTGTATTAGCATAGATACGATACGGTGTCATATCCAATTCTAGTGTAATCACATCCTCCTTTTGGAAGGAACGATGTATCATAACATAACCATGATCATATCTTAAATTTGAACTTTCATTTCTTGGATCAACAGCAGATATTTTTGCATCCTCAAAGACAGAAATTCCATTTAGCATTACTTTAGTATGAGAACTCCATTCAGGAATACGGATTGCGAGAGTGAACGTAGAGGAATCCTCATAGGGATCAACCCGATAACAAACTGTACCCTCATACGGATACGCCGAGGAGACATGAATGAAGGCTTTCTGTCTGGAGAGCTGCAGATCGCCTGACAGATAGAGATGAGAGTAAATCGTATGATCTGATTCGCTCCAGGCATATCTGGCCAATGAAGGAAGTAATCTTGCAATATTGGGAGGACAGCATGCACAACCGAACCACTGCGGACGCTCGGGGAGTACATGTTTATGAGTCGGAATCTTACCGGAGACACCAGGTTCAGCTTCCAATGGATTTACATAGAAGAAACGCATTCCATCCAGCTGCATCCCGGCAAGCACACAGTTATACAGGGCACGCTCCATGACATCGGCATAATGACTGTCAATCTCCAGTTCTAGCATGTTTCTTGAAAAGAAAATCAAACCAATGGAAGCACAGGTTTCTGCATAAGCAGTATCATTCGGTAGGTGATAGTCTGTTGTGAATGCTTCACCCAGACAAGTCGAACCTATTCCTCCGGTCACATACATTTGTTTATCAGCGATACTGCTCCATAATCTACGACAGGCATTCACAAGAGAAGGGTCTTGTGTATCCATTGCAAGCATCGCCATTCCTGTATACAGGTAAACCGCACGTACTGCATGGCCGACGGCTTGTTCCTGCTCACGAACCGGAGCAAAAAACTGTGAGTAGTATTGATCAGAGGCATCATCACTCCAAACATGCCAATTTAACTTTTGGTGCTCCTTCTCATAAAAATAGGGATCTACACCACGTACGTTGATAAAATGAGTCGCCAAGGTCAGACACTTCTCATTACCGGTTGCATGATACATTCGCATCAATGCCAGTTCTACCTCCGGATGTCCCGGATATCCCGGAGCCTTATCCACAATGAAATGCTGATAGATACAATCCGTCATACGGAGCATGATCTCCAGTAGAGATCGTTTTCCCGTGCTTTCATAATAAGCAACTGCCGCCTCCATCATATGACCGGCACAATAGAGTTCATGTGCCTCATGTAGATTGGAGAAATGAGCTTTATCTTGATTGAGTGTAAAATAAGTATTGAGGTAGCCATCCGCTTCCTGAGCATTGCCGATCAGAGTAATGATTTCATCAGCACGTTCCTCAAGTTTTACGTCAGGAAAGAGAATCAGAGAATAAGCGACAGCCTCAAGCCACTTTGCTACATCACTGTCCTGAAAAACCATACCATAAAAATCTGAGGATTTTCTTCCTGTCTTCAGATAATCGGCCGCTGCCTGAAAATTAGCAATGGCATGACTAGGCTCCGCGTCCGGTATTTCATCCCGTAGTGCCTTTTCCTGATAGGGAATGACAGTATCCTTGATCAAATGCTCATAACGATTCCAGAAAGGATCCTTTATCTGAAAATCTCTGATAAAATCCTGCATAGTGGCCTCCTGCATTAAATTCGTTGAATTTCTTTCACTTTTAAGTGTTTTACTTACCATTCTGTATGTATTATAATCTTAATTGTGAACAAGATAAAGAACGTAAATCAAATTTTGGTAGAAAGGATGGGAATCGAATGAATGCATTTCAGTATTTTACTCCAACAAAGGTTGTGTTCGGAAAAGGAACAGAAGAAAAAATCGGAGAACTCGTAAAAAAACAGGGATGTAAAAAGGTATTGATTCATTACGGCGGAGGAAGTGTAGTTCGCTCTGGTTTACTGGATCGTGTTAAAAAATCTCTGGATCAGGAGCAGATCACATATACAGAGCTTGGAGGAGCAGTTCCCAATCCGAGATTATCACTTGTTTATACAGGTATTGAGCTTGCAAAAAAGGAAGGCGTAGATTTTATTCTTGCAGTAGGTGGTGGCAGTGCCATTGATTCTGCCAAGGCCATCGGCTATGGTGTCGCCAATGAAGGCGATGTATGGGATTTCTATGACTACAAACGAGTAGCAGAAGGATGTCTTCCGATCGGTGTCATCCTGACATTGGCGGCAACAGGTAGTGAAATGAGTGACTCTTCGGTTATTACAAAGGAAGAAGGATGGGTGAAACGTGGTTACAGCAGCGACTATTGCAGACCCAAATTTGCTGTTATGAATCCGGAGCTGACCATGACTCTGCCGGATTATCAGACTGCATGCGGCTGTACTGATATACTCATGCATACAATGGAACGTTACTTCAGCAACGGCGGACACATGGAAATCACAGATACCATGGCAGAGGCATTGATGCGTACCGTGATTAAAAATGCTGTAATTCTGCGTGATGATCCAAAGAATTATGATGCCCGTGCAGAGATCATGTGGGCAGGAAGTCTGTCACACAATGGTCTGACAGGCTGTGGTAATGACGGCGGTGACTGGGCAACACATAAACTGGAGCATGAGCTCGGCGGACTTTATGATGTAGCACACGGAGCAGGATTGGCAGCAGTATGGGGCAGTTGGGCAAGATATGTCTGCGACACCTGTCTGGATCGGTTCTATCGTTTTGCACTGGAAGTCATGAAGGTAGAAGACACAGGAGATCAAAAAGAGACTGCGGAAAAAGGAATCCAGTCACTTGAAGCATTCTTCCGTTCCATCAAAATGCCGACCTCATTCAAGGAACTCGAACTAGACCCGACAGAGGACGAAATGAAGGAGATGGCACACAAGTGCTATGTTGGTACAGGCGGACCATTTGGTTCGGCGAAAAAATTGGATGAGAAAGACATGCTGGCGATTTACGAGATGGCAAGATAGAGTTCGGTAAACAACAATCATAACTGGTTGACCCCTCGCATAGATTGTAAAAACACATTGGTGCGGGGGGTTCTGTATGAAAGGTTATATAGAAGAACGTGCAGTGGAAGTAGCCAATTACATAATCGAGTCAAATGCCACCGTGCGGCAGACTGCAAAGAAATTTGGGATCAGCAAAAGCACAGTACATAAAGACGTGACTGAACGTCTGATACAAATCAATCCATCACTTGCAAGTGCAGCACGAAAAGTATTAGATCTGAACAAATCAGAGCGACATATACGCGGAGGACTTGCTACAAGGGAAAAGTATCTGCATCAGCATGCATAAATGAGAAGTTTACCAATGATAGAAGGGCGGGATATGCCATGTATTGCAAAAGGGAAAAAATAGAACTGCTGAACAGGCTCGTCGGAAATATTGATGAAAGGACAGCAGAAATCATGTTTTCAAGATTGGAATGCTTTTTACATCCGCTTGTCAGCATTTTTATTCCTGCAACCGGTCAATGTCCTTTTGCTGTTTCACCCAATCATACACATCCTGCCTATAGCTTCATCTATTATTTGCAGCCGATATCGGATTTTATTGTAGAGGGAAGACATAAGTGCTTTCCGTTGACAGATGGAAAAAGTCTGTCCGTCATGTCTCCTAACATCCGTCATCAGGAGGTACAGACAGATCTGTTTCAAAGTTATATTGCCATATTAATAGATGCAGCACTATTTGAGAAGACACTTTTACAATACACTGATCAAGTTCCGATATTTAAAGGAGAGGCCTATGTGTCGTCATCGGAATTGGCAGGTTTGCTGCGTACCTTTATGATAGAGTCTCGGGAATATGAATCCTATGGAATGCTCGACAAGATGGCAGAAATGATCGCACATGTAGTTGCTCGATCAGTCATTCCTACAAAGTCAGAAAAAAGTCAGCCGATACATCTTCTATACGAACGATTGGAGGTTGACCGGGCAGTTTCCTATATGAACAGCCATATGCAGGAAAAGATCACATTGGAACAACTCGCAGAACAGGTCAATATATCACAGGGACAGTTTTCGAGAGTATTTAAAGAGGTGACAGGACAGGCACCGATTGAATATTTGAATGTCATGCGTTTGGAACGTGCACGTGGTATGTTGCTAAATGGTGGAAAGACAATGACAGAGATTGCACTTCTATGTGGATTTTCGAGTTCTGCGTATTTCTCCTCATGCTTCCAGAGACATTGCGGTATGAGTCCGAGTGAATATCAAAAGATCATTCAAACTCTATAGAAAGATTAGATTTTATAAAATATAATCACGATTTTGAAAGCCTGTGATCAGAAAATAAGGTATCCTCCTATGTATCAATCAATCAAAATACATAAGGAGGATATTATTTATGAGAGAAGAACTGAAAGAGGTATTTGACTTTGCCAATCAAAATCCCAGTTGTTGGTTTGCGACAAGCGTAGACGATCAACCATATGTAAGAGGCATGTTAATGTGGTTTGCAGATGAGACAGGATTCTATTTCCATACAGCAGGATCTAAGAGAATGTGTGGGCAGATTCAGAAAAATCCCAAAGTAGCACTCGGCTTTATCAAAAATGCAGATGACGAAGTAAAGTTTTCAACACTTCATGTGGAAGGCATAGTAGAAGAAGTACATGAAAAAGAACTATTTGACAGACTGTTCGAAGAACGACACTGGTTATGGGACAACATTGCCAATGCAGGCGTTGATGCAGAGGTTGTGATCTACAGAGTAGCACATGGCAAGGCATATATTTGGGATATGACCAAGAATGTTCATGAGAGTGAGATTCCAAGAGTAGAATTCTAGGCTGCAATTTAGCAGTAGGTATCATTTCTCTCCGTGATCCAGGTATATAGGACAGGTTACACGAAAGAATTCTGTCTTGTATAATCAACAGGCTTCCTATATAATGATGTTACGAATTGTTCTTACTGTCGGCAGCAGAGTTGCTGCTTCACATCAGTATGATTCCTATATTACATCTAGACCTACAAGGAGACAGATCATGGAGAGAGAAATGATACTTGTACTGGATTTTGGTGGTCAGTATAACCAATTGATCGCGAGAAGAGTCCGGGAAGCTAACGTATATTGTGAGGTACATTCCTATACAATGACGCTGAATGAGATCAAACAGATGGCACCCAAGGGTATCATCTTAACAGGTGGACCGAACAGCGTCTATGCTACAGATTCACCAACCTATGAAAAAGCATTATTTGAGCTGGGTATTCCCGTACTTGGAATCTGTTATGGATCACAGCTCATGGCACACGTCCTCGGTGGAAAGGTAGAGACGGCACCGGTCAGTGAATATGGCAAGACCGATGTGGATATCGATAACACTGCCACCATATTCCAACAAATCTCAGGAAAAACCATCTGCTGGATGAGTCACACAGATTATATTGCAAAAGAGCCGGAAGGCTTTGAAATCACGGCACGTACGCCTGTATGTCCCTGTGCAGCCATGGAAAATACGAAAAAGAACCTGTACGCAGTACAGTTCCATCCCGAGGTGGTTCACACTCCGGAAGGCTTCAAGATGTTAACCAATTTCGTCTTAAACATCTGCGGATGCAAGGGTGACTGGAGAATGGATTCTTTTGTAGAGACAAGCATACATGCACTTCGTGAAAAGATCGGCAGTGGTAAAGTTCTCTGTGCACTTTCTGGCGGCGTTGATTCCTCTGTGGCAGCAGTCCTGTTATCCAAAGCCATCGGAAAACAACTCACCTGCGTCTTCGTAGATCATGGGCTGCTCCGTAAAAATGAAGGAGACGAAGTCGAAGAAGTCTTTGGTCCTAACGGTCCATATGATCTGAACTTCATCCGTGTCAATGCACAGGAACGTTTTTATGCGAAACTTGCAGGCGTAACCGAACCCGAGCAAAAAAGAAAGATTATCGGAGAAGAATTTATCCGTGTATTTGAAGAAGAAGCCAAAAAGATCGGTGCTGTCGATTATCTCGTACAAGGAACCATTTACCCTGACGTCATCGAATCCGGTCTCGGCAAGAGTGCAACCATCAAATCTCACCATAACGTTGGTGGTCTGCCTGATTGCGTAGACTTCAAGGAAATTGTAGAGCCACTTCGTATGCTCTTTAAAGACGAGGTTCGCAAAGCCGGTCTCGAGCTAGGTATCCCCGAAAATCTCGTATACCGTCAACCCTTCCCTGGCCCCGGCCTCGGTATCCGTATCATCGGAGAAGTAACCGCAGAGAAGGTAAAAATGGTACAAGATGCCGACTACATCTACCGTGACGAAATCGCCAAAGCCGGCATTGCCAGAAGCCTGGGACAATACTTCGCAGCACTCACCAACATGAGAAGCGTCGGCGTTATGGGCGATTTCAGAACCTATGACTATGCCGTGGCTTTGAGAGCAGTGAATACAACAGATTTTATGACAGCAGATTGCTCAGAGATACCATTTGAAGTACTACAGAAGGTAATGAACCGAATTATCAATGAAGTCAAGGGTGTAAATAGGGTCATGTATGATCTGACCAGTAAGCCACCTGGGACGATTGAGTTTGAATAATACACAGGAGCCTACAAATCCAG
>CAZVYQ010000029.1:0-36879 GCA_964631375.1 uncultured Lachnospiraceae bacterium | reverse complement strand
AGAGGTCAGAGGAAAGGAAACAGTTGATTTAATGTCTGCATTTAATACCGGGCATGACGGCTCACTTTCTACAGCACATGCAAACAGTGCATTTGACCTGATGAGCAGAATGGAATCTATGATGCTTATGGGGGTAGATATGCCACTGTCCGCAATTCGCAGGCAGATTGCTTCCGGAGTTGATATCATCGTACATCTTGGGAGATTAAGAGACAGGAGTCGTAGGGTAATGGAGATTGCTGAGGTAGATGGATTTCGGGAGGAGGAGATCTGTATCAAACCACTATATCAGTTTACAGAGATCTCTGAGGATGAAAATGGAAGAATTATTGGAGAGTTAAGGAGGGTTCATCAATTAAAGCATACACAGAAGCTGGAGCAAAGCAGAATCTGGGACTAGAGCACATGGAACATAAGAGTATTGATTACAGATACTATCGAATGGAACTTCGAGAATATGTATATTACGGTATACCTTATTCACTAATTGTGTTATTAACGGCATATGTGTTCTATCGATCTATCATTGCAGCCATCATAATGCTCCCCAGTACCTGGATTCTCCTGAGGCACAGACAACAGCAATTATGTAACAAAAGAAAGCAGCAGTTACGGTTGGAATTTAAGGAGGCAGTTACCGCAGTATCTTCAGGGTTGAGTGCAGGCTATTCTATTGAGAATGCCTTTATAGAAGCAGGAAGAGACATGGAACTTCTGTATGGAAGCAAGGGACTGATCACACAGGAATTGATGCAGATCAGATATCATATGTCCATGAATCGGACTTTGGAAAGCTGCCTTGCCGATCTGGCAGATCGAAGTGACGTAGAGGATATTCAGGAATTTGCAGCCGTTTTTACCGCAGCAAAGAGAAATAGTGGGTCGCTTGTCAGTATCATTTCAAATGCTGTGAGAATTATCAACGATAAAATAGAAATTCAACGTGAAATAGAGACATTGATCAGTGCAAGACAATTAGAACAAAGGATTATGAATATCATTCCATTTTTTATCATCCTATATGTAGGAAGCACCGGCGGGGGTTTACTGGATGTGCTGTATCATAATATAGTAGGAATAATTATTATGACAGTTTGTTTATTGATTTATATTACAGCAATCATAGTGTCAGAAAAAATAGTGGATATTCAGGTTTAGGGGGATTTGATTATGACTTCATTTTTTTTGGAGCATGCCGAAGAACAGGATCATGTATTACATGATATGAGACTGCTATATCCTACAGAATCCTGTCATGAAAAAACAAGAGAGTACTATCATAAGAAGAAAAAGCAGTTTTTTTGGATGATTCTTGGAGGAATGATACTAACCGTTCTTGTTGAGTTAAATACCTTTCTAAATCCTGTTATCTCAAATGAAAATCGAATTGAGAGAAACGCATATGGGAAGGGTAAGCAAGCGGTACATCTAAAAGCCTATTATGACGATGGAGCAAAATCCGAGGACATTCATATGCAGATTGGGGAAAGGGAATACGATGAAAATATGGTTGAACAAATGCTTTGTGAGGTCATGGAACAGCTACCGGAGATCATTTTGGGAGAGAATGCATCCTTTGATGAGGTGAGAAGCAATCTTAATTTGATCAGGCATATAGACGGTTATCCTTTTTCCATACGCTGGCAGATAGATCATTGCAATATTCTGGATCAGTACGGGATCATTCAGAAGGATGAGACATCAGAGGAGGGAACCTATGTTGAAGCAAAGGCATTTATTACATATGCGGACTACTCAGCGGAAAGTATCTTTGCTATGAGGATCTATTCTCCTGTTTTGACGGCCGAGGAGCAATTCAGAGAGCAGATTTTGAAAGAAATACAGTTACAGGAAACTAAAAAACGTACAAGTGATCACATAGAATTGCCACGGGAAATTGAAGGAAAAAGGCTGATTTGGAGACATGTCAGAAGTTATCGGAGTCTATGCTTACTAGTGCTCATCATCATGGCAGCAGTTGCTGTTTATTATGCGAGAGATCAGGAATTACATAGTCTCGTGAAGAAAAGACGCAAGGAGATGGAGTTGGATTATGCAGGGATCATCAGTAAAATGACATTGTTTCTCGGAGCGGGAATGACGACTAAAAGTGCATGGCAAAAAATTGTCAGTGACTATCAGCAAGCCTGTGAGACTGGAGATGAAAGCAGATATGCCTATGAGGAGATGAAGATTACTTATCATGAGATGTGTAGCGGAATCTCAGAGACAAGGGCTTATGAACGATTCGGAAGCAGAATCGGATTGCCCAGATATCAGGTACTGGCATCGATCATCAGCCAGGCTGTAAAGAGAGGAACACAAGGAACGATTGAATTATTACTACATGAAATGTCAGATGCATTTGAGGAGAGAAAGAACATCGCCAGACAATTGGGGGAGGAGGCAGGTACAAAACTGCTGCTACCAATGTTTCTGATGCTGATGATTGTAATGCTGATCATTATATTACCGGCAATACTATCTCTTAGGGCAGTTTCATGAGTAAAATACGAAGCTGAAAGGAGGTGATACGTTTGACAGCCGTGAAAAGATTTATCAGGGAAGAAGATGGTATTGGGGTCGTGGAATTAATACTGATTCTTGTTGTATTGATTGGACTTGTGATCATTTTCCGAGATCAGTTAACATCATTGATCAATCAGATCTTTGATCGAATCGTCAGTGAAAGTGCATCTGTCTAGAAAAAAATGGATCAAAATCAGAATGAATCCAACAAAACCCAAGGGAAAAGGAGAACTATGAAAAGAGGTCAGATTACAGTCTTTCTGTCATTGTTATTATCTATTATCTGCGGTCTGCTGTCCATCATTGTAGAAAGCACGCGGGTAAGTGCAATGCGAATGCAGATAGAGTCAGGAATGGATCTGGGGTTGCATTCGATCTTTGCGGAATTTAATCGTTCACTTCTTTCGCGATATGACCTCTTTTACATAGATACTTCTTATAAAAATGGGTCAGCAGACATTAATCGTTTGACAGGACATTTGCATGATTATCTGAAAGTGAATACAACAACGGAAACAAATGGTTTTGTGCGTAGTGGAGACTGGTTTCAGATGGAGGCAGAGGGAACAGAATTGATTCAGTATTTATTGGCAACCGACTATGAGGGCAAGGCATTTCGTAGACAAGCACTACATTATATTAATCAAAAGGGACTTTTAGCACGTTCTGTGGATGGGGTGCAGGTAAAAAACGAAATCGGTCCATACGAATCAGGAGGAAGTTCGGAGAAAAGGGCCGATGCAGAAGGCAGAATCTCGGGGATACCCATTCCGCAGGCAATTAGCCAGATCAATTCTCTCAGAGGACGTAAAACATCAGATCTGGTTGTGGGTGCTATGTCAGTTTCTAAAAAGCACATGGATATCCATTTGGTACCGTCGCACAGAAGTTTAAGAACAGGTATTGGAAATGTTCCCTGCCATGTAACAATATCTGATACGCAAGCAGATCAATTGTTAGACAGGTATCTGTTTGATAAATGTTCTGACTATACAGAACGAAAAGGACCGAGCGTATTGGACTATGAAATAGAATACATCATTGCCGGTCAGGGCAGTGATGATCAGAATCTGGAGTGGATCACTTCCCGGTTATTACGAGTTCGAGAAGAGGCCAATATTACTTACCTGTTTTCTGATGAAGGAAGGAAGAATGAAGCCAGAGAAATGGCAATATACCTTACTGCAGGCCTTAGAATTCCTGGTCTTGTCGAAGCGATTACAGAGGCCTTGTTATATGCGTGGGGCTATGCAGAGGCAATATTGGATGTCAATCGATTGCTATGTGGTGGGAGAGTTCCGGTTATGAAGTCATCATCTGACTGGCGTCTTCCACTAAAGGAGTTATTACAGTTTAGAAAGTACCTTGGTGAAGGAGGAGGGAACGGATATGAATATCGGGATTACCTAAGTGCATATCTCTCTGAACTGACAGTAGAGAAAAGAATGAGGTGTCTGGATATCATAGAGGCAAACATCAGGCTCATGGATCAAAATCCGGGTTTTGAGATAGATGGTTGTGTGGAGCATATTCAGGCAAATGCAGCGTTCAACAGCGGATATGGATATAATTATTCTGTTTTGCGAGAGTATGGATATGAAATAGAAAAATAGGATGTGGTGATAAGTGATGATGCCCTTTGCTTGTTATGTCAATGATATTAGAATCCCTCACATTCATAATATGATAGCAATAAAAAAGAAAAAAATAAAAGATATCTTAGTCAAACCTATCGACAGGAAAACTCAAAATGATTTCGGCAAGGAAAGGGTGTCATCATTTATCACACGAATTCAAAAAGGCAGTCTGACAATAGAGGCGGCAATGGCTTTACCTATTTTTCTATTTGCCTCAGTCCTAATTCTGATGCTTTCAGATGCACTGTGTCTGCATACGACGATCGAGGCAGCCTTGCACCAAAATGTAAAAAAAGCTGCTCAACAGGCATACGTCCATGCACCTGATGAGAATCAATTATATCAAAATATCATGGAAGATATAGGATTGGAATATCTGGAAAGAGCACCGATTGAGGGTGGCAGCAGTGGTATTTTCTTTGAAAATTCCTCGGTTGGAGCTTCAGACCGCATTGATCTTCGGGTTCAATATCGACTAAAATTTCCGTATGATATTTTTGGGATTGGTTCCATTACCATGTCACAACGATGTCTGGCTCATGAATGGGTTGGATATGGTCAGGAATATGCTATGAAAGAAGGATCAAAGCAAGAGGAATATGTGTATATCACACCACACGGAACCGTATACCACAGATCTTCCGAATGTACACATCTTCGTTTGTCGATCAGAGAGGTTACTGCTTCGCAATTGAAAAGCTTGAGAAACATTGATGGGGGCAGATATAAAAGATGTGAACACTGTCGGTGCTCTCTTTCCAGTGAACATATCTATATTACAGATTCCGGAGACCGATATCACGACTCGCTGACCTGCAGTGGTTTAAAGAGAGATATAATAGCAATACCGATTTCTGAAGTAGAGGGAAGAAGACCTTGTAGCAGATGCGGCGGACAGCATTGATGATTATGGAGTAAGGATGGAGATTATGGGAATTACAGTAGAAGAAATGTTCTGGCTGTTGTTACTATTAGCGATCTGTTCCTATACAGATATCAGAACGCGAGAACTATCTATTAAAACAATGCTTATTTTTGGATGTATAGGTGTTTTTCTATTACTAAGGGAGGCATCAGTGACTGGTTTTTATATACCAACTGGTATGTTTGTGGGAATTGGAGTGTTTGTAATCAGTCGTGTTTCAAAAGGAGCCATTGGAGAGGGAGATGCGATACTTTTGACAGTGACAGGGGTGATTCTCAGTGTTAGGGAAATGATCATACTGATCACGATAGCCTCTTTTCTTGCAGGGATGTTTGGTGTGCTGTTAATGATATGTAAGAGGGCTGATCGAAAAAAGGAATTGCCATTTGTTCCGTTCCTGTTCATTTCTTATATGGGGATGGTGATGGTATGAGGAAAAAGGGCAGTTATACAATAGAAGCAGCATTGCTCATGCCATTGATTATTGGAGTTATGATATTCATCATCTATCTTGCATACTATACGCACGACAGGGCAATATTACAAAAATCAGCATATATTGCGGCTCTCAGAGGAAGCCAGATACGAACAGGCGATCAGGAGGCATTTGCTGTAGCCAGCGAAAATGCAGATCTGTTGATACAGGATCATTTGCTTGGTTCATGGACGATTCAAAAGCAAGTATTGCTAGATACGGATACAGTAACTGTGATATATACAGGCAGTATGAAAATACCCGGTGGAATACTGTTAGATCGAATCCTGAAAAGAGATATCTGGCAGGTCAGCAAAAATGCATATGCATATAGAATTGATGAACCGGCCTTTATCAGAACAATCAGAAAATGACATTAGTATGAACCATAATCAATATATGGTGAGACGGAAAGGAAAGCTATGTTTCAGGAAGAATACATACGGGATCTGGGCAGTAATTATCTGATGCTATACGAGGAAGGGAAGGATTATGATGAATTTCAGATTAACATGCTGATGAATAACAGAATTGCGGGTCTGTTGGAGTGTGAAATCAGAAACATTGACGGAATGGAAAGGTTTCTATATGAGATCAGTTCAAAACAGCCAATCAGCAGAATCTACGAGAAAACTGAAATTCATTATGATGATCTGATCAGCATCCTCAGAGGGATTGCAAGAGCAGTTGATTCGGCGAAGGAGTATCTACTGGATACAGGACATTTCATTCTTCAGCCGGAATATATGTATATCAATCCAGAAACAAGCAGATTATTCCTTTGTTTCTATCCTCAATACTACCTGGAACCTGATAAAGCATTTCATGCCCTGGCTGAGTATATATTGAATAAGATCAACCACAAGGATGAGAAAGTTGTTGTTCTGGCTTATGATTTTTACCGAAAGGTCAATGAAGATAATTTTAATATCCGATCTGTCTTGGATATACCGTTATCAGTGGGTGAGTATCCCAATCTCGATCGAATATCCACAGATAAACTGCCACAGAGGAGACAGGTATCCGATCCAGACATTCAGCGATCAGAACAGACAGCAGTCATTTCTCCCGAGGAACATGAAAAGGAGTATGGAACAGAACAGAGGCTGGAAAAAGTATTGTTTACAATCGGAGTGATGATTCTGATCAGCATCATAACAATCTTGCTTTGGATTCAGATCTATCAGCCTGTTTTTCTGGTACATTCTAAAAAGATGCAGAAAATTGTTGTAATCATTGCAGGCAGCATGGGTGGATTGGTTGCTTTTATCGGATTTGTCATTGCCAACCGTATGTATACAAGAAATCATCAGGAAAAGGTCATACAGTCAGAGGAAGAGATCCGACAGCGATATCATGCAGAGGAAATCATGCAGAAGGTAATCACACAGGAGCCGGTATATTGTGGTGAAACAACACTTCTCACACAGTCAAAGGTACAAAAACAACCTAAGCTTGTACGTATGAAAAATGGAGTGCTTCAGGAGATTTTAGTTAAGACAACGCCCTTTGTAATCGGAAAGATGGATCGAGGGGTGGATGCAGTCATCAAGGAACATTCCATCAGCAGGATGCATGCCAGAATATCTGAACAGGAAGGAAACTATTATCTGACAGACCTCAATTCTACGAACGGAACTTTCAAAAACGGAATACGATTAAATGCGAATGAAACAACAGTCATTAAGGCAGATGATGAGATACGGTTTGCAGACATTACATTCTATTTCGCCTGTTGCTAAAGACCTCTGATTTGTGGTATTGTATAGAAAGAAATGATGTCGGATTTTGCCGAATGAGAGGTTGATGATTCTATGAAGATTAATATTTATTATGGCGGCAGGGGGATACTGGATGACCCTACGCTGTATGTTATTAACAAAATGCAGGAGGTTCTCAATGAACTGAATGTCAATGTAGAACGATTTAATCTTTATGAACTGAAAAATGGAATCACAACATTACCGGCGACATTGAATGATGCCGATGGTATCATTCTTGCAACAACAGTGGAGTGGTATGGAATCGGCGGTTATATGCAGCAGTTTTTAGATGCCTGCTGGCTCTATGGTAATAAGGAAAAGATCAGCAAGATCTATATGTGTCCTGTGGTCATGTCCACGACCTATGGAGAACGTGAAGGAAAGCTGAATCTCTCTGTGGCATGGGAGATCCTTGGAGGACTTCCGTGTAGTGGAATATGCGGGTATATTAATGATTCTGTTTCGTTTGAGATCAATACGGAGTATGCGGATCTGATCGAGAGAAAGGCAGAAAATATCTATCGGACGATATCACAGAAGGTGGCCAGCCTACCGGCAAGCAACCAGGCTGTTAAGAAAATGGTAGACAGTACGACTTCGATCGACCTGACACCGCAGGAAACAGAGCAGTTGTCCAAGTATGCGTCTGATGATACCTATGTACAAAAGCAAAAGGAAGATATACAGGAATTGGCAAGTCTGTTCAAGGATATGATGGAGCATAAAGAAGTGGATGAGAATATGGTCTTTATCTCTGATTTCGAAGAACATTTTAGTCCACAAGGGAACTTCTCAGCAAGCTATCGCTTTATCATCAAAGAGCGTAAGAAATCACTGATTGTTGAGATCATAAACAGCGAGCTGAATTGTTATTATGGCAGCATAGAAAATCCTGATGTGATATGTAAGCTTTCTACAGAAGTTATGAATGATATTATTGCGGCACGTATGACCTTCCAGCGGGCATTTATGTCCGGAGACATGCAGGTGAAGGGTGATTTTCGTATCCTGCGGATGTTAGATCAGGTATTCACATTTACGTCCACTGTGGACTGATATTGTTGCTGCAGGAGAACCTTTAGTTCCTCAAGATCTGACAGGGTCTCCTTCCAGTATTTATAATCCGATATCTCAGGATGTTGAAGTTGAATCATATACAGTGAACTATAGATAACGGAAAGTGGATTATTGATGTCGTGAATCAGGCGTGATAAAGTGTTTTTTTCACTTGGAGACAGCATCATCATTCCTCCTTTGAATAGTAGTATTTTATTACTGAAATCATTATATAAAATTATGAATGAAAAAGAACGAGAAATTTGTCGAAAGGATTGAAAAAAATGAAAGATTCTAATTGTATTTTCTGCAAGCTTGCAAATGGTGATATTCCTACAAATTCGATTTACGAGGATGAGGATTTTAAGGTTATTCTGGATTTGGCACCGGCCACGAGGGGTCATGCTTTAATCCTGCCTAAGGAACATTATGCAAATCTGTTTGAGCTTCCGGATGAAGTGGCACAAAAAGCGATAGTACTTGCAAAAAAAATAGCATTAACCATGAAACAGCGATTGGATTGTGATGGGGTGAATATCGTACAGAATAACGGAGAGATTGCGGGACAGACTGTATTTCATTTCCATATCCACATCATACCGAGATATCAGGAGGATGGTCAGGTGATCGGTTGGAAACCAACATCACCAACAGAACAGGAGTTAGAAGAAATCAGAAAAGTGCTTGCCTAGTGGCAGGCACTTTTTTCTATCAGTGAAAGAATGATCTCGATTGCATTATTTTGATCAGATTTCTGCATGTTCTCAACATATTGATTTCGATTGTCATATAGTTGTTGTATTTGTTCTAACAGACACTCATCAGTGATTGCTTCCTCCTCGAGTACAGTGGAGAAGCCTTGTTTTTCAAAGGAACGTGCATTTAAAATCTGATCACCACGACTTTGCTTAGCCGATAGAGGAATCAACAGGGACGGCTTTTTCAATGCGAGTAGTTCACAGATGGCATTTGCCCCGGCACGTGAGATTACGATGTCAGAGAGTGCAAAAAGATCCTTTAACTCTTGTTTAATATATTCATACTGAACGTATCCTTTTGTATGAGCCAGTGATGCATCCAGTTTGCCTTTGCCACAGAGATGAATCACCTGAAACTTAGTCAACAGCGCAGGAAGAATTCTGCGAATGGCCTCATTTATTGCTGTGGCACCGAGACTTCCACCCATAACCATGATGGTTGGTTGATTGGCTGTAAAGCCACAGAAATCAAGAGCTGCTATTGGATTTCCTTGTAACAGCTCACCTCGAATGGGTGTACCGGTCAAGATGGCCTTTTCTTTTGGCAGATAGTCAACAGTCTCCGGAAAATTGCAACAGATTTTTTCGGCAGAGGAAAGGCATAATTTATTAGCAAGACCGGGAGTCATATCAGATTCATGAATCAAAGCCGGAATATGATTTCTCTTTGCGGCGATGACGACCGGAACAGAAACAAAGCCTCCTTTGGAAAATACAACATCAGGTTTCAATTCCTTCATCAGGTGATTTGCTTCTCGAAAGCCCTTGAGAACACGGAAGGGGTCAGTGAAATTCTTGACGTCAAAATATCTGCGGAGCTTTCCCGAAGATATGCCGTGATAAGGGATACCCAGATCCTCAATCAGTGATTTCTCAATTCCCTCATAGGATCCTATATAGTCAATCTTGTATCCAAGAGTTTTTAGTCGAGGCAGCAGGGCAATGTTTGGTGTTACATGTCCGGCAGTACCACCACCGGTTAAAACGATATGTTTCATTTCCAGATCATCCTCCATAGAAAGTCTATGCTGATTATAGCAGACCTTTTCTGATAATGCCACGCCTTTTACGCTATCTTGATCGAATTTTATCTTGCTAAAACAATAGTGATTTGCTACACTTATCAAGGAATACAGGCAGTATTCCGAGGAAAATGAGAAAAGTGATGACCGCGTCACAAAAGGAGAGAAGAATATGAGTAGTAAAGTAACGTATGATTACAGTAAAGCATCTTCTTTTATCAGTGAAGATGAAGTCAAATTCATGAGCAAGCTTGTGAAGGATGCAAAGGAACAGTTAGTCAGCAAGACAGGTGCAGGCAATGATTTTTTGGGATGGATTGATCTTCCAGTGAATTATGACAAGGAAGAGTTTTCCAGAATCCAGAAGGCAGCAGAGAAGATCAAGGCTGATTCAGAGGTTTTGCTTGTGATCGGTATCGGTGGTTCTTATCTCGGAGCAAGAGCAGCCATAGAGTTTTTAAGACACAGCTTCTATAATACAGTATCAAAGGAAATAAGACAGACACCGGAGATCTATTTTGTCGGAAACAGTATCAGCAGCACCTATATCAATCATTTGAAACAGGTGATCGGAGACAGAGATTTCTCTATTAATATGATTTCTAAATCAGGCACAACTACTGAGCCGGCGATTGCTTTTCGTGTATTCAAGGAAATGATGGAACAGAAATATGGAAAAGCTGAGTCAGCTAAGAGAATCTATGCAACTACCGACAAGGTTAAAGGTTCTCTGAAGAATTTGGCAACAGAAGAAGGCTACGAGAGTTTTGTGGTTCCGGATGATGTTGGCGGACGTTTTTCAGTATTAACAGCTGTTGGATTGTTGCCGATCGCAGTCAGTGGTGCAGATATTGTAAAGCTGATGGAGGGTGCGGCAGAAGGTAGAAAACAGGCATTAAATGCTGATTTTGCCGATAATGACGCATTAAAATATGCGGCTATCAGAAATATTCTGTTCAGAAAAGGCAAGGGAATCGAGATTATGGCTAATTATGAGCCAAGTGTTCACTTTGTTTCTGAATGGTGGAAGCAATTATATGGTGAGAGTGAAGGAAAGGATCAGAAGGGAATCTTCCCAGCAAGTGTTGATCTGACAACAGATCTTCATTCTATGGGACAGTTTATTCAGGATGGCTCCCGTAACCTGTTTGAGACGGTTATCAATATTGAAACATCCCGTGAGGAGATCATCATAGGTGAAGAACCGGTAGACTTGGACGGATTGAACTATCTGGCAGGAAAATCCGTGGACTTCGTTAATAAAAGTGCTATGAACGGAACGATTCTTGCTCATACCGACGGAAATGTGCCAAACACAGTGATCAATATTCCCGAGGTGAATGAATTCTATCTTGGTGAACTGTTTTACTTCTTTGAATTTGCATGCGGTGTCAGTGGATATCTGTTGGGAGTTAATCCCTTTAATCAGCCGGGTGTAGAAAGCTATAAGAAAAATATGTTTGCACTGCTTGGAAAGCCGGGATATGAGGCTCAGAGAGAGGAACTGTTAAAGAGATCATAGAAAACGAGGCTCAGAGGTATGAAAATTGTTGCATTAGAACGCATCAATGTAGGCTATGATGTAGATGTCAGCAAATTCAGAGAACTAGGTGAATTTGTGGAATATGATCTGTCGGTTCCCGAGCAAGTCAAAGAAAGAGGACAGGGTGCCGAAGTCCTGATTGTGAATAAGCTGCCGATGAATGCAGACACCTTAACAGGTCTGAAGGATTTGAAACTGATCTGTCTGACGGCAACCGGGACAGACAATGTAGACTGCGATTATTGCAAAAGTCATGACATTGCCGTATGCAATGTAAAGGGATATTCAACAGACAGTGTTGTCCAACATACCTTTGCAACACTTTTCTATGTCCTTGAGAAGCTAAATTATTATGATCAATATGTGAAATCAGGAAGTTACACGAAATGCAATATTTTCACATACTTTGATCAGCACTTTATGGAAATTCGAGACAAGGTATGGGGAATCATCGGACTGGGCGAGATCGGACATGGTGTTGCCAAGGTAGCAGAGGCGTTTGGGTGCAAGGTGATCTACTATTCCACCAGTGGACAGTCAAGAGAAGAGAGTTATCAGCGGGTGGATTTTGATACATTACTGGCATCTTCTGATATCATATCTGTTCACGCTCCGCTAAATGACAGGACGAGAAATCTGATGACATTGGAAGCATTCCGAAAAATGAAGAAAACTGCTTATTTTATCAATATGGGTCGTGGACCGATTGTGAATGAGGCAGACCTTACGACTGCACTGGAACAGGATCTGATAGCAGGAGCGGCACTGGATGTATTGTCTGCAGAGCCGATGCGTGAGGACAATCCTCTGCGAAGAGTACAGGATAGTAGTAAGCTGATCATAACACCACATATTGCATGGGCAACCAATGAAGCAAGAAAACGGGTTATGGATGAGGTATTTGAAAATGTTGTCGCATTTATAAAAGGTGACAGACGTAACAGAATCTGCTGACAAAAATAAACCCTGGTGACTGGTTCACCGGGGTTTATTTACAGTTGCCGCATTTACCATAAAAGTAAGTAATATGACCATCTATCGTTCCATTAAAATCAGCACCTGCAATATCATTGATCTTTTCTATGCTTTTCATGTCCAGATCGATCACATCACCACACTCTGTACAGATGAAGTGATAGTGTGGTTTAATATTTGCATCAAAGTGATCAGCACCATCACCCATGTTGAGCTTCAAAATCTCACCAAGATCGGATAACAGAGTCAGATTGCGGTACACTGTTCCGAGACTGATATTTGGAAACTCCTTACGCACATTCATATAGACAACATCAGCAGTTGGATGATCTGTTCTCGTCATCAAAAAATCCTTAATCGCTTCACGTTGACGACTATGCTTCAGAACCATGTCCTCACCTCCAAAAACAATAACGATTACTAATATTAAGTATAGGACAAAAGTACCTCTTTGTCAATCCCCATATGAATTTTAGATTAATTTAATAATAATTTACACGAAATATAGTTCCTTTGGTGAATACATATGGTATAATTACGTATTATGAAGTTGCGGACGAAATTGACAATAACTGCATGCACGATTGTTGTTATTCCCATGATTCTTGCTACATTGGCTATTTATATTTTGGGAGCAGTTCAGTTACGCAATATTGAGCAGAATTACGGTATTCAAAGAGAAGAATATATATCCAGACTGACAACACTGTTACCGAATTCGTTTATATTGGATTTGATTCTGATGATCATTATCATATTAATCCTGACCAGCATCGTGATGACTTCGTGGATTTACAGAAGTATTGTTATACCTGTTCATAAGCTGAATACAGCTATGCAGCAAATCGCTGAAGGTAATCTCGACTATTCCATTGAGGCGGATTCGCAGGATGAAATCGGTCATTTATGTGAAGACTTTGAAGATATGAGAAAGCGTCTGAAGGAGTCCACAGAAACCAAGATCCAGTATGATACTGAAAACAGAGAGCTTGTCAGCAATATTTCACATGATTTAAAAACACCGATCACAGCCATAAAAGGTTATGTTGAGGGAATTATGGACGGTGTAGCCGATACGCCGGAAAAGATGGAAAAATACATTAAGACCATCTACAACAAAGCAAATGAAATGGATCGGCTGATCAATGAACTGACATTGTATTCTCGTATTGATACCAACCGTATCCCATATAATTTTCACCGGATCAATGTGAACGATTATTTCAGAGATTGTGTAGAAGAGGTTGGACTGGAATTAGAGGACAAGAATATAGAATTTCATTATTCAAATTATCTGGATAATGACATTCGTATCATTGCCGATCCGGAACAGCTCAGAAGAGTGGTTAACAATATTATTGGTAATTCTATCAAGTATATCGATAAACCAAAGGGAGTATTAAACATTACAATCAACGACATTGGTGATGCGATCCAGGTTGAGATCGAGGACAATGGAAAAGGGATTGCACCTAAGGATTTACCCAATATCTTTGAACGGTTTTACAGGACAGATGCCTCCAGAAATTCTGCACAGGGTGGCAGTGGAATTGGATTATCCATAGTCAAAAAGATCATAGAAGATCATGGAGGTTATATCTGGGCAACCAGTAAAGAAGGAATCGGAACTACGATACATTTTTGCTTAAGAAAATACCAGGAGGCATTAGAAGATGAATAGAATTCTTATTGTTGAGGATGAGGAATCCATTGCTGAGTTAGAAAAGGATTATCTTGAGTTATCCGGATTTGAGGTAGAGATTGAAAATTCCGGAGATACAGGCCTTGCAAGGGCACTTGCAGAGGATTTTGATCTGTTTATCTTGGATCTGATGTTGCCGAATGTCGATGGATTTGAAATCTGTAAACAGATCAGAGTGGCAAAAAATATCCCGATTATTATGGTATCAGCGAAAAAGGATGATATTGATAAGATCAGAGGTCTTGGGCTTGGTGCAGATGATTACATTACAAAGCCTTTTAGCCCCAGTGAGCTTGTAGCCCGTGTGAAGGCACATTTGGCCAGATATGAACGTCTCATCGGAAGCAATGCAAACTCCAATGAGATCATAGAAATCAGAGGTCTGCGCATTGATAAGACTGCTCGTAGGGTTTATGTAGACGGAGAGGAAAAGAATTTCACAACAAAGGAATTTGATCTGCTCACCTTCTTGGCACAGAATCCTAATCATGTTTATACGAAAGAGGAATTGTTCCGTGAGATATGGGATATGGATTCTATAGGAGATATTGCTACGGTTACGGTTCATATTAAGAAGATCAGAGAGAAAATCGAGTTTGACACGACCAAGCCGCAGTATATTGAAACGATCTGGGGTGTTGGATACCGGTTTAAGATATGATTAAGATTCTATATGAAGACAGTGATATCATAGTATGTCACAAGCCCGCGACTCTTGCCACACAGACACGTAAGGTGGGCGAGAAGGATATGGTTAGTGAGTTGAAGAATTATCTGCATGGTGGATCAGGACAGGAGCCATATGTTGGGTTGATTCATCGACTGGATCAGGGAATCGAAGGGATACTTGTATTTGCAAAGAATCAAAAGGCAGCTGCCGGACTTAGCAAACAGATTACAGAACATACCATGGGTAAGTTTTATTATGCTGTGGTAACAGGAACTCTTGAAAAGCGACAGGACGCACTGGAGGATTATCTGATCAAGGATTTTCAGAGAAATCAATCGAGTGTTGTCGAACAAAACAGTCAAGGCACAAAAATTGCCAGATTAAATTATGAATGTCTGCGAAGTGATGAGTCATTCAAGCAGCACCTGTTGAGGATCGAACTGATCACAGGGAGACATCATCAGATTCGGGCACAGCTGTCACATAGAGGACTGCCACTGATCAATGATTTCAAATATGGCTATCAGGGTGATCGACTTGGAGATGGTTCCATAGCCCTATGTGCTTATCGACTATGCTTGATTCATCCGGTTACAAGGAAGCAATTGTGCTATGAAATAAAACCGGTTTCGAGTATCATAACGAGAATGATGGAATAAAAATCGAAAAAATGCAGATACTATCATTAAGGTGGTAGTCATGCAAAGAAAATATTTGATTCCGTTGGGAATCATCGCAGGTGTATATCTGGGAATGAAGTATTTGGTACCTCTCTTCATTCCCTTTTTATTTGCCGGAATCATTGTATTGATCATAAATCCGTGTGTCGCGTGGTTGAATCGAAAACTAAAAATGAACCGAGGAATTGCAGCAACACTTTTGATGATTCTCTCGGGTGGTCTGGTACTGACACTTGTCTGGATTACCTGTGATGGAATCCTTGGTCAGATTAAGAGACTGATGCCACGGATCGGTATATATGAAAATGAACTGTGCAGGCTTGTCAGACAGTCCTGTCAGTCAATGGAACAGAACTTTGGAATCGATGCAGTGAATATCGAATCATTGGTATTAGACAACATCAATGTGATGGTAGATGATATGCAGGTCAATATCATACCGAATTTAATGAATGATTCCTTTCTATACGTGAAGGGGGCAGCTGAGTTTATAGGAGCCGTGATCATAGCTGTGATTTCAGTTGTGCTTCTATCAAAGGATCTGGGTCAGATCATGGAGCAATGTAATGATTTGAAGGGCTTTCATATTTTAAGTGAAATTCTGCAAAAGGTGGCATCTGGTATCTGGACATTCTTGAAATCTCAACTCATCATTATGTTTGTAACCTGTCTTCTGTGTATTCTTGCATTATGGATGATAGGAAATCCGTATGCCATAGCCATCGGAATCTTGATCGGTCTGCTTGACGCACTGCCCTTTATCGGTACCGGATTGATATTGATACCATGGACGTTGATCGAACTTTTGAATCAGAACTACATCAATGCACTTGTAATAGGACTTTTATTTATCGTATGTTCACTGAGTCGTGAACTGTTGGAGCCAAGACTGATAGGAAAGAAACTGGGGATCTATCCAATTGTGATTATGCTGGCGATTTATGTCGGAATTAAGCTGTATGGAGTCTCAGGGATTATTACAGGTCCGGTTTCTCTGCTGATCATGTATGAACTGATCTGTCGTTTTACAAAAGAGAAATCAAAGGATGAAAGCGGATTCGAAGAGACGGATGGCAGTTGACAAACATCAGTGTTTGCAATAAAATCGGGATATGTTCATTTAGATACGAAGGAGAGAAAAGGATGGCAGACAAAAAACTGGTTGAAGCAATCACTTCCATGGAGGAGGATTTTGCTCAATGGTATACGGATGTAGTAAAAAAAGCAGAGCTGATTGATTATTCAAATGTAAAGGGATGTATGGTAATCAAACCGGCAGGATATGCAATATGGGAATTGATACAAAGACAGCTTGATGATCGATTCAAACAGACAGGTGTAGAGAATGTCTATATGCCGATGTTCATACCGGAAAGCCTGTTGCAAAAAGAAAAGGATCATGTAGAAGGCTTTGCACCCGAAGTGGCTTGGGTTACACACGGCGGATTGGAACCATTACAGGAGAGAATGTGTGTAAGACCTACATCAGAGACTTTGTTCTGTGATTTCTATGCAAATGATGTTCAGTCCTATCGTGATCTGCCAAAGTTGTACAATCAGTGGTGTAGTGTTGTACGTTGGGAAAAGACGACCAGACCCTTCCTTCGTTCCAGAGAATTTCTATGGCAGGAGGGACATACAGCTCATGCCACTGCAAAAGAAGCAGAAGAACGAACAGAACAGATGTTAAATGTGTATGCGGATTTCTGTGAACAGGTACTTTCCATCCCGGTTGTAAAGGGAAGAAAGACCGATAAAGAGAAATTTGCAGGGGCAGAAGCTACTTATACAATAGAAGCCTTGATGCATGATGGAAAAGCATTGCAGTCAGGTACCAGTCACAATTTTGGGGATGGATTTGCAAAGGCATTTGATATCCAATATGCAGATAAAGACAATCAGTTAAAATATGTACATCAGACCTCTTGGGGTATGTCTACCAGAATTATCGGTGCCATTATCATGGTACATGGTGATAACAGTGGACTGGTACTTCCTCCAAAGATCGCACCGACACAGATCATGATCATTCCGATTCAGCAGAAAAAAGAAGGCGTTCTTGAAAAAGCTGCAGAATTGAAAGAGAAGCTGGGAGCGTTCCGTGTTAAGGTAGATGACAGTGATAAGAGCCCGGGATGGAAATTCTCCGAGCAGGAGATGAGAGGTATTCCGATTCGTGTAGAGATCGGACCAAAAGACATAGAGGCGAACCAATGTGTCATCGTACGTCGTGACACCAGAGAAAAAATGGTTGTTTCTCTGGATGAACTGGAGACACAGGCAGCTAAAATATTGGATACCATACAGGCAGATATGTTGACCAGAGCGAAAAAGCATCTGGAAAGCCATACCTATAGTGCTGCAACTGCAGAGGATTTTGAAAAAACACTGGCAGAGAAGCCTGGATTTGTAAAAGCAATGTGGTGCACAGATGTAGCCTGTGAAGAGGCTATTAAGGAGAAATACGGTGCAACCTCACGTTGTATGCCGTTTGAACAGGAACACATCGCGGATACCTGCGTATGCTGCGGCAAACCCGCAAAAACCCTTGTATACTGGGGAAAAGCTTATTAATTGGAGAGATCCCACATGCAAATCACCTTACCGCAAAATGTAAAAACCATAATCCAGACTCTGGACAACGCTGGTTTTGAAGCCTTTGCCGTTGGTGGTTGTGTGCGGGATTCTTTACTTCATCGAGTTCCTGAGGATTGGGATATCACCACATCGGCGACTCCTGATGAGGTCAAGCAGCTCTTTCGCAGAACGATCGATACCGGAATTGCACATGGAACCGTTACGATCATGATGGGAAAGGAAGGCTATGAGGTAACGACCTATCGTATCGACGGAGCATATGAGGATGGACGTCATCCATCAGAGGTGATATTCACAGGAAATCTGGAAGAGGATTTAAAAAGGCGTGATTTCACGATCAATGCCATGGCGTATAATGATCATGATGGCTTGATTGATATTTTTGGTGGAACCAAGGATCTGGATGGGAAACTGATCAGGGCTGTCGGTGAACCAAAGGAGCGATTTGGCGAGGATGCACTTCGCATACTGCGAGCACTCCGTTTTTCAGCACAACTGGGATATCGGATAGAGGAACAGACTGAGGCGGCAATCCGCGAGCTGGCTCCTACGTTGGAAAAGATCAGTGCGGAGCGAATCCGGACAGAATTATTAAAATTGTTAGTTTCTCCTCATCCCGAACTATTGCGTAAGGTATATGAAGATGGTGTTTCAAAGGTTATCTTGCCGGAGTTTGATGTCATGATGCAGACTGTACAAAATAATCCGCATCATAACTGTACTGTCGGAGAACACACCATTCGCTCTATATGTGCGATAGAGCCTGACAAAAACCTGCGTCTGATTATGCTGCTCCATGATATTGGAAAACCTATATGCAGAACAGAGGATGAACAGCATATTCATCATTTTCATGGGCACTGTGATGTCGGCTATGATATGACGAGAAAAATATTGCGACGTTTAAAATTTGATAATGACACAATTGATGTTGTCAGCAGTATCATTAAATTTCATGATTTTAATCCTGTATTACAGCCAGCTTCCATCAGAAGGGCAGTACAAAAGGTCGGTGAGGATAAGTTTCCGCTATTGTTTCCAGTAAAGAGAGCAGATATTCTGGCACAGAGTGACTATAAAAGAAATGAAAAGCTTCAGTATGTAGATGATCTGCAAAGTCTCTACGAACAGATCATAAAGACAGGTGAGTGTGTATCCTTAAAAACGCTTGCCATAACCGGTAAGGATGTCATCCAAATGGGTGTAAGACCCGGCAGACAGATCGGACAGATCCTGCAGGAACTGTTGGAGGATGTCATAGAAGTACCGGAGCATAACACAGAGAACTATTTAATATCACAGCTTCCGAAGGTGATTCAAAAAATACAAAAACAGAACTAACATATTTGATTTGAGATCCTCATACATTAGGTAATGAAACAATACCCGGGGGGATTTATGGTGGAGGATAAGAGAATCAATGTGCTGGAAAACTATGATTTACAAGTGCTTCGCACCTACAAAGGGCGGGGCGCTCTTATTTGTGAGACTGATCAGGGACTCAAGATACTAAGGGAGTATACAGGGAGAGAGAGCAGGGCAGAATCTCAGCAGCGACTATTGACGAGAGTCAGTGAGGCGGGTTTTGGACTTGTTGACTTCTATTTCAGAAATAAGGAGGATAAGATCCTCTCTGTTGATAAAATGAATCATACCTACGTACTGAAGGATTGGTATGAGGGTGTGGAATGTAACGTCCTAAAACCGGAAGAAATCAAGGAAGCAACCTTGAATCTGGCGAGGCTACATAAAGCGATGTCAAGTCCCGGCGATCAGGATCTTCAAGGTACTGTGATTCATTCTGTAAAAAATGAGTTTATCAAGCATACCAGAGAGATGAAGAAAATCCTCTATTATATGAGACGCCGCAGCTGTAAATCTGAGTTTGAATTATATTTTGCCAAATACTTTGATATATTCTTTCAGGAAGCCGAGCAGGTATTAGATCAGATCAAAGACTGGGATGAGACGAAATTTCATGAACAGATTATTCAAAAAGGCCAGTTCTGTCACGGCGAATATACATATCATAATGTGCTCTTTTGTAACCAGGGTACAGTAACTATAAATTTTGAAAAATATCAGATTGACACACCGATACATGATCTCTATCAGTTTATGAGAAAGGTTTTGGAGAAAAATGAGTGGAACAGAGATATCGGCTGTTTGATTCTGAGTGTTTATGAGCAGGAGAATCCGTTGACCATAGAGGAACGTAGGAATTTGTATTATCGACTGGCATATCCGGAGAAATTTTGGAAGATGGCTAATTTTTACTACAATTCCAATAAGGCATGGATTCCGGAGAAAAACATCGAAAAATTGAAAATATTGGTTGAGCAAAACAGTGCAAAGCATTTCTTTTTAAAAGAATATATGATAGATTAATCTTAAAGTACAAAAGTGAAAGGTCACTTTATGAAAAACACAAGAGTTCCACTGATACCGGTCACTTTAATTATGGTGATTTTATTTATGGCCTGTTATCTGATCATTATGGACATGAACAGCAGTCCGGCTCATGAGACAACAGAAGCCGATCAAACTCAGACAGAGGATATCAGTGATCAATTAACAAAGGATGATACGGCAATCTTGATTTACCGGGATACAGAAGAGAAGATCTTAAACTTCCAATCTGTTGTGTCGGGAACGCGTTATGCTCTTTATTATGACGGTACGACCAATGTAGATGATCAATATGGTGAAGTGATGTCGGTGGCACAGGTGCCGATTGGTGAGATTGTGGATATCAATTACTCAACGCATGCTAAAATTGTGAATCAAATGACAGTTTCTACAAATACATGGACATATACAAATGTTACAAAATTCAGTTTTGACCGTAAAAATCAGGTGCTGCAGTTGCCGGATGAGAAATATATGTTTACAGATGATCTGGTGGTAGCATCAGGAGACAGTGTTGTAGAATTGATGGATATCAACGAACAGGATACATTGATTATTAAAGGCTACAACAGAATGGTTGCTTCTGTCATAATCGAGAAAGGACACGGATATATTCGTTTATTGAATGATGAGTATTTTGTCGGAGGATGGATTGAGGTAGGACAGTCCATGATCAGACCAATTGATGCCGAAATGCTCATGGTAGTTCCGGAAGGGGATTACAGTGTCAGACTGACGAATGAAGGAAATACCGGCCTTGTAGATGTTACTGTCGAGCGGGATCAGGAAACAGAGATTGATCTATCGGAAATAGAGATTGAAAAGGTGATAACCGGGATGCTATCGTTTATCATCACTCCGGGTTATGCTGAACTGGAGATTGACGGAAAACCGACAGATTATTCAGATCTGGTTGAATTAAGCTATGGAGTGCATCAGATTGTTGTAAGAGCAGATGGTTACCGGATCTTATCCAAGAATATAAAGGTTGGTGCACCACTTGCGGAAATCGAAATAGAATTGGAAGAAGAATCAGAGAGCAGTTCATCAAGCAGTTCCACCGGCAGTTCTTCTGTTAGTATGCAAACCACCAGCTCTACTACTGTGCCGGGAGCGATTCCAAGTACGTCAGATTTATTGAATTCCTTGCTGGGATATCTGACGAGCAGCAGTACCAATACTACAAGTTCCTCAAGCACTTCCGATTCGAGCAGTTCAAGCAGTTCATCCTCATCCAGTTCCTCATCTGTCATTACTTCGGCAGATCAGCGAGTATTCATTGATGGACCGGAAGGAGCAGAGGTCTATCTGGATGGGAACTATATCGGAATTGCACCCTGTAATTTCAAAAAGGTAACAGGTACACATGCAATAACGCTGCGTGCGAACGGTTACCAGACAAAAAGCTATACAATTGACATTGAAGATGATGGCAGCAGTGTTTCATTTTCCTTTTCTGCTTTGGTAGCAGGAATATCTGAATGAGTCACTTATTTCTTGTTTAGGAAGGTTGCCATATCATAGATGGATTTTCGATCATGTTCATTAAGTGACATACAGATGGATAAAAACTCTCCGATCGTATAATCCGGTGTAAAGGGTGCATTCAATTCGTACTTGTTGTCCCAGGACGCAGTGTTACCAAGTATATAGTCGGTATGTACATTGTAATACTGGGATAACTTCAACAGATGGCGAGTCGGAAGTTCGCAGATGCCCTTTTCATAATTAGAATAGGTTTGCTGACGAATACCAAGCATTTTTGCAATACTTGTCTGATTGAGTCCCTTTGTAGTACGCAGCTCCAGTAAAATCTCTGTGGTATCTTTTCTTTTGTTCATCAGTTTTACATCCTTTCTTTGTATCAACAGCATATCATACAATGTTTCACGTTGCATGAAAAACCATAAAATGATGTAAAAATAATATGGTTACCATAGAAAATGGTAACACAGAACATCTTGTATAGAGGTGCAAACAAGTGTTATGATAGTATCAATGGAAGGTGAGAGAGTTTATGACACATGAAAACGGACAATCAAAATACTATATCTTAATGGATTCCTTAAAACAGGATATGCTGAACGGGAAGATTCGTCCCGGAGACAAAATTGCATCAGAAAATGAACTGGCATCCAAATTTCAAGTCAGCAGGCATACAGTTCGAAAAGCACTTTCGATTCTTGAACATGAAGGAGTCATAGAGGCAGTTCACGGAAAAGGAACCTTTTGTATTGAAAGGGTAAGAGGCGAGGTCGGTAGTTCACACAATATTGCAGTGGTTACGACCTATATTTCAGACTATATCTTTCCGAGGGTGATACAGGGGATAGATCATGTTCTGACCAGAGAGGGCTACAGTATCATTTTAAAAAATACCGGTAATTCACAGAAAAATGAAGCAAAGGCTCTGGAAGATATTATGACTAAGGACATTGATGGATTAATCATAGAGCCCAGTAAAAGCGAGATCTACTGTAAGCATATGAATCAATATGAAGCATTGGATCTGATGAAACTGCCCTATGTGTTTTTACAGGGAACCTATCCACAGATGAAGGACAAGCCGAATGTCGTTATGGATGATGTCGAGGGAACGTATCAGCTGACAAAGTATCTTATTGATCTGGGACACAAGCATATCGTTGGAATCTTTAAAATTGATGACAGTCAGGGAACCGCGAGACACAAGGGCTATATTAAAGCATTGAATGAGGCGGGGATGTATTATAATCCTGATAATGTCATCCTGTTTCATACAGAGGATCGTACTAAGAAACCGGCCGCCATGGTAAAACAGTTTGTCGATACAGGTATGGAAATGGATGCGATTGTATGCTATAACGATCAGATTGCACTGGAGGTCGTCAAGGCACTGGAGGGATATCACATCAGAGTTCCGGGGGATATATCTGTTACCGGGTATGATAATTCGCTGATTGCCGAAAATGGTCCAGTTCGCCTGACTACCATTTCACATCCGCAGGAGAAGATCGGGGAAATGGTTGCCGAATTGCTGCTTGAAAAAATACATGGCGTAGAGGATTGTGATTCCAAGGTGCCGCGAGTGATCAGACCGGAGATGATCATTCGGGATTCCTGTATGGCAAGAAATAAATAAACAACTTGTACATATAACCATACAAGTAATATACTGATAGTAAACTGGAGAAGACAATTTAAGGAGGTATTGGTATGAGTGATGCAAAAAATACGATTGTAAACGGCAGGGCAGTACTGGGAATAGAATTTGGATCGACCAGGATCAAAGCGGTTCTGATCGATGAGGATCATACACCGATCGCATCCGGCAGCCATGACTGGGAGAACAGACTGGAAGACAACATCTGGACATATTCACTGGAGGACATTAAAACAGGACTACAGGATTGTTATCAACAGCTGTTGCAGGATGTGAAAAACCAGTATGGTGTTTCGATACAGACATTGGCGGCAATTGGGTTTAGTGCAATGATGCATGGATATATGGCCTTTGATGAGAGTGGAGAACTGTTGGTTCCCTTCCGTACATGGAGAAACACAATGACAGAACAGGCTGCAGCAGAATTAACGGAGCTGTTTCAGTATAATATTCCACAGAGATGGAGCATCGCCCATCTGTATCAGGCGATCCTCAATAATGAGGAACATGTTTCAAGGATTCGTTTTCAGACGACTCTTGCAGGATATATTCATTGGAAACTGTCAGGACAAAAGGTGTTAGGGGTCGGAGAAGCTTCCGGAATGTTCCCAATCGATACTCAGACAGGTGATTTTGATAAGAATATGGTTGAGAAATTTGATAAACTGACTGCACCAAAGGGGTATCCGTGGACATTACGTGAGATATTTCCACAGGTTCTCTCGGCAGGAGAGGATGCAGGTGTATTGACAGCGGAGGGAGCAGCATTTTTAGATGTTTCAGGACAGCTGAAAGCCGGAATTCCAATGTGTCCTCCAGAGGGAGATGCAGGAACCGGTATGGCAGCAACAAACAGTGTTGCAGTCAGAACGGGAAATGTTTCGGCAGGAACAAGCGTATTTGCAATGATCGTATTGGAAAAGGAATTATCCAAGGTCTATCCACAGATTGATCTGGTTACAACACCGTCAGGAGATCTGGTCGGAATGGTACACTGCAACAATTGTACCTCTGATCTGAATGCATGGGTTGGATTGTTTAAGGAGTTTGCAGAGAGTTTCGGTATTCAGGTTGATATGAACGAGTTGTTCTCCACATTATATAGAAAGGCACTTGAAGGTGAGAAGGATTGTGGCGGATTGCTGGCATATAATTACTTCTCTGGAGAGAGCATTACCGGTTTTGAAGAAGGCAGACCATTGTTTGTGAGAACGCCCGACAGCAGATTTAATCTGGCAAACTTCATGCGTGCACATTTACTGACTTCACTTGGTGCATTAAAGACAGGACTGGATATCATGTTCAAACAGGAATGTGTCAAAGTAGATGAGATATTTGGTCACGGAGGGCTTTTCAAGACAAAAGGTGTAGGACAGAAATTCTTAGCAGCTGCAATTGATGCACCTGTTTCCGTAATGGAAACTGCAGGAGAAGGCGGCGCATGGGGGATTGCGTTATTGGCTGCATATATGATTCGCAGAGAAAGCAACGAATCTCTACAGGACTATTTAAGTAAAAAGGTATTTGCAGGTATGACCGGATCAAAAATGACACCGGATGCAGAGGATGTAGCAGGTTTTGACCAGTTTATCAGCAGGTATACAAAGGGGCTTCCGATAGAGAGGGCAGCAGTTGATTTTCTTAGGTAGAAATGCACAAAATTCAACGAGAAACAATTTGTTTATTCAGTAAACTAATTATTGAAACGAAATAGAGGATATGCTATACTACGAGAGGAGCAAGGATGTTATAACGCCGCTTCTCTCGTGGTATGTGGTGTAGGTAGTGAATATATACCATTATGAAGGAGAGATGAAAATGTTAGAAGAATTAAAACAACAGGTATATGAAGCAAACATGAAGCTGCCACAGTATGGGTTAGTAACCTTTACATGGGGTAATGTCAGCGGGATTGACCGAAAAGAAGGTTTGTTTGTTATCAAACCAAGTGGTGTCGATTATGATAAGTTGAAACCTGAAGACATGGTAGTTATGAATCTGTCAGGAGAAAAGGTCGAGGGTAGATACAACCCATCTTCAGATACACCGACACACTTGGAGTTGTATAAGGCATTTGAACAAATTGGCGGAGTAGTACATACCCATTCTTCTTATGCGACATCATGGGCACAGGCAGCAAGAAGCATTCCCTGCTACGGAACAACACATGCAGATTATATGTATGGAGAGATTCCTTGTGCAAGAAGTCTGAGTAGAGACGAGATCAATGGAGAATATGAAAAAAACACAGGACTTTTGATCATTGATACATTTAAGGACAGAGATCCTATGGCAGTTCCGGCTGTACTGTGCGCCAACCATGGCCCGTTTACCTGGGGCAAGGATGCCAACGAAGCAGTACACAATGCAGTTGTACTCGAAGAAGTAGCCAAGATGGCATTTCGTACCGAACTCATTAACAGAGACGTAAAACCTGCACCGCAGGTATTACAGGATAAGCACTACTATCGTAAACACGGAGAAAATGCTTATTATGGTCAAGCGAGATAAAACCGCACAGCGATTTTGCTCACGCTAATATAACGAATCAATCAAGAAGGAGAATGCATATGAACACATTGGAACTACAAAAACAAGCCAATGAAGTCCGCAAAGGCATCGTTACAGCAGTACACAGTGCCAAGGCCGGACATCCGGGCGGATCACTTTCAGCAGCAGATATCTATACTTATCTGTATTTTGAAGAGATGAACATCGATCCCAAGAATCCTAAGAAGGAGGACAGAGACCGTTTTGTATTATCAAAAGGTCATACCGCTCCGGGTCTCTATTCCGCACTTGCATACAGAGGATATTTTCCGGTAGAGGATTTGAAGACACTGCGTCACTTGGGTTCTTATCTACAGGGACATCCATGTATGCAGCACACACCGGGTGTTGATATGTGCAGCGGCTCTTTGGGTCAGGGAATCTCAGTAGCAGCAGGCATGGCTCTTTCTGCAAAGTTATCCAACGACAGTTACAGAGTATATACACTGTTGGGAGACGGCGAACTGGCAGAAGGACAGGTTTGGGAAGCAGCAATGTTTGCCGGACATAAAAAACTGGACAATCTGGTAGTAATCGTAGACAATAATAACCTTCAAATCGATGGACCTGTTACAGAGGTATGCAATCCTTATCCGATCGATGAGAAGTTTAAAGCATTTAATTTCCATGTGATCAATTGTGATGCACATAATTTTGACGAATTGAGAGCAGCATTTGCAGAAGCAAAGGCTACCAAAGGTATGCCAACAGCCATTATTGCAAAGAGTGTTAAAGGCAAGGGAGTTTCCTTTATGGAAAACAATGTTGCATGGCATGGTGTAGCTCCGAATGATGAGCAGTATGCGATTGCAATGGCAGATTTAGAGAAAGTAGGTGAAGCACTATGTCAGAAGTAAAGAAGATTGCAACCAGAGTCAGTTATGGTAATGCACTTGTAGAACTCGGTAATGAGCATGATAATCTGGTAGTGCTTACCGCAGACCTCGCAGCAGCAACCAAGACCGATATTTTTATGAAAGCACATCCGGATAAACATATTAATTGTGGTATTGCAGAAGCAAACATGACCTGTATTGCAGCAGGACTCGCAGCTACAGGTAAGGTTCCGTTTGCAAGTTCCTTCGCAATGTTTTCAGCAGGACGTGCATTTGAGCAGGTGAGAAACAGCATAGGATATCCACATCTGAATGTTAAGATCGGTGCAACACATGCAGGTATTTCTGTAGGAGAGGACGGAGCATCTCATCAATGTAACGAAGATATTGCTCTCATGAGAACGATCCCGGGTATGGTCATCATCAGTCCGGCTGATGATGTAGAAGCAAGAGCAGCAGTAAAGGCGGCATATGAGTATGTAGGTCCTGTTTACTTGAGATTTGGTCGTGCAGCAGTTCCGGTATTTAACGATGAAGCCACCTATCAGTTCAAGATGGGCAAGGGTGTTGTGTTAAAGGAAGGCAAGGATGTTACGATTGTAGCAACCGGTTTGACTGTTCCGGAATCCATGGAGGCAGCAAAGCTATTGGCAGCAGACGGAATTGACGCAGAGGTAATCAACATCCATACAATTAAGCCATTGGATGAGGAACTGATTATTGCATCTGCAAAAAAGACTGGCAAGGTCGTTACAGCAGAGGAGCATTCCATCATCGGTGGACTGGGTAGTGCGGTATGTGATGTACTATCTGAAAAGCTTCCGACACCTGTATATAAGATCGGTATGCGTGATGCATATGGCGAGTCTGGTTCGGCAGGAGAGTTGATTCACAAATATCTTTTGGATGCTGAAGGTATTTACAAACAGGTTAAAGCATTTATGTAATTTTAAAAATAACAGGAAAGCATCGGATACGATTTTGAAGGAATCGTTCCGATGCTTTGTTTATATGTCATTCTCCTAAAATTACTTTACGAAAATGATGGCTTATGGTAATCTTATTGTGAAAAGGGAGACATCATGAGAGAATTACTTTTTTTTGAACCGGTTACCATTAATCTGATCTGGGGTTGTGAGATCTGGACAGTCAGTGCCCATGAACGCGGAGACTGTATGGTAGCGGAAGGTACCTATAAGGGACTGAGATTATCACAATTATGGCAGGAACACAGAGAACTTTTTGGAGATATGGAAGGCAAACTGTTTCCGCTGCTTGTTAAAAAGATAGAAGCAAAAGAGGATTTGAGCATACAGGTACATCCGGATGATACCTATGTGGGAAGATTTGACAATGGTTCCATGGGTAAGACTGAATGCTGGTATGTATTGGATTGCGAACAGGATGGAACCATCATCATCGGACATCATGCGAAGACCAAGCAAGAGGTGATCGACCTGATCCATGAGGGTAAATGGGATGAGCTGCTCCGTGAGATCCCTGTTCATAAAGGAGATGTGTTTCAGATACCTCCCGGGACGATCCACTCGATTAAGCATGGTACAACGTTATTAGAAATCCAACAGAGCAGTGATATTACATATCGATTGTATGATTATGGGAGACTAAAGGACGGAAAGCCACGTGAATTGCATTTAGAGCAGAGTATCGATGTGATTCAGGCACCCTTTCAGGAGCATCCTTTGTATTGTGATGAGGATCCGACGACTATTATTTCCTGCGATGTTTATACAGTACATCATTATCATATTGAAAAAGAAATGAGTTTCATGCAGAATAAAGCCTTTCAGATCGTTAGTGTTTTAAGCGGACAGGGAGAGGCAGACGGACATCACATAGCGGGAGGGGATTCCTTTATCGTTCCGGCGAACTATGGAAAGTATCATATATCAGGACAGGTCGATGTGTTGATTTCTTATGTATAGTATGGAGGAGACGGTATGAGATTCGGAGCGCTAGAAGCAGGCGGAACCAAGATGATCTGTGCAGTCGGGACAGAGGACGGCACGATATTGGATCAGATATCAATACCAACAAAAACACCGCAGGAAACCATTCCGAGGATCATAGAGTACTTTCAAGATAAGGAAATTCTGTCTCTTGGAATCGGTTCCTTCGGACCGGTAGATGTCAATCCCAAATCAGATACTTATGGCTATATACTGGACACCCCGAAGTTGGCATGGAAGGGCTATGACCTGATCGGGAACATCAAAAAGTCTCTGAATGTACCGATAGAGCTAGATACAGATGTCAATGGTTCATGCTTGGGAGAGATGACCTTTGGATGTGGAAAGAATCTGAACAATGTCATTTATATTACAATCGGCACAGGAATTGGTGTCGGAATAGGAATTGAAGGAAAGCTGGTACATGGTATGCTTCATCCGGAAGCTGGACACATTTTGATGAATCGACATCCTGATGATCCGTTTAAAGGATGGTGTACCTATCACGGTACCTGTTTTGAAGGAATGGCAGCAGGACCGGCAATCGAAAAACGCTGGGGTAAAAAGCCGATCGAATTGTCTCATGAGGATAAGGTATGGGAACTGGAGGCTTATTATATTGCACAAGCTCTGACAAGTTACATTATGATTCTTTCACCGCAGATTATCATTCTTGGCGGAGGAGTGATGCATCAGACACAGCTTTTTCCAAAGATTCGGTTAAAGACTTTGGAAATGGTCAGCGGCTATATCAATACGAAAGAACTACGTAACATAGATCAATATATTGTACCTGCGAGTCTGAATGATAATCAGGGTATCATGGGTGCCATTCAGTTAGCCAAGTGGGCAGTAGGGATTCAGTAAAATGACAGGTAAAACGTGGGGCTAGGAATCATGAAAGGTGTATGATATAATTGAGGGAGGAAGCTCATAGAATGAGTTTTCGCCCTGTTTTTTTGCAGAAAAGGGGGAGTTGAATGATCAGGACAGAAGAATTTTATTTTGATTCCAGAGATCAGATCCATAAAATACATGCGATGAAATGGATTCCGGAGACAGAGGATTATGCAGGTATTCTGCAGATATCACATGGTATAGCGGAGCATATTGAGCGTTATGACGAGTTTGCGAGATTCATGGCCGAACGAGGCTTTCTGGTTGTAGGAAATGATCATTTAGGTCATGGGAAATCAATTGCATCAAGAGAAGATAAGGGTTACTTTACAAAAAACGATGCTGTGACGGTAGTAGTGCGGGACATTCATAGACTGAAAAAGATCACACAGGAGGAGCATCCGGGAATACCATACTTCATTCTTGGTCATTCCATGGGTTCCTTTATGCTGAGAAACTATCTGTGCAGATATGGAACAGGGATAGATGGTGCCATTATCACCGGGACAGGCTCCAGAAGTACTCTTGAGATACGGTGTGGGAAACCGTTTGTTTATCTGATCAGTATGTTTCGCGGCTGGAGGTATCTCTCACCAATGATGGATCACATCGTCAATGGTCACAACAATGATAAGATCGATGTCAGAAGGACAGAATTTGACTGGCTCTCAAGAGATGAGGCAGAGGTAGACAAATACATTGCAGATGATATGTGTGGATTTCCGATCACGACAAACGCCGTATTGACCATAGGAAATGCCGTTGACAATCTTCATAAAAAGGATTATCTTGATAAGATGCCAAGAGATTTACCGATTGCTTTTTTTTCGGGAGATATGGATCCGGTGGGGCATTGGGGTCAGGATATTCCTCTGATTGTAAAGCAGTTTCAAGAGATGGGAATGCAGGATCTATTTGTTAAGATGTATCCGAGAGCTCGGCATGAGATTATCAATGAGACAAATCGTAATGAAGTGTACAGAGATATTTATGGCTGGCTAGAGAGACAGCTTGAGAAGATGAATCGGTAATAAAGCAGGGTAGGTATCCGAGGGGGATCATGTAATAGAAGTTTGCGTATGGACGCAGTGTAGAGGATTAATAGGAGGCAATGAAATGAAAAAATTGGTATGTGTAGTATTAACGATGACAATGGTACTGGCATCGGTATCCAGCGTGTTTGCAGAAGAAACGGTCAGTGTCAATGCGATTGAACAGTCTGCGGCAGCAGTAGAAGTGGCTCCGATCACAGCATCACAGGACAAGTCATATATCGCACTTGGAGCAGATCTGACACAGGAGCAGTTGGCAACAGTATTGGGACTGATGGGCGTATCTGCAGCAGATCTGGGAAACTATAATGTTGTTTATACAACGAATGCTGATGAGAAGCAGTATCTCGGTAGTTATGTAGATGCCGGTCTCATCGGAACCAAATCATTATCTTCTGTTCTGGTAAATCCCAGAGAAGAAGGTCACGGAGTTGTAGTCACAACAAAGAACGTCAACTATTGTACAACCGATATGTATCGTAGTGCTTTATTAACAGCAGGTGTTAAAAATGCTGATATTCTGGTCGTAGCACCGACCCCGATCTCAGGAACGGCAGGATTGATAGGTGCACTGAAGGCATACAGCCAGATGTCAGGCACCACCGTATCTGAAAAAGCAATTGATACAGCCATGAATGAGCTGGTTGTCACAGGGCAATTATCATCAGCTGTCGGGAACAGTGATGATGCAGAGGAATTGATTACCTATATTAAGGCTCAGATTGCAGCGAATGATCTCAATACAAAGGAAGAGATCGAAGCAGCAGTTCGTCAGGGCGTAAAGGATCTTAATGCCAATCTGACGGAGGATGAAATCCAGCAGATTATTGACCTGATGGTGAAGATCAAGGCAATGGGTATTGACTTTAATGTGCTGGCAGAGCAGGCAGATGATATCTATGCGAAGTATGCAGATAAGATTAAAGCAGGCACATTTAAGATTGAGGATCTGTCAGTAGAAGATCTGGGTATTGGTAAGATGGTATCCAATGCAGTTGGGAATTTCTTTACAAACGTTAAGGATTCCGTTACCGGATTTTTCAAGAAGCTTTTCAAATAAGTACTAAGGCAGGGTCAGATTATGGACGCAGCAGCGAATGACAGGTTTTCTATCAGGACACTAGAGAGAACAGAGTGGGAACCGGCAATAGAGTTGGCGTGGAATACATTTCTTCAGTTTGAGGCACCCGGTTATTCAAAAAAAGGGATACAGAGCTTCAGAGATTTTATCGAGGATCCAAGGCTGAAAAGGATGTTTCTGGACGGTAAATACCCCGCATATGGGGCATTTGATCATGATCAACTGGCAGGCATGCTTGGTGTTCGCAATGAAAACCACATATCGCTGTTGTTTGTACAGGAGCAGTATCATAACAATGGAATCGGAAGAATGCTTCTGAATTATGCATTTCAGCAGGCTGAAGCGTTTGGGATAGGAGAATTTACAGTCAATGCAGCACCCTACGCAATTGGATTTTATCATAGGATCGGTTTTGAAGATATCAATGGTGAAGTGGTTGCAGACGGAATACGATTTACACCGATGAAGATCGTATTACAGAAATGATTTACAATTTCAGCAAATTAGGCTATAATGGTACGAAAGTACCATTGCATCTGAAATGAGGATAGATAATGGAAATCATAGGCAGCAAGGATATCTGTAGTTTATTATCCAATACTCTGAAGTTGATTGACAAAAGACCTATGGATCACGGAAGCAGAGTAGCATATCTGCTTTATAAAATGATGCAATGCAAAGGTGGCTATGTCGAATTTGAGATGGCTGACTTTGCATTTTTAGCAATGTTACATGACATTGGTGCTTATAAAACAGATGACTTTTCTAATGCTTTGGGTTATGAAACCAAGGATTTTATGCCTCACTCCATTTATGGCTCCTTGTTTATGAGATATCTGTCTCCAATGAAGGATAAATCCAAGATTATTCTATATCATCACGTCGATTATGAACAACTAAAGGATATGGATTATGAATATCGAAACATAGCTAATTTTATTGGATTGGCTGAACGAATTGATCTGTATCTATCCACTATGGGTAAGAGTTTTAATTATCAGCTGCTTTATAAATATGAAGGAAAGAAGTACTCTTCGGAAGCTTTTCAGTTATTTCGTCAGGCTCAGGTCAAGCATGATGTATTTCAGAATCTGAGGAGTGGTGAATATCTTCATGAACTGGAACAGTTATTTGGTTTTCTGATTTTCAATAATGATGAGAAAAAGAAATATCTGGAGCTGCTCATGTATACCATAGGCTTTCGTAGTGAGTATGCGGTTGTTGATACAGTTACCACTGTCTGTATCTGCGAAGAGATTGCAAAGTTAATGAACATTTCTGAAGAAGACAGAGAAAAGCTTTATTATGCCGCTTTGCTGCATGATGTAGGTATGCTTGCAATCTCATCTGCAATTTTGGATGCTCCAAGGGCATTGACTCCTATGGAAATCACTAAAATGCGTACGCATGTCAATATTACGGAAAGTATATTAAAGCAATATGTGGATCCGGAGGTCTTGGAAATCGCAATTTCGCATCATGAGAGATTAAACGGCAGCGGATATTACAGGGGTCTGAAGGAAGAGGACATGAATATCCTTCAAATGATATTGCAGGTAGCTGATACAGTAACAGGTATGATTAATCAGAGAAGTTATCGGGTGGCAAAAAATAAGGAGTTTGTGATCAATGTATTAGAGGATGAGACCAATCACGGAAGACTTAACCGCATGGTGGTTAAAATCTTTGACAGACACTATGACGGTATTATCGACAGTGTAAAGTCAGAATCCTCTAAAATATTATCCATCCATAAAAAATTGAATGCACAATACAATATGATTTATGACAATTTCAGTAAAGAGTAAAAAGTAATCAGTGTTTTATTTGCATTTTAACTGCATTTGCAATATAATTCTTCATAAGAGTATAGAGTATAGTGAGGTAGAAAATGAGTCGTTTTTTCGATTTAGACAGTCCTTTAATGTCCTTTCTTAATAAAACAGCGGATCTTGTTTGGCTGAATATTTTATATATCATATGCTGTATTCCAATTATCACAATCGGAGCGGCTACCTCAGCATTGTATTATGTTACAATGAAAATGACAGCAAATGAGGAGGGCTACATTACAAAAAGCTTCTTCAAAGCATTTAAGGATAATTTCAAACAGGCTACCATCATCTGGCTGGGGGCCATTCTTGTATATTTCATTTTTATCATGGATTTTAGATTTTTAATCACAATGGAAGGTACACTTGGCAAGGTCGTGTATGTCTTGATCAGTGCGGTGGCTATTCTATTTACCTTTATGATGGTATACATATTTCCTTTGTTGGCGAAGTTTGAAAATACAATTAAAAACAGTCTCAAGAACGCATTTTTAATCAGCATCCGGCATTTTCCATATACAATCCTGCTGATTGTGGGAATCGTTGCACCATTTGTGATTATGTATTTTGTAACGGTACTGCTCCCGGCATATTTTATCATCGTCTTTTCATTAATTGCTTATTATACATCACATATATACAGAAAAATCTTTAACTATTATATACCTCAAGAAGAAGAGACATCAAAAGAGGCAGAAGAAGCTAAAATAGAGAATTAATATGTGGCAACTGGAAGTAGCAGCTTTATTTCGGAAGGTATCAATATGAATAAATCCAAAAAAGACAATACAAATATATTACAGTGGATCATACCATCAATTATTTTGGTATTGTTTTTGGTTGTCACTTTATTCAACTACTCTGCAGAAATCGAGAGTCAGATTAGAGAACGTGTCGATGAGAAACAGGAACTGAGAACATCCAACATGGGTGAGTATTATGAAAAATCGATAGAGGCACTAATGAGTGTTGCATCGGTAACAGCAGGAAACATCAGTAAAGAAAAGGATATTTTCTCAGATGATGTACAGGTGATGCTGAGTGAAGCAGTTAGGAATACAATTGCAACTGATGCGATAGTGATCAAGATGGATGGCTCATCAATCAACAGCAAGGGTCGGGAGTCCGTACTGGGTGAAAAGCTGGATCTGACAGAACTCCTCGATGGGAAGACACATGTATCGGATTTGTTTCAGTATACTTCAGATCAGACGTTTCATGCTTTGATTGCCGCTCCCGTGAAAACAGAAAACGCCATGATGGGTGTCGTAGCCATTATCATGCCGTTTGATCATCTGGGAGATATTACCTCAAGTGCCGCTTATTCAGTAAAAAATACATATGGTATTCTACGCGGAGACGGAATTGTAGTAGAGAGATCAGGTAATCTGCGGACGATTTTGGAGGTTGGAAAAAATGGATTGACAGATCTTGAAAGTGCAGAGATCGTCGATGGAACATATAAAAAGATGTTGCAGAATACAGAAGCCAATAAAGGTGGAAAGATCATCTTTAACAGTCAGGGTAAGTTGATGGATGCCGGCGCCTACTATCTGTACTACGAACCGATTGGAGAGTATGGGTGGTATACTGCAACAGTGGTTCCTTATGTGCAGATTGAGAAGGTGATTCGTGATGAACGTAAAACGACAACCGATCTGATTACAAAAATGATTGTGGCAATGTTGATATTCGTAGCAATTCTGGTTGCTATCAATGTGATTACCAGAGCAAGATACATAAAAGAAAGTAAGGAACTACAGGATAAGGCAGAGACAGATCTGTTAACAGATCTGCTAAACAAGATCGCGACAGAGAAAAGAATTAGGGAGTATCTTGAAAATGAAGGAAAAGACAAGCGTTCAATCATGTTTGTCTTAGATATAGATAATTTCAAAAAGATTAATGATACAATGGGACATGCGTTTGGTGATGAAGTGTTATCGACGCTGGGTCGCAGGATTAAGAGTGAATTCAGAATCAATGATATCGTTGGCAGAACTGGAGGAGACGAGTTTGTTGTTCTGTTAAAGGATTTGAAGGATGAAGACACTATGAAGAAGGAAGCAGATCGTGTAGCGACTTTCTTTAAAAACTTCCAGGTTGGTGAATATGTTAAGTATTACGCTACAGCCAGTATCGGTGCTGCAATTTATCCTGAAAATGCAAAGGATTTTGACACATTGTACAAGGCAGCGGACAATGCATTATATAAAGCGAAACATCGTGGCAAGAATCAGTTGGCCTTCTATGATGAGAGCATGATGACAGAGGCTGACAATGAGGCAACGTCAGATGATTCTACAGAGAAAACGATTGAGCAAAATGTATAGGATTTAAAAAAAAGTTTGTATAATTGTTGCATAGGCAATCGAAGCATGATTTGATATACTATTTTCAGGTTGATTGCGAGATAGTCGCATCATAAATATTCATAATTCTAGGAGGAATCAAAATGGCAAGTTTACAGTTAAAGAATATCTACAAAGTATATCCCAATGGATTTGAGGCTGTTAAGGACTTCAATTTGGATATCGCTGATAAGGAATTCATCATTTTCGTTGGACCTTCAGGATGCGGTAAATCTACGACACTTCGTATGATTGCCGGTCTGGAAGAGATCTCATCAGGTGAATTAAAGATTGGTGACAGAGTAGTGAATGACGTAGAGCCTAAGGACAGAGATATCGCTATGGTATTCCAGAACTATGCTTTGTACCCGCATATGTCAGTATATGATAACATGGCTTTCGGTCTGAAGTTAAGAAAAGTACCGA
>CAZVYQ010000028.1:0-37427 GCA_964631375.1 uncultured Lachnospiraceae bacterium | reverse complement strand
TCACTTAAATATAACGATTAGTTGTTGTATTTTCTATTCATTTCGCATATAATATAAGTACCTGAAAAGGTATCAAATTAAATACCATATTATGTATCATATGGAAGGAGTGATTATATGTTAACAGCAACTGTAGCAACTGACTTAAAAGCTAATTTAAAATTCTACATTGATAAAGCAGTTAATGGAGATAGTGTTATTATAACCAGACCAAAAAGAAAAAATGCTGTTTTGATTAGTGAAGAAGAATATAATGAATTACAGAGAATCAAGCAGAATGCAGATTATATGTTTAAGCTAAATACATCTATTCAGCAAGCACAAGAGGGTAAGATTGTAGTAAAATCTATGGATGAATTAGAGAGATTAGCCAATGAGTAGACCACAATTTACAGAACAGGCTTGGAATGAGTATATGTACTGGCATGCTCAGGACAAAAGAACTCTGATAAAAATCAATAAGTTGATTTCTGATATTATGAGAAATGGTGCTCTTACAGGTGAGGGAAAACCAGAACTCCTAAAAGGAGATCTGACTGGGTATTGCTCCAGAAGAATAAATGAAAAGGATCGTTTGATATATAAGGTTCTTGATAATAATGTAGTTGAAATATACTCTTGTAAAGATCATTATAGTGATAAATAAAAGAATCCGAGTTATTGTTGGGCTTATCTAATTTTTTTGACTTTCTGTGAAATGCTCTGTAATTCTTCCTTGGATAGTTCGGGAAGGTGTTCCAGTTTATCCATAAACATTGTTAATGTTTCATTATGCTGCATTTCCACTATTTGGTTGTAGTAATTGACAACGACACCGGTTACAATAGCGACTACAAAAAGAGAGTAAACTGTAAGTAAAACTGAGCATGTCTTACCGATCAAGGTTACAGCAACCATATCTCCAAAACCGGCAGTAGAAATAACTGCATAGCAGTACCAGAGTGCTTCACCGTACCTATTGATATTAGGTTCTGCAAGGTTAATAATTTCAGCGACTACAAGTAGAAAAATGACAAACCCCAAAATGATATGATCCGCTTTGGTTCTTTTTAGTATAATTCCTAAAAGTCTCAGCTTTTTCATGGCAGAAACCCTCCCTCTAGAGTAATATCATTATTATAAAAGTATAGTCTATCAAATACAGTTGTGCAAGATGATCATATATTCAATACTATGGTAATATTGTAAAGGAATAAGTTTTATCGATACCTTGATCGATATAAGTAACGATTATCTCAGACCGATCGGGATTCGATTCTATATTTTTGTACTCATAACCGTTTAGATTGTCATATTTGGTTTCTTTGCCTTCCGTGATCAAATCTTCTTGTTTTGAATCATAGCAACCAGTAATGATTTCACGTCCTTGCGAATCCAGACGCACACGTACTGTAAAGTAATGATCATCGATGATGCGGGTATGTCCATCCGTTACTTCCGGTATTTTTTCTCTTGTATAGTCCGTTGTGATCATGTCGGAATTTTGTGTAGCATAGTAAATCGAATAGCCGCTACCGAATGCCCGACCTTCCTCTGTCATATAATCTTTTGGTAAATAATCTGTGCTGAAGTGGACCTGATCTCTTTCTTTGTAACAGGTATAAATATAAGTGATTTGGTTATCTCCCGTTAGAAGAGCATATTCATATCCATTTCCCGCATTTTCAATTGCAATATAGGCAGGATATAGAAATTTCCGTTCCTCGTCTCGTTGCAAAATCATCCTTCGGTTACCATAGGTTTTGCTTGTTGTCTCCAGCCGATCAATTTCCTGTACGTAAGTCTTTGGGTCGTATGTACATTGTAAAAATGTTTCTACAGTTGGATCAAATAGCCCAAGACGATAAGAGTGATAGTACTCAGTAGACAAAGTGTTCTCCGGGATATGCTCCGGAAAGACAAGGTATCCGGTTTCGATACTTTCTTCAGTAAAGATAGATTCGTAGGTTTCGATGTTTCTGCTTATCTTTGCCGGACCTCCGAAAAACATAAAATATAAAAAGACAAAGGCTGCTACAAAGAGTGTAAAAACAGTCAATGAAATACCTATAATAAACCACTTTATAACCTTCTTAGTTTGATTCGTCTTCAATGTAATTCCTCCCTAATCTGCAGGATAGATGCTGAAAGGCTCTCGCTCTGTTTCAAATGGATATCCATATTGTCCATAATCCTTTGGTAGTAATGTAGTATCAAAATACAGATTTCTTCGATCGACACCCTGGAGATAGATGTAGATGATTGAGTAGTCTTTATCAGAAAACAGAGCATATTCATGTCCGTCATCATATAGCATTGCATAAACACCGGGAAACGAAAATTCGTCTGTTGAATACAATGCTGTCGTTCCGGTGGTTTCATCCGTGATATGCAGGAGTCGATTTTTCTCGGTCTCATAGCTTTCTGGTTCATACTGACAGTTTAAATAAATCTGGTAAGTCTGATAAAGTTCTTCACCTTTACAGTCATAATAAAAGTCGAGGATCTTTCCTGTCATTGCATGATCATCAGGGAATAATGCCAGTTTTGAGATTCCTGTATAGTTTTGTTTGCCATAGTCTGAACTCTGCTCATAATGCTCCATGACCGAGTAGTCCTGTTCTGAGACTGAATCACCTCGAAAGCATAGGAGGATCGCGATGATTAGACAAATGATGATCGTCATAATACCGGAAACAAGTCCAATCGTCTCATAGTGATAACGCTTTAATAATCGTTTCATACCACCGATTCGTTTATCTTCGATCTGTTGTAATTCATTTCGTTCTTCTAATAGTTCATCATAGTATCTGATACATCTTCCACAGCCCTCCAGATGTGTGCGGATCAGAAGTTCTGATTCATTGCTTGTTAAATGATCAATGTATAAAGGCAGTAGATCTCTGACGATATTACATTCATTATTTTCCTTCAAGGTGTTCACCTCTTTTCATTTATGGATTATTAATTTCGTTTGTATGAATTTAGAGGAAAAGAATATCTATCATACATAAGCTGAGAATCAGTAGTAAAAAGAAAACATAGCTTAAAATGATAACCCTTATACGACTCTTTCGTTTAAATCGATGTTTTCTTTTTGTACTGGAATGCTCATTTGAAAAACAATCCAGACTTAATCTCATTTCTTCATAGGTTATACGACAGTTTTCACATGTGGCGAGGTGTTCTTGTATGATGTTGTCGGTTTCTTTACTGACCATATGATCCAGTGAGAGAGGAAGCAGGTCTAAAATAATGTTACAATCAAGGTGTTGTTCATTCATTCGTTCCAAGCTCCTTTCCTAAGATCTGTTTTGCACGGTAAAAGGTGACTCTTGCCCAGTTCTCTGATTGTGATAATACATCGCCGATCTCGCGAAAACTCAGTTCACCTGTTAATCGGAGCATAACGACATCACGCATTGGAGACGGTAGCTTTTGTATCATTTTGTATAGATTCAGTTTCATCTCGCCATCTATGTATGTTTTCTCTGTTTCCTCCTGCATTGCGAGTTCAACAGCATCATCCAGAGGGACTTCTTTTTTACGGCGTTTTTTATCCAGACTCTGATAAAATGTATATTTTGCAATCTGGCACAACCAGGTTGACATTTTACTGTCACCGCGAAACCCGTGTATCTTTTTGGTGGCACGATAGAAGGTTTCCTGTGTTAACTCTTCTGATAAATCATGATTTCCACCCGTTAATGTAAACAGATAGCCATAGACAGTATCAAAGTAATGTTCATATGCCTGCTTGATATCTTCCATCGTGCACCTCCCTTCTGTTACAGATAAGTCCATTATGTGTATGGATTCGTTACAAACATTATTATATTTTTATGAGGATATCTCTGAGGTGCCTAGAGATGAGATATCTTCTATGGTCTCATCACACCAGCGAATCATGGCTTCACAGGATAGAATTCCTCTTCTAAGTACAATGTTGAGATATAGGATACGTTCCGATGAAAAAAGATCCGATGTTTGTTTTAGCACTTCCTGTTTTTCACGATACTGCGTCAAATGAGCTTGATGCAGTGTTCGGTGATCCTCCAACATATGAATTACCTGTTCCTTTGGCTGATCACTTGAGAACAGTAGTTTCAGAAGAAATTCTGAGCGTATCGGTTGTTGTACAGTATCTTCCAAAAGCCAAGTCGTCAGTTCCTCCCGCCCCTTTTGCGTGATCTGATACAGTACTTTTCTTTCGACTTCTCCCTTTGGAACGATCTCAATCATTCCATCCGAAAGTAGCATTTTCAGAGTAGGGTAGATATGTCCGAAGTTCTCATTCCAAAATCCGGATAGTACCTCATCACTGTATTTTTTAATATCATATCCTGTAGCAGGGGCAATATTCAGTATCCCTAATATGGCATACATGGATTTGTTTTTTAGAGCCATTATGCACTCTCCCTTTCATATGCTGCGGCATATTGTTCAAGTTTCATCACAACTTGTTCCAATTTGGTTGATTCTTTCATTTCCCGTGACATTTTCAGGCAGTTCTCTTTTATTTCAGTATCTGCCATCAATGATTCTACTTTATCACGTAATAAGTGATAGGACAATTCTTTGATATTTTCTGTGATACCGAGCTGTAAGGAGGAGATCTTCTTTGCGACCATGAACTGATCATTTACCTGAGGCAATGCTAACATCGGAACACCAAAATAAATCGCTTCGCTGACACTGTTAAATCCAGCATGTGTGATAAAGATGTCGGCCTGTTCCAATACCTCTAACTGAGGAAGGAAATTCTTTATCGTAAAGTTGGAAGGAAGATCACCCAGTTGTTCAGTGGTGAGTTTGTTACCGATTGACATGCATACATAATAGTCTGTATCTCGAAAGGCTGATATACACATTTGATAGAACGCAAGGAAATCAGTATTGACACTACCCAGAGATATATAAATCAATTTTCTCTTTTTCACTACAGATAGGTCGATACTACGTTCTCCTTGTAGGCGGTCAAGGGAAGGGCCGGCAAACAGATACTCAGGCTCATGAACTTCTGCATCAGCATTGAATCGGCATGTAGTATATACAATATTTCGTTCACCCTTGCTTGTAAAAACCTGAGCCAATGATGGTGTTTCAATATGGTATGTATCACAGATATGCTGCAATATTTGATTACAATAATCCAATTGCGGATGAAAGCCGGGTTGCAGCATTCTGTCGGGTACAGGGGTAGAACTCATTGCAAAAGAGGAATGAGAGCAGATCACCGGAATCTGAACCAATTGCTTTAAAAAGCAGGCTCCTCCAAAGTAAGAATCACAGATAATCATATCGTATGACTTTTTACGAATCAGTTCTAGAAATACCGGTAGAGCAGTCTCAGTATACAATAACGTGTATTCCATCAGCATATAGAAAGGATGTCTGTCTGTTGGATGAAAATCCTTAAAAAACTGTTCCACGTTGTCACTGTACCCAATCCAGTCTGCACCGGCATCTGTCACTGCTTTTGAAAAGGCCTCTGAGCAAAAGTAGTCTACCTGATTTTTTCTGTCTGTTAATTTCTTTACCAACCCAAGTGTCGGATTGATATGTCCGTATAGATTTGCATTTAGAAATAAAATATTCATATGTCTTCTCCTTTTGTTGTTGAGTGACTATATCACTCTGATATAGTGAGTGTATATCAGAGTGATATAGTTGTCAAGAGTAAAAAATGTACTATAAACAAGGTAAGAATTATCCTATTGACTTTGTGATACGACTGTAGTAGTCTGAAAAAGAAGACTACTACAGTCGTATCACAAGGAGAGGAATTGACTATATGAATATCAAATTATTTGATTCAGAGTTAAAGGTTATGGATATCATTTGGCGAAAAGGAGATCTTCCGGCAAAGCAGATTGCAGATATTTTGGGCGATGAAGTCGGCTGGAATAAGAACACGACATATACTTTGATCAAACGGTGTATCAGCAAGGGAGCAATAGAAAGAACAGAGCCTAATTTTGTCTGTCATGCCTTGATTCCGAAGGAGGATGTCCAAGAGGCTGAGACAGATGAATTGATTGATAAGGTGTACGACGGATCAGTCGATAAGTTGTTCGCGGCACTTCTCGGAAGGAAGACGTTATCAGAGGAACAGATTCAAAACCTGAAACATATTATTGATGAACTACAGTGAGAGGTGACACCTATGAATCTACTACAGATGAGTTTTTCGGGTGCTGTCATGATCATCGTAACGGTACTCGTCAGAGCCATAGCAATCCATAGATTCCCCAAAAGGACCTTTTTGGTATTATGGGGTCTGATCATGCTGCGTCTTTTGGTTCCTTTTTCAATTCCATCTGTATTCAGTGTATATACTGTGGTAAAACAGCAGCCTTTTGTTTATGAACGGATGATTGATCATCCGATCTCAGATATATTGCCAATCGTTCTGCCACAGAGTACAGAATCAGTTCTGTACAGTACAGATATGATGAAAGTAGCGGATACCTTCTCTGTTAGTATAGTTGTCTGGGGAATCGGAGTACTGGTTTGTCTTGTGATCTTTGGTTGTACATATCATCGTTGTATCAAGGGATTTCGGGAATCAATTCCCATTAAGTGCAGAGAGGTTGATAATTGGCTGGCTGAGCATAGATGTGGACGAAGAATTATGATTCGTTATTCAGATCGAATCACCACACCACTGACTTACGGAGTTTTGCATCCTGTTATTTTGGTTCCAAAGGAGCTGGATTGGGGTAATAAGAGTCAGATTGAGTATGTACTGACACATGAGTATATCCATATTAAGCATTGCGATGCGATTAAGAAGTGGCTTTTGATATCAGCGGTCTGCATTCATTGGTTTAATCCATTTGTTTGGCTGATGTTTCTGTTAGCCAATCGAGACATGGAGCTGTCCTGTGATGAGCAGGTGTTGGAACTCTGTGGGGTATCACAGAAGACAGACTATGCGAGAATGCTGGTCAGTCTGCAGGAGAGAAATCAAAAAACCGGAGTTTTGTGTAATGGGTTCAGCAGAAGCGGGCTTGAGGAACGGATCATAGCCATTATGAAGATGAGAAAGAAAACGGCCCTTACTATTGTGGCAGCAGTAATCGCAGTCCTTGTCATTGATATTGCATTTGCTACCTCTGCCAAGGGTGAGGCATTAACAAACTATGTTGAACATATGCTGCCTCGTAGCAATCCATATGGAACTAAAGCGGATTATGAATCTCTGTTTGCTTTGCGAACATCCAAAGATCAAGAACTGACAGTCGATGAGTTTCGTGAGAAACTGGTAACCTGGGTTATGGAGGACTACTATCGTTCAGAGAGAGTCAGAGAAGATATTGTCAGAGGCGATTTTGAGGTATCGCTTACTGAGGAGGATCAGGACTATGTGATTATGACATATGTGTTGCTGGGTGAGGAAAATGCCCGAAAAGCAGCAAGCCTGATGACTGGAAAATTTGGAGGAGATTCATGGATTGGTAAATCTAATTATGATGCCATAAATAATCAATACTATGCATTTGTGTGGGATAAACTTTATCAACAGTTTGTCTATCGTATTGAAAGTTCGAATCAGGTGAGTACCCAGGGACAGGAAAGAGTAAAGATTTTTTGGAGTGCATCAAAGAGACATACAAAGGAACAGTTGGAACAAGAGGATATTTTGAAACAGGTAGCGGTTTTTGCCGAGGAGAATAAAGACAGACTGATTATACACCAGACAGATATGCCAGAGGAGGGAGACTAAGCGTGCGATTTTTGAGATTTTCATGTGAAAGTTGTTTACGAAATAAGAAGAATGCCGTTTTGAATATATTGATTTGCATGATTACTGTCCTTTTGATGAATGTATTTGCACAGAACCTCATTCATATCAAAAGTCAATTGAACAGTCTGCCGGATGCGATAGAGATCGATGCAGTGGTCAGCAATCTAAATGGGAGTATGAGTGCTGTTTTGAGCATTCCGGAGCGATATGTGGATGGCGTTCTATCGTCATCGTATATCGTAGATCCCGTCATTACGGCACGTCTGAAGTTAGGCTTTGGAGAGTTTACCATAGATGAGTACAAGGAGTTTTTGAATTACTATGCCACAGGCAGCAACAGTATTGCCGGGATTCCGGGACTACATGAGGAAGAACTAACATTTGTCGAAGGGGAGAACAGTGATACGTTCTTTCATTCAGCGGACAGAGTCTGCGTCATAGATGAGCGGTTGCTAAAAGAGCAAAACCTGTCGATCGGAGATGAAGTCATATTAACCACCTACTATTATCGGTATGGGGAGTTTCATGCAATTTATATTGATCCATTGGAAAGCAGTACGTATCGGATCGTCGGAAGCATGAACTTGAAGGAATATATCGGAGATTCAGTCAAGCCCAGACTTCTGTTTCCGTTGCAGACGGTACGTACTTTGTTTGATGAGCAGAAGATTCCTTTTGGAGCAGATTCCTGTTCATTTCAGATTAGAGATCCGTTTCTGTTGAACGAGTTTAAACAAGAGATGCATGATCTGGGATTTATGCCTGTTATTCCACAAGCGGAATTTCAATTTGACGGAAATGCCTTGACGGTAAAGGATGAGACATTTGTTCATTCTGCAGAACAGCTTATGAAAAATCAAAAGCTCATGATTTCTATACTTCCGTTCCTATGCTTTGCAGTCCTATGTATCGGCTTTGTGATGGCTGAGCTTCTGATGAAGCAGCGAATAACAGAATACGCCATGATGCGTTCGCTTGGACAGACTCATCACGAGAGCCTGTACATGCTGTGTATGGAGTATGCGATGACTGCCTTTTTAGGAGGTGTTCTGGGTTTACTAACAGGAATCACTTTTTTTAGATCCATACCGGGTATTGCAGCGATTGCAGCACTTATCTTTCTCATTTGCTATGTAATCGGGACGATGGCAGCATTGTCCTCATTAAAGAAAATGAGTGTCATGTCGGTGCTCAGTAAAAATGATTAGGGAGGTTTCGAAATGGTTAGTATTAAAGTTGAAAATGTGGACTATTCTTATAGAACAAAATATCAGACGGTACATGCTCTGGAACAGGTGAGTTGCAAATTTGAAACATCACACATGTATGCAATCGTAGGAGAATCAGGAAGCGGTAAGACGACGTTTCTGTCTCTTCTGGCTGGTCTGGATGTAGCAGATGAAGGAACCATCCTTGTAAACAATGAAAATCTGCGTGAGATCAACAGAGATCTGTATCGCAAAAACACGGCATCAGTTGTATATCAGTCCTTTCAACTGTTTCCGCTTCTGACAGCAGGTGAAAATGTTATGTATCCTATGGAAATGAAGCGTGTAAAAAGAAAGGATGCGGCTCTCAAAGCAAAGGAATTGTTGAAAAGAGTAGGACTTCCGGATAAGATATATGGACAGCGGCCACTGATGATGAGTGGCGGAGAACAGCAGCGTGTAGCGATTGCGAGAGCCTTGGCAGCAGGCGGGACCATACTGTTAGCGGATGAACCGACCGGCAATCTGGATACAGAGAACGAGGAGCATATTGTCGAGCTACTAAAGGATCTGGCTCACAAGGATGGTTATACCGTTATTGTGATCACACATAATCCGTCTGTAGCAAAGGAGGCGGACTCCATCTACAGGATGCGTGACGGTCATCTGACCATGGAGAGGGGCGAATGTAATGATGAGAAATAGTTTTCGCCAGCTGTTCAGGATGAAGGTCAGAACCTGTCTGTTTTTTGGACTGATGCTACTATGTGCACTGTTGATCTGTCTAGGCTTCAATCTGGTTAGTTCATGTCGAGAAAATACCGAACGCTATAAGGAAACCTTTGTGACAATAGCAACAGTCGAACAGACACCGTCGGAATATGTAACAGAGGCTCAATATGATGCGGAAAGTAAGGGTTACACTTATATCAACAGGAAGAAATATGACAGGATTTTTTCTCTTGATGACCTTCCGACAGAAGATGTTACATATATAAGCGGACCGGAGAGGAGACCATTCTACCATACCTATTTACCACAGTTTAATATTTCTAAGGACAACATGGGCTATTTCAACGAAATCATTGTAGAAGCCTCTCCCATAGAGGACTGCATTCCCAATGGTCCTGTGAAGATGAAGATGAAAAAGTCTTATTTCAGTGTCTATCATCTTAATTTTGATGAGTTTTATTTTTGTGATCATTTTAATGACAGTCCCGAGATGCTGTACGCTGATAAAACTTATGTGATGTGTTTACGGATGGAAATCCCACATGGATGGGATCATCTGACAGCACCTACCTGTGAGTATATACCTTCAAGCGGACCACATTCCGAACAGACAGACAGTCAAGGTACACCGATCCCTAATCAATTGCCGAATCTTACGTTTGAGGAAATCAACGATGATTTTTATGAAAAGGGTCATGATCAGTATTGGGAGGCTTATGCAAAAGAGATGGAAATGCTGTATCATACGGTACCGGTTACACCAACAGATGATTTAAATCTGATGATGTCATTTTATAATAACGATGTCACCATTGCAGAAGGCAGAGCGATCAGCGAGGAGGAGTTTGCCGAGGGAAATCCGGTTTGCATGATTTCACTTCAGTATGCAAAGGACAATGAGATCAAGGTTGGAGATGTGATCACACTGCCGCTTCGGTCTGCAGATTATGCGGTGCCTGCTGTGATTGATTTTTGGAATTGCCCATTGACAGCTGAAGGGAAAAATTTTGAACCATTCTTCACAGATGATTATACGGTTGTCGGAACTTATCGGATGTTGCCTACAGGAGGGACTGACAGTCGGTACAGTCTGGACAGAAATGAAGTGATTATCCCTAAAAAATCCATTCGAGCAGATGACTCCGGAAACATTGGAGTATACGGAAACTATGTAAGTCCTTTTAATACTTCGTTTCGGATTCCCAATGGTATGATTGACGAATTCATGGAAAAATGGGAAGCAAAACAGATAGAGGATGTCAAAATTCATTTTTATGACAAAGGTTATTCGAAATTGGAGGCCGGAATGAAGCAGATGGAACATATGGCAATGCTGCTGCTGATAGCAGGTATCATCATGACGATACTGGTATTGTTATTCTTCTGTCATATGATGATCGGTGGACAGCGTAGAAGAACTGCCATCGAGAGAAGTCTTGGTTCAAGCAAGTATGAAAGTATGTACTCACTGCTCACAGGCATTCTGTTTGTGGCAGCAATCGGCTGTTTGATCGGATGTCTTGCAGGAACCTTTATGACAAAGATCGTAGCGGCGGGGATGTCGGGACAGGAGTTGTTTGACAGAACCTATAGTGCCGGAGCTATTTATTCGGATGTTGTGACCGAGCAGACAATACAGGGAAATGTTCTTATTTCTGTGATATCCTTTGGTATCCTGTTTTTTGTTACCGCAGTTATATCCGGAATCACTGCATGGAGAAACCTCAAGGAAGAGCCTATGGCGCTGCTTTCGGAAAGTACCTATTGACAACGGCAAAACAATTCGTTATACTATGCAACAGTTGAATAAGATCTTCAGAGCAGGGTGCAATTCCCTACTGGTGGTATAGCCCACGAGCCGCAAGGTATGATTCGGTGCAACTCCGAAGCCGACAGTATAGTCTGGATGAAAGAAGATAATACAGATTTACACATTTGTGTACAGTTTGCCTATTGCTCTGGAATGTTTTCATTCCAGAGTTTTTTATTGAAAACAGCAAACCGTAAAATCTGATCTCATGCCTTGAAGATTTTTCAAGGCATTTTTTTATGGAGGTAAGGTATGACAGATCAAGAGTATATGAGAATGGCTATGGAACTGGCAGAGAAGGGCTGCGGTTTTACAGCACCCAATCCAATGGTTGGTGCTGTGATCGTGAAGGATGATGTGATCATTGGACGTGGATGGCATCAGAAGTATGGAGAATTACACGCCGAACGAAATGCACTAAAGGATTGTAAGGTGACACCACAGGGTGCCACCCTATATGTGACATTGGAACCCTGTTGTCATTATGGAAAGACACCACCTTGTACAGAAGCGATCATTGAGAGTGGTATTTCCAGAGTGGTGATAGGCTCTATGGACCCCAATCCGCTGGTTTGTGGAAAAGGAGCCGGACTCTTGCGGGCACATGGGATCGAGGTGGTCGAGGGTGTATTGGAGGCTGAGTGTGACAAACTTAATGAAGTCTTTTTTTACTATATCCGTACCGGGAAACCATTTGTGGTTATGAAGTATGCAATGACCATGGACGGAAAGATAGCCACATGTACAGGTGCTTCCAAGTGGATTACGGGAGAGAAGGCACGTGAGAGAGTGCAGATGGATCGACATCGCTATTCAGCCATTATGGTCGGCGTGGGAACGGTATTAAGGGATGATCCAATGCTTACCTGCCATATGGAGCACGGAAGAGATCCTGTGCGAATCGTGTGTGATACACATTTGCAGACTCCAGTACAGTCTCAGATCGCTCAAACGGCAGATAAAGTCATGACGATCATTGCAACATCCTCAGAGGATCAGGATAAACAAGAGGTATTTCAGAAGTTAGGATGCAAAATCCTCGTTCTGCCACAAAGAAATGGTCACATTGATATCGATGCTCTGATGGATGCACTTGGGAGTATGGAGATAGACAGCATATTGCTAGAGGGAGGTGGTACATTGAACTGGTCAGTTCTGGAGGCCGGCTGGGTACGAAAAGTACAATGCTATATCGCTCCCAAGCTGTTTGGAGGGTGCGATGCAAAGACACCTCTGGAAGGCAAAGGGATATCAGATCCCGGAAAAGCATATCAAATTGTCTATCAGGATATCATAGTATTAGGTGAGGATATCTTAATTGAAGGTGAGGTGGAATCAAAGTGTTTACAGGAATTATTGAGGAAATAGGTACAATTGCTGCAATACAGCATCATACACATTCATCTCAGTTAGCGATTGGCGGAGAATTCATTTTCAATGATCTGCAGATTGGCGACAGTGTCGCAGTCAATGGGGTATGTCTGACTGTTACAAAGATAGAGGAACAAATATTTCTGGCAGATGTTATGCATGAGACACTTGACCGCTCCTCTCTGGGAGAACTAAGGTGCAGGGATCATGTCAATCTGGAGCGAGCAATGCCTGCAAACGGACGCTTTGGGGGACACATCGTATCAGGACATATTGATGGTACGGGAAGGATACAGAAGATTCAAAAGGATGAAAATGCAATATGGTACACCATTTCGGCCGATGAAAGATTGTTGCATTACATTGTAGAAAAGGGTTCCATCGCAATAGATGGAATCAGTTTGACGGTTGCAGGGATCAGTCGGCGGGATTTCTCTGTATCGATTATCCCACACACTGCCGGTAACACGACTCTGGCTGAGAGAAAGATCGGGGATGTTGTGAATCTGGAAAATGATGTGGTGGGAAAGTATATTGAAAGATTATTGAGACCATCGGAAACTATCAACAAGGGCAGTCAGATCACGGCTGAGTTTTTGGCAAACTATGGATATTAAAGGAGGAATGAATATGTCTACTTATCAAACTGTTCCGGAGGCTCTGAAAGCCCTTCGTAATGGAGAAATCATTATGGTGACAGATGACGAAGACCGCGAAAATGAAGGCGACTTCATATGTGCAGCTCAGTTTGCCACTCAAAAAAACATCAACTTCATGGCAATGTATGGAAAGGGTCTGATCTGTATGCCTATGGAGGAGAATCTTGTACGTAAACTACAAATCCCGCAGATGGTTACGAACAATACCGATAATCATGAAACAGCATTTACGGTTTCCATAGATCATGTGGATACCACGACCGGTATTTCCGCAGCAGAGAGAAGCATCACAGCTATGAAATGTGTAGAGGAGGGCATAAAACCGGAGGATTTTCGCAGACCGGGACATATGTTTCCATTGCTGGCGAAGAAAAACGGTGTTCTGGAGCGTAGCGGACATACAGAAGCAACTGTGGATCTTCTGAGATTGGCAGGACTGAAGGAGTGTGGACTTTGTTGTGAGATCATGCGTGAAGACGGTACGATGATGCGTACACCGGAGCTAATAGAACTGGCTCAAAAATGGAACTTAACATTCATTACCATTCGTGCCATACAGGATTATCGTAAAAAGCATGACAAGCTGGTCAGTCGTGAGGCAATTACAAAAATGCCTACAAAGTATGGAGAATTCAAGGCTTATGGGTATATGAATCTGTTAAATGGTGAACATCATGTAGCACTCGTAAAGGGTGAGATCGGAGACGGTGAGAATCTGTTGTGCAGAGTACATTCTGAATGTCTGACCGGAGATGCCTTTGGCTCTGCCCGCTGTGACTGTGGGCAGCAGTTTGCAGCCGCCATGACACGGATCGAGCAGGAGGGTCGTGGAATCTTGTTGTATATGAGACAGGAGGGCAGAGGGATCGGTCTACTCAACAAGCTGCGGGCATATGAGCTGCAGGATCAGGGAATGGATACACTGGAAGCCAATCTGGCTCTCGGGTTTGCCGGTGATCTGAGAGAGTATTATATTGGTGCTCAGATACTCCGTGATCTGGGTGTAAAAACAATGCGATTGTTGACAAACAATCCGGACAAGGTCTATCAGTTATCTGATTTTGGAATTGAAATCGTGGAGAGAGTCCCGATTCAGATGGATGCGACAGCACATGATCTGTTCTATCTTAAAACCAAACAAAGAAAAATGGGTCATTTATTGCAGTATGAATAAAGGAACGTCAAAAATAAATCAAACAAATTGAAAAGGAGAAATGAGATTATGAAGATTTATGAAGGAAAATTGGTATCAGGAGAGATCAAGGTAGGGATTGTTGCAGCACGGTTTAATGAGTTCATTACGAACAAACTGATTGGCGGTGCAACAGACGCATTAAAGCGTCATGGAGTCAAGGAAGAGGATATCAGTCTTGCCTGGGTTCCCGGCGCATTTGAGATTCCTTTGATTGCATCCAAGATGGCTAACAGCAAAAAATTTGATGCTGTTATTTGTCTGGGAGCTGTCATTCGAGGTAATACATCACATTATGATTATGTATGCAGTGAGGTTTCCAAAGGGATTGCAAATGTGTCACTCAACAGCAATATTCCTGTCATGTTTGGAGTGTTAACGACTGACAATATCGAGCAGGCAATCGAACGGGCAGGGACAAAGGCCGGAAATAAAGGCTTTGACTGTGCTGTTGGTGCCATCGAAATGGTCAATTTAATCCGAGAACTGGAAGGCTGAAAATGTTTGAATTCTGATAGATACAGAGATATAATGGACTTGTCGGTTGTTGACGGACAGAGCAGATTCATTATGAAAGAATAGGAGAGAGCAGATGAAAGCACTGATCATTGGTGGTACAGGTACAATCAGTAGTGCTATTGTACGCAGACTGGTTGAGAAGAAATGGGAAGTATATGTGTTAAATAGAGGAACTCACAATGATGAACTTGGGCGTGAGGTCATTCCTATCATAGCCGATATCAACGATGAACAGACAGTTACTGAGCAGATTAAGGGACATATGTTTGATGTAATATGTGAATTCATCGGTTTTCACAGAGAACAGGTGGAGCGGGATTACCGACTGTTTCGTGGAAAGACGAGACAGTATATGTATATCAGTTCAGCATCGGCCTATCATAAACCGGCAAGTAATTATATCATCAACGAGGGGACTTCACTGGCAAACCCGTACTGGCAGTATTCTAGAGATAAGATTGAATGTGAGGAATACCTGATGAAATTATACCGCGAAGAAGGCTTTCCTGTGACAATCATTCGCCCCAGTCATACCTATGGGATGAAGAGTATGCCTCTGGGAGTACATGGGGCCAATGGTTCTTGGCAGGTAATTAAAAGGATACAGCAAGGCAAACCTGTGATTATACAGGGAGATGGAACATCACTCTGGACACTAACCTTTAATGAGGATTTTGCAGTTGGGTTTGTGGGGCTAATGGCGAATCCGCATGCTATTGGAGAAGCATATCAGATTACGAGTGATGAATCATTGAGTTGGAATCAGATATACAGGACAATAGCAGATGCGCTGGGAGTCACTCTGAAGCCATATCATGTAGCATCAGAATTTCTGAGCAGAGTGGGCAGTCAGTATGATTATGAGGGTAGTCTGATCGGGGATAAGGCAGAAACGGTAGTGTTTGATAACAGTAAATTAAAACGTGCCGTGCCAGAATTTCATCCGGTGGTATCGTTTGATCGTGGAGCCCGGATTGTACTTGACTATGTGCTGGCTCATCCGGAGTGTCAAAAGGAAGATCCGGAATTTGATGTCTGGTGCGATCAGGTGATTCATGCACTAGAGAGCACGATTGAGACCTTGGAGCATTGACACAGGAGAAACTATCAGAGAATAGGAAATGTGGTTTATGAGTCAGTCATTACATAAAAAATGGAGGTGCCTTCAGTTAAGTGGCATTATGTTGGTCATGATCCTGTCAGGCTGTAGTCATCAGGAGACAGAGCAGATCAAGGAGATCAAGAAGACACCTTATCAGAGAATCAGTTATGAGACGGTAACAGTACAAAGAGGAGATATAGAACCGATATTGAATCTGACCCTGGAGCCGGAAATCGTCGAAACGATAGATTATACAGTGAATGAAGAGGATCTGGAATTAGATGAGATCTTGGTTGATGTAGGCGATCAGGTGCACAAGGGACAGCAGCTTGTGACATTTGAAGCAGAGGAAATCAGGAAGTCAATCGAGAAGTATCAGAATGAAGTGGAAGAAAAGAGACTTCTACTGGAGCATTATGTGCATCTTGCGGATGTCGAAAGGAAAAAGGATCACGAGTTTGAGGTGGCAAAGCTGGCAGATGACGTTGAACTGGCAAAGCTTTCTCTGCAGGAGCAAGTAGAGAGGCTTCAAAAATGCAGCATTTATGCAGAAAAGGATGGAACTATTTCCTATATCAGCAAGATATTAATGGATGGATATGTTACACCGACAGTCTGTATGCTCACCGAGGTATGTGGAAAGGGTAATTATATCTCTGAAACAGGTGATGATTATCAGTTCAATATAGGGGATGTATACCCTGCAACAAATGGTACAACGGAGTGTGAAATGAAGATCACCGATATCACAGATACAGATACCGCTACCAGGCAGATTGTGTTTGAACCGACATCGGATTATATTGATACATCAGATCAGAGTGCATATACCATTACGATTCAAAAACCGATACTCAAGGATATCGTATATGTTAGGAGTATTGCAGTTCAGGAAAAGGATGGGAAGGAGTTTGTGTACGTTGTTACAGAGGATGGCTTTTTAGAAGCAGTTTATGTACAGACAGGACTGGAGGCTGACGGTCAGATCGAGATCAAGAGTGGCTTGTCCGGTGGAGAAGAGGTGGCGTTGAAGTGAAGACTACTCTCAGAAAAACGGCAAAATACTTCACCTGTATCTTAACCTTAGCCATAGTCTTAAGCGGATGTAAAACAGTAGAGGAACCACCCGAGTTAATAGATCCTGTTTCCATGAAGCAAACTTTTAGACCGGTTGAAAAAAAGATCATTGGCAGTCCCAAGATACTGGTGGGGCATTATGTTCCGCAGGAATACTGCCATTTCTTCAAAAAGGCAACTCCAATTAAAGAAATCACCTGTGACATTGGTCAGTATGTCAATGAGGGTGATGTTTTGGTGTGTGCAGATACGGAGAAGCTGAGGGAAGAAATGGAGGATATACAGGCATCGCTTGATCTGTGTATCGCAAAGCATCTCGTTAAACAACCGATTCATTCCTGTACCGTGAAAAGCCTTGAGGCTCAGAGCAGTACATGTGAATGTCTGGAGGATGCTGAGAGATTGACGGCACAGATTGGTGTGGAAAAAGAGAACTACGAGTATGATGAAAAGCTATATGAGTTTATGGTTGAGAAATACAACGAAGAAATCGCTGATCTGGAGGAATTGATAAGAGACGGTACACTGAGGGCGAAAAAATCAGGCTATGTAACCTTTGTTAAAAATACCGGAATCACAAATCAGGCCAATGCATATGAAAATATAGTCATTGTATCAGATGATACAGATCTGCATATAGAGGTTTCGGGGTTGACGACCAAGGCCTATCTATATAAAGATTTTGAGATTAAATATGCAATCATAGATGGTAAAGAAGTACCAATCGAGGAATATAATTATTCCAACAAAGAACTGGCTTATGCCAAAGCACAGGAGAGCTATCCAAATATCAGGTTCAAAACGGTAGAAGATATACCGGGAGAAGCTGGTCGTTTTGTGATGCTTTATTTTATAAACCGGTCAAAGGAAGAAGTACTGGTAGTTGGACGTGACGCTGCAAATGTAGATGATGCCGGAAATTATGTCTATGTCAAGGGAGAGGGAGACAGTCTCGAAAAGAGGTATTTCGAAGCAGGCTCAGGTGATGATCACTATCTGGAAGTAAAGAGTGGTCTACAGGAAGGTGAGATGACGCTCTATGTACAGGAGGCCGTAATCCCGGATCAGTATGAGCCTTATCAGATAACTCTGACAGACTATGTACAGACGCTTCCGGCCAAACGATATCAACAGGCAGAAACAGTCAATACAGCATATTTTACACCATGCAGTGGTAGAGTTAAAGATGTTCTGGTAGTAGGAAATGATCACGTAAAAAAAGGGGATACACTGGCGATTATTGATAGTGAGGGTGGTGAATCAAAGCTGACAGAGGCAGAGAATGCGATTTCTCATGTGCAGCTGGATTATGTCAAGAAATGCAGAGAACAGGATAAGCAGATTGAGGAACTTAAGAAACAAACGGCCGATTTAATTAAGATTATGGAAAAATCAGATCCATCCGGGAATGCCGGGGGTAATGAATACAGATATAAAATTGTCAGCGCACAGAGAACGATTTTGGAGAATGAGGTCAATATCAGGAATCTCCAGAAGGAGCTTGCACGGTTGGAATATGAGAGTGCATTGGCAAAGAACAAGAAGGCTTATCAGAAACTGAAAAAGAACAACAACGGATCAGGAGAATATGCGATTGTCGCTACAAGTGACGGAGTTGTGTCGAAGGTCTATGTCAAGAAGGGTACAGCAGTTGAACTGGATGGTGAAAACAGTCTGATCTTGTCCTGTGCAAAGCAGTCAGGAGACAAGATTGCTGTCACTATGCCACAGAATGATGACCTGTATGGAAGTGTTGGCTCAGCGGCAATTGATACAGGCAGAAAGCTGGTATTTCAATACGAGAATCAACGTTTCGAAACGACTTGTATCGGCTCTCTGTATAATCAAAAGAATTATATTTTTTCTGAAGGGGATAAGACCTATGTTACCAACTGCAGTACAGAAGGAATCAAAGAGGGCTTTATTACAACGGTCACAGACCCCGCCTTTTTCAAGGATGGTGAAATACTAAAGGATTGTGTTGTTGATGTGGAGGTTATGCGTTCTCCTAAGATGATCGTAGTTCCGGGACATCTGGTGTATGAGGAAAAGGTCAAGTTATCAAATGATGTGCAGTACTTTGTATGGAAGTTGGAAAATGATGATCTGGTCAAGCAGTATGTTACGATTGGAAAAACTTATGGAATCGGAACCGGAGAGAGTTCTCAGATAGTTATTTTGACAGGTATACAGGAAGGTGATGTACTGGCTGAGGATATTTCCAGAAGAAAAGAGACGGAAAATCGATAGAGGAAGGATAAGATATGATCAGTTTTATCAAGCATAAGATTAAAAATAAAAAATGGCTTAACAGCTGCCTGTTGACAGGTGTTGTTTTGCTGTCTGCTTTTCTGTGTATCTATCCAATGTTCCGAGAAGGAAGTCTGAACAAACTCCTTCAGACTCTTTTTATAGAGCATATAGAGGAATACGAAGAATATCCCGCAGTAATCTCCCGATCTGATACTGTTTCTACAGAGGACTATCCTTCAGTGGATGAAATCATAGCCGGTATGGATGAATATGAAAAGAGCTGGACATCTTATCTCACTCTGCCGGTGGTAGAGAAACAACAGATTGTTCATTTTATGGGTGGTAATTCGGAGACCACCTTTGGTGAAAAGAGTCGGCTGATTACAATTGGCTATATGCCTGATCTATATGAACACGCTGAAGTGGTTCATGGGATAAATGCAGAGGATGCGAGATCAAGTGATCATAATCTCATTAAAGAAGCGATTGCTCAGGGTGCTGTTCCGTGTACTATATCAGAATCACTGATGGATCGATATGGATTGGTCATCGGAGAGGTTCTCACACTCAAATTTAAGACCTACAGTGATGAGAAACCGATATCCTTTGTAGTGGCAGGAATCATAGAAGAAAAGAGTGATACAGATACATTCTGGCACAATCGTCTGGATTCCTACAGTTACATGGTATATGTTACAAAGGAAGATTTTGATGCCGTGATCAATCAGTATCAGATACAATCCATAGATTACGATGAAATTGTTATGCTTGACTATACAAAGATTAATATTAATAATGCCAAGCTATTTAGTAGCTATTTGACTGAGTTTAGGGAGCTGGATTCGGAACTGAGCGAGAATTTTGGAAATCTTCTCTCAACCTATACAGAGAAGGAGAAGACAGTCAATGTGATTTTGTTTACCTTTGAGCTGCCAATCATATCGTTGCTTCTTTTGTTTCTATATATGATATCTGGGCAGATTTTGGAGATGGAAACAACAGAAATCTCCATGTTGAAAAGCAGGGGTGTCAGCAGGAGAAAGGTCATTTTATTATATGTACTGCAATCTGCCATTATCTCTGTTATCGGAGCGGTTTTGGGACTTCCGTTAGGGTATCTGTTTTGTAAATGTGGTGCCGGAACCAACGGATTTTTATCCTTTACCTTAAAGGATGTCAGTATCTATCATGCGACATGGGAGATGTTGTTGTTTGCTATGATTGCCTTTGTCTTGGCGGTGTTATTTATGACGATTCCGGTGATCAAGCTCTCAACACTGACCATTACAGAGCGAAAAAGCCGCAAACTTGGAAGCAAGGAAAAGGCAGGATGGGAAAAGTACTATATTGATATAGCATTATTGGTTGTGTCGGGTTATCTGTTGTATAACTATTACAAGCAAAGCAGTGCGATTTCCATACAGATCATCAATGGAGGAAGTGTGGATCCCATTATTTTTCTGAATTCTTCATTGTTTATATTATCCTGTGGACTTCTGTTTTTGAGACTGATCCATTATCTGGTTAGATTGATTTATCATATCGGAAGAAAGAAATGGAAACCGGCCAGTTACATATCCTTTTTACAGATTACCAGAAGTACAAAGAAACAAGGTTTTATCTCAGTGTTTTTGGTCATGACGATTGCAATCGGAATCTTCAATGCGAATCTGGCCCGTACAATCAATGAAAACATGGAACAGCGTGTTCGTTATAATATAGGAACAGACCTGAAGATCGAAGAAAAATGGAAGCTAAGAACAGAGCTTGTTGGAGAAGAAACGAAGTGGGCATATACAGAACCTGATTATGGACGATATGACGAGCTGGATACCTTGGGAGTGCAGGAGAAAACCAAAGTCATTACAGATAAACATGTGGATTTTTCATTTAATTCAAAGATAGAAAATGACTGTATGTTGATGGGAATCCATACAAAGGAGTTTGGTGAGACAGCAAGACTAAAGGATGGGCTGAATGACAGGCATTGGTTTTATTATCTGAATGAGCTGGCCAAGCAGCCGAATGGAGTATTGATCTCTTCCAATTTAGCACAGAAATATAAGCTCAAGGACGGAGATACCATCTACTATTCAAGGTATAGTCCAATCAATGCTAAGAAGGTAGAATTAAAAACAGCCGCGAGGATATGTGGAATCATAGATTCATTTCCGGGGTATGAAAGTACGGTTTATACAACAACAGATGAGGGCAAGATCGAGGACCGTGAAAATTACCTGATTGTAGCACATTATTCTACTGTAGTCAGCAATTTCACGATCACGCCGTATCATGTATGGGTGCGACTGTCAGAGGATGCTGATCCGGATCAGATCATAGAGAGGGCAAAGGAACTTGGAATCAATGTGATATCCTCACAGAGTAGTCAACAACTGATTCAGGCAGAAAAGGATTCGGCTATGCTGCAGATTACAAACGGTATGTTTTCTGTTGGATTTATGATCTCCTTGCTGATCTGTGCAGTTGGTTTCCTGATATACTGGGTATTAACGATTCGAGAGAGAGAACTGCTCTATGGTATTTATAGAGCAATGGGTATGAGTATGAAGGAGATCGTGAGGATGCTTATCATTGAACAGGTATTTAGTTCACTGCTTGCTGCATCTGCCGGATTTTTAGTCGGAATGATCACAACCTTTTTATTCACAAAACTAATCTCTATTGTATATCTGCCTCAAATGCACAATATTGCAATCAGTATATTTATTGAAGCACAGGACAGCATCAAAATGCTGTGTATCATTGCAGCAGTATTCATTGCCTGCTTTATTGTGATCCGCAGGATTGTTAAGAACATGAATATCACCAAGGGCCTGAAACTGGGTGCAGATTAAGGGAGAATCATATGGAATCTATCATAGAAACAACCAATATTCAGAAAAGCTTTCCAATCGGAAATGGTGAGATGCTCAAGGTACTCAAGGGAATAGATCTGGAGATTCCCAAAGGAAAATTGACGATTTTAAAGGGACGTTCCGGCTCCGGCAAGACTACGTTGCTGAATATATTAAGTGTGTTGGATGAGCAGACAGAGGGACAGCTCTTGATCAATGGTATGGATATGGCTCAAAAAAGTGAAGTGGAAAAGGAACTGATCCGCAGATATGATATGGGCTTTGTGTTTCAATCTGTTGCACTTATTCCCATCATGAGTGCTTATGAAAATGTGGATTTCGGGCTTCGTCTGGCAGACTACAAGGGAGATCGTGATGCCAGAATTAAGGAAGTACTGAGCTTTGTAGGACTGCAGAAACGTATGAATCACATGCCATCTCAGATGTCAGGCGGAGAACAGCAGAGGGTAGCAATCGCAAGGGCTGTTGCTCATAGTCCTAAGATTATCTTTGCAGATGAACCAACCGGAGCACTGGATACAAATTCCGGTCTGGCAGTTATGAAGCTGTTTCAGCAGCTCATTGAAAAGGAAGGAATTACGATTATCATGACAACACATGATCCGAATCTGATGGAACTCGGGGACGTTGTTTATGAGATGGAGGATGGTGAGATTAATAATGCCGCAGGAGAATAAAGTAACGGACGAGGATGCACTGTTGGTTTGTGACGGACTCGTGAAGATTTATAAATCAGATGGTGTTGAAGTCATGGCACTACAGGGACTTGATCTGGAGATTCGCCGTGGAGAACTGGTAGCGGTGATTGGAAAAAGTGGCAGCGGAAAATCCACGCTTCTTAACATGATCGGTGGATTGGAGAAGCCGACAGCAGGACGTTTGTATGTGGATGGTTATGATCTGTTTACCATGTCTGAGAAGAAACTGGTCGAGTATCGAAGAAGTACGGTAGGATTTATCTGGCAGAACAGTTCACAAAACCTGTTTCCTTACTTGACGGCGGTTCAGAATGTGGAAGCCCCTATGTATTTTAACAAGGGTAAGCAGAAGGAAAGACATGAAAAGGCGATGCATTTACTTAGCCTCACAGGAATTGATCATAAAGCAAATTCATTTCCGACTCAGATGTCAGGTGGAGAACAACAGCGTGTGGCAATCGCGTTGGCATTGGCAAATGATCCAAAGATTCTGCTGGCAGACGAGCCGACGGGTTCCGTTGATGGCAAAACCTCCAATATGATTCAGGATCTGTTCAGAGAATTGAATGCAAAGCTGGGAATCACGATTATGATCGTGACACATGATATCAGTCTCGCCAATAAGGTTTCCAGAGTCATTATGATTTCGGACGGAAAGATCAGCACAGAGAAGATTATGAAGGAAGAGTATAAGAAAAAGCTCAATGAACTGACGACTGAAAATCTGGCTCAGGTCGAGTCACATGAGGAATACTCAGTACTTGATAAGGCACACAGGGTACAGTTAAATGATGAAGTACTGGCAATGGCCGGAATTGATACGAATAAGGTTCGTATTGATGTACAGGATGGCAAGATTGTGATTTCCAAATAGTACTTTTCAAAAGAGGAGAGAACCTGTGAAGATGAAAACAATTGTTGGAATCATTGTATTATGTATGATGATACTGACAGGCTGCAATGAGAAACCTAAGAAAATAGTAAATTATCCAACCGGTCACAGAGAGACAGCTGAGGAGACAACGCAGGATGATGAGAATTCAGAAGGTATTGATGGCAAGACATTGAATTATACAATCATGAGTAATAGCGGTGCAGCGGCCTATGAAATCAGTGCCACAAGGATCGGGGATGAAAGAACAGCATACCCTGTTTACAAGGTTATTCCTGAGGATTATACAGATGAGGATCTCAAAGCAATCTGTACAAAGATATTTGACGAAGGTAGTATTTATGTGGTGATTCCCGGATTTTTAACACAATCGGATTATGTTGACAACAGAATGCAGGAACTCACAAAACGAAAGGAAAGGCATGAAGCAAACAACGAATCCGTACCAAAGTATATAGAACAGGATATGAAGGATCTGGAGGATAGAAGAGACAGTATCAATCTGGATGCTACATGGACGATTCCGTATCAAAAGGAAATCAGATGGATTGATTTGTCGGATTTCTTTTTAAAGGAGATGGATACGGATACGGAATGTCGTGTCTGCTATGTCGAGGGAACGATTGATGGAGAGTATTATAGAGTCAGTTTTACAGATTACCAAAATAATATCATCTTTCAGATATTCAAATTAGATGAATATTATGATGAACCATCGGAGTTTTATACCTTGGTAGATACAAAACATTTGCCGATTGATCCCGACGTTGATCAAATCACTGCAGAAGATGCAGTTGCCCAATCTGAATCGTTTATGGACAGGATGGGGATCAGCGGTTATTCATCAATCGCGACGTATCCTGCATACTTTTATGGAAGAACCAAGGAAAACGGAGACGATCCGGATCCGGATGAATTAAAATGCGGATATACCTGCTATTTTGCGAGAGAGGTCAATGGAAAGTCAAGACCTTATAATACCTATATAGATGATGATTTTTACTTTATTCCACACTATAATAACTTACTCGCAATCCCAAATTATGAACAAAATCTTCCCTGGCGTTTAGGTGCGTTGGAAATAGGGGAGAAAAGCGGAGATTTCCGGCTGGGATATGAGTTCCTTCGCATCTGCGTAACGGATGATGGTGTTACGCAGTGCTTTTGGAACAGTCCCTCGCAGGTGGGAGAAATCGAGACAGAGAACGCCAAACTCCTTGATTTTCAGGAGATCGATAACAGAGCAAGGGATTATCTTCACTATTACAATGAAACCATAGATACTACCCCATATATGTCTGCACGAAAGGTAGATCGGGTAGAGCTAGGAATGGCTCGAGTTACCAATAACGATACGACCTATTACATGGTACCTGCCTGGTACTATTTCCTGGCAAGTGATATGGTACAGGTTGATATCAAAGATCTCGTCTGTGTAAACGCCATAGACGGGTCAATCATAAATGTGGAAACCGGTGGAAATGTAGTGGAGTTTGAATCAGTAGATTGATTGATACCTTCTATATTTCAAAACATCCATCCTTATGATACCGATACCAGCCTTCGATTTCCTCTGTCGGGGAGATCTGCAGAGCAGATAAAATGGTTTTGGCAAATTCCAAAGGAGCAGAGCCATTAGCGGTGACAACGAGATCATCTATGACAGCCTGCTTTTTGATGAATCGGCTTTCACCTGTATAGGCAGTGTCTGTCCAATTTGTCAGATCTTCTAAACTGTTGCCTGTATGGTTGATGTGATTCAGGATGCCAATCGCACCTAAAAAACCAGCAGCACCACAAATTCCACCTAACAACTTGCCTTTTTGACGACAGCTTTCAGCTAACGCCTTGATCTGCTTTGCTTCTTCAGATCTCCATGTCATGGCACCTATGAGAATCACAGCATCATAATCCTCCGGAACAGAAAGAATATCATAATCAGGCATCACATGAAAACCGCCGATTGAAGTGACAGGGTCTTTAGTCAGAGACACTGTCTTCACTTCATAACCCCCCTGTCCCTGCAGATACAATGCGGATGACAGATATGCAGCTTCCCAGTCTGCAAACTGATCTAACAATACGAATAAAACTGTTCTTTTCATACACCTTCTCCTTAATGCCCGATGATCGGGCGGCAAGATTATTAGCGTCATAGTGAGTAGCAAGACTTACTTTTGTCACTAATAGTATCTTAATCTAATTTGAAATCAATCAAAATTGCAAATCGGCAGCAAATTTACGCTAATAGAAAATTTAGTCATAATTTCTTTAAAAAAATGTGGAAAATCCAAGATGAATATTGATATTGCTTTTTCAGATTAATAATCATAATATAAGTTTATATCCGTAAATTAAATGGATGCAGTCAATGATCACAAGAGGTGAAAAATTATATGGCAAAGATCGCATTTTTTTGTATTCCGGCGTATGGACATACCAATCCGACGTTGGAGGTAGTAAAAGAACTGATACGCAGAGGACATGAGGTACGGTATTATTCCTATCAATTGATGAAGGATAAGATCGAAAGCACCGGTGCAACCTTTATTCCCTGTGATGATTATGATATCCAGATGAATCTAAAGCCTGAGGATTCGCAAAGAATCGGGAAGGACATTGCTTTTTCCATGGAGGTGTTGGTCAATACAACACTGGCACTCGATGAAGCGGTTATGAGTGATATGAAAGCATGGAATCCTGATTGTATCGTTGCAGATTCTATGGCATATTGGGGCAAACTCACAGCAATGAAGCTGGGCATTCCTTTTGTTTCCTCAACAACTACGTTTGCATTCAATCAGCAGTCGGCAAAGGTTATGGGACAAGGAATCGGTCAACTTTTTGCCATGATCCCTGGTATGATTCAGGCGAACAAAAGTGTAAAGAGATTGCGGGATAAAGGTTATCCGGTGAAGGGTGCACTTTCTATCATCAGCAATGATAATCAAACCAATACGATTGTGTATACATCTTCGGAATTTCAGCCGTATTCCGAGAGCTTTTCAGATAAATATGTATTTGTAGGTCCTTCCATTCGGACGACTGATACTCAGATCACAAAGACTGACAGGAAGCTGCTGTACATTTCTCTTGGAACAGTCATGAATCTGAATCAATCATTTTATCAGAACTGTATCAAGGCATTTGGGGATACAGAATGGGATGTTTTGATGTCAGTTGGTGACATGACAGATGTATCAAAATTTGGTGAAATCCCGGCGAATATTCAGATCATGGAAAGTGTGGATCAGATCGCTGTGCTGCAGCAGACAGATGTTTTTATCACACATTGTGGTATGAACAGTACCAATGAGGCACTGTATTATAAAGTACCGTTAGTGATGTTCCCTCAGACGAATGAGCAAAAGGGTGTGGCGAACAGAGTGCATGAATTGGGAGCAGGTCTGTTCCTGCAGGAGAATTCTGTAGATCAGATCAAACAAACAGTTCAGGCGGTACTAGAAGAATCATCATATAAACAGGCAGCAGAAAGAATTGCTGAAAGCTTTTATCGCTGCGGAGGGGCTAAGGCTGCCGCAGATAAGATAGAAAAAACAATCAGTGAGTAGATGGGGAATCGAATTTGACTAAGGAGAAATGACATCATGGGTTATTATGCAAATGAAGCAGTTGTAAGGTGTTTGGTGAAAATATGGGGAAAGCATAAGGAAAAGAACTGGAATGCAGAGATCAAAACGATTGAAGAAGTCATGTTAAATGCATTACCTTCCTTGAATACATATTATTATGACGGATGGAGATTGAGATTTTCGGGAGGGTATACGAACAGAGCAAACTCTGTGAACATACTGGAGCCATCGGCGCTCCCACTAGTGGAAAAGATCCATCATTGTGAGGAGATTTATACCGCTCAGAAGTTACCTACGGTATTTAAAATCAGTCCGCTCTCTCTGAAATTGGATGCTTTGCTCGAACAGGCAGGTTACGAGTATGTAACAAAGACCAATATCATGATCATGGATTTGACAGACAAGAAATGGGAAGGTTTATCTTCTGTTGTAATGGAAGGAATCAAGGAAGATTGGCAGTCACATTATTTCCGTTTGAATGAGACGGATCCTGCAAAGATTCCATTTGCCAAAGAAGTGCAGACACAGATCATTGATACAACACTATGTGCTATGCTGACCTGTGGTAATGAAGTTGTTGCGTGTGGTCTGGCAGTGGTGGAGGGAGACTACGTCGGTTTGTATGATATCATTGTCAACAGTGATTGCAGAAAAAAAGGGTATGGTTATGATATCTGCTGTTCACTGCTACAGCAGGCAAAGGAGCACGGAGCAACCAAGGCATATATCCAAGTGGTAGAATCTAATACCAATGCGGTAAGCTTATATCATAAGATTGGATATGAACGGTTATATGATTACTGGTATCGGGCAAAATAATATCAAGAAGGCGGATCATTTATAACGTATATTTTCCATTTATAATGTAAATGCTAACATTACCAAAATCATGAAAGGTAAGGTTAGCAGGGTGGAAAGAGAATTTGAGAAAAGGCTACAGAAAAAGCTAGATCAATTAAAATCATCAAAATATGAGGAACCAATTCGAAGTGACGGTGCGGGTGCGCTGGATATCGGTCCCCGGAATGTAGAGCGGGAGAGACAGAATCCGGACATGATCGTACCACCGGCAACAGACTTCGGGCTGGTTCCTAATTTAAAGTTTTCTTTTGCAGATACACATACAATCATTAAGACAGGAGGTTGGTCGAGAGAAATTACAAAGCGTGAATTGACAGTTGATGAGACGCTTGCCATTGTCAATATGAACCTATCGCCGGGTGTCAGAGAAATGCATACACACCAGCAGTCTGAATGGGGGTATGTCCTGGCAGGAGGAGCCAGAATCACAGCGATGGATGAGCGCGGCAGGAGCTTTGTGGCAGACTGCGAGCCAGGTGAGGGATGGATTTTCCCTGCCAATGTGGCACATTCCATTCAGGGTCTGAAGGAAGGCTGTGAGTTCTTAATGCTGTTTGACAAGGGTTCATATTCTGAGAATAATACATTTTCAATCTCTGAGCTGATGTCACATTTTCCAAAGGATGTTTTGTCCGCGAATTTTGGCTGTTCGGAGGATGAATTTGCCCATATTCCGGAAAAAGAGGTTTATATTGTGGATGGTGGTGATCCCGGGACAGTAGAGTCACAGAAGGTGGAGTCACCTTATGGCGAGATGCCGCATAGTCTGAAACACGAACTGGGTAAAGTCAAACCAATTGTATGTGACGGCGGTACGGTACGTATCCTTGATCATGAAAATTTCCCAGCCTGTACTACAGTGGCAGCAGCACTTGTTGAAATTGAGCCTGGTGCGATGAGAGAGATACACTGGCATTCTAATAATGATGAACTACAGTACTATATACAGGGAAAGGCTCGTATGACAGTATTCGAACCCGGGCCAAAAGCCCGTACTTTTAATTATCAGGCAGGTGATGTTGGCTATGTACCTGTCGGTAATTTTCATTATGTGCAGAATATCAGTGATGAAAAGGTAATATTTCTGGAGATATTTAAGAGTGATCATTTTGCAGACCTGTCATTGGCACAGTGGATGGCAATGACGCCAAAGGAGGTTGTAAAGTCGATTTTAAATCTTTCAGATGAGTTTTTGGATCATCTGCGAAAGGAAAGCTGTCCGATTGTGAAATATCCGGGTTATGAGTTTCCACCAGCAAATGGTACACCGCAAAATGTGAAGTATTTCAAGAACTTTGATTATCAGTTAAAGAAGCCTTGTAAAGCAGAACAAGCACATTGAGATTTTAATATACAAGAGTATGTTAAAAATATTTAAATATATGTATTGACAATATCCAACCTTGGATATATAATAAACCCAAGGTTGGATAAGGAGAGATACAAATGATCAGAGGAATCATTCTTTACTATCTGAATATGAAACCTACACACGGTTATGAGATCCAGCAGTTCATTCAATTGACGAATATGGATCAGTGGACAAAGATTCAGTCAGGCTCGATCTATTATGCGTTGAACAAACTGGAGCAGGAGCAGAATATCGCAGTGTTGCGAGAGGAGAGAACCGGTTCTCGTATCCGTAAGATTTATCAGATCACACAACAAGGTAGACAAACGCTCCATCAGGAAATGGAGCAGGAACTAGCAGTTCCTTTGTTTCAGATAGGTTCCCCTAAGTTTATCACATCGCCAATCCTTGCAACATTATCGAAAGCAGATATTGAACGTGTTGTAAAGAAACACATCAAGGAGTTGCAGAAAACTTTGGAGTATTGGATGACGTGGGGTGATCGAAAAGCGGCTACTGATGATTATGATTTGACAAGGTTGAGTTTTCAGATGTCAATAGATTCACTAAAACAGCAGATCTTGTGGCATGAGGAGTTATTGAAGCATCTGGATTATTATCAGGAGCAGTCCAAGACAATGGGTCAGATGATCACATCCTTTGATGCAGACAGTGTGAGAGATTTAGATGAGAATTCCGGAGAGGAAGAACAGCTCAGATTGCTAAATGAACTCAAGACTACGCTGGCTCAGAATCCGGAACAGGCGATCGAGAACATCAATGCGATGATTCAGCAGATAAAGAAAAAGAAATAAAAAGCATATTTAATAGGAAACAGGGAATCCTATTGTGATTTCCTTTTCTTTCACATCAATATCCAACATTGGATAAACAACATTTAATAAATAGTAAGAAACAAAAGAAAAGTCAATTAAAAGAAAAGGAGCAAAAGGATGAAGACAAAACAATTACAGGTTACAGGATTGAGCAAAGCCTATGATGGCAAAAAGGTCGTAGATGACATCTCGATAAGTGTGGAAGCCGGTGAGATCATAGGATTTCTGGGGGCAAATGGGGCTGGCAAGACAACCAGCATCCGTATGATTACGGGGTTGATGAGAAGAGATGCAGGAAAGATCCTGTATGAAGGAAAGAGGATTGAGGAGCATTATCAGTCCTATCAGCGTGAAATCGGTGTAGTGCCGCAAGATATCGCATTATACAATGACTTGAGTGCTTATGACAATGTAAAGTTTTTCTGTTCGCTTTATGGGTTTAAGAAAAAGGAATTATCCGAACGCGTTGAGGAAGCACTTCGATTTGTGGGACTGTGGGAACACAGAAAGCAGTCACCTAAGAAATACTCCGGAGGTATGAAACGCAGACTAAATATCGCATGTGCTATTGCACATGCACCAAAGCTGTTGATTATGGATGAACCGACTGTTGGGATTGATCCTCAGTCACGAAATCATATTATGGAGTCAATTAAGGAACTGAACAGACGAGGAACGACCATCATTTATGTATCACATTATATGGAGGAGATAGAAACATTGTGTAATCGCATTGTCTTGATGGATCATGGGACGATTCTGGAGGATTGTAGCAAGGAATCATTAAAACAGAAATATGCAGAACAGGGAATGGTTACGTTAGAAGATATCTTCCTACATATTACCGGAACGGAATTGAGAGATGAGGTGGCGTAAATGACAGCTTTTATTGCAGAATTAAAACTCAATATCAGACATCGAGCCTGTGATGGATTTGCAGTTGGATATAACATTGTCTTTCCGGCTGTGATGATCGGTTTACTGGGAGTACTGTGTCGTAATTTTTATCATGGTGGAATCAGTTCTTTTCAGTACTATACAGTTGTTACGATTCCCTTTTGCATTGTCATGGTGGCAATCATTGCTGCAGCTTACGCCGGAAAGGATGATGCGTATGCAAAGACAGCTGAGAGAGTACTGCTTGCACCGGTATCTGTCCGGGCAATCGTTGCAGCTAAGATCTTGTCCTGCACGCTTGTGATTTCCTTATGCAGCATCCTGACTTATACTGTAGCAGCAGCAATCACCGGTATTGGGATAAGGAAGATGCTATATATTTCGCTTCTTCTTCTGCTGTTATCTTATATGATTGCAGCAATAGGAACTTGTATCGGTCTAGGAATGAAGAACTTTCTGACTGTAAAGAATGTCATGAATATTCCACTTGGACTTTTTGGCATTATGGGTGGTGTGTTTTTTCCAATCGGAACGATTCACCTATTTGGAAATGTGATATTAAACCTGTCGCCGTTTAGGTGGATCAACAGATGTATGTTTCTCATGCTCTATGACGGAAGGACAGAATTGCTCCTATGGATCTGCCTAATCCTTGCAGTTGTTGGGTCATTGTTTGGTCTGGTTTCAGTTGTTATATTTAAGAAGGAGGAGTATTGCAATGGCAGTTTACCTGGTTATGAAAAATAATCTGAAAAGAGTATTTCAGAATAGATTGACCTATTTATGGATGATGTTGATTCCGCTCTTGATTGGCCTGGTTGGAATCTTCAGTACAAGTGTTGTAGAAAGTCAGATATGTGTAGGACTGATCATAGGAGATGAGAATGAAGATGCACTTCTCAAAATTCAAAGCGAGCTCGAAGAAATGAAAGGTGTCGTTTACAAAATAGCAGATCAGGATACGATTCATGCAGAGCAGATCATGGGAACCTATCGATATGTGATTGACTTAAATCAAATCAAAGAGACACAGGCAGTTCTGGAGGAGATAAAAGCCTCCACAAAACAGCAGACAATCATCACAGATCAAATCTCTGCAACAGAAAGAGTATTGGCAATGATTATGACGGCCTATATGGTTATTGCTACACTGTATGCGGTAAAATATATTCAGGATAAGGATATGGGAACCGTAGAACGATTTTGTCTGTCTGGAGCAGGCAGAGCAAGCTATACAGGTGGTTATATTGCTTCAACTGCCATCATTGTTGCAGTTCAGGTATCCGTAGCGTTTGTCCTGCTGATTTTGGCAGGCTGCATACAGACAGATCATCCTGTGATGATTGGAACAGCATGGATTTTGATCGTAGGAGTTGTCACGCTGTATGGTGTCCTACATGCATTTTTCTGCCATAAGGAAATGACAGCAAACACAATGTCTTCCTCTCTTGCAGTAATCTTTATGATCCTTGGAGGCACCTTTGTAGCAGTGGAGAAAATGCCGGTGATACTTCAATGGATGAGTTTGGCGAGTCCAATTCGGTGGCTTCTGGAATTAGTATAGAGGTATGAAAACCAGAAAACAGAAAGGAAGAGAGAATATGAAAAACAGATATGATCGTATAAAGGATTATCAATTACTTTTTAATGATCTTAAAAAGCAATATGGATTAGCTCTGTCTGATGAGATTAAGATAAAGGTAAATAATAGATACTCTGAGATGGAAGATTTGCTCGGAAATGTGCCAAAGGAAGAAAGAAAACACGTGACGCTTATCCTGGAGAGAGCAGCACTATACACTGTACTGAAAGAACGCTTTCCCGACAGTGCATATGAATGGGTAAATGGCTGCTTAAGAAGTAAAAATGCTTCTGCACATAAGATGTTTGCAGTAATGACAAAAAGTAAAATGGGAGCGAGATTCTTTATGAAAATGTGGGATAAGGTAACAGAATCAGGGCTTGGAGATCAGGCTGGATTTAAGAAGAAATGGCTGATAAGAGAAAGCAATATTTCTGCCTTTGATATGATTGAATGTCCTTATGTAAGGTATCTGTCGCTTCTCGGTTGTCCGGAGCTAACAAGAAGTTTTTGTGACAGTGATGTTGATGTATATGGAAACTTACCGAATATTGATTTCCAAAGAACACAAACACTCGGCACAGGTGGATGCAAATGTGATTTTCATGTTGAATTGAGTTTATAATTAAAGTCCATTTAAATAACTAATTGGGAGAAATGACCGATATATGTATTAGAAGTCAATACATGTGGAGGTCATTTCTTATGAGAGTAGAACATAAAAGCATATTTATCGGGCAGAATGCACAAAATGGGCAGAATGGAATAGCCGGACATCAAAAAAACAAAAGAACGATGCTGTTTGCCGGGAACAGCAGATCTGCTGAAGATCCGATCACCTTAAAGAGACAGCAGGCACGTAAGAAAGCCATGAAGGTGGTTGGAGATGCATTTGCGAGTGAGCAGAAGCTAGATGATGATCTGATGGGGAGAGCAGATCATATCAATCAACTACGAGAGAATATGTCTACAGCTCAGGAAGCCATCAATCAGATTGATCATGACAAGGATCAGTTGAGAGAATCCAAAGGAATTGCAATAGACTCTGAGGAGCAGAAGGATTTGGAATTGCTGGAAAAGAGGGCGGCTTCATTTCGTATTGGCTCCGATGTGACATTAACAAAAGAAGATCAGGAACGTCATGCAGAGATAGATAAAAAGGGTAAGACCGAATACCAGAGACAGGCACTTGAGATGGAAAGCTACAAGGATCCCTACCGAAAGGAACTGACAGAAGGTCAGAAACAGATTGTTGAGGAGAATGCAATTATCAGAGGAGTCAAGCTTGAGCGGTTAAAATCCAATCCTATGCTTGATGCGACCAATGAGGCAGATTCCATCATTGAGGCAGCAGATAAGGAAATAATGGGAATGCTTATCCAAGAGGGCAAGGAATTTGTAGACGAGAAACATAAAGAAGAGGAAGAGGAAGCAAAGAAGAAAGCTAAGGAAGAGGAAGAAAAGGAAGAAAAACTCGAAGAGATTCGCGAGGATCGCAAGGAACAAAAGGAACGCATCGAGAAGAAGAAAACAGAAACTCTGACAGAACAGGTATTGGATCTGGATGAGGTTCAGACAGATGTCAAGACAGAAGTTGAAAATATTGTCGATAAGATGAATCTAGTGATTGAGGATATCAAAGGTGCCGTTGTGGATACACAGGCGTAAAGTTGACAAAAAAGTAATCATATGGTAAAATTAGGATAAATTGTATATGCTGTATATTATGGGCGAGACGATCTACGTAGGAAGGAATTTCTAAACGAAAGGAGCAGTTTGCATGAGAAAGCATCAGAAACAAACACTTTTAGGTCTTCCCTATGTTAATACATGGCAGGGAATTTCTTTAACAATTTTGATTAATTTGGTAGTGACGGTTGTTTTGATTTTGTGCAACAGTATCAATAGAAACACATTCTATTCTGACGCGGTAATATGTGGATTTACCACGAGTATTATTGTCGTGGCATTTGTTTATCCACAGATTAAAAAAATGCGAAAAGCAGGAAAACTTCCCACACAAATCATGGAAGGGAAAATTCTACAAAAATTACCTCGTAGACCAGTGCCGTTCGCAATTACTATTGGTGTCATCTTTGCGATACTGATGGGGATTTTCGTCATAGTGATAGCTTGGTTCTTTGAGATTGATACTCATATGCCGTATCGTTTTTTAGTATGGAAATTGACTTATGCGACTTTTTTGTCAGTTAAGATTACGGAAATAGCCGTACTGCGATTTATACAACCTGACTGTACAATGCCCGAGGAACCGGAACAAACGGGTGATTATTTGGTTAAAAATCCTATTCCGCGAAAAGAGAATTTCAGTCATCTTTTTAGTGCCATGACCAGTGATTTTGGATTCAATATCGTACTTGGTTTGATATTTGGAAATACAATTATACAGGGACATAATGTCATACTTGTTGCTACAACACGTTCAGGAATTATTGTTGGAGGTTTGATTTTGGGAATAATTCTGACATTTCTGATTGTATTTCCAGTTACAAACAGTATGAGATTAGCGGGTGAGACAGGACAATTACCTGATTCCGGAAAAGGTTCGCTTTTGTCGCATACACCATACGATCCCAAGCGATTTACACTATTTTTATTGGTTCCGGTTATGGTTATTACGGCAGCAGTACTATGGATTGTATTCACATTTTTTAGGTTCGAGGAATTACATTTCTTCCAATTCTACATCATTAGAACGGTATATGCATCTATATTGTCAAAGGTTGTAATCATGATAGCAGTGATTCGCTATAGCAATCATACAGATAAGCAAACAAAGGATATTGGATAAAAAGTCCAGCGGTGTGATGTCAAGTGAGAAATGAAATGAAAAACATATATATTTGGTCTATTTCTCAAAAAGCGCAAAACACCCACCTAAGCCCTGTCGACCATGTTTTTGAAAAATGAGCAGAGCGACTTATCAGCAGAAAGTTTTTCTATTCTGCTGAACGATATAGACGATTGTCTTTGAGCAGAACAAAGACTAACCGCACAAATTTACGAGCAGTTAATGCGAGTGCACGTTTGTGTTGATATCTGTTCACCTCTTTATACTTTTGGTGGTAGAAGTTACTGTACTCCTTGTCGCATCTTACAAGTGAGAATGCAGCTTCACACAGATAATACTTTAAAAATCGGTTACCAGAATGGATGAGCCTTTTGTTTTGGGCTTCAAAATCTCCTGACTGGTGCTGAGTCCAGGCAAGACCTGCATATTTAGCAAGTGCAGCCTGATTATCAAAACGATTGATATCCCCAATCTCAGCCATGATACCGGCTGAATAAACGGAACCTATACCAGGTATAGAAATCAATACGTTCGGCAGGAGTTCCATCTGGGCAGCGATTGCCTTATCGAACTCTTTGATTTGAGATTCCAATGCCTTCATCGAGGTTATGGATATGGAGAGCACCTGATTCACAGAGTCATTTACCGTCTTAGGTAAGCGGTAAGAACTTCGGGCAGCTTTCTGAATGGCTTTGGCTACCGCATCTGGATCAGGAAAGCGGTTCTTTCCTTTTTCAATGATAAAAGCGGTCAGTTCTTGTAAGTCCATATATGCCAATGCTTCTGCGGATTCAAATTCATCGTAGATAGCAAGGGCGGTGGTACTGAAGGTATCGGAAAATACCTTCTCCTGTGTCATGGTTGAATACTTCTTGAACAGCACATTCATAAATCGTTGTTTTTCCTTGGTGAGGTTGGTAACAGCGAAATAGCGTGCTCGTGTGAGGTTTTGGAGGGCTTTGTAGTGATAGTCCCCGATGTATACCTCTTTGTTGATTCTTCCGAAACGCAGGCAGTCAGCAATGACAAAAGAGTCAACCCAATCATTCTTTGGAAGGTCATTATAAGATTCTTTGAACTTATTGACCTGCTTAGGATTGAGGACATGAATCTTTCTGTTAAAGGATGCAAGAGATGCATCTTCCCTAAGAAAATACACAAGGTTGTCACCATAAACAGACGTGGCTTCAAGACCTATGGAAACTGTATCAAGGGATTCAGAAGCTAAGGCAGAACAGATTCTTTTTACCAACTGAGTAGAACCATCATGTGAGTTCGCAACAGAGAAGTTACTGTGCTTATCACCATTAGGGAGCATTAAGTAAACGACATTGGATTTGCTACTTACATCAATTCCGACGTAAAGTGGGTTCATAA
>CAZVYQ010000027.1:0-37961 GCA_964631375.1 uncultured Lachnospiraceae bacterium | reverse complement strand
TTTCGAGTGCGCCCCGTTATGACCACTTCGATACGACTCCTAGTCACGAATGACAAAATGTATTATAATACAGGCAGTGCTTTCTCGTCAAATATTTTCAGGATTCATGGTGAAATGACAGTGAGTACAGGGAATGATAGATACTTAACACGGAATGATAAAGAGAGTGAAGGTTGGATCAATGGCAGAGAGATGGAATAACTCGGATTATCCGTATTTATATGATACACATGTGCATACCATGCAGGGAAGTGCCTGTGGTGCATATCCTGGAGCGACAATGGCACGGGCATATTACAAAGCTGGCTATGCAGGTATCATCATTACAGATCATTTTTTCTATGGAAATACAGCGGTGAGCAGAGATCTGCCCTGGCATGACTGGGTACAGGCATTTTGTCTGGGCTATGAGGATGCCAAGACAGAGGGAGATCGCATTGGATTACAGGTACTGTGGGGCTGGGAATCCGGCTATCGTGGAACAGAATTTTTGATCTATGGTCTGGACAAAGACTGGCTTTATGCACATCCTGAGATTAAGAATGCCACGATTGAGGAACAATATCATCTTGTACATCAGGATGGAGGAATTGTTGTACATGCTCATCCATACAGAGAAGAGGATTATATCAAGGAAGTGCGTTTGTTTCCTGATTATATTGATGCAGTGGAGGTAATCAATGCGTGTCATTCCAATCCTGCAAGTCTGCATCATTATCAACCAGAATTTGACCAAAAAGCTCTTGCCTACGCACATGAGCATGGATTTCTCATGACAGCCGGTTCTGATATGCACTTTACAGATCTGTTGGGAGGCGGCATGGCTTTTACCGAGAAACTAACAGGTATCAATGATTATGTACAGGCTATATATACAAAAAGAAGCTGTATCATGACAGACGGCTATCATCAATACCGAAATGATAGCTTGTAGAGTGTGTAATTAGGTGGATGTACATTGCAATGAACTCTAAAAGCAGATATAATTATGAATGAAAATCTATATAGGAAAGCAGGAAAGTTGTGAAAGAACTACAATATCCTTTTGACAGTCGTTATATATTGAAGAAGAGAAAATCCATGAAACGAGAATTGTTAATGGATTCAGAGCAATTTCCTCAGAAGAAAATAGCAGTTCTGGGCGGCTCAACGACGCACGATATCTGCGAGATCATGGAACTTTTTCTACTCAATCAAGGGATCAGAGCATCCTTTTATGAGTGCGAGTATGCCCAATACTGGGAGGATATCATGTTTGAAAATCCTCTTCTGATAGAGTTTGTACCAGACATTATCTATGTTCATACAAGTAACCGCAACATCCGTCAGTATCCTGATTTAACTCAATCCGAGCAGGATGTCGAGCAGATGTTACAGGCTGACTATGAGCATTTTGAGACAATGTGGAAAAAGATCGAAACAACGTATCATTGTCCGGTAATTCAGAATAACTTTGAATATCCGTCCTATCGATTGATGGGAAACAGGGATGCAGTAGATATTCACGGCAGGGTATCTTATATCAATCGTCTAAATGCACTTTTTGCTCAGTATGCACGTGAGCATAAGGACTTTTATTTACATGACTTAAATTATCTGTCTGCGGATTACGGTCTCGAGAAGTGGGCTGATCCGTTGTTTTGGCATATGTACAAGTATGCTCTCTGTATGGAAGCTGTTCCGACTCTTGCATTCAGTGTATCGAACATTATCAAATCTATTTACGGAAAGAATAAAAAGGCGTTGGCACTTGACCTGGATAATACGCTTTGGGGCGGTATTGTCGGAGATGACGGTGTTGAAAAACTGGAGATTGGTGAGGAAACGCCTCTCGGACAGGTCTATGGAGAATTCCAGAGTTACATTAAGGAACAGAAAAGTATTGGAACAATATTAACAGTTTGTTCGAAAAATGAGCCGGAGAATGCGATTGCAGGTCTGAATCATCCAGATGCAGTGCTCAGGCCGGAGGATTTTATTGCAATCAAAGCAAACTGGGAGCCAAAGAGCAAGAATCTTGCAGAAACAGCAACGGAGTTGAATCTTCTTCCGGAAGCCTTTGTTTTTGTAGACGACAATCCTGCAGAGAGAGAGATAATTTCACAACAACTTCCGGGTGTGATTGCGCCGGAGATTGGCAGTGTGGAGAATTATATCCGGGTGCTGGATCATTCCGGCTTCTTTGAGGTAACCAATTTATCTGCAGATGATGCAGTCAGAAATCAGATGTATCAGGAAAATGCAAAAAGAATGCAGCTTCAACAGAACTTTGATAATTACGATGAATATTTAAAATCGTTAGAAATGCAGGCGGTTATCAGACCATTCGAACCAATCTATATAGAACGAATCGCTCAGCTTACTAATAAAAGCAATCAGTTTAATTTGACAACTAAACGATATACGAGCACAGAGATCGAGTCTGTTGCTGCGTCAGATTCATATATTGATCTGTATGGAAAGCTGACAGATAAATTTGGTGATAGTGGTGTGGTTTCGGTTGTCATCGGTGAGATTCAGGGTGAGTCTCTGCATATTGACCTATGGATCATGAGCTGCAGAGTGCTAAAGAGAGACATGGAGTATGCCATGATGGATGAACTGGTGGAACAGAGTAGACAGGCAGGCGTCAAGGTAATCAAGGGATATTACTATCCGACAGCAAAGAATAGAATGGTACAGAATTTCTATGAATTACAAGGCTTTACGAAAACACATGAGGATTCTCAAGGGAATACAGAATGGGAGCTGGTCATATCGTCTACATACAAGAAGAAAAATCAATGGATTTCTGTGACCAAAAATGAAAAGATTGATTGTGAGGTTGTATAAAATATTGTATACTGTTGATAACAAACCAAGCACAGGAGGAAGCAATATATGAAGAGAATCGGATTATTGACCAGTGGCGGGGACTGTCAGGCACTGAATGCAGCAATGCGTGGTGTAGTCAAGGCACTTTGGTATACGCTGGGACCTGAAGAGGTTGAGATATATGGTTTTTTTCAAGGCTATAAGGGACTGATCTACAGTAACTACCGTAAGCTGGAGTTTTCGGATTTCTCAGGTATCCTGACTAGAGGAGGTACGATCCTCGGAAGTTCCAGAATGCCTTTTAAATTAATGCGTGAGCCGGATGAGAATGGACTGGACAAAGTAGCTGCCATGAAGCAGAATTATTATAAGCTAAATCTGGATTGTCTCGTAATTCTTGGTGGCAACGGAACACACAAGACCGCAAATCTACTCAAAGAAGAGGGTCTGAATATTATTACACTTCCTAAAACAATCGATAATGATCTCTGGGGAACAGATATGACCTTTGGTTTCCAGAGTGCAGTTAATATTGCTACAAATGCGATCGATTGCATCCATACAACAGCAGCATCACACGGACGTGTGTTTATAGTGGAGGTAATGGGACATAAAGTTGGATGGTTGACGTTGAATGCCGGTATCGCAGGTGGTGCGGATATCATTTTAATCCCTGAGATTCCATATGATATTGATAAGATTGTTGAAGCAATTAATAAGAGACATGCCCGTGGCAGTGCATTCACTATATTAGCTGTAGCAGAGGGTGCTATTTCCAAGGAAGATGCAGCTCTGTCTAAAAAAGAATTGTTGAAAAAGCAGGAAAAGAGTACCTATCCTTCTGTATCCTATGAGATTGCCGATAAGATTCAGCAGAAGACAGGATTGGAGATCAGAGTAACCGTTCCGGGACATACACAGCGAGGAGGCAGTCCTTGTCCATATGACAGAGTGCTGGCATCCAGATTAGGAACTGCGGCAGCAGAGTTGATCATGAAGAGTGAGTATGGTTATATGGTTGGTATAGTCAATCGTGAGGTAGGCAAGATTCCATTGGAGGATGTAGCCGGTAAACTGAAAATGGTATCGCCGGATGCAACGATTATCAAGGAAGCAAAACTGTTGGGTATCAGTTTTGCAGATTAATATTGTAAATCAGAACGGGAAGCAGGCATATGTCATATACCGCATTATACAGAAAGTGGAGACCTGATAACTTTGAAGATGTCAAGGGTCAGGATCACATCGTTACAACACTTAAAAATCAAATCAAATCAGATCGTATTGGGCATGCATATCTGTTTTGCGGTACGAGAGGTACCGGTAAGACATCCATTGCCAAGATCTTTGCCAAGGCAGTTAATTGTGAACATCCAAATGATGGAAGCCCTTGTGGAGAATGTGCCAGTTGTAAAGCAATTGCAACTGGTGCTTCTATGAATGTCATAGAAATCGATGCGGCATCAAACAATGGCGTTGATAATATCCGCGAGATCAGAGATGAGGTTTCCTATTCTCCTGCTGAGGGTAAATATAAGGTTTATATCATAGATGAGGTTCATATGCTGTCCATCGGAGCATTTAATGCACTGTTGAAGACGTTGGAGGAACCCCCTTCTTATGTGATCTTCATATTGGCTACAACAGAAGTACACAAGATACCGATTACCATTATGTCCAGATGTCAGAGATATGATTTTAAGAGGATCTCAATCGATACAATTGCAGACAGATTGCGTCCTCTGTTGATTGAAGAACATGTTCAGGTAGAGGAAAAGGCACTGAGATTCATTGCCAAGATGGGAGACGGGTCCATGCGTGATGCGATCAGTCTCTTAGATCAATGCATTGCTTTTCATTTTGGAGAGGAATTGACCTATGATAAAGCCTTGGAGGTACTGGGTGCAGTAGACACAGCCGTTTTTAGCCGTTTACTGCGTCTGATTATACAAAAGGATATGATTACAGCTATTCACTTACTGGAAGAGATCATTATGCAGGGACGAGAACTGACACAGTTTGTGGTGGACTTTACATGGTATCTGCGTAATCTTCTGCTTGTGAAAACATCCGATGATGTTGAGGATGTATTGGATGTTTCCAGTGAACATTTGGAGCGATTGAGAGAAGAAGCACAGATGATAGAACAGGAAACACTGATGAGGTATATCAGGATATTCTCTGAACTGTCAAGTCAGATCAGATATGCATCTCAAAAGCGGGTTTTGACAGAGATGGCATTGATTAAGCTTTGTAAACCCAGTATGGAAACAGATACAGAATCACTTCTGGACAGGATCAGGGATCTTGAGGAGCGAATGGAAAAGGGAATGGTATCTGCTGCTGTTTCAATGCCGACAAATATAGTAGCCAATTCTGCGAATTCGCAGGTTGTCGCTCCGAAGCCGGAGCTTCCAAAGGCTATTCCGGAGGATATCAAACAGGTGGTTAGTATGTGGCCGGGAATCGTTGGTGAGATGCCTGGTATGTACAAATCCTATCTAAAGACAGCAAAACTCACCATGAAAGATGACAATAAGTTACTGATTGTTGTGGGAGATAAAAATGTCAGCATGATGCTGAACCGTGAGGAACACAGGATCAAGATTATGGAAACGATTGCTGGTCGGATCGGGAAACAGGTTGATATAGAGATACGTGGTCTTGAGACCAATCAAAGTTTTGAACAGTCCTATGCGGATTTGAGTAAAGTAATTAATATGGATATAGAAATAGAAGATTAAGGAGGACTAAGCAATGGCAAAAAGAGGTGGATTTCCGGGGGGCGGGATGCCCGGTAACATGAACAACCTTATGAAGCAGGCACAAAAGATGCAGCGACAGATGGAAGAAAGTCAGAAAGAGTTGGAGGAGAAGGAATTTACTGCAGCAGCAGGAGGCGGGGCTGTTGAAGTAACCGTATCCGGTAAAAAGGAAGTTACAAAGGTTAAATTATCCGAGGAGGTTGTTGATCCGGATGATATAGAGATGTTAGAGGATTTGATTATGGCAGCAACCAATGAGGCCTTTCGTCAAATGGAGGAAGAGTCTCAAGCCGCTATGTCTAAATTAACCGGTGGTCTTGGTGGTATGGGCGGCGGATTTCCATTTTAAAATGACAGATTAAAACTTGCGAAGAAGAACTATGAGAGAGTCTGCAGGAGGTATAAAAGCAGGTGGAGCTGTATAGCGGATATATCAACAGATTAATAGAAGAATTGTCGCGTCTGCCGGGTATTGGCAATAAGTCAGCACAACGACTGGCATTTTATCTGATTAGTATGCCGGAGAGTAGTGTTGAACGCTTAGCATCTACTATGGTAGAAACAAGAAAGAAGATTCGCTATTGTGCCAGCTGTTGTACATTGACCGATAATGAATTATGCCCGATCTGTTCAAATGAAAAACGTGACAGCAAAACAATTATGGTAGTGGAAACACCAAGAGATTTGGCTGCTTACGAAAAGACAGGAAGATATGAGGGTGTATATCATGTACTTCATGGAGCAATTTCTCCTATGCTGGGTATTGGACCCAATGACATCAGACTCAAGGAGTTGATGCAGCGTCTGCAGGACGACATTAATGAGGTAATCATAGCGACGAATTCGAGTCTCGAAGGAGAGACAACTGCTATGTACATCAGCAAGCTAATCAAACCAACCGGGATCAAGGTAACAAGGATTGCAAGTGGTGTTCCGGTGGGCGGGGATTTGGAGTACATTGACGAGGTAACGCTGTTACGTGCATTAGAGGGGCGTATTGAATTATAATTATTAAACAGAGAAAAGGAGAACAAACATGGGCATTACAAAGGAAAGCTTTGGGAAAACCAAGGAGGGGACAGAAGTATTTCTGTATACGATCGAGAATAAAAAGGGTATGAAGGCAAAGGTAACCAATTTCGGAGCTATTTTAACATCACTCTTTGTACCAAATAAATCAGGCAGAATAGATGATATCGTACTGGGCTATGACAAACTTGAGGATTATGAGGCAAATGGCAGTTTCTTTGGAGCAACGGTAGGACGAAATGCTAACAGAATTGCAAATGCAAAATTTTCACTGGATGGAGTTACATATCAGCTGGCAGTCAATGATGGAAAGAATAATTTACACTCAGATATGGCACTTGGATTTCATAAAAGGGTATGGGATGCACAGATCAAGGATCAGGCTGTAGAATTTTCATATGTAAGTCCGGATGGAGAATGTGGCTTTCCGGGAACATTGAAAATATCTGTAACCTATCATTTAACGGATGATAATGCACTGGAACTTCATTATAATGGTGTCAGTGATCAAAAAACGGTGATCAATCTGACCAATCATAGCTATTTTAATCTATCAGGACATAATAATGGGAGAATCTATGATACAATGTTGCAGCTCTTTGCCAGTCACTATACACCGGTTGTATCAGGGGCAATTCCGACAGGTGAGATTGCATCAGTTAAGGGTACCGACATGGATTTCCTTCAGCCGATGAGAGTCGGAGGAAGAATTAATGATGCGTGGGATCAGCTCGCAATGGTCAAGGGATATGATCACAACTGGGTGATTGATGACTACAACGGAAAGTTAAAAAAGATTGCGGTTGCATCACACAGTGAAGCCGGCAGAACCATGGAGGTGTATTCAGATCTTCCGGGTGTTCAGTTTTACGCAGGAAATTGTATTGATGATACGATCGGAAAAGATGGTACTAAATATTCTGCAAGATGTGGTTTTTGTTTGGAAACGCAATTTTTCCCGAATCATATCAATCAGCCGGAGTTTCCTCAGGCAGTATTTGAAGCGGGACAGCCGTATAAAACGACTACGATTTATAAATTTGTATAGAAATGATTTGAAAACCCTTGTGTAAATAATGGCACAAGGGTTTTTTGTGCAAAATGTACAATATTCTATTAAATATTTAAAAACCAATATGCAGAAGAGAAGTTTTTTGATAGTAGACAGAAGAATATTGTATGTATTTTGACTAATGAAATTGCTATGATGATAAACGTAGTAAATAACGAAGCCGATTTGGCTTCACAAAGTTTAAAAGGAGGATATTCAGAAATGAAAAAGAAGTTACTCAGTGTATTACTTAGTGTAGCTATGGTATCTGCTTTACTTGCAGGCTGTGGCGCAAAGACAGAAGAAGCAGCACCTGCAGCAGCAGAAGAAGCAGCTCCGGCAGCAGAGGAAGAAGCAGCACCTGCAGCAGAGGAAGAAGCAGCACCTGCAGCAGAAGCAAATGGCAAGACCGTTGGTGTAGCAATGCCGACACAGTCATCAGAGAGATGGATCAATGATGGTGCAGATATGAAAGAGCAATTAGAGGCTCTTGGCTACTCAGTAGACTTACAGTATGCAGAAGATGATGTTCAGGCACAGGTTTCACAGATCGAGAACCTGATCGCAAAGAATGTTGATTGTCTCGTAATTGCAGCAGTTGATTCTGCAGCACTTGTAAATGTAGAGGCACAGGCTAAGGCAGCAGGTATCCCGATCATCGCATATGATCGTCTGTTAATGGATACAGATGCAGTTTCCTACTATGCAACATTTGATAACAAGGGTGTTGGTACAGCAATTGCTAAGTATGTAGAAGAGAAATTAGATCTGGCAAATGCAGAGGCAGATGGCAAGTCATATACATGCGAACTTTTCATGGGTTCACCTGATGATAACAATGCTGTATTCCTTTACAATGGTGTTATGGAAGTTCTTCAGCCTTACTTTGATAGTGGCGTTCTTGTATGTGAGTCTGGTCAGCTTGACTTCGAAAGCAACAACACACTTCGTTGGTCACAGGAAACAGCTCAGCAGAGATGTGAGAATATCTTAACAGCTAATTATGCAGATAAGAAGCTTGATATCGCTATTTCAGCATTTGATGGTTTATCATATGGTATTCGTTCAGCTCTTGAAGGTGCCGGATATTCATTGGATACAGATTGGCCTCTGATCACAGGTCAGGATGCAGAGACAATGGCATGCAAGAACATTTTGTCAGGACATCAGACAATGTCAATCTGCAAAGATACAAGCTTACTTGCTTCTAAGTGTGTAACAATGGTTCAGGCAGTTTTGGAAGGTACAGAGCCGGAAATCAACGACACAGAGCAATACAATAACAACGTTATCACAGTTCCTTCATACCTTTGTACACCAGTACCGGTTGACAAAGACAACTTAAAGGAAGTTATCGTTGACGGTGGTATCCACTCAGCAGCAGATATCGGATTATAATCTACAAAAGTCTCATAATTGAGTAGAAATAAACCAGGAAAATGGGCGGCGGCGAAAGTCGTCGCCTTTTTCAAATAAAATGAGATCATAGAAATAAGGTAGTATAGCAAAAACACTGACACAGTTATTTGGAGAAGGAGATGAGAGTAGATGTCTGATATTATTCTGGAAATGAACCACATTACCAAGGAGTTTTCGGGCGTAAAGGCATTGGATGATGTTACATTCAAAGTAAATCGTGGCGAAATCCATGCGCTCTGTGGGGAGAACGGAGCGGGAAAATCTACGCTGATGAATGTTCTATCCGGTGTATATCCATTTGGAGAATATAGTGGAGATATTGTTTATAATGGTGAGATCAGTAAGTTTCATAGGATCAAAGACAGCGAAGAAAAAGGAATCGTTATTATACATCAGGAACTGGCATTGAGTCCATTCCTGTCTATAGCTGAGAATGTATTTATTGGGAACGAGCAGATTCACATGAAGGGTGTGATTGATTGGACTCAGACTCGAAGCAAGGCGAAGGAAGTGCTAGCAAAGGTTGGCCTTGATAATGAGGATGTCAATGCTCCTATCAATTCACTGGGTGTAGGAAAACAACAGTTAATTGAGATTGCCAAGGCTTTGGCTAAGAAGGTAGAGTTACTGATACTGGATGAGCCTACAGCAGCACTCAATGATGAAGAAAGCAAGAGACTGTTGGATATTATGCTCGAACTGAAAAAGCAGGGAATTACATGTATTATCATTTCACATAAATTGAATGAGTTGAGTTATGTATCAGATGCAATTACGGTTATTCGTGACGGCAAAACCATAGAAACCCTCGTGAAGGGCGTGGACGATTTCTCAGAAGACAGAATCATTAAGGGCATGGTAGGAAGAGAAATGACCAATCGTTATCCGGAACGAAAACGAGAAGACTGTCCAATCGGTGATGTGATTATGGAGGTCAACCATTGGAATGTGTTCCATCCAGATGATGCTGACAGACAGATGTTAAAAGATATTTCCATCAATGTTCGTGCCGGAGAGGTAGTCGGGCTGGCAGGACTGATGGGAGCCGGACGTACAGAACTTGCGATGAGTATTTTTGGACGCGAGTATGGACAGAAGATAACCGGAGAGATCAAGATGCATGGTCAGCCGGTACACATCAAGAACGTTAAGGATGCAATTGATCATAAGATTTCTTATACATCAGAGGATCGTAAAACATATGGCTTGGTACTAATCGATGATATCAAGCACAACATGACAATGGCAGCACTGAGAAATTACTTCTCAAAAAAGGGAGTCGTTAACAGTAACGACGAGATTTTAAAATCAGAGGAATATAAAAAGAAAATCAATGTCAAGGCAACCTCTATCAACCAGACAGTTGGGTCATTATCAGGTGGTAATCAACAGAAGGTAGTACTTGCGAAATGGATGTTGACACAGCCAGATGTATTGATTTTGGATGAACCGACCAGAGGTATTGATGTTGGTGCCAAATATGAGATCTATTGTGCGATTAATGATCTCGCAAAATCCGGTAAAGCTGTGATCGTCATTTCTTCAGAAATGCCGGAATTGATTGGAACATGCGACAGAATCTATGTAATCAACGAAGGTGAAATTGCAGGAGAGTTGTCACGAGAAGAAGTCTCACAAGAAAAGATCATGAGTTGTATTATGGCACACAATAGAAAATAATGGAGGGAAAATAGAGATGAAGACTAAAAAAGCAAACATTGATTTGAAGCAATATGGAATGTTTCTAGCATTAATTGCAATATTTATTATCTTTTATGTACTGTCAAAGGGTGCAAATGCAACCCCTGTTAATATCAACAATCTTGTTATGCAGAACGGATACGTTGTCATACTGGCAACTGGTATGTTGTTATGTGTACTGACCGGTAATGTCGACCTTGGTGTCGGCTCCATCGTTGCACTATGTGGTGCATCTGCAGCTATTCTGGTAGTGGATTTTGGTGCTCCAGTATGGGTTGCGTTTATCGTTGCTTTGCTGATAGGTGCCGTGTCAGGCGTTTTTGCGGGCTTTTTCATAGCCTACCTGGGGATCCCGCCCTTCGTTGTGACCCTTGCAACTATGCTTATGGGTCGTGGTCTGACTTATACAATATTGAAAGCACAGACCAAAGGTCCACTCCCGGACAATTATGTCAAGGTTGGTGCGGGATTCCTACCTACCATTAAGATACCTATGGGGCAAGGAACTCTTGATCTGGTCGCCGTGATTGTAGCAATTGCAGCAACAGTATTTCTGATTTTTGCAGAGATGAAGGATTTAAAGACTAAGAAGAAATACGGATTCCATACAAGCCCTATATGGCAGATAGTAATAAAAAATGTAATTATTTTGTTTATTGTGTGGTTCTTCTTCTTAAAACTGGCAGCTTATAATGGAATTCCTGTTGTTCTGGTAATCATGTTTGTACTGGTGGCAATCTATCACTTCATTACAAGCAAGACAGTTGCAGGACGTCAGGTATATGCTCTTGGTGGTAATGCCAAAGCAGCCAGATTGTCTGGTATCAATACAAAAAAAGTATTCTTCTGGGTATATGCGAATATGGGTATTTTGGCGGCAATCGCAGGTATTGTATTATCAGCACGTAATGCATCTGCTACACCAAAGGCCGGTGATGGTTTCGAGCTTGATGCGATTGGTTCCTGTTACATCGGTGGTGCAGCTGCAGCCGGTGGTGTTGGTACAATCGTAGGAGCAGTTGTCGGAGCATTTATCATGGGTATTCTGAACAACGGTATGTCTTTGATTGGCTGGACAACAGATGTTCAGAAGGTAGTCAAAGGTATCGTACTGCTTGGTGCCGTAACCTTTGATTTGTTATCAAAACGTAAAAAGAACTAATACTTGTTACAGAACACCGTCCGGGTGAATGATGAACTATCCCGGGCGGTGTTTTATTTTATTAAATTCACGAGAGAAGTCATAAAGAGATGGAATGATTATCTAAAATCATATATAATAGAGATTAGTTTCGGGATACAATAAATATTTGAAGGAGACACCATGAAAAATAAAAAGAATAGATATGTAACTAAACTGAATCTGTATATTAGAATCGTAGTAGCAGGATATGTGGTTTATCTGGCTTACCAGTTGATACCAAGTATACAGCTTGCTGTGGGATCAGAGAAGATCTGGATGAGTATTGCTGCAGGAGCACTGGGACTGGCAGGCCTTGTGATTGTAGGATTGTCTGTAAAGGGCTTGATCTGCAAAGAGTATTTTGAGGCAGAAGAAATAGAGGAGATGAATCGGGCAGAGGAAGATAAACAGTCAGTTGAGGCGACTTCATCAGATGTAATACCAGAACAGCACGAGAATCCTGAAGACAATCATAAAGATGCTACAGATGAAGCTGTTGAATAGAAGTGTTTTATATTGAAGATATATCTGTATCACGTAATCTGTGCACAAGATCCTCGTTTGATCAATGTACACGGCAGAGTCATCTGCATCGGAATATGATATTGGCGATAGAGAGAAAGAGAAGTCATAATAAAGTTTGCGGCATATTCGCCCATTAATTCTGTAGGAGCGTTGACGGTTGTCAAAGGAGGATTCGTATAGGCAGAGGCGTTGATATTATCAAAACCGATCACGGACATATCACTTGGGATATGTAGTCCTGCTTCATTTAGGGCACGAATGGCACCAAGTGCAATTGCATCACTGGCAGTGAAGATTGCAGTCGGTAGCTTCTCTAATTGTAACAGTTGCTGCATCATCAGATAACCGGATTCAATCGAATAGGTTGATTCATAAATATAGGGCTCGTAGATGAGTCCTTTTTCTTTGCAATAAGTCTCAAAAACAGATTTACGCTGTTCAAAATATACAGTATTTTCGGAAATGTATTCTCTACCGCCCAGATAACCGATTCTCTGATGTCCGAGTGAAACGAGGTAATCCAGTGCGTCTGTTGTTGCGTGTAGGAAATCCAGAGTCATGCAGTTGTGCAGGATTCGTGTCGTATGCATATCAACCAGTATAAAGTTTTGAGTAATGGAAGAAAAGGTTTTGATTTCGGGTTCTGCAAATTTACCTATACAGATCAGACCATTTACTCCTCTGAGTGAGGATAGATAGTCGGCATCTGTACGAAAGGCACGAATGACATTAATGTTGTGCTCTGAACAATATTTTTCTGCACCCAGACGGATCGATAGATAATAGGGATCTTCAAGCTCCTGTCTGATTGAATACCATTGTAAAATACCAAATGTAAAAGAACCACGGATTTTCTTTTCGGAGTTCTTTTTTACATAATTCATCTCCTGAGCAATTGACAATACACGCTGTCTGGTAGTGTCTGATACACTTAATGTAATGTCATGGTTCAAGATTCTGGAGACCGCCCCGGGAGATACTCCCGCAGCTTTTGCAACTTCTCTGATTGTCGGCATATTCTATTCCCTTCTTAGTAGGATGATTGATGTATTAAGAAAATGGAAATAAGGTATCAAGCTTATATATAAAAGTAAACAAATTAAATTGTTTTACTATTCGTAGGGCTGTCCAATCATTGACTTACACAAACAATAATGCTAGTCTATAAATAGCAAATCACTTTGTTTAGTAAACATTATCATGAACAAATTCGATTGTCAATCGGATCTTTGTATGAAAAAATCAGGGAGGTTAATTTATGAAGAACACCAAACAGCTTATTGTAGAATTTGATCGACAGGAATATGATAATCTTCTGTTGGATATCTATGTAGATCCTAAGATGTTAAATTATCAGAGAGCAAGGTATATCAATGCAATTCGAGAGTATGAAGCTCTGTATGGAGAAGGAAATGTAGATATCTATAGTGCTCCGGGACGGACAGAGGTATGTGGTAATCATACCGATCATCAGCATGGAGAGGTTCTGGCTGCGGCTGTAAATATTGATATCATTGCTGTGGTTGGGAAAAATTCAGAGGATACCATCAAGATTGTTTCTGATGATATAGACATTCCGCCAGTCGCAGTTGGTGATTATGATAAACGAATCACAGAGAGTAACACAAGTATTACACTTGTTAGAGGCGTGTGTAGCTTCCTTGAGGAAAAGGGTTATCTGATCGGTGGTATGAGTGTGTATATGACCAGTGATGTGCTGGGTGGTTCTGGATTATCTTCCTCAGCAGCATTTGAGGTAGTGCTCGGGACAATGATTTCAGGCATGTATAACCAGATGCAGATCAGTCCGTCGCTCATTGCACAAGCAGGACAATATGCGGAGAATCACTATTTTGATAAGCTCAGTGGACTGATGGACCAGATGGCATCATCTGTTGGTTCATTGGTACATATCAATTTTGCTGACAATGAAAATCCGGTTATTGATAAATTATCGGTTGATTTTGAGCAGTACGATCATAGTCTGTGTATTGTAGATACCAAAGGATCTCATGCAGATCTGTCAGGAGAGTATTCTGCAATTCCCATTGATATGAAGAAGGTAGCAGCATATTTTAAGAAAGAATATCTGACACAGGTTGCGGAAGAAGAATTTTATCGAGAGATCCCGAGAATCCGTGAGGTAGTAGGTGACAGATGTGTACTGAGGGCAATACATTTCTTTGATGACAACCGACGTGTCGGACAGGAGGTCGAGGCATTGCGGGCTAATCAATTTGGACGATTCAAGGAGCTTGTACGTGAATCAGGTAACAGTTCATATAAATATCTTCAGAATGTATATGCCAATATGGATTTTGAGAATCAGAGCATCCCAATGGCACTTGCACTTAGTGAGAAAGAATTGGAAGACAATGGAGTCTGTCGTGTCCACGGAGGAGGATTTGCCGGGACAATACAGGTGTTTATCAAAAATGATGCTGTGAATGCCTATCAGGCAACGATGGAATACTATTTTGGCAAGGGCAGCTGTCATGTACTTAAGATCCGTAAATATGGTGGAATCAGAGTGATTGGTGGTTGAAAGGAAGGATGAATATGATCAATCAATATATAAAAGCATTGACTGAATATGGCCTAAAATGCGGACTGATCAGTATAGAAGACAAAATCTATACGACCAATCTACTCCTGGACTTACTTCATTTAGATGATTACAATGAACCCACAAAAGCTAATGAACAAATAACAGAAATGTCTCTGGAGGAGATTCTGGGCGGGATATGCGATTATGCATATGAAAATGGTCTAATAGAAGAAAATGGTGTGGTATACAGAGATCTCTTTGACACGAAGGTGATGAACTGCCTGCTTCCCAGACCGAGTGAAGTGATTCATACCTTTCATAAGAAATACACCGATAGTCCAAAGGAAGCGACGGATTACTATTATAAATTTTCACAGGATTCCGATTATATTAGGAGATATCGTATTGAAAAGGATATTAAGTGGGAAGCAGAGACACCGTATGGTTCTATTGATATGACGATCAATCTCTCCAAACCGGAGAAGGATCCTAAGGCCATCGCCGCAGCTGGCAGAGCAAAGCAGTCCGGATATCCGAAGTGTTTGCTTTGTATTGAAAATGAGGGTTATGCCGGAAGACTCAATCATCCGGCAAGAGAAAATCACAGGATCATTCCGATTACAATCTGCGGGGAACCATGGGGGCTGCAATATTCACCGTACGTATACTTCAATGAGCACTGTATCATACTGAATACAAAGCATGTACCGATGACTATAGAACGGTCTGTGTTTGAGAAATTTTTTGATTTCCTGAGACAGTTTCCACATTACATGATCTGCTCTAACGCCGATCTGCCGATTGTGGGGGGTTCAATCTTAAGTCATGAGCATTTTCAGGGTGGTTGCTATGAGATGCCAATGGCAAGAGCACAGATAGAGAAGGAAATCACGATTCCGGGCTATGAAGATATCAGAGCAGGTATCTTAAACTGGCCACTTTCTGTCATTAGAATCCAGGGCAGAGATCAGAACAGACTGGTTGAACTTGCTGCCCATATATTAGAAAAATGGCGTGGATATACGGACGAGGAAGCCTTTATCTTTGCGTATACCAATGGTACGGATGGTGAACAGACACAGAAGATACGTCATAATACAATCACTCCTGCTGCCAGACGCCGTGGAGAGGATTACGAACTTGATCTGGTATTGCGTAACAATATCACGACAGAAGACAGACCGCTTGGCGTATATCATCCACGCAATGAGTATCATCATATCAAGAAAGAGAATATCGGAGCGATTGAAGCCATGGGTCTGGCCATCCTGCCCTCAAGATTGCGGGATGAACTAAAACTGTTGGCAGAATATATCCTTGAAAAGAAAGATATACGCTCCAATGAAATGTTAATCAAGCATGCAGACTGGGTTGATGATTTTCTGCCACGCTATTCCAAGATCAACAGAGATAACGTGATGGACATTTTAAAACAGGAGACCGGAATGGTATTTGTTGGTGTACTGGAGGATGCCGGTGTATTTAAACGTACCCCTGAGGGAAGACTTTATTTTGACCGCTTTATAAACTCTCTGTGATTGTTGCGGCAGAAGTCATTTTTTGGTACAATTGAAGCAGTCAATGAGGTACCGGCATGAAAAAAAAGAGTGAGAGATTTTTACTTATCATATCAATCGTTATATGCTTCTTAATCGGATGTACCGCAAGTGGTACATCTGATTTTGATGTTATAGATCAAAACAATAAAGCATCTGAAAGCCTGTCGGCAGATATGTCCCCGGAAATGATAACAGAAAATACAGAAGAACCGTCTCCATCCGCTATACCACAGGAAGTTAAGAGAATCGGAGTAGCGATGCCTACAAGCTCTTCGGAGCGTTGGATCAATGACGGAGCCAATATGAAAGCACGTCTGGAGGCTCTGGGCTATGAGGTAGATCTGCAGTGTGCAGAGGATGATATTGAGACCCAAATCGAACAGATTGATAATATGATCTTAAACGGCGCAGATTGTCTGGTCATTGCTTCTATTGATTCAGAAGCATTGATTGAAGTGCTCAATAAGGCTAAAGAAAACGGAATACCGATCATTGCCTATGACCGTCTGCTGATGAATACGGATGCCATTTCTTATTATGCAACTTTTGACAATACAGCTGTCGGTACAATCATTGGAAAGTATATAGAGGATCATAAGGATCTGAAGGAAGCTTCGCGTACAGGGAAAAGTTATACAATAGAATTCTTCATGGGTTCCCCGGACGATAATAATGCCTTGTTTCTGTATTATGGCTTAATGGAGGTATTACAACCTTATCTGGAGGACGGAACTCTGGTCTGCAAATCGGGACAGACTTCGTTTGAGGATACTTGTATATTACGTTGGTCGCAGGATACGGCTGCAGAGAAGTGCAATTACGATCTGGATAAATTTTATACTGATGACAAGTTAGATATTGCCTGTTCTGCTTTTGACGGATTCTCCTATGGTATCAAAACCTCTTTACTGGCACATGATTACGAGGTTGGACGTGATTGGCCTATGATCACAGGACAGGATGCAGAAAAGGCAGCACTCCAGAATATTATAGAGGGATATCAGACAATGACGACTTATAAAGATACCAGAGTATTGGCATCAAAGTGTGTCACTATGGTTCAGGCAGTTTTGGAGGGAGCTGTTCCGGAGATTAATGATACACATAAATATCATAACGGGAAGATGGAAGTACCCTCCTTTTTATGTACATCAATTGCCGTGGATGTAAATAATTATGAGAAGGTACTGATTGATGGTGGATATTATACAAGAGTGCAGCTGATGAAATAGGAAAAACCGGAGGGTGACTATGGGCTATTACAGTGTAATGCTGGTGGATGATGAGGAAGAGGTCAGACAGGCGATTATTAAGAGGGTTGATTGGGAGTCAATTGGATTTCAGGTCGTTGATTCAGCAGAAAATGGAGAAGAGGCACTGGAAAAGGCGGAGCGTATCTGCCCTGATGTGGTGATGACAGATATCCAGATGCCATTTATGGACGGGCTTACTTTTTGCAGGAGACTCAAGGAGCGAATCTCCGGTACTAAGATCGTAATCTTTTCAGGTTATGATGAATTTGAGTATGCAAAAGAGGCAATTAAACTTGAGGCGGAGGAATATATTTTAAAACCAATAGATGCATCAGAACTAAGAGAAGTTTTTTCAAGAATAAAAGAACGTCTGGACGAGGAGCTTGATCGAAAGCGAAATGTTGAGCGTTTGGAGAAGTATTATCTGGAAAGTATCCCGCTTTTAAAGGAGCAGTTCATGATGGGATTACTGGAAGGAAGATTGACAGATGAACAGAAGATTAAGGAGCTGGGGAATTCCTATGGAATGCAACTGGAATCACCCTATTATATTGCAATGGTGTTTCAGCCTGATACAAGTATGAGAGAGGATGCAGATGTATTGGGTGATAATCTGTTAACTGTATCTCTGAAGCAAATGATAGAAGAACAGTTAGATAAGGAATTCCAATATCGTAGTGTTCATGATCTGGGAACGATTATTATCATGGGCCTGCTGCAACAGTCAAAGCAGGTCACTGCACTGATCCAGGCGGCAGACCGTATCTGCAAGCTTGCAAACAGAATCCTGAATATTGATGTTGTTGCAGGGATTGGAAATATCTGCAACCGTCTTACTATGATCCACCAATCCTATATAGAAGCATTATCTGCGGCAGAATATCGAATATTGCTGGGATCCAATCAGGCTGTCTTTATTCAGGATATTGAACCGAAATCAGAAGCTCGTTTTTTGATCGGCGAACAGGAATTACAAAAGATCATTACCGAGATCAAGGTAGGTACAACAGAGGGCTTGGAAGAGAATATCAGGAGTCTGACAGAGCATTTAAAGAATGCCTCTATTTCTTTGCCTCAATTACAGAATGCATTTACAGAAATGACAGTTGAGATCATGCGTCTGGCACGTGTGTACGAGGTCGATACTGAACAAATTGAAGGTTTAAACATTGATTTCTATACTAAAATAAAACAATTTAATTCATTAGATACTCTGGGCGAATGGCTGCTATCCATCTGTATGCAGCTACGTGGACAGATTCGCAGAGAACGTACAGATGCTACAAAACTACTGATTGATAAAGCAAAGCAGTATATTCAAGAGCATTACCAGGACAGCGAGTTATCAGTAGAAAAGCTTTGTAGTTATCTGGGACTCAGTGCTACCTATTTTTCTACGTTGTTTAAGAGAGAGACAGGAGAAAGTTTTGTAGTCTATCTGACACATGTCAGAATGGAACAGGCCTTACAACTCTTAAATACAACAGAAGAAAAGGCATATGTAATCTCTGAACTGGTCGGTTATACGGAGCCCAATTATTTTAGTTATGTTTTTAAAAAGCAATATGGTGTATCACCGTCAAAATATCGTTCCAATCAGGCAGAGGGCAATGAAAAATAGATTTCAAAAGAGAAGTATCCAACTGATCATTACCATATCCTTCACCACGATGGCTGTAATCGCCATGGCTTTCATGGGGATTGTTCTTTATACACAATTTGCCAGAAATACAAGAGACAATGCCATTGAGAGCAATAAGCAGCTGTTGGATCAGGCAGGATGGAATCTGAATACCTATTTGAGAAATATGATGACTGTTTCAGATACAATGTATTATAGTGTTATCAAAAATCGTGACCTGACCTATGAGCCTTTGGATAAGGAAATGACACTTCTCTACGAAGCCAACAAGGATAACCTGATCAGTATTGCTTGCGTCACAGAGGATGGGGCCATTATGGCGGCAGCACCTGTAGCAACCAGAAAAAGAGGAATTGATATCAAAACACAGGATTGGTTTATTCAGGCCAATGAAAAGATTGAAAATCTGCATTTTTCAACCCCACATGTACAGAATTTGTTTGATAACAGTAATTATCGGTATTACTGGGTCGTTTCTTTGAGTCGTTCTGTAGAGCTTACCAATGTAGGACGTATTCGAAAAGGTGTATTGTTAGTTGACATGAACTTCAGCGGTATCGAACAGCTACTTTCAAAGGCAAACGAAAAGGGCTATGGATATATCTATCTCATCGATCGAAATGGTGAGATCATATATCATCCACAGCAGCAGGCGATTTATTCCAATCTTGTTCAGGAAAATAATAAACAGGCAGCTGTGTACGAGGATGGAGATTATACGGAGGAATTTGAAGGTAAGGAGAGAATCGTCATCGTTAAAACAGTCGGTTATACAGGCTGGAAGTTAGTCAGTGTAACACCAATTCAGGATCTGTCTGTCAATCTGAATCAGATCAGGATTTTCACTGTTATGATTGCTGCAATCAGTATCTTATTGATCCTGTTTGGAAATGCTTTTATATCTGCATGGGTGACCAATCCTATTCGAAAACTGGAGAAGTCTCTAAAGTATCTGGAGGATGGAAATCTGGATACCGAGATTTATATTGGAGGTACGCATGAGATTCGCCATCTGGGAAGAACCATAACCTCCATGGTCAGACAGATGCGCAAGTTGATGGATGATATGGTGGCAGAACAGCATGAGAAACGAAAAAGTGCGTTGGATGCCTTGCAGTCTCAGATCAATCCACACTTTCTCTACAATACATTGGATTCTGTTGTGTGGATGGTTGAAAGTGAACGTTATCAGGAGGCCATTTCCATGGTCACCGCACTTGCCAAACTATTCCGTATCTCCCTGAGCAAGGGCAAGAATATTATTCCCATTCGGGATGAGATTGCTCATGCAAAGTATTATCTTGATATCCAAAAGGTACGTTATAAAAACCGCTTTGAAGTCAAAATAGAAGTAGATCAGGCAATTGAGGACTTTTGTACGATCAAGCTCATCGTCCAGCCACTATTGGAGAATGCAATTTACTATGGTGTTGAGCATATGGATGGAGATGGAGAGATCATCCTGCGAGGCTATGAGAAGGAGGATGAAATCTATATTGAGGTCATTGATAACGGAATGGGAATTCCGAAGGATCAGATCGAGTTGTTGCTGACAGATGATAAGAGAGTCAGAAAACGCGGTTCCGGTATTGGACTGCGTAATATTGACCAACGTATTAAGCTTTATTTCAAGGGAGATTATGGTCTGAGTATTGAGAGTGAATTGGATGAGGGTACAACCGTCAGAATAAAATTGCCAAAAATGAAATATTCTGAGGCGTACCCGGAGGAGGTGCCGCATGCAGAAACGTAAATGGGTCATTACTGCCATTGCATCGGTAGCGGTTATGGCACTTCTGATTGGGATGTATTATTATATCGGATCTGACGGAAAATCTACAACAACCAGAGCAATCTCAGTAATTGTCTACGGCAATGATTCCGAACGTTGGGAAAATCTGAGAAGTGGTGCAGAACAGGCCGCCGATATGCTGTCGGCAGAAATCAATCTGGTTACAATGCCGGACGAGACAAATGCAGAGGAACAGAAGAAATTATTACGCAGAGAGATTGATAACGGAGCAGATGCTCTAATGGTTGCCGCCTGTGACAGTGATCAAATGAGGGCAGACATAGAAGCCTTTTCTACAGAGATCCCGATTCTTATGATAGAAAGCGGAATCGGATATTCAGATCATAAGCTGACGATCAGTGCAGATAATTATATGATGGGACATCGGTTGGGTGATACGTTGGTTGCAAATGAAATGCCTGAGGTTAAGGTTGCGATTATCAATGACCATGGTGTGAGAGACAGTGTTGCAGAACGTTATCAGGGTGTTTATGACTCTCTGAACGGAAAAGTAGACAGTGTTGTGATATGGGGTAGAAAAGACAATGAACAGGATATCCGGTCGATGCTGTTTCTGCAGAGAGAACTGACTGAGGAGGCTGTAGACGTGGTCGTTGCACTGGATACCTCATCAACTGAAGCAATTATTGATGCAGTTGAGAATCTTGGGAAAAATGTGAAAATCTATGGTATCGGTAATTCCGATAAAGCAATCTATTATCTGGATAATGAAACAATAGAGGCTCTTGGGTATCAGAATGAATATAGTATTGGTTATCTGGGTGTACAACAGCTGATGGAGGCTGTTCAGTACTCAAATGAGGATTATCAGCAATTGATTGAATATCAGGTGGTCACGAAGAACAACTTATACGAAACCAGTAACCAGAAAATGCTGTTTCCATTCGTGAAATAGGAGAAAATGATATGAAAAAGGTAATATCCATGATACTTGCCGTAGCATTTTTATTAGTAGGATGCGATTCCGGATTTACAATGGAGAACTCAAATAATCAAGAGAAAAAAAGCATACGAATTGGTATCAGTATTTATGATGAATATGATACCTTTATTGCAGATTTAGTAGCCTATCTGAAGGAGTGGAGTGTCGAAAAAGAAAAAGCAACCGGTACAGTGATCACACTGGATGTGGTGAGTGCCGGAGGTTCTCAGTTGACTCAGAATGATCAGGTTGAACGCTTTGCAGACAGGGGTTATGATGCAGTGTGTGTCAATCTTGTGGATCGGACAGATGCCACAGTGATCATAGACAAGGCCAGAAGCGTGGATATGCCAATTGTATTCTTTAATCGTGAGCTTGTAGAAGAGGATCTGGAGAGATGGGATAAACTGTACTATGTTGGTGCAATTGCCAGACAGTCAGGGCAGATGCAGGGACAGATCGTAGTTAATGCATGTAAGGAACGATTCAATGAGATTGATCGAAATGGAGATGGTTTGCTGCAATATGTAATGTTGGAAGGCGAAGCAGGTCATCAGGACGCCCTGATCCGTACACAGAGCTCCTTACAGACTGTTACAGAGGCTGGATTCGAATTGGAAAAGCTGGGAGATGAGATTGCAAACTGGAACCGTGCACAGGCAACTACAAAGATGAGTTCATTGCTAGAGAAGTATCCTGATCAGATCGAAGTGGTATTTTCAAATGATGATGATATGGCATTGGGAGCATTGGATGCCTTGGAACGCGAACGTGCTCCCCATATGCCGCTTCTAGTCGGAGTCAATGGGATCCCTGAAACACTCGAGGCAATCAAAGCAAAGCATATGGAGGGTACGGTTTATAACGATGGAAAAGGACAGGCAGAGGCCATAATAGATATGGCGTATGCTCTTGCCATTGATGATGAGATACCAGAATCCATCCCTGTCACCAATGAAAAATATGTATATCTTCCTTATAAAATAATAACTTATAATAATGTACAACAGTATATTTCAAATCGATAAATCTACTTATCTGAAAATCACTGAATATAGTATTCAGTTTTCTCCTTATCGGTTAACTTGCGACCGCCTAACTGGCGGTCAGCTTCTGTCAGCAGCATATCCAGATCATAGATCGGTATTGTATTTAATTTATGATAGTTATGTGAGATCAGTTTTTGATTTTTCACATCCAGACACTTGAGATGTGGTAAATAGGCCTTGACCTCATGTTTTGCAGTACATAGATATCCCTGATAGTTGTTTGCCAGTATATAGTCACCTTCTTTATTGTGAGTAGCAATATATCGAGTCGAGGAGCCATTCAGATCTGTATATGTGTGAAGCAATGTAAAGTCCTTGGCTTGATAAACCTCTACGTCACGATTTTTATAAACTACAAAGAGTTGACTACCGTCATCGCTGTAGAATAAGTTAGTGATGTAATTCGTATTTAATTCCAGTGTCCGTATCGGTTCATTGCTGCCGGCTTGATATTCCTCCAGCATTCCTGTGGAGCGATTTGAGATCAGATAGGTTTTCCCGTCATAGGTGGCAGCAGCAGAGCACATATCAAGAGCCATTTTGTCATCTGTTTCATAAACGGTATCAAATGTCTGCTGATTCAGATCATAAACACACAATCCCTGTCTTTGAAACAGAAATAACTGATTTGTAGCAGGCTGGTAGTTATAGAAATTCATAAAACCATAATCCGCCATGGGGATGGTTTTAACCAATTTTCCGGTTTGAGAATCATATAATTGTAGTTCATTTGTCAGAATCAGCAGGATATTTTCATCATGTTCTCCGACATAGAATGCTTCTGTGATAACAGAATCCATATTCTCTGCAAACAGTTTTTTCTTAGTTACATAATCAAATCCAATTAACTGATTTCCTTCCATCGAGGATGTTACAAAACACCGGGTACTGTCTTGACTGATGTCAACAAAGAAAGCATCATTCTCTACCGAGGCAAGTTCCTCCATCTGTTTGTTGCTGACGTAACGATATAGTACCACCTGTCTGGAGGAGTAAGGCAATATAGAGACATAATTGTCCGCTCTGACAGAAGATTTAATATTATTACTGCTGGCTTCAAAGTATGCATCATAAATGATACCGCCGTCATAATTTAGAGATTGTGCCATTCCATCTCTAGTCAGACAATAACCATATGTGTTGTCTTTGTAGGATACACAGTCAACAATGCCTGAAGAAAAGGACATGGAACCCATAGGCTCTCCACTTGCAAGTGTAATCGGATTTACGGTATCATAGCTGAGGGCGATGAGGAATGGATCTGCACAGTCACTCAGGTACAACTTATTGATCGTATCACCCGGAAAATGAACCTTCCAATTTTGAGTATTTTCTTGTAGGTCATAGAGTATGACATCTCCGGAATTATCTACCATAAATAAATCTTTGGACAGATCTACATGAGAGTTGGCAGCTATGGCCAGGTGGTTCTGATCTGTAAAGCATAAGGAGCATATATATGGTAGAGAAGTCTCAATAGTATTGGTTATAGAGTTAGAACCGATATGGAAGACACTGACTTCACCGCTTCCTTCTGCACCGGTATCTCTTGATGTATAGGCAAGGAGTTCGGAGTCGTTACTGATAGTCATTTGTTGTCCAATCTGCTGTCCCTCTGATTGCTCCGGATTATGTATGGAGGCTTTAACAGAACCATCCTTTGTGTTATATATACGGATCTCATCATAGTCTGTTACCGCTACGAACATCAGATCAGAGGAAAAAGCAAATGAATATACATATAACTTATCTGTTTTCCATACTGTTTTTTGCGTCATAAAGTTATATCGTTGCAGGCAACTATCAGCATAATAAATCAGTTCATCCTCTGAAGCAAAGGTAAAGGAATCCTCATCAGCCAGATATAGACTGTCACCGGCAACAATAAAGGATGAGACAGGCTCACCGGATGCAGTATTCCAGATAGTAGCGATGTTTGTGGAATCAACTGTTAAGAGTCGTTTGCCCGAAGGTGATGCCACCATAAACTGCACATCTGTATCATGGTCCAGTGCACGATCCGGCAGCAGCTGTGATTCATTCTCATAGACGTAGAGTGCATCTGCAAGGGCATGTTCAGCATGGGGTACGAGTGGCTTGTCGGTGTCTGTTGAGGAGGTAGGGAGTGCTTCCTTTGCAACCAGGATACTCTTCATACGATCACCCTCATCCAGCAAACGCAAGGAAGCATCAGCCAGTGTATTTAGGCTGGATATACGAATTTCCTGATATTGATCATTGATCTTATCTGATTGTTTCTGTATTTCATTGGACTGCTCCTGGATCTGTTTTGCCTGACGGCTGATCCGCATAGCCTGTATGGTACTGAAGCTGCCAAATGCAATTAAAAAGAGGTTGGCGATCACGACGGTTGTCAGGATACGTTTGATCCGTCTCTGACGATGACGTTGTTTCAGATCATCATAACTACAATCGAACATCGGAGCTGCCAGACGGAGCAGTTCCTTTTTTATGTTTTTTAATACCTGACGACGGTTTTTGCCACGGACATCAGCAGCCAGTGGCTCTACTGCAACCTTTTCAAAGGTCTTGGTACCATCCTCAAGTGTGATTTCCTTACGGGTAGTCAACAGAGCAGGGGGAAATGATTCTTCCGGCTCTCCCTCTATCAATACTGCCAATATATGATCTCTGTCATGCAAGGAGATAAAATTCTCAATCTCACGTTTGACCCATATGGATTCAGGAGTTCTGGGAGAACAAATGACGATTAGAAACTCTGATTCACTCAGAGCGGTCAGGATCGGACTGGCCAGATCACTTGCAATCGGAAGTTCATCTTTGTCACGAAAGATACGTTTGATACGGGTCTTTTCGCCTTCCAGTCGATTTTTGGATGCTGAATGCGGAAGCTTAAATGCTTCCAGTTTTTTATGCAGGTTTTCTGCTACGAATTTATCCAGATCTGCATGTCGGTAACTGATAAAGGCATCATAGGTATAGTAATTTTTCACGATTCTTTACACTCCTCATATGTGGTTTGGAAGATATTATTTTCGATGATGTATATATCGTGTCTGTCATCACTTCTGACAGCAATATAATCATTTACCCGTCCAAGCATATATTTTTCTTCATCCCATTCTGTAAATACCTTGACTGACTTTTCAAGGGGCTTCGCATGGATGTAGGTCTCGCCCGTAGAGATGCAAGATTTTACATAGCTATCAAGTGGCAGTACTGTTCCGTCAATCAGGTTTTTAATTGTCGGCTTGTAGGGAACATTCAAATCGTATGGTATATCGCAAGGTACATAACTGCGTGAAAATTTTTCTAGTGTGCTGGGATAAACCTCACCCTGAATACCAATCATAATTACCATATTTTTGGTGATATAGGTATCAATATCGCCTTCCAAAGTACGTACGGTAATGGGGGTACCAATGGGAAGGAATTCCTCAGGGACGGCATAGCCGATTGGCAATCTCTTCTTTTTATATCGCTTCATATCGCTGATATCTATGTCATAGGACTTAGCCTCGATGATATCAAAGCTGTAGCAGTATTGCTGTATTCTTTCGGAGAAATATGCTTCAGTATGATATCCGGGGTGCACTTTATCATATTTCCTACGGCTGATAAAGCCACCTGCTTTTTCCAGATGACCGCCGCCGGAACCGATGCTGTTTGCGAGATAAGCAGCAAGATCGCTTGCCTTGGTTTCTTTTACACAGCTTCTGACCGAGAATTTGATTCCGTCATCCAGTTCATTATATACAACGCACATGTCAACATCATCGACCTGAATGCACATATCACTGATCAGACCGAGGATGTTCGGGTCACAAGGTTGCGCCTTGATCAGAGAATATCGGTTGGCATCGTTATGAATCGTGCGAATCATTGCAATCCCGGCAATCTCCAGTTCCTTTGCTGACAGATTGGAGTTGCGCAGTAGATTGATGGTACTTTGAGAAAAATGCAGGGAATCACGCATATCTTTGTCTGCGGGGTTATAGATCTCGGCAAACTGCAGGGTATCCGTAAACAAACCATAATATAAAGCGGTGGAGACGTTTGGGTGATCTGTAAGATCGAAGTCGGCATCAGTCAACAGTTGCCAGACAATTGTGGAACAACTTCCAAAATTACTCATAATCAGTGAGTGATCGAGTGTATCGATTTCGATCTGATGATGGTCTATGATGGCTGTATGCTCCGCCGGAATCAGAGTAACATTACCGGCACCATACTGACAGTCAGCGGTAATCAATAGTTCGTCAGTCAGATGCAGTTCAGAGGGGGAGACATACTCAATTGGAATCGCAAGCTTATCCAGCATTAGTATCAAATTGCTTTTTTGTATTTGAAATCTGCCACTGTAAATCAATTTGACCTGTTTTCCTGCTTCTTTATAATAGGTATAAAGTGCAAAACCAGACGCTATGGTATCAGCATCAGGATTGTCATGACATTGTATATAAATATGATCATAATCTAGAAAATCGGATAACTTCATTCGGAGTTCCTCCCATATCAATACATATATCTATAAGAATACCAATTTTCAGTAAAAAAAACAACAATTCTATTAGGAAAGAAAAAAATCGCCCGAATGTAACATATTTACATAATATATCAATATAGGCGTTATGTAATCGAAAACACGAAAAGTGCCTTAAAATCAACAAAAGTACCAAATATTCCTTGACAAATAGGGGGAAAAAGGGTATAAATATTGTTAGACGTTGTGACAAAAGCAAACGTTGAAAAAACATACTCAGAATAGAGGAGGAGTTCACAATGAACAAAACAGAATTAGTAGCAGCTATGGCTGACCAGGCTGGATTATCAAAGAAAGATGCAGAAAAAGCTTTAAAAGCTTTTACAGATGTTGTTTCAACAGAATTAAAGAAGGGTGGCAAAGTTCAGTTAGTTGGCTTTGGTACATTCGAAGTTTCTAAGAGAGCAGCTAGAGAAGGAAGAAATCCTCAGAGCGGCGCAGTTATGAAGATTCCTGCATCAAAGGCTCCTAAGTTCAAAGCTGGTAAGGCATTAAAGGATTTAGTAAACAAGAAATAATTGACACGAATTTCTTTAACAGAGAGTCTTTCGAGACTCTCTGTTTTAGTTTATAGATTAAATGTAGCAATGGGTCTTGCCCATCAAAGGAGTAAAAGATTATGAGATTAGATAAATATCTGAAGGTTTCAAGGATTATCAAGAGACGGACGATAGCAAATGAAGCCTGTGATGCAGGCAGAGTTACGATCAATGGAAGACCTGCTAAGGCTTCAGCAAATGTGGCAGAGGGTGACATCCTGGAAATACAATTTGGAAATAAAAATGTCAAGGTAGAAGTCCTGGATGTTAAGGAAACAGTCAGGAAGGATGAAGCCGGAGAGATGTTTAGATATATCTAGAATATCAACATACGAAACAAGTTCCCCGCATATACTTTATTAAATCTTGAATGAAGAAGATGAGGGGGGTTTGTCATGGAGGATGTCAACAAACAGAAAATACACAAGTTAAGTCTGTTGAACAGAAGGACATGTAATATTGCAGGCGTATCGGATGTATTATCCTTTGATGTCAGTGAGATTCTGCTGGAAACTGAGCAGGGAATGCTAATGATCAAAGGAACCGATCTACATGTGAACCGGCTGACATTGGAAAAAGGTGAAATAGATGTTGAGGGTAAGATAGACTCTCTGACGTATTCTGAGCTTTCCGGTTTTTCCAAGCAGGGTGAATCTTTACTTGGAAAATTGTTCAAATAGCGGAGGATGTCACGGATGAGTCAAAGTATTCTGAATGAACTGGACTTTCTGGCACATACCTTTTTATTAGGAGTAACCATTACGGCTTTGTACGATACGATCCGAATTGTTCGCAGGGTGATCAAACATACAACCATATGGATTGCTATGGAGGACATGGGTTTTTGGATTTTCTGCAGCATCAGTATTTTCAATATGTTGATAGAAGAAAATCATGGGATTCTCAGATGGTTTGCTGTTCTGGGAAGTCTTTTAGGCATGATCGTGTTTAAGTCAACAGTCAGCAAAATATATGTTAAATATACGGTCTTTATCATTACATGGCTGATCAGATGGATAGATAAACTGATCGGCTTCTTAATACGACCAATCTGCTTTTTCTATCAGAAACTGAAAAACGCCTTGACGAGAACAATAAAAATGGTTAGAATAAAGTTATGTAAACATCATGGGCTAACAAGGGGTGTTCGCCGGTTTACAAGGGGAGATTGCTATGGCAAGAAGAAGTGCCTTTCGGAAGAGGAGACAGAATAGGCTCGGTATGCTTTGCGTATCTGTAGTTGTGTGTATGCTGTTTGTTGTTTTGATGATCGGGCGTATCGGTCTCAAGGAAAAGCAAGCCGCTTATATCAAACGGGAAGAAGCATTACAGGCTCAGATCGAGGAAGAAGAAAAGCGGGTTGAAGAGCTGGTTGAATATGAAAAATATACAAAAACAGCAAAGTATGTGGAAGAAGTTGCAAAAGAAAAACTTGGTTTGGTATATGAAGACGAGATCATATTTCAGGCAGAAGAGTAAACAGTCATCTAATTTGGATGGCTGTTTTTTAATTTCATAAATTACTTGAACTCCTTCGAAGTGACAAAAGATCAAGAATCCTTTGACTATAATATGCCTACGAAAATGAATAGGAGGATTTGACATGAGAAAGGAAAAAGGAAAGCAATTATTAATTTGTGTGGTGGGGGCATTGTTATCTTGCGGAAGCGTGTATGGGATCAACCCGTTTGGGCTGATATTTTTCAGCGCAATGTATATGGAAAGAGCCTGTAGAGTGATTTTATGCCCGTTGATTACAATTGCACTGACATTTGCCCTGCCAATTGATCAGGTTGTACGATATGTGATACCAATGTTGATTACCATTGTGGTGGTTCGTCTTTTTGAAGGGAAAAACAGAATCTGCCGGAAGTGGAAGGGTTATGCAATCAGTGGCTTGGGTCTTATGACGATGGATATCACAAAAAGTGCCATGTCAGTTGACGGAGATATGATTTTGATTACAGGAGTATTAGAGAGCCTGTTTGTCGTCAGTACAGCATTTATTATGGGAGCAGTTATTCGATTTCTACTGAGTACGGAGCGTCAACTACATATTGAAAATCATAAGGAAGAACTATTCCTAAAGGGACCGGGGAGAGGAAAGCTTTTGGCATATGCCGAATCCTTTCGTAACCTGGCAACAACATTTTCTTATGTCCCGGAGGAACTTCCGCTGCCGACAGAGGGTGAAGAGGGCATAATAGACCGAAAAGAGATGCTATGGAAGAATCGGTTAATAGAGAACCGAGTTGCACTTGCCGGACAGCTAAATGAAATGGCACATATCATATCGGAGGTTGCAGAGGAAATCTATAATGTCGTAGATGTAGGAGAGAAACTGGAAGAACGTATCAGCAAACAACTCAGAAAGGAGGGCGTTCTATCAAAGAACATACTTGTGGTAGAGAAAAAGGATCACAAACTTGAGGTCTATGCGACAATTAGAATGGAACGGGGACACAAGGTGGCCGCTAAGGAAATAGGCTGCATGATTTCTGAGGTATGTAAAAAGAATCTGGTACCGTCACAGGAGGGTGCATTAGCGATCGGTCGTGAATATACAACGGTCTATTTTGAAGAAGATGCAGCATATCGTGTCTTGACCGGTGTTGCGAGACTTCCAAAAGAGGGAGAGGAGATCTCCGGGGATAATTACGCATTTACGAAGGTGGGAATGGGCAGGGTTGTGTTAAGTCTGTCTGATGGGATGGGATCCGGGAAACGAGCCTGTAGGGAAAGTGAGACAATCATCGAACTGGCAGAGCAGTTTGTCGAGGCGGGTTTTTCCGGCGAGACAGTTGTACAGATGATTAATGGGGCAATTGTAGCACGTTCCGAAGAACAGGCTATTTCCAGTCTTGATATTGCGGATATTGACCTATACAGTGGGGTTTGTAACTTTATTAAGGTGGGTGCCTCCACGACTTTTATTAAAAGGGACTGTAAAGTGGAAACGCTGACCTCTACCAGTTTGCCGCTTGGTATTTTTCACAAGCAGGATTATGACAGTATAGAAAAGAAGCTCTATGATGACGACTATATCATACTGGTTACAGATGGTGTGTTAGATCGAGTCGGTACAGAACATCCGGAGCTTATCCTGGGAGAGATGATTGAAGAAATGAAGAGAACCAGTCCCCGGGAAATGGCGTCAAGGATTCTATCTAAGGTTACCCAGATGTCAAATCAAGAGATCAAGGATGATATGTCTGTACTGGTGGCGGGAATTTGGAAAAAGTAAACCGATTCTGATAACTTAACTTGATTTTTCAAATAGAAAATTTTATGATGATTATATGACGGAATCAAGGAGTTACCATGATTGAAAAGGTAAAAAGATATATTGAGCAGCATAATATGATTGCCAGACATGATCAATTGGTAGTCGGTGTGTCGGGAGGTGCAGACTCGGTTTGTCTTCTTTATATGCTATTGGAGTTTTGCTCAGTTACTCCGATCTCATTATATGTAGTACATATCAATCATGGACTGCGTGGTGAAGAGGCTTTGAGGGATGCCGCCTATGTGAGACAGATCTGCACCGAACAACAACTTCCTTTTTATCTTTATGAGGAGGATGTCAATTCCTATGCGACAGAACATGGACTAACAACAGAGGAAGCGGGTAGAATCATTCGTTATCGTGCGTTTGCAGAAGTAAAGAAACAGGTTGGTGCAGGGAAGATTGCATTGGCACATCATAAAAATGATCAAGCAGAAACCGTATTGTTTCGATTATTCCGAGGCAGTGGGATAAAAGGGTTGGGAGGAATGTCTCCTGTCAGGGACGATGTTATCCGACCTTTGCTGTGTCTGGAAAGGTCTGAAATAGAGCAATACCTGAAGAAAAGGAATCTTTCGTATTGTATTGACAGTACGAATAACAGTGATCACTATGCACGAAATATCATCAGGAACAGGATTTTACCTGTAATAGAGGATGGGTTTCATGGACAGGTAGTAGCACATATAGCAGAAACAGCAACATTCATGCAGGAGGCAGAACAATACATTTACAAACAGGCACTTTCAGAATTTATGACGAAGGTAACCGGTGATATTAAAACAGGTTATCATATTCCCCTTTGTCTTTTGAGAGCAAGTGAACCGGTCATTCAGCAGTATTTGGTACGAATTGCACTGGAAAGGCTGGCACAGGAGTGGAAGGACATTGGAATTAAGCATATCAGGGATATCCTAAAGCTGCAGGATAAAGAGGTGAGTAAGGTTATCATGCTGCCTCGTGGACTGACTGCAAGGAGAGATTATCAGGAAATTGTGCTTAGTGCCCCTGAAGACAAGGAAGCACCTGCTAGACTGTATATTCCGATCAATACTTTTCCGACTGAAATCAAGTTGATGGATGGACGGTGTGTTATGTTCAGTCTGGAAAACAGACAAAAAAATCAGGATATTGAGCAAAAAACATATACGAAACAGTTCGATTATGATAAAATAGAAAGCGGTTTGTTGTTACGCAATCGAGATACAAACGATTTTTTTTGCATTAATAACAAAATGGATCGACAGACAATCAAGACGTATTGTATCAATGAGAAAATACCCAGAGATCAACGTGAACAATTGATTCTGCTTGCCGACGGCACTCATATACTGTGGGTGGTTGGCTATCGGATTAGTGAGAAGTATAAGATTTCAGATGAGACAAAAATCATTTTAAAAGTACAAGTTTATGGAGGAAATGAATATGAGTGAGAAAATCAGAGTATTATTATCTGAGGACGAGGTAGATCGAAAGATTAAAGAGATAGGAGAGCAGATCAGTCGCGATTATGCCGGGAAAACGGTACATCTGGTATGTGTATTAAAGGGCGGTGCATTCTTTATGTGTGAACTTGCAAAGAGAATCACCATACCGGTAACAATGGATTTTATGTCCTGTAGCAGCTATGGAGATGATACACAGAGCAGCGGTGTTGTTCGAATTGCTAAGGATCTGGATGAAGCTCTTTTAGATAAAAATGTTATAGTCGTAGAGGATATCGTTGACTCAGGAAGAACATTAAGTTATTTATTGAATATTTTGAATGAGAGAAAGCCGGCAAGCCTTGCATTATGTACGTTGTTGGATAAGCCGGAGAGAAGAGTCGTAGATGTCAATGTAAATTACACCGGATTTCAGATTCCTGATGAGTTTGTGGTGGGATATGGTCTGGATTATGCACAGAAATATAGAAATCTTCCCTACATTGGTGTTGTCGAACTGGATTAATCGATTTTAGAAGGAGGACTATTTTGAATAAGAAAAACAGCAGAGGGACGGGCTTTTACCTGCTATTATTCGGAGCCTTTTTTATTTCAATCCTATTATGGAAAAGCATGTGGACAGAATCACAGGATTATATTACCGATAGTGAGTTTAGAAAATATCTTGCTGATGGATCGATTACTGATATTGTAATCCAGCCAAATGCCGAGGTACCTACGGGCGTCCTGCAGATCACGTTAAAGAGTGGTGAGGAGGAGACACTGTTTGTTTCTGATGTCGTTGAAGTGGAAAAGGAACTACGTAAGGATTTCCCGACCTATAAACTCAAGGATGTGACAAGAGCCAGCTGGTTTATGAGTTATATGCTGCCGAGTCTGATCATCTTTGCGATTATTCTGGTTATTATCTTTTATACAAACAGTCAAGCAGGGGCAGGCGGAGGCGGCAAGGTTATGAACTTTGGCAGAAGCCGTGCCAAACTTTCTTCCGATGAAAACAAGATGACATTTAAGGAAGTGGCAGGACTGGATGAAGAAAAGGATGAGTTGAAGGAAATTGTGGACTTCTTAAAAGCACCCCAGAAGTATCTGCAGGTTGGAGCTAGAATTCCTAAGGGTGTTTTACTGGAGGGACCTCCCGGAACCGGAAAAACATTGTTGGGCAAAGCGGTTGCAGGAGAGGCGGGAGTTCCTTTCTTTTCAATTTCAGGATCAGATTTTGTTGAAATGTTTGTTGGTGTAGGTGCTTCCCGTGTGAGAGATTTATTTGCCGAAGCTAAGAAAAATGCACCTTGTATTGTGTTTATAGATGAGATTGATGCTGTTGCAAGACGCAGAGGTACCGGAATGGGCGGTGGACACGACGAACGTGAACAGACTCTGAATCAGCTGCTTGTTGAGATGGATGGATTTGGTGTCAACGAAGGCATTATTGTAATGGCGGCAACAAACCGTGTTGATATTTTGGATCCTGCTATCCTCAGACCGGGACGTTTTGACCGAAAGATCGGTGTCGGGAGACCGGATGTCAAAGGTCGTGAAGATATCTTAAAGGTTCATTCCAAGAATAAACCGTTATCTGATGATGTGAATCTCGAACAGATTGCCAGAACAACAGCAGGCTTTACAGGTGCAGATCTTGAGAATCTACTGAATGAAGCGGCAATATTTGCGGCAAGAGATAATAAGAACTTTATTATGCAGGAAGATATTAAAAAGGCATTTATCAAAGTTGGAGTTGGTCCGGAGAAGAAGAGCAAGGTTATTTCGGATAAGGAAAAGAAGATCACGGCATATCATGAAGCCGGTCACGCGATTTTATTCCACGTACTTCCTGAAGTGGGGCCTGTTTATACAGTATCTATCATCCCGACTGGAATCGGTGCGGCAGGCTATACTATGCCATTGCCTGAACGGGATGAAATGTTTAATTCAAAGGAACGTATGCTTCAGGATATCACGGTATCGCTTGGGGGACGCGTAGCAGAGGCATTGATATTCCATGATATCACAACCGGTGCATCACAGGATATCAAGAGTGCAACCAAGATGGCAAAGAACATGGTGACAAAGTATGGTATGTCAGATAAAATCGGTATTGTCAGCTATGATAATGAGGATGATGAGGTATTCATCGGCAGAGATCTGGCACATACAAGAGGATACAGTGAGTCAGTAGCCGGAGAGATCGATCGAGAGGTTAAGGCTATTATGGATGAATGTTACCAAAGAGCAGAGACGTTGATCAAACAACATGAGGATGTACTGCACCGCTGTGCAGAGCTGTTACTCGAAAAAGAGAAGATTAACAGAGATGAGTTCGAAGAGTTATTTGTGCAAATTTAACAAAAAACAAACCTTGTTTTTGTAATATTTGTGAATTCTAAATCTAGACCGGGTAGGGTGCCAATGCTATAATATCACTTGTAACCCCCCAATACATTGTATAGTTTATACTATACCCCATAAGAAAAGAAATACCTTCTCCAAAAGAGACAGCAATCGTGAGGCTGTCTCTTTTACTGTTTATACATCCGACAAAGCCTATCCACAAATGACAAGGTAATTACCAATGAAAACACTATATTTAGTGTTTTTTTGATTACAAAGGGTTGTATATTGCGGTTGAATCAAATATAATAGATGAGTGGGAAAGGAGTTACATCATGGACTATTCGGGTGCTTCACCCTATGAAAAAGGATTATATCTGTCCAGTATGAAACCGGTTCTGAATAAAAGAGCTTTATTCAGTGACCCTTCCGATGAGTATGTCATTCCGATGGAGCCTAATCCATATGGATTGATTAAGATACGTTTCAGAACAGCAAAAAATAATGTCGACCATGTATTTTTCATTTGCCAGAATGACAGAGTTATGATGCACAAATTTCAGACGATCAATGTCTTTGATTATTATGAATGTGAGTATCAATTGGACAATGACAGAATCAGCTATCATTTTGAGGTAGTAGCAGGCAGAGTATCATGTTTATATGACTTGCGGGGAGCAGTCAGAGATGTGAATCCTTACTATGAATTCAAGCTGACGCCGGGCTTTCGGACACCCAAATGGGCGAAAAGTGCGGTTATGTATCAGATCTTTGTCGATCGGTTTTACAACGGAGATAAGACAAACGATGTAGAAACCGGGGAATACCATTATATCAACGGACAGACGGTGCGTGTGAAGGACTGGGACAAATGGCCGGATCCATCCGGAATCCGCGAATTCTTTGGCGGAGATCTGCAGGGCGTTTTGGATAAAATGGATTATCTTCAGGATTTGGGGATAGATGTAATCTATTTTAATCCATTGTTCGTCTCACCTTCAAATCATAAATATGACTGTCAGGACTATGACTATATAGATCCTCATTTTGGAAAAATCGTTGCAGATGGAGGAGAATTGTTATCTGAGGGTGAAACAGATAACAGTCAGGCAACAAAATATATCAGGCGAGTTACAGATAAGAGAAATCTGGAAGCCAGCAATGATCTGTTTATTCAGGTCGTAGAGGAAGCACACAGAAGAGGAATCAGGATCATTCTGGATGGCGTCTTTAATCATTGCGGTTCGTTTAATAAATGGATGGATCGTGAACGAATCTACGAGAATCAGGAAGGATACGAAAAGGGAGCATTTGTATCAGCAGATAGTCCTTATCGAAGTTTCTTTGACTTTCGAAGCGGAAATTGGCCATACAATGCAGTATATGACGGATGGTGGGGTCATGATACCCTGCCGAAACTGAATTATGAAAATTCATCTATGCTGTATCAGTATATTCTGGATATTGCACGTAAATGGGTTTCACCGCCATACAATGTAGATGGATGGCGTCTTGATGTGGCAGCAGATTTGGGACATTCACCTGAATTTAATCATAAGTTTTGGAAGGATTTCAGAAGGGCAGTCAAAGAAGCTAATCCCGAAGCAATTATCATAGCAGAACACTATGGGCGACCGAATGATTGGCTACAGGGTGATGAGTGGGATACCATCATGAATTATGATGCCTTTATGGAGCCTGTAACGTGGTTTTTTACCGGGATGCAAAAGCATAGCGACGATTTCAGAAGAGATATGTTGGGAAATGCAAATAACTTCTGGGCGATGATGAGAGTTCATTATGCAGAGTTTTCAGCCCCCTCTATGCAGGTATCTATGAATGAGTTGTCCAATCATGATCATTCTCGTTTCTTGACGCGAACAAATCATGTGGTAGGACGTGTAGCCGAGAAAGGGCATGAAGCAGCCAATGCAAATATCAGTAAAGCTGTATTTCGTGAAGCTGTCATGCTTCAGTTTACCTGGTCAGGAGCTCCGACAATCTATTATGGTGATGAAGCTGGACTGTGTGGTTTTACTGATCCCGATAATCGCAGAACATATCCTTGGGGTCATGAGGATCATGAACTCATAGAGTATCATAAGGAATTGATTCGTATCAGAAAGAATCACGAAGAACTTGGGAATGGTTCCATGAAATGCCTATTGATCGAAGAAAATATATTGGCCTATGGTCGATTTACGATGACCAAACAAAGCATCATTGTCATTAATAACAGTGAGACAGAGAGGACGATAGAACTCAAGGTATGGGAACTTGGAGTTTTGCGTGAGAGTATGGTCGAAAGCATTATGACAACTTTTGCAGATGGGTATACAACAGAACGTCGGCAGTATCGTATTTCCGGAGGGAAGTTGTTGCTCACATTACAACCGACATCTGGTATGATTCTAAAACCATGCTGTTAATGGCTTTCATCATGAGAAAGTAAGAAAAAATCTTGCATGATAAATCATCTTATGTTATTATTTGAACCGGTAATATAAATGGATGGGTTCCCGAGTGGCCAAAGGGGGCAGACTGTAAATCTGTTGGCAACGC